>DATKZY010000191.1:0-6716 GCA_035527715.1 Planctomycetota bacterium | reverse complement strand
GGGCCACACGGCACGGGGCCTTGCGGGTGGTGGATGAGATCTGGCTGACGGACTCGGGCACGCAGGCGATGTGCGAGGCGCTCGGCCAGCGGCTCGAGAAGAGCGGTTGTCGGCTGTCGGTTGTCGGTTATCGGGGCCCCGAACACCGAACACCGAAAACCGAACACCCGGTTCCCGTTCCTGTCTTCGTCTACGGCGACGCGGCGGGCCATGCTCGCTCGACGGCGGGGCGGAGCGACTACGCGATCATTCGCCAGTGCTTCCCCCAGGCGCGGTTCTGCGTGCCGGGGGCGAACCCCGCGCGGCGCGACCGCTACAACGCGGTGAACGCGGCGCTCTGCGACGCCGCGGGAAGGGTGCGGCTGCGCATCCATCCGCGCTGCCAGAAGCTCATCACGGATCTCGAGGAGGTCGTCTACCAGCCCTACACGGGCATGCCCGACACGAGCAAGCCCGAGCGCGGCCACATCAGCGACGCCCTGGGCTACCTCGTGGCGCGCGTGATGCCGGCGGGGAGCGCTGCCCTCCGCGTCGGCCAATGGTAGGGTGTGCATACGTGCACACCATCCTCGTTCCGCGTGCAGGTATGCACGCCCTACCGGCCGGTGATGCCGGCCGGCAGCGCCGCGATCACCGTCGGGCGATGGTAGGCGGGAAGCGTCCGTGCCGGTCCGTATCAGTCCGTGAGAGGGCGGCACGGACGGCGCACGGACACACACGGACTACCGCTTGCGCCGCCTCAGCAGCCCCAGGCCACCGAGGGCGAGGAGGGTGAGCGTGGCCGGCTCGGGAATCACCAGCAGCACCGGGATGGTGATGCTGCCGGTGCCGCCGTTCACCAGGTAGGCGTCGAAGTCTGTGTTGAGCTGGGTGAAGCTGTACACGCCCGGGTCCAGCAGCGTGCCGCCGATGGTGACGGACCCGAAGACGAGGGCCTGGTCGAGGGTGAGCAGGCCGTTGAGGACGAGGTTCGAGGACAGCTCCTCGCGGTCGTAGTCAATGTCGAGCATCACGCCGGCGCCGACGATGACGTCGCCGGTGCCGAGCGAGCCGGCGGCCTGGGCGTCCACGTACGGCTGGGTGCCGCCGGTACCGGTGCGGGTGATGTTCCACGTGCCGCTGAAGTCCGAGTTGTCTTCGCCGAGGATGATCCAGGCACCGGCGGCGAGCCGGAGGTTGAGCTGACCCGAGCCCTCGATCCCGGCATCGAGGTAGAGGCGGCGATTGTCAGTATCGGAGGTCCCGATGGAGGACGCCGAGAGCACGGTGATGTTGCCGTCGAGGGTGAATATCCGGTTGCCATTGCCGAGAGTGACCCCGCCGCCATCCAGAATGAGGTCATTGACGACGTAGACGCGCGAATTGTTGTTCGACTTCAGGAGGAGACTGCCGCCGGAGTGGATGGTCAGCGAGTTGCCCGCGAAGGTGCTGGACGAGCCTTCGGGGGTGCGGAGATTGCCCGTCGCGTAGGGGGTGCCCATCACGTAGTCGTTGGCCGCCTGAGGCGCGAGGTGGTCGGACCAGAAATACGTGGTTCCCGCGTTTGCCTGGCCCCAGTGGCTATTCATCGGCTGCTGGTTGATGAAGTCAATGAATGCCGCCTGCGCCACGGGCGCGGAGAGGAAGACAAGCGACAGCGACACGGAAAGAGCACGAGCGAAACGAGCCATTGTAGGCCTCCATACACAACAATCATGTGTCAACGCCGCAAACCGCGTGCCGCTGCAACCATCATGACGCCGCGACACGCATTGGACATAAGTCAATGCCGAGCCTGGCCTTGTGACTTCTGGTGCGGCATTGCGATGATGGGGCGCGCGCGACGCCCGGCTCTCCATGTTGACGTTCGTCAACGCGGATGTGTGGCTCTTCCGCCTAACCCTTTGGCGCACAGCGACTTACGCGCGTTGCCATTCGGCAACATCGCGCTGCCCGAAATCAACATGGGGCGCCACGACCCCACTGCCAGAAAGGGGCCTTGCCTTGAAGCTCACGACCGGGGGCATCTGGAACGACCTGGCGACCTGGAAGCGCGAGGCACGGCGGGGCCTCAGGCGCTGGGGAACAGAGCCAGATAGGGCTGGTAGCGGAAGCGGCGGTTGCGCTGCTTGCCGGTGGTCTCGCGGAGCAGGCCCCACTCCGCGAAGTCGCTGACGAGCCGGTTGGCGGTGTCGAACGCGCAGCCGAGTCCTCGCTGAACGGTGTGCGGCGTGACGATGGGGTTTCTGAAGAGCATGTCGAGGAGCGCGTGGGCCGAGCTGGCCTTGCGGGCCTTGGCCACGACGAGCTGGCGATGCTCCTCGCGGAGGTCCAGGATGGCGCGTGCCGTGCGTGTCGCCCCGTCGGCCACCTCCGCTACTCCGGCCAGGAAGAAGCGGAGCCAGCCCTCCCAATCGCCGTCCACGCGGACAGCCTGGAGGCGGTCGTAGTACTCCGCTCGGTGAGCCTTGAGGTAGAGGCTCAGATAGAGCAGCGGGCGGCGCAGGACGCCTCGCCAGCACAGGAGAAACGTGATGAGGAGCCGCCCGACGCGGCCGTTGCCGTCGAGAAACGGGTGGATGGTCTCGAACTGGGCGTGCGCGAGGGCGCACTGCACCAGGATGGGCAGCGACTCGTCGTGGAGGAACTTCTCCAGGTTGTCGAGGGCCTGGAGCATTTCGTGGACGGGTGGCGGCACGTAAGCGGCGTCCTTCAGCGTGCAGCCTGCGGGGCCGATCCAGTTCTGTGAGCGGCGGAACTCGCCGGGCGTGCGGTCGCCGCCGCGGACGCCTTCGAGAAGGCGACCGTGGATCTCGCGGATCAGGCGCAGGCTCAGCGGGAGTTCTGTGAGCCGCTCAAGGCCGTGGTTCATGGCCTTGACGTAGTTGACGACCTCTGCCAGGTCGCGAGGGCTTTCCGCCCCTTGATCCCCTGCCTCGTACGCCAGCACATCCTCGAGTGTGCTTTGCGTGCCCTCGATCTGGGAACTGAGGACGGCTTCCTGGCGCACGTACATGCTCACGAAGAAGTCGGGGTTCGGCAGGATGGCCCCCGCCCCGTCGAGGCGGCCGAGGGCGCAATCGGCCTGGGAGAGCAGGCGCAGGAGCGCCGCATCCAGGGCCAGAGGCGGCTCCGGCGGCAGCGGGTTCGGCACAAATGCCTTGTACCCCTGTGGTTGCGAGATGTATCGTCCCGCACGAATGGAATCGGCCATCTTCGTTCCCCCAGACAGTCAGACTGGCAGTCGTTATTCCTACCCGCCAGCATAACGAGCAGTCTACCACAGCGTTATTCCGGTTTCAAGCCCAGTATCGGAATTACGCGCCCCCGAGAGAAAGGAGCCTTTCCCTTGAAGCTCACGACCGAAAGCATCTGGAACGACCTGGCGGCCTGGAAGCGCGAGGCACAGGGGCTGCACCACGAGCCCTACGAGCTGTACCGCGACTTCTACATCGGCGGCGACCGGCCGCTCCGCTACATCAAGAAGAACAGCCGCGAGAGCGACGAGCACTGGCTCGAACGCCTCGGCCGCCTGGTGGGGGCCAACTACTGCGCGCCCATCGTCAACAAGCCCGTCCAGGCCGAATACGGCGGGCGGGTGCGCCGCAGCATCGGCGACGCGGAGCTTCAGGCCCGGCTCGACGCCATCGCGCGGGCCAACGCGCTCCACACCTTCCAGCTCAAGACCGCCCGGCAGCGGGCGATTGACGGCTGCGCCGTCGTGCAGGTCTACTGGGACCCCAATGTGGGCGGGGCCTCCGCGCCCCGCGCCCTTCCCCAGGCCCCAGAGCAGCGCGGGGCAGAGACGCCCCGCCCACAACTGCTCGATGGCGGGGTGCGGCTGAAGCACATTCTCCCCGAGCACTTCTTCCCCATCGTGACCGAGGACTGCGGGCGCCTCGACGCCGTGATCATTGACCGTTCCGATCACGCGTCACGCGTCACGCGTCAGGAAAAGGCCCCCTCGCGGGTGGAGATCTACACTCCACAGGACATCGCGGTCTACGAGGATGGCGTGCGCATCAACGAGCCGATGGGCTATGGGGCGCTGCCGTTCGTCGTGTTCAACGGGCGGCGGCTGGTGGGCGACGTGTTCGGCCACTCGATGCTCCGCGGCATCGCCGAGCTGAACCACGCGCTCAACGAGAGCCTGAACAACGTGCTGGAAATCCTGCGGTTCCAGGCATTCAGCCTCCTCGTCATCCAGGGCGGGCTGCACGGGTTGCCCGTGGACGCCGACGGGCGGCCGAAGCTCGCCATCGGCGAGGCGGGGTTCCTGAACATTGACGCGGAGGGCCGCGTGTACTTCGCCGACCCGAACCCGAAGATTGGCGAGGTGCTGGCCGTCATCGAGCGGATGATCGGGATGATGTACGAGACGGGCAGCATCCCCGTCGCCGTCGTGCAACCGCAGCAATCGCACGCCGAGAGCGCGGCCTCGCGGCAGATTCAGTTCATGCCCCTCGTGGACCTCGTCGAGGAGCTGATCACGTTCGACCTCGAATCGGAGCGGGACCTCATCGAGAAAGCGTTGCTCGTGGACGCCACCCACCGCTCCGGCCCCACCGACCTCGACGAGGTTCGCGGGCGGCTCGGCCGCGTGGACATCGAGTTCCCGCGGACGTTTCTGCCCGTGGACGATGCGGCGCGGTTCGAGTTGCTGCGAGCCAAGCGCGACGCGGGCCTGCTCACCCGCCGCATGATGCTCGCCGCCGAGCATCCCGAGATGAGCGAGGAGGAGCTGGAGGGGCTCGAGGCCGAGCTGGGGGCGGAGCAATGACTCTTGCGGGTGCCACCCTCAACGGCTTCCGTTGAGGGTGCCGTGGCCGACGGGCCTTCAAGAACGAGGACCGCCTGAAGGCGGGACTACGAACAGGAGAGCAAGAATGTCGAACGACGTTGCGGTGGATCCGCAGGAGGCGGTGGAAGCAGGTCTTCCCGACGAATGGCGGGAGCACGTGCGCGAGCTGCGCGGCGAGAACGCGCGGCGGCGCAAGGAGAACCAGGAGCTGCGGGCCCAGCTCGCGGCGCTCGAGGCCCGCTCCCGCGAGGCCGCGGCGGCCCAGGCAGCCGCGAACGAATGCGCCCAGCGCGAGACCGCCCGCCTGGCAACCGTACACCGGCGACTCAAGGAGGTGGAGCTGGCGCGGCTGACGCGCGAGGCGCTGGCCGAAGCGGCCACTCGCGGGGCAGAGACGCCCCGCCCACAGGGCCGGCAGTTGGACCCAATCAGGGTGCAGCGGCTGCTCGCGCTGGTGCCGGCCCCGGTCGAGCTGGATGCCGACCTGGTGGTGACGGATGAGGGCCAGGTGGTGCTGTCGCCCGAGGCGACGGAGCGGCTGAAGGGCTACGCGGCCGAGATGGCCGAGCTGGCGAGCGTGGAGGCACGAGCCGTGCCGCACGCGCCGGCGCCGCCCGTCGGCGGCGAGCCGCCCAGGGCGTCGTCGCCCAGCGCCGCATCCGTGCCCAACGCCTGGGAGCCGGAGGGCCAGACCTCGCCCCTCGGCCGGGCGCGCGCCGCGCAGCGGCGGGCGGCGGCCCAGCCGCGAGCGCTCGATGCGCTCGCGCGAGTGTGAAACACGTCCCCCTCCCGCGGGTTCCAATACCCGCGGGAGGGTAGAAGGAACGAACCGGCGCGGCGCTCGGACAGGGCGTGGCGCCGGTGGCGTTTAACCTCCCGCGGGCGCGGAAGCCCGCGGGAGGTGAACTGCAAAGGAGAAGAAGGACATGGCAGGGTTGACGACTCAGGAGAATCTGGAGAGCTTGTCGCAGATCAGTGCGCAGCTCACGCACACGTTCAAGCCGGGCTTCACGCAGGTGCTCAACGAGGACACCTCGCTGTGGAGCCTGGTCCCGAAGCGCAAGTCGCTGGCCGAGGCCGTGCGGGTGAAGTTCCACGTCGGCCGCAACACCGGCGGCGGGCCGACGACCGAGACCGGTTCGGTCGGCACGGCCGGCTGCCAGGTCTACCACTCGGCCTACGCCGACTACGCCATCTACACGAAGCCCATCGAGGTGACCGACCTCGTGCAGGCGAAGGCGATGGCGAGCGGCCACGGCAACTACGACGCCTGGGCCGACGAGGTGGCCCGCGCGGCGGCCGACATGCGCCGCGACCTCGAGGAGGCCCTCTGGGGCGCCCAGAGCGGGAACAGCTCGCTCGGCATCCAGGACGCCCTGGACGACGGCCAGGCCATCGCCAGCTACCTCGGGCTGGCGCGGGCCGACTACCCGTTCCTCAAGTGCGTCTCGCTCGACGCCATCAGCGGCGAGACCCCCGGCCCGCTGAGCTTCGCGCTCCTGCGCGAGCTCTTCCGCAAGATTCACCACGGGACGGGCGCCGACATCGCGGGCGAGGAGATGACGTTCCAGGCCGCCGACCAGGGCGGCGGGCGGGTGGACGTGCTGCTGACCACGCCGGAGATCGAGACGGTGTATGAGGCCCTCGTGACCTCGAACGGCCGCTACCCGATCCCGGCGCCGGTGAACAGCCGCGTGGACCCCGGCCTCACCGACCTGGTGTACAAGCGGGCGCCGGTGCTCGGCAGCCGCTTCTGCCCGGACAACCAGGTCTTCGCCCTGGACCTCACGACCTGGAGCGTCGAGATCCTGCCCCAGGTGCTGGTGGGCGAGAACGGGCAGCGGCTGGAGACCGACTTCGCCCTGGTGCTCGAGGGCCGCAGCGGGCAGAAGGTCACCGCCTTCTGGCGCGTCTACTTCCAGCTCGTGTGCTCGAA
>DATKZY010000190.1:0-79287 GCA_035527715.1 Planctomycetota bacterium | reverse complement strand
GCGTGGTCGCCCGAGCCGCCGCGGGTGCCGACGAACCACTCGCCCTCGCCGCAGAGGTTGACGAACTGCTGGGGGTTGACGGCGAGGCCGTTGAGCTCGACGATGGCCTCGGCGGCGGCGACGACCATGGCCGACGACGAGCTGAGCCCGGCGCCCATCGGGATGTTGCCGCTCGCCATCACGTTCATCCCGCGGATGCGGCGGTTGCGGAACTTCTCCTGGAGGCGGAGCGCGGCGGCCTTGATGTAGTTGGCCCAGTCGCCCGCCGCCTCGCGGACCATGCGCATCACCTTCTCGGAGTTGATGGTCGAGATCCAGTCGTCCCAGTCGAGGTTGGCGACCTCTTCGCCGATGTTGAAGGTGCGGAACTTGAACTGCTGGAAGTCGCGGTTGTGGAGCGCCACGTTGTTGTCGCGGCGCTCCTCGACGACCATGAGCACCTCTTTGTTGATGGCGACGAGGTTGTTGTGGCCGCCGCGGTGGTCCACGTGGCGGCCCATGAGGTTCACGCGGCCCGGCGAGCGGATGAGGAGCACGCGGCTGTCGAGGCCGTAGACGCGGGCGAACTCCAGCAGCGTCTCACGGCAGGCCTGGCGGCGCTCGCGGTGGAGCGCGGGGTCGCCGCCGTAGATGTCGGCGAAGCGGCGGGCGAGGCCCGGGGCGTCGCCGTCGAGGAGCTTCAGCCACTCCTCCACGGTGCGGCGGGGGCGGGGCGCCGGCTCGCGCAGCTCGACCCCCGACGCAATCGCCTCCTGCCGCCGCAGGTAGTCCTCGATGTCGAGCAGCTCCTCGGGGTTGTTGAAGGCCAGCACCCAGTTCGGGTCATCAGCGTCCACCGGGATGATCTTGTGTCGGAACGAGCCGTCGGGGTTGCGGGCCGCGGCCAGGACGGCGATGGCGTCGGTGAGGTACTCTTCCTTCTGCGCGTTGTCGGCCGTGATGTGGCGGAGGGCGTCGTAGAGGGCGCGAGCCTTGAACAGGTAGACGGAGACGTTGACCTTCGAGGTCTGCTCCTCGAGCTGGTCGGCGGAAAGGACGGTTTGCGAGCCGTCGGCCTCGGGGATGACGAAGCGGGTGTCGTCGGGGCGCACGAGGGCGCGGAGCGCGGGGAGCGGCGTCTCGTCCTCCGACTCCAGGCGGGTCAGCAGCTCGCCGAACATCAGCCGTGCCTTCTCGGGCCGCGGCTCGGTTTCGCGGAGGAGGCGGAGGAAGTAGCCGTTCGTCAGGTCGGGCGACGCCTCCTTCTCGCGGAGCACGCGGTCGAGGGCGCGGGCGCGGGCCACGTCGCGGGCCTCCACGGTCGCGTGGAGCGAGCCGTCGCGGCGGAAGACGATGCGGCCGCTGTCGGGCCAGCGGCTCTTCGGCGCCACGGTCACGGCCAGATCGGCGTCCCGCTCCCGGAACTCGCGGCACAGCTTCGCGATTGCCCGCGGGTCAACCACCTTGTCGCCGGCCACCACCAGCACGTCGCCCTGGTAGTACTGCCGCTCCAGCAGATAGGCGGCCTGCTTCGCCGCGTTCCCCGTGCCGATCGGGTGGAGCTGGTACACGAAGTCCACCCCCTCGGGGTGCTCGCGGAGCACCTCGGCGGCCACCTGCTCGCCGAGCACGCCCACGACGACCACGTGGCGGCGGACGCCGCACTGCTCGTAGGCGTCGATCGCGCGGTTGATGGCGGCGCGGCCGGCGACGGGGAAGCAGACCTTATGCTTGTCGCGCGAGCGCATGCGCGTGCCGCGCCCGCCGCAGAGGATCACCGACACGGGGCCGGCGGGGTCGGGTGTGGCAGACGGTTCGGGGAAGGAGCGAATGGTCTCGAACGCCGCGGCGAGCTGCGCGTAGGCCGCGCGCGCCTCCTCGCTCGGCGGCTCCGCGCGGAGCGCCACCCGCTGGTTCTCCCGGTCAATCTCCACGACGCCCTGGCGCCACAGCCCCAGCATCCGCTCGTGAATCTCGGGCGAGAACCGCTCCACAAAGTCGAGGACGTGCTTCACTGCCATTACTCCGGGTCACGCTGGCCACGCGATCGCACCGACGTATTCTAGCGGCCACAGGCATCGCGAGTCAAAGTTGCCTGACTTGACGGGTCTCGTCGCGGGGCTACAATGGCGCAGGGGAGGGGAGACCGCCGCGAAGGAGCCCATATGAAGTCTGTTCGCATCGGCGTTGCCGGACTCGGCTGGTGGGCGTGCGAGACGCATATCCCCAACCTGCGGAAGGTGGCGGGCGCCGAGGTCGCCGCGCTGTGCAGCCGCAGCCCCGAGAACCTCGAGCGCGGCCGCAAGGCGCTCGGGGGCGCGGCCCAGCCACTCGCCTTCGACGACTACGAGAAGCTCCTCGCCTCCGACGCCGTGGACGCCGTGCTGATCTGCACGCCGAACTGCCTCCACGCCCCGATGGCGCTCGCCGCCGTGTGGGCGGGGAAGCACGTGCTCGTCGAGAAGCCCCTGGGCCTCGACCCCGCGGAGTGTCGCGCCATCGCCCAGGAGGCCGCGGAGCGGAACCTGGCCGTGCAAGTCGGCGTTGAGCTCCGCTATTCGGACGTGGCGCAGGCGATGCGCCGCCTCATCGCCGACGGCGCCATCGGCCAGCCGGCCATCCTCCGCACCGACATCTGGCGCCAGTGGGGCGCCCCCGGCTCCTGGCGAGTGGACCTGGCCAAGAGCGGCGGACTCTTCCACGAGCTGGGCGTCCACTACGTTGACCTCCTCAGCTTCCTCGTGGGCAAGCCGCCTGCGTGGGTGGCCGCCGCCGGCGGCGTGAAGGCCACGGGCCGCGACCTCGACTACGCCTTCACCACCCTCGGCTACGAGGGCGGCACCGTTGCCGCCTTCGGCACGTGCCTCTTCGCCGCGGGCGCCAGGGAAGAGGTCGCCATCCAGGCCATCGGCACGAGCGGCAGGCTCGTGGGCGACCTCATCGGCGGCGGGCTCACCCTCTGGCCGAGGCAGGGCGAGCCCCAGGACCACTCGCCGAAGCGAATGGCGCAGAAGGTCTTCGGCTTCCCCGGCTCCCTCGAGAGCGTCACCTCATTCGTCGAGTGCGTTCGCACCGGCGCGGTGCCCTCAGCCGACGCAGCGGCGGGCGAGATGCTCTGCCGCGCCTGCGAGGCCGCCCGCCGCAGCGCCGCCGCGGAGGGTCAACAGGTGAGGATCTGAGGGGCGGACGGAGAGGCGGCCGCGGCCCGCAGGCGAGCCGAGAAGCGAGAGCCGCACGCTCGACTGCCTCCGCCGTTCAGCGGCGCCGGCGCCGCAGCGCCGCCAGGCCCAGCAGCAGCAGAGCCGCGGTGGCCGGCTCGGGTATCGCCGCGTTCTCCAGCATCTCCAGGTTCGGCCCGATGAAGGTGATGGACGTGAGGACACCCGACAGCCCGTTCCCACCTGAGGTGACGTCGGTGATCCAGTAGCCGAACGAGTTGGTGCCCTGGCCGAGGCGGAACCCTTTTCCCACCGGGTTGCCCGCGGTGTCGGAGATTGTCTGAAGCACGTCGATCGTGCCGTTGACGAGGCGGTCGAACTCCCCCGCCGCGGTGCCGCCGGCGAACGTCTCGCCGAGCAAGGTGATGGCAAGGGCCTCGTTCTGGTACCCCGTCGTGCTGCCGGCCGACGTGTTGCCGGACCGGGTCAGGTAGCTCGCACCGTTGGCATAGAAGAGGATGCTGAAGAGCATGTCACCGACGGCGGTGCTGTCGGAGTCGCCGAACCCCACGCCGGTCTGCTCATAGTTGGCGTCGAGCCCGGTCACGTTGCTGTATCGGGCGATGAGGTAGACGCTGCCCGAGCCATCGGTTCGGAAGGGCACGCCGAGGCAGATGGTCGGCGGCGCCGGCGTGCCTGCATTGCTGTCCACGCCAAACTGGAGTCCGCCGGCCGTCAGGGTGACGCCGCTCACGCGACCGTCGGCGTCCGGGTCCCCGGCGGTGATATGCGTGAAGCCGATCGGGCTGCCCAGCGAATCGAGGGCCGAGCCCACGGTGGTTAGCGGGATCGCATCGGAGAAGGCCGAACCCGTGCCGCTCGGGTGCTGGAAGTCGAGCGTGTACGACGCGTAGCTGAACGCGCGCGGCGCGCCACTAGTGGGCGCCGCTACGTTTGGCCCCTCGAACGTGATGGAGGTCAGCATGCCGGTCATGGGGTCGCTCGCCCCGCTGTGGCTCGTGTAGAGGAAGCCATAGGCTCCGGACGTATTCAGCGTCCCGCCGGAGACGTCGTCGGTGACATTCCCTGTCGCCGCCCCCGGGCTTGGCAATGCATACTCGGCCCGAAACTGCGTGTTGGACTGTTTGCGGATGGTGATGGTCTGGGCCAGATTCGGCAAGGGGCAGGGGTTCAGGTCCGACATGTTCGAGCCCCAGGTCGAGCGCGCCTGGAGCCGCGGGGTGCCTGGCAGGCCGGCCGAGCCCGGCCCGCCGGCGTAGAGGAGCGCCTTGACCATATCCCCTGTGCCGGACGTGCTCGTGGGTCCCCAGCCGATGCCGAACTGCTCCCATGTGGTGTTCACATCGAGGATGTCGGTGAACCGGGCCGTGATGCGCGTGGTGCCGGTCCCGCTCGTGGCCGAAGGAATGCCGACAACGGCGTTATCTATCCCAGGGCCGGCGCGCACCAGCAGGCCCCGCGAGGTGAGGAGGAATGCCGCCAGTTGGCGATCCGAGTCGGGGTCGCCAGAGTTGATCTGGGTGAACCCGATGGGGTTGCCCAAGGCGTCCATCGCCGCGCCCGACGTCCACAGCGGCACCGCGTCGGCGAAGCTCGACCCGACCCCGTTCGGGTGCAGGAAGTCGAATGTGATCGACACGGCGTTGGCTGGCGTCGCCATCCCCACGCAAGCCACGACCAAGCCGGCCAGCCAGAGACGGTGCCTCATGTCTGTACCTCCTGATTGCGAATCCCAAGACATCCCTGGCGGCCATAGTACCACGTCCGGGTGGAAAGTCAAACCTTCTACCCGGCATTCCCACGCGGCTCGCCCCATTGCCAAGGGGCACCCGCCGTGCTACAATTCGGCAACCGGAACCCGAGGATTGGGCACAGAGCACACAGAGAAGAGCAGAAAGGGGCGATTGAGCATGAACGCATTCGGTTCCCCCATCCGTGCCCATCCGTGCCCATCCGTGGTTCTCTTCCTGCTTTCTCTGTGCCCTCTGTGCCTCTGTGGCGAATCCTCTTCTCCCAGGAGCCCGAAGATGAAAGCCGGCTTCGCGGAACGCGACATCACGCCCTCCGAGGGCATGGAACGCCCCGGCGGCTACGGAAAGTCGTTTCACAAGGGACCCGCCCACGACCCCTGCAAGGTGCGGGCCGCCGTGTTCGACGACGGGGCGACCCGCGTCGCCCTCGTGGGCATCGACGCCCTCGCCGTGCCTCGCTCCCTCGTCGTCGCTGTCCGCGAGGCGGTTCAGAAGCAGTGCGGCATCAAGCCCGAGGCCGTGATGATCGGCGCCTCGCACACCCACTCGGGCGGCCCGACCTGCATGGTGCAGCCCGGCGAGTTCGACCACGCCTCCGACCTCGTGAAGAAGCTTGCCTACGAGCGCTCGTCGTGCGCCGATGCCAAGTACCTGGAGATCGTCCGCAAGGCCCTCGTCGAGGCGGTCGTCGAGGCCGACCAGAAGCGCGTCGAGGCCAAGGCCTGCGTCGGCTCGGGCCGCGCCGAGGGCGTCGCCTTCAACCGCCGCCAGCGGATGAAGAACGGCCTCTCCTACTCCCACGCCGGCAAGGGCAACCCCGACATCCTGGGCTACGCGGGGCCGACCGACCCCGAGGTCGGCGTCATCGGGGCCTGGGATGCGAAGGGCCAGTTCCTCGGTTGCGTCGTCAACTTCGCCTGCCACGGCACGGCCGGCGTCGCCGGCACCTCCGCCGACTGGATTCACTATCTCGAGCGCACGGTCCGCGGCGTGATGGGCGAGAAGGCCGTCGTCGTCTTCCTCAACGGCGCCTGTGGCGACGTGACGCAGGTGGACAACCTCAGCCCCTACGTCGGCGAGTTCGGCGAGCGGGCCGGCCGCAAGATCGGCCAGACCGTCGGCGCCGAGGCCCTCAAAGTCCTGGCCAACGCCATCCCCGGTGACATCGGCCCCACCGCCGCGAAGACCCAAGTGCTCCGCATCCCCCGCCGAAAGCCCTCGCCCGACAAGCTGAAGGCCGCCCTTGAACTCGTAGCGAGGGATCCCAAAGAGGTCGGCCACACCCCCTGGACGTTTGCCAAAGAGACCCTGCTCCTCGACGCCTTGCTCCAGAAGGAGCCGGTCGCCGAGGTCGAGGTCCAGGCCATCCAGGTCGGCCCCGCCGTCTTCCTTGCGAATCCCGCAGAGTTCTTCTGCCAGCTCGGGCTCGACATCAAGAAGGGCAGCCCGTTCCCCTTGACTTGCCCCGTCGAGTTGGCGAATGGCTGCATCGGCTACGTCCCCACCGAAGAGGCCCTCGGCCCGGCAGGCGGCGGCTACGAGACGCGTCTGACCGCCTACAGCAACCTGGAGCCCAAGGGCGGCCCGAAGATCGTCGAGGCCTGCGTCGCCCTCGCCAAGTCCCTCACCCCCGGCCCCCTCCCCGAGCCCCCCAAAGCCCCTCCCTTCAAGAAAGGCTGGGAATACGGCACCGTGCCGCCAGAGACCGAATGAGCAGAGAGCGGGCAATGCCATTGAGGAACGAAGGCCTTGCCTTCGCCAACCGGTCAGTGATTTGGGTTCTTGGGCCTCGTGGGTTTCCGGACGGTGATGACCGGCCTCTTGTTTGGGGCACACCTGGTCGCTATGAGCACGCCTACGATCCCCATCGCGCCCGATACAGCCAAGGGCAGCCCAGTAAACGACCCGCGCATCATCAGGCACCACACAGCTACGCCGAAGCCTAGGACTGCCAGCACAATCCCCACCCACCTCGCTGTCGTCTTGCCCATTATGGCCTCCTTCTTGACAAGTGTGCGTGCGCCCTGCGAACCGGGGATGATGGTACCGGCCCCTTTAACCAACAACTCCCGTCTCGCAATTCAGTATAGTGTACCCCCCCCTTGTCACGTGACCCTTTCGTAACGTCCAATGATCGGGCAGGGTCTTCATCAGTCGTCAATCGGGTACCGTGGGCTGGCGCGGCGGGGGGAGCCTGGAGGGGGTTGACTTCCCGGCGGCGTTGGCCTAATATGCTGGTAATGGAGGTTACGCCTATGGTGCCAACATTGGCCGCGGACGCAATTCCACTTCACGCCGATTCGGACGGGGTGATCCGCGTGGGGAACACGCGGGTGACCCTGGATACGGTCGTCGCCGCGTTTTCGCAGGGGGCGACCGCCGAGGAGATCGTTCAGCGGTATCCGTCTCTGGAACTGGCCGATGTCTATCAGGTGATCGGCTATTATCTGCACCGGACGTCGGAGGTGGAAGCCTACCTGAACGAGCGGAAGGCGCACGCCGACGCCGTGCGCAGGGAGAACGAGGCGCGCTTCGACCCTCGCGGCGTGCGTGACCGCCTGCTGGCTCGTCGCGCCAGTCGAGGTTAGCCGGCTATGCTTCGGCTCGCCGCAGACGAGAACTTCGACAACAATATCGTGCGTGGCTTGCTCCGGCGCCGGCCGGACCTGGACATTCTCCGCGTCCAGGACGTGGGGCTGTCGGCCGCCGATGATCCGACCGTTCTTGAATGGGCGGCGCGTGATGGCCGGGTGCTTCTCACGCACGATGTCTCCACGCTAACCCACTGCGCCTATGACCGTGTCCGCGCAGGCAAGGCCCTGCCCGGCGTGTTTGAGGTGAGCCTCGATCTCCCCATCCGCCGCGCTATCGAGGAGATACTGCTCCTGGCGCAATGCAGCCTGGACGGGGAGTGGGAGGGCCAGGTGCGGTACTTGCCGGTGCTGTGAGCCGTGAAGAAAGGAGTTCGCTCGGATGGAATGTAATCTGCGGATGGCGCTCGTCGTGGGGTCCGTCGCACTCACCGCGGGGTTCCTCGTGCTGGGCGGCACGATGTACAACGTCGTCTGCACGAACCAGGGCTGCGGCTACAAGGTGGACCTCGGCCTCGGCGGCACGATGCTCTACGCGGCCAAGACCGGCTGGTGCGTGAACTGCAAGGACTTCGTGGCCGTCGGCTGGACGCGGCCGGATGCCCGCGGGCTGCCTGCGGAGAAGACGGTTCCCGAGGTGAAGCCCGTGGGCACGATCTGGCTGCCGATGACCGGGCAAGTGAAGCCGCTCTACCCCTGCCCGAAGTGTAAGCAGCCGTTCCTGCCCATCGACTCCATCGAGGAGCTCAAGTGCTGCCCGAAGTGCAACAAGCCCACAATCAGAGCCCGGGCAGGCATCCTCTACGACTGAGTTGTGGATTGGTGTCAGGTCTCATTCTCCGGCTTGCACCGCCACCTGCGCATCGCCCGGGTTGACAGCGTGGCGCGGCGGAGTCACCCAAGGTGCACCCGATCCGGGTTGGCGCAGGAGGCACGCAGATGTTCCGACGAGCCGTGACGCTGTGGCTGTGGCCGGCTATCGCTCTGATGGCCGCGTTGTTCGTCAGGACCGGCTTGGCCGGGGAAGCCGACAAGAAGGACGAGGCCGGGTTGAAGCTGGACGGGGTGTGGACGGGGTTCGCGGTGGAAGGGAAGGGCGAGACGCCCGACCGCGGGCCGGTGCACCTCAAGCTCACCATCAAGGGCGACCACGTGGACGCCGAGCGGCTCGACGGCCAGAAGCTGCCCATGAACGAAGGCACCTACAAGATCACCCCAGGCACCCCGATGCAGATGGATGGCACGGAGACGAACGCCCGCGGCCGCGCCCGCGCGTACCTGGGCATCGCCGAGCTGAACGGCGACACGCTGAAGTGGTGCGTCGCCACGCCCAACAACCCGCGTCCCACCGAGTTCGAGACCAAGCGCCCGAGCTTCCTCGTCATCCTCAAACGACAGAAGCAGTAGCCCGGTCTCCCAGTCAGCAAAGGAAGAACGATGCACAGGATAGCCGCGCTGGCCATCGGGGTCTGGATGGCGGCGGCCCCGCGCCCCTGCGCCGCGGAGAAGCCGCCAGTGCCCGACCTCACGCGAGGCGGCCAGCCAGACCAGACGCACGACTGGACGCTTGGCCCCACCGGCGCGCGCGGATGGCTCTGGGGCTGGCAGGGCCACACCACGGATGCCCGCCAGATCCGGGTCACCGACGTGGCCAAAGGCTCCCCCGCCGATGGCGTGCTGGCGAAGGGCGACGTCCTCCTGGGCGTCAACGGCAAGCCCTTTGCCGACGATGCACGCATTCTGTTCGCCCGCGCCGTCACCGAGGCCGAGAGGGAGAAAAGCGGGGGCGTCCTCCGCCTCCTCCGCTGGCGCGAGGGCCGGACGGAGAGCGTCCAGGTGAAGCTGCCCGTGATGGGCACCTACAGCGATGCCGCGCCCTACGACTGCCCCAAGACAAAGCGCGTCTTCGAGCTTGCCTGCCAGGCCATCGCGAGGAAGGGCATGGACCGGGTCTCCATCCCCAACGACATGAACGCCCTCGCGCTCGTCGCATCGGGCCGGCCAGAGTACAAGCAGATGGTGGCCAAATATGCCCGCACGGTCGCGGCCCATCAGCCCGGGGGCCACGTGACGTGGGGCTACGCCTATGCGACGCTGTTCCTGGCGGAATACGCGCTCGCGACGCGCGACGAGGCGGTGATGCCGGGGCTCCGACGCCTCGCGCTCGACATCGCGCGCGGGCAGAGCGGCGTGGGCACCTGGGGCCACGCCTTCGCGCGGACCGACGGGATTCTGAACGGCTACGGCGCGATGAACCAGCCGGGGATCGTCCTCACCATCGCCATGACGCTCTCCCGCGAGGCGGGGGTCAAGGAGGCCGACCTCGACCGCGCGATTGACAGGGCCGCCCGGTTCCTCCGCTGGTACGTCAACAAGGGAGCCATCCCCTACGGCGACCACGACCCCTGGCCCTGGCACGACGACAACGGCAAGTGCTCGAGCGCCGCCGTGCTCTTCGACCTGCTGGGCGACCGCGAGGCGGCCAGCTTCTTCGCCAGGATGGCCACCGCGGCCCACGCCGAGCGCGAGAGCGGCCACACGGGGAACTTCTTCAACGTGCTCTGGGCATTGCCCGGCGTGTCGCGCTGCGGCCCGCTGGCCGTGGCTGCCTACCTCGAGGAGCAAGCCTGGTACTGCGACCTGGCGAGGGGCTGGGACGGCACGGTCCTGTACCAGGGCACCCCGGGCAACTGGGGCGGCCACCAGTACCGCGGCTGGGACTGCACGGGCGCCTTCCTGCTCGGCTATGCCCTTCCCCTCAAGAGCCTCTACCTCACCGGCAAGAAGCCGTGCGCGGTCCCGGCCCTCTCGCGGGCGGAGGCGGCCGAGGTGATTGCCGCGGGGCGCGACTTCACCTACTGGGCCCAGACGACGTGCTATGACGGCCGCGACACGGAGGCGCTGTTCGCCGGCCTCGCGAGCTGGTCGCCCGCGGTGCGCAAGCGCTCCGCCCAGGCGATGAGCCGGCGCGAGGGCGACTTCGTGCCTCGTCTCCTCAAGTTGCTCGGCAGCAAGGACCAGAATGCCCGCTACGGAGCCATCGAGGCGATCGGCCTCCTCGGGCCGCGAGCCGACGCGGCGGGGCCCCAGGTGCGCGCGCTCCTCGACGAATCCGACCCCTGGCTTCTGTGCCTGGCAGCGGAGGCCCTTGCCCGAATGGGGCCGGAGGTCGGCAAGGCAGCCGTCCCCGAGTTGCTCCGCCTCACCGTGCGCGAGAATCCCGCCGACCCTCGCCGAAGGGTGCAGCGGGCCGTGTGCGTCGCGCTCTTCTCCCCGATGCCCGGTAGGCACGAGCCGAAGAGCATCCTGGCGGATTCCCTGGAGGGCGTGGACCGCGAGCTGCTCTATCCCGCCGTGAGAGCCGCACTCGAGAACGAGGATGGAGCGACCCGCGGCCTGCTCAGGACCGTCTACGGCAAGCTCGGCGACCGCGACGTCGTAGCGCTGCTGCCCGCCATCGTCAAGGCCATTCAGAGGCCCTCGCCCAGCGGGGAGATGTTCGCCGATGGGATCCGCCTGGCCGGGCTGGACCTGCTCTCGCGGCTGCGCATCCGCGAGGGGATGGCGATGTGCGTGGAGCTGATGGAGCCCGACCGGTGGGGCCAGGGCCGCCGCATCCCGACCTGCCTGAGCTACCTCGCCCGCTACGGCGGCAACGCCAAACCCCTCATCCCCCAACTCAAGGACGTGCGCGAGGCCATCGCCAAGCGCGACCGCAAGAGCGAAACGGTCCCCGCGATTGACAAGGCCATCGCAAAGATCGAGGCGGACCGCACGCCGCCATCGCTGCTGGGCCTCAAGGAGTTCGCCACCACACCCACGCGCCCATGAGGGACCGCGCAGATGCTGACAGACGTCGCACGCTACGAGGCGGACCGCAAGGAGCGCTGGGAGCGGCGGCGCGTCGCCGGCGAGTTCCGCGAGCCGGACCGCGTGCCCGTGTGCTTCGGCATCGGGGCGAGCTACTACTGCTGGCTCTTCGGCACCCGCATCCACGAGTACTACGCGACGCCCGAGATGCAGCCCGAGGTGCAACTGAGGGGCATCGAGTGGGAGTACGAGGCGCTGCGGGCCGACAGCTCGACGGACACGGGTCTGCGCTGCGACATCGGGCCGCTCGCCGAGGCCATCGTCTTCGGGGCCGACGTCGCGCGGCCCGAGGACACCTCGCCCCGCATCGAGCACATGGTCCACGACGCGCGCGACATCGAGAAGCTCAAGCACCTCGACCCCGCACGCAACCCGCGGCTAAGGGACTTCTTCCGCCGCCACGGGCGCTTCAACGCCACGGCGCGCAAGATGGGCGTCAAGCTCGCGCTCAACGACAAGCCGTCGCTCGGCATCCACCCGCCGCTGTCGTGCGCCTGCGCGCTGATGAGCCCCACCAAGGTCTACGAGATGATGTACACGGAGCCCGACCTGCTCCGCCGCTTCCTCGACAAGTGCTGGGACGCGTTCTGCGCCTACTCGGACTACTTCGACCGGCTCTACGGCCGGCCGCGGACGCGCCGGAGCGTGGGGCTGTGCGACGACAACATCTCGCAGATCTCGGCCGACATGTTCCGCCGCTTCGAGATGCCCTACTACCACAAGCTGCGCGAACGGCACCAGGCCGAACACTTCGGCCTCCACACCGACGGCCCGAACGACCAGCACTTCAAGCTCCTCGCCGATGAGGTGAAGCTGACCTCGATGGACATCGGCGGCTACAGCAAGCTCGCCAACGCCGTGCGCGACATGAAGGGCAAGGTCGTCATCTACGGCGGCCTGCGGTGCTGGGACTTCTACGCGCCGGGCAGGATGACCAGCGAGACTCGCCGTAAAGTGATTGATGCCATACGCTTAGCCGCGCCCGGCGGCGGCTTCGAGCTCGCCATCGGCGGCGAAACCTACGTCGGCGTCTCCCCAGAGGGCATATGCGACCTCGTCCGCTTCGTCAAGCAGTGGGGCGGCTACCCGATCCAGATTCCCGACGACGCCGAGTGAGTCCATCCCGCCCATCTCTACCATCTCGACCATCTTCACCACCCTGCGCACGTGGTCGAGATGGGGTCACGCGAAAAAAAATCCTCAAGATTAATGGGGTTTAATCCAGGATTAATCGCAGATTCAGGTTCGTATGCTATACTACGTGTGGTTGGAATAATGGCCCATCAGGGCGACGGTCATCGGGTCGGTGGCCGGGAGAAAAGTCGGGCGCAGACCCGGCTTTTCTCATGTAAGGGCTCGACGCCCGCTCAGGAGGCCCGTTCCCCCGGGCACCTGAGCGGGCCACGCCGTGTGCAGCGACCAAGGCTCCCCCCCCCCACCCGCTGCACGAAATTATCCCCCGTCCACAACATTTTGGGTTGACAGGCGGCTGTGCACCGGTTAGAATCCGCGCCAGGTCACCCGATCGGAGGACTCTCATGGGCCGCGGCAACGTGTGGATGATGACGGGCAAGAAGCGCTCGAACTGGGGCTACTTCGTCTTCGCGCTCGTCCTGTTCGCGCTCCTCTACATCGCGCACGAGACATTTTTCCGGCGCTCGCACACGCCGCCCCCCGTCAGCATCCCCACCGTCGGCGTCGCCGTCGAGAGGGCCTACAACACCCTCGACGGCGGCTTCCGCGGCAAGGTTTCCCTCGCCGAATTCGCCGGCATGTTCCACTTGATGGCGGCCCCCGACCTGGCGGGCGAGCTGCCAGAGGTTCGCCAGGCGGGCGTCACCGACAGCACGGGGCCGGAGCACCCGGTCGCACGATTCCGCGTGGACTACCCGAACTCCAAGGTCAAGGCCGAGTACCACTTCGCACGGATCGAGGGCATCTGGCAGCTCCAGTCGTTCACCCGCATCCCCAGCGAACTCGAGACGCCACCCAAGGGCGGCGGCCTCACCCCGCCGCGGCGCCGCCCCCAGGCCGGCAAGGACGCCTCAGGCCAGAAGACCGTCGAGCCCGACCCTCCGCCCGCCGCCGAGGGCGGGCTGCCGGCCACGCCGTGCGACTACATCATCCAGCCGGGCGACACCCCGAGCGGCCTCTCCGAGCGCTTCTACGGCACCACCCGCTACTGGCGACGCATCCTCGAGGCCAACCCTGGCCTCACCGAGCGCAACCTGCGCATCGGCCGCCGAATCCGCATCCCCTCCAACCCCGAGCCTCCCGCGCCCAGGGACGAGGCCGAGGGTGCGCCACGGCCCCCCGTGGCTGCCACCCCCTGAGATCCCACGCCGCAGACACGCCGCCTTCCGTGCGCTCCCAGCCGCCCCGCACAAGGTTTGCACACCTATTCAACTATGCAAAGCTGCCCCGGCCGCCCCAAGGCGCCGCGTCCGTCGCCGGGGGAGCCGCGGAGAGGAATTGCATAGTTGTTCAACTATGCAATTCCTCTTCCGGCCCGTCACGCATCGGGCGCTGCCGGGAGCCGGGAAACGCAAACGCCTCCGGCCCAGAGGGCGGGAGGCGTTCGCGCGGGTCGGTGGAATCGGGCGCGGGAGCGAGGCCCGCGAGGGTCAGAACTCCCACTTGAGCTGGACGAGGGGGCAGCAGCGCTCGTTGTGGTTGAGCACGCTGCCGAGATGGGCAAAGCCCCACGTGGCCGTCGCGTGCTCGTTGATGACGTAGGCGAAGGCGAGCGACCACCAGTCGTCGGGCTCGCGCACCAGCTTGCCCAGGGCCGCCAACTCCTTGGGCATCCGCCGATACTCGCCGGCCAGCACCAGGTGGTCGGTGAGGAAGAAGATGCCGTGGCATTCGAACATGGTGTGGCGGTCCCTGGCGAAGCCCACGAAGCCGGCGTGGATGGCCTCGGTGCTGCGCAGGCCGACCGAGAGGATGAACGGCTTGGGCAGGACGCCCACGAAGGTCTTGCTGGCCGCGAGCGTGTAGTCCACGCTGTGGTCGTTCCTGTATCCCAGCAGCCTCGGCACGCCGGCGAGATCGTCGTTGATGTCGCCAATCGTCGTGTTCTTCTTGAAGCGGATGCCTGCGGTGATGGCGGGGACCCAGGGATTGCCGCCCTCGCCCTCGCGGACGAGCATCACGCGCGCGCCCACGGTGTGGAGGAGCGAGGAGTGGTGGTCGAGGTCCAGCCCCGTCGCCTTCCGAATATCGTGGCCCCAGTCGCCCAGCCCCAGGCGCTGGAACGAGTAGCCGAACTCCACGCGGTTCATCAGGTTCACTGTCATCGAGAGGGATTCGAGGTCCTTCTGGCCGATCCGGACGGCTGAGAAAGCGAAGCAGGGCTTGCCCGCGATGGCGTCGCCCTCGGGCGCGTTGGCGAAGTAGGCCGTCTCGGTGAGGTAGACGCCCGAAAAGCCCTCGAGCGAATGGAGGGGCAGGGGAGGGGCGGCGGGCTTGGCCGCTGGCTGCTCCTGCGGTGGCGCCGCCGGCTTCTCCGCCGGCGCCTCGCGCGACAGGGGGCCAACTCGACCCCTCGAAGCCGGTCTGGCCCTCTGGCATCCAGACCATAAGCCATTGCCATGGCGACACTTGCGGCATGCAGCGCCTGCAGGGTGCCACTCTGGCCCCCTGTAGCATGCGCCAACACCGGGCCTCGCACAGGGCTCACTTGGCCTCGGGCCGCACAACCTTTGCGATGACCTGGTAGTACGTGCGAAGGGTCATATAGTCGCGCAGGGTGTAGCCGCTGGAGTTGAGGGCCTCGTCGCTGAAATCGCCGACGAACTGCTTGGGGTTGGAGGGGTGCGTGCCGTCGCCGGAGATGAGCGTGGGCACCTGGTAGCCGTCGCGGGGCTTGCCGAATTTCTCGAGACGACCGTCCCAGTCGTCGGGCCGCCGCCGCATGATCTCGGCGTAGTAGTCAATCACGGGCACCTTCAGGCCGTGGGCGATGCTCAGGCCGGCGAGCCAGTACTCGCGGGCGATGGGCCGGCCCGAGGCGGGCGGCACCGTGGTGAGCATCGGCACCGTGCCGTCGGCGAGCATGCGGCGGACCGATGCGGCCATGTTCTCGGTGTATTCGGGCGGGCAGAGGCTCCCCAGGTCGTTGGTGCCGAAGAGGATGACAGAGACCTCGGGGTTCATCTTCTTCTGCCAGCCGTCAATGTTGTTGATCAGCCAGTCGCTCTTCATCATGCCCGTGTTGCCCCACTCGCCGCCCTTCCAGGTGCGCCAGAGCTTGAGGTCGGAGTAGGCGGCCACGGCGTCCATCTCCTTCTGGACGTCGGGCAGGCAGTTCTTGGGCTGGATTTTCCCTGCCCAGGAGTAGCCGGCGAGGTAGGCCATGGTGACGGTGATGCTGTCGCCGTACTGGGCGAGGGTGCCGGGCTTGCCCTTGAAGCGCTTGTGGGCCTCGCGCATCGGCTCGACCCAGTAGTCGCCGGGCGGGAGGCCGGGGGTGACCGTTTGTAGTTCCGCCTTCAGGCGGTCTTTCGGGATTGCAGGCGAAAGGCTGATTTCGAGATAGGGCCGCAGCTTGGGGTCGAAGCTGCGCGAGCTGTGGAAATCGTAGGCCCCGCCCTCGATGCGGTTGTCGAGCACGATGCCGCAATTCGGGACCTTCCCCTGCACCCACGCCCGCACCGCGCCCGTGAGGTCGAACTCCATCGCGTCGAGGATCGTCCGGTCCTTCTCCTTGCGGGTGATGGCCTTGCCGAGGGCGACGGGCTTGGTCCCGACGCACGACCAGAAGTCCCGCGGCCAAGGTACGCCGGCCTTGCACTCCAGCGCGGTGACCTCAGCGGGGCTCCAGCCGGGGGATTCGGGGAGCTTCAGCAGGAACGCCCCGTAGCGGTATTCCGTCGCCTGCCGACTCGTCTGCGGCACGAGCGAGAGGTGGAGCTTCGCCGACTGAACGGAGGCGTGCCTGGGGATGTCCTTCAGGTCGAAGTAGAGGAGCGCGTGGCTGAGGTCGCCCGCCACGCCGCCCGCGCGGCACATGGTCATCCAGCCCCACGTGCCGGGGAAGCGCTCGACCGCCTCCTTGATGTAGGCGTCGGTGGTGGCGCCGCGCAGCGCGCAACTCGAGTTCTGGCCGACGCGCACGGGCGCGTAGTCGCCCTGGGCCTTACCGGCGTCAGGCGTCTGCGCGATGGGGTCGAGCGCGATGTCCTTTGGAGCTTCCTCCGGGGGCGCGACCGTCGAGGGTGCGGCGCCCTTTGGCCCGTGGTAGACCAGGAGCGCCGGGCGATGGGAGGGGACGTACCACTGGCTGCTGGCGACGTGGCAGCCGTGGCTCTTGGGCGGGGCGACGAGGGCGAGGCCGTGGTTCGGCAGCTTGCCGGCGTGCCAGAGCTGAACGATGGCTGTGATGTCCAGGTCGTGGATGTGGCCGCCGCCCACGGCGCGGAGCGCGTCGGAGGCGATGAGGCCCTTCTCACCCTGAGCGAAGTCGGTCTCGGCGTCCAGCTCGCCGCCGGGGGTCTTCCAGTCGCCCGCGTCGGCCGCCTTGTAGTTCGTCCGCGTATGCTCCAGCCAGTTCGCGTTATCGTTCCAGTCGCGGATGAGGCGCCAGGCAAGGACCGTGACGGGCCACTTGCCGTCGCGGGGGCGCGGGAACTCCACGTCGGCGAGCCACAGGAGGGCCTTGTGGATCGTGTGGTCTTTCGGGATGGGCGAGAGGTCGAACTGGATGAGAATGGCGCGCTTGCCGCCGCAGCGCAGGGTGGGGCTTCTGCCGTTGTCGCGGTTCCTCTCCCAGTCCCCGTCGCTGATCCACGTGTCCTTGCACCCGGCATAGTCCTGCGTGGGTGCCGTGCCGTTCTGAAGCATGGTCAACTCGGCCCGCGATGCCCCGGCCCACAGGCAGAAACCAAGCACAAGGGCAGTCCTGCGCCACATCGCAACACTCCTTCTCACCGACAAAGTTCGTCCGCCACCCTCCCACCCTGGCACCCATAGTGCGCGGTTGGCCCGCGGGAGTCAAGCAGGAAGAAGGACCCGGGTGCAATGGCGGATGCGCGCAGGTCGCGCGGCGGCAGCCGACTACAGAAGTTCTTGGGGAGGTGGGGGCGGCGGGGGAGGGAACCTTTCTTGCCGAAGAGAGGTTCCCTCCCCCGCCTCCGTGGCCTCTTATCACTTCGCGAGGCAGGCGATGCGGAAGCCGACGCCGTGGCGTTGGATGTCGGGCTCGAAGCCGAAGCGGTGGGCGGAGCGGCACTCGGCGGCGGAGCAGCAGCGGTAGTTGCTGCGGATGGCGCGGTACTGGCCTGTCTCAGGACCCGTCGGGTCGGTCACCGCCTCCTCGGGGTGGACGCCGAACCAGTCGAGACACCACTCGAACACGCTGTCGTGCAGGTGGCGGAGGCCGAAGCGGTTCTCGTGCCAGGGGCCGCCCTCGTCGAGCCGCGAGTCGCCGCGGAGCAGCCTCTCGTTGCCGAAGGCGTGGCGCGACGTGCCGCCGGCGCGGCAGGCGTGCTCCCACTGGGCCTCGGTGGGCAGCGTGAATTCGTGGGGCGGGTTGAGCTTCGAGAGGCGGCGGCAGAACTCCAGCGCCTCGTGCCACGAGACCGCCTCGACCGCTCGGTGGGGCCAGCGCTCGCGGCTGCGGTTGAAGCCCATCACCGCCTCCCACTCGGCCTGCGACACCTCGCCGCGGGCGAGCCAGAAGGGCTTCGTGAGCGTCACCTTGCGCACCGGGGCATAGTTGCACGGCAGGTCCGTGGCCAGCAGCACACCCGTGCCGGGGTTGCCGCTGCCCTGGACGAATGTGCCCGCGGGAACCCTCACAAACTCCATCGTCAAGCCACCGGGCAGCTTCGCCGCCATCGTCGGCAGCTTCACGGGTTTCAGCGTGCGGTAGTAGTCGTCCAGGTGCGGGTCGTCCTGGCAGCGGAGGGCGATCTGCTCCTCGGCCCAGTAGGCCGCGCGCCAGGCGTGCTCCTCCTTGTCGCCGAGGTGCTTCTGGATGAAGGGGCAGACTTGGAACAGCGCCCCCGGCCCGACCTCCACCAGTGCCTTCGCCGCCGCGGCGCGCGTCGCCGCGTCGGGGCTGCTCAGTTCCGCGAGCTGGCGCGCCGCGGTGTCCGGCGCATCCTGCCCATTCGCGCGGCATAGGACCGATAGGACGTATAGGACCAGTAGGACGCGGGAACGAGTCGCTTGAGCCATGGCAGATCCGCCGCTATCGCTCGATCTTGACGCGCGACTTCGCCTTAGACACCTGGAGGCCCGAGAGCGTCACCAGGCCCCATTTGTCGGCGACGGCGGCGCCGGACTGGGCCTCCTTGTCACCCGTGGCGTTCGACCATCGGAACGTCTCGCCAGGCTTGGCCATGAACTTCTGGCACTTGCGGGGCGTGAGGTCCACGGTGCAAGAGGGGAGGGGGGCAGAGTCGTCGAGCCAGGCGGTCATCTCCCAGCGGCCTGGCTCGTCCACGATGCTCTCCGAGTCCCAGTTGAGGTAGCCGTTGATCTGGGCGCTGAAGGTCTCGCCGTTGGCAAGGTCGCCGACGCCGGGGTTGTCGTCGAGCGAGCAGTTGCCGAAGGCAGGCACCGACTGGTTGCGGCGGATGGCCGGCCGCTTCTCGCTCCGCACCTGCCAGCGGCAGGCGAACGGGCGCTTCGTGTCAATCATCGCCCGCAGGAATCGCGGCCAGGGAGGCCAGCCCATCTCGGTGAAGTGCGCGCCCCAGCCCATGTGAATGTCGAAGAAGGGCGTCTCTTTCGTCGGGTTCTCCAGGATGTAGCGCGTGTAGTCCTGCACCCAGAAGGGATTCTCCTCGTTGGGGCGGCTGGCGTAGGGCTCGACGCCGCCCCAGACGCCGCAGGCGCGCTGCCAGGCCTGGAAGCCCTTCGTGACCTCGGGCATGCCCCAGCCGTGGACCCAGGCATAGATGTCGGGCTTGGTGAACTCCATCATGCCCCAGGCGCCGAGGGCGACGACGATCCGCTCGCGGTCGAGGCCGAACTGGCGGTCGAGCCACGCGATGAGCGCCTCCTGGCGGCGCTGCGGGAAGGGCTGCCACTTGCCCTCCTCGACGCCCTTGAGCGTGTGGCACGCCTCGTTGATGCCCATCCAGAAGGCGTTCGGCGAATCCGAGCAGTGGGCGAGGTCGAGGCCGTCGGTCACCCGCGGCCCCACCGGCTCGGGCTCGATGATCCACGAGTGCCCGCGGTGAATGTAGAGCGATGCCGGCTTCTTCAGCCGCTCGGGGCAGAAGCCCACCACCACATCGTAGCACAGCGGAATGTGCGACAGCGGCGGGCCGACGTACCAGTTGTACCATCGCTGGACGTATTGAAGCTTCTTGTCGCGGTCGCGCACCTCGCTGACCACTTCCCTGTACATCACCGGCTCGGGCGGGGCGACCTTTTCCTCGACGGGGCCGACGCACGGCACGTCGAGCGTGTTCTCGACGCCATTGATGGCCACGACCGCCGCGTAGTAGCCCTTGCCGTCCCTTGCCACGGTGTGGACGTATTTGCCGATGCCCGAAGGCAGCGGCTTGCCGTCCTCGACCGCGAGGCGGACGGCGACGAACTTCTCGTCGAGGAGGGAGGGCGTCTGCTCGCCGGTCCAGATGCGTCGGACCTGGCGGGTGTTGAAGCGCGAGCCAGGCACGACCTCGGCGAGTAACTCGGCCTCGCCGATGGACTTCGCTGTGATGGGCTTGTCGGCGCGATAGACGCGGTAGCGGATCTCGCGCGCCGCGTCGTTCGGCACGAGCATCTCGGGGTTGTAGCCCTTTGACTTCTTGATGAGCGCGCCCCACGAATAGTCGTCCTTGCCCTCCGAAAGGTCCTCGATCTCGCGGAAGGTGAGGAAGACCTGACCGGCGCGGGAGATGGCTTTGAGGTCGGCGACCTGCGGCAGCTTCTCGGTCAGCCTTCCCTCGAAAGCGATCTCGAGGAACGTGGCCTCGCGCCTGAAGTTCGGCGCCTCACGAAGCAGTAGACGGACCTCCCTGTCCCCACGCTGCGCCGTGTTCGCGACCAGGCGCGTCGCGTCGAACCAACGGTGCCAGGGATACGCCAGGTGCAGGCGGGACATCACGGGGCCGTGGAGCGACCCGTCCTCCGGCCAAGGCAACAGGACAGAGAAGCGCCGTCCGTACATGCCCTCGCGCTCGAAGACGAGGCGCGCCCGATAGACCTTGGCTCCTTTCGGCAGGGCCGCGAGGTCGAAGGTCAGCAGCGTGCCCTGCGCGCCTTCGCTCTTGAATTGGAGCGTGCCGGGGTGCTGCACGTGCCCCGCAACACCCCATCGCTGGACCACCACGTCGGCGCCGGCGACGCCGCACAGAAGCATCAGCAAGAGGGGAATACGCTTCATCGCTTTGTCACCTCGCTCGCGTGATCGCGACTTTCAGCCCGGGGCACTCGCGCGGGATGGTCAGGCCCTTGAGGGTCACGAAGCCGTCGGCGTCGGCGGCAACTTCGCCGCCTTGCGCGTCAGCCTTCGCGCCGCCGCGGCCGGGAAGCGGCACGGCCTCCCAGCGGAGCTTCTCGCCCGGCTTCAGCTTGAGCTTCTGGAGCCGCCGCGGCGTGAGGTCGAAGGTGCACTCGCGCGACAGGACCGTGACCTCGAAGCCTTCGGCGGTCTCGGCGATGTCCTTCCACGAGAAGCTCATGTTCGTGTTGCCGCCGCCCTCGCCCTCCCGGTCGAGTGAGCAGTTGGCGAAGGCGGGCACGGGCGCGTCGCGGCGAAGCTCGATGCCGCGCCAGAGGCCGGCATACCAGTCGGGCTTCTGGAGCTGTCCGCCCCAGGCCCAGTGGGCGACGAGGGGCTGGCCCGCCTTGAGCATAGCGCGGTAGAAGCGCCCCCAGCCCTTGCCCCAACCCTTGTCGCCGCCCCAGCTCGGGCCGCGGCAGACGAAGAGCGGCAGGTCCGCGCCGGGCGTCACCAGCTCGTCGAGGTTGGCCCAGGCCCACTGGGCGCGGCCCTGGTCGTCCCTGATGTCGGGCGAGCGCACGCCCCAGGCGGCGGCGAACTTGTCGGCCGCCTTCGGCTCGAGCACACCCTGACGGTCGAAGCCGGTGACCAGCACGCAGGCGAAGCGGCCGGGGAAGCTGAGCGCGAGGGCCGCCGCGCCGTCGGCCCCGACGGCCAGGATCCGGTTCGGGTCGATCGCCAGCGCCTCCGTCGCCCAGTCGAGGAACGCGAGGATGCGCTTCTGCGTGTGGTTCCGTACGACGCCTTTGCGGTAGGAGCGCAGGGTGCCCCACGAGTCGTTGAGGCCGTACCAGTTGCTGGCGGGATAGTCGTGCGGGGCGATCTGGACGCTGTCGCGGAGCATCTTCTTGCCCGGCTGCGCGTAGGAGTAGCCCTCGGGATGGAAGTACAGCTCGGCCGGCGCCTTGCCCTGGATCTGCTGCGGCAGGAGGACCGACCAGTTGAAGGCCATGTTCGGCCTCGGCGCCAGCGGCGGCGCGCACCAATGGACGTAGGCCTTCCGCGTGCCGGGATAGTCGAAGAACGGGCCGTGGAGGCCGTCGCCCTGGCACACCGGTTCGCCGACGCCGACCGTCTCCTCGACCTCGACGGAGGAGAGGTCGCGCGTGTTCTCGACGCCATCGCGGGCGGACACGACGGCATAGTGCGTCCTGCCCGCCTTCTGTGGGTTGTGGACGTAGAGCCCTGAGCCAACGGGCAGCGGCCCTGCCTTCTCATCAATCACAAACCGCGGCACGGGGAAGCGGTCCATCCGCGGGCTGTCCATCGTCCAGGTATGCATATAGCCGTTGTAGTCGCGGGCCAGCTCGCCCATCTCGTCGGACTGGAGCATCGCCTGACCGATGAGGTACTCCTTGTTCCTGGCATTGACGTTGTAGGCGGAGAGCGGCCCGACCTCGGCGAGGAGCGTCGCGTCGGGCAGGCTCTTCGCCGTGATGGGCCTGGCGTGTGCGTAGATGCGATAGGAACAGGCGCCCTTCGCTTCGGCGAGCTTCGCCTTGATCTCGCCCCAGGTCGTCTTGTCGGCGGCGATGAGGGGCTCGACCTCGTTCCACGTCAGAAAGGTCTGCCCGGCGTGGTGGAGGGCCTTGACCTGGGTGGCGGGCGGCGGCACCTCCTTCGCCTCGCCCTCGTAGGCCACTTCGAGACAGGTGGCTTCCGCCTGCCAAAGAGGGCAGCTCCTCACGAAGAAAGCGGCCTGGGCGCCGGGCACGCGGCACGCCGCACGCACGGCGTCGGTCGCGTCGAGGCGGTCCAGGAGCGGCTCGCGCAGGGTTAGCGGCTTGCCGCTGACCCTGGGCGTCTCGCCGGCGGCGACCTCGTCGGAGAGGGCATAGACTCCGATGTCCACGAGCGCTTCGGCGCTGGCGCCGCTGACGACGGCCGTGCGGTAGAGGAGCAGGTCGGCGCGGTAGACCCGCGCGCTCTTCGGCAGCTCGGAGAGGTCGAACCGGACGACGCCCTCGCCGGCTGGCGTCGAAAGGATTTCGATGCCGGCGGAGGGTTGCGCGGGTTCCTCGCGGGACGGGGACGTTCCGCCCCCAGGCGGGTCGCGGAAGAGGAGCTGGCCAAAGCGCGCGGGCACGTGGCTGTCGCCGCTGAAGGTTGGCGACCAGGCGCTCTCCTCCCAGCGGCCGGCCGTGTAGCGGTTGCGGTTGAAGTTGGCGCTCCAGCTCTTCGGGGGCTTGCCGCCGCTGAGCTTGTCGAGCGGAATGGCCAGCTCGGCGGTCCATTCGCCCTTGCCGGTGGCCGCGGCGGCCCGGAAGCCGGAGTTCCAGCCGCGGTCCTTCGCCCGCGCGTCGTAGGTGCTGCCCGCGGCGTTGACGCCGAAGTGGTAGTAGGCGTCGGCGACGCCCAGGAAGACCTCGACCGAATCGTCCTGCCACAGATCGTCGTCGGGGTTGCGGCGTTGGGCCTTGAGCTTGTCGGCGAGCGGCTCGACGCAGCGGATGCCGACGTAGAGGGTCGCCGCGTCGCGCAGAAGCCTGATCTCGGTCGCCTGCGGGGCCGGCCCCGCGCCGTCGAGGGTGCGCGTGATGCGGGCGGCGGCCGCTCTGGCCCACGCCGCGTCGTCGAGCTTCCCGTCAATCTCGGGCGCGGCCTTGGCCTCGGGCACGGAGGCCGAGGGCGGTCTGGCCAGGGGCCGCTCGGCCTTGCCGGGCGGCGTCCGCGGCGGCGTGCCCCACCGCCGCGTCGCCATCTCCGCCCGAAGGCTGGATCCGAGAGCCAGGACGACCAGGAGAACCCGCGAAATGTCATGCATCATCGGCCGACCCCGATCGTAACCCTCTCCCCCTGAAGAGTCGCGAGGACCTGCACAAGGAGGTCGCCCTCGACGACCCCCGACGCCGCAAGCGTGTCCTCGCCGTTCACCTTCACGTTACTGCGGAGTGAAGGATCACGGTCAGCGGAGCACGAGGCAGACGATGTCGCCGCGGTGGTTCCGGCAGTAGATCTTACCTCTACAAAGCACGGGAGCGTTCCAGCAGTTCCCGTCGAGGACCTTGGCGCGGCCAATCTCCTTGTACGCCTCGGGGGCCGCCTCCGCTACGACGAACTCGCCCTTGTCGGTCAGCACAAGAAGCCTGCCGCCGGCGAGAATGAGCCCCCCGAGACCAACGCCGTCCTTCTCCCACTTCACCTCGGCGGTCAGAAGGTTGACGCACCGCAGCAAGGAGTTCTTCGGGATGTGGTCCAGGCTGTGGATCCCGTACACGTAGCCCTGGTGAACCACAGAGGCGTTGAAGTAGTTCATCATGTTCCGGTTCTGCCAGACGACGCTCGTGGTCCCGCGGGCGACTCGCAGCAGAAGCCCGGTCTGCTTCGACTCTGACGCGCTGACGAAGACGTGCTCGCCGTGCGCGAGAGGCGCGGTTGCCGACGACTGGGGCGATGCGTTCCAGGGGTGCCGCCAGATCTCCTGCCCGGTCGCGGCGTCCACGCAGGAAACCGCGGCGGGCGTCAGAGCTACGACACACGCCTTGCCATCCAGCATACAGCTCGTGGGGGTGGAGTACCCCGCTTCGCCCTTGCCATATCGCCAGGCAACCTGGCCGGTCCGCTTATGCAGCGCCACCAACGATGCCTCGGGGCCGCCGGCTTCGACCACGACCAGATCGCCCACGACGAGCGGCGAGCAGGCGTATCCGTAGTACGGCTTCTTTCCATGCAGATCGGCCACCACGTTCTTGGCCCACACCACCTTCCCCGAGGACCGTTCGAGGCAATGCAGGTGGCCGAACTGGCTCAGCGAGATAACCAGCCCAGCGTCAACTGCGGGTGTGGTGAAGGGACCGTAGTATGACGCCACCGGGCAACGGTACGTGTGCTTCCAGACTATCGCCCCAGTGGCGGCGTCAAGGCACCAGACTTGGTCGAAGTCCTCCTTGCTGCCATCGGCCGCGCTCTGCTTCGTGTGCCCCATCGTGAAAAGCTGGCCCCCAGAAATGGCGACCCCCGAGTACCCCGTGCCCACATTGGCCCTCCAGACCACCGTGGGGCCACTCTCGGGCCACTTCTCAAGCCAGCCCTGCTCCGTCGAGACACCGTCGCGGTTCGGGCCCCGAAACTGCGGCCAGTCCGCCCCCGCGGCCGTCGCCTCGCCTGATGCCGCACCGGCAGCCCCTCTGACGGCGAGGAGGGCCGCCAGCGCCACACCTGCGCCGAACGGCCAGCTCAGACCAACAGTGCTTCGCATGGCCGCCTCCTTGCCCGCCGGACGCGCCGCGCGCCCGACTCCGACTACTTCCCGATCTCGATCGTCACAGCCTGACCTTCCACTGCTCCCAGGACCTGGAGGACGAGCGTCCCGCCCACGACGCTGGCAGCAACCTGTACCTCCTTGCCGTTCACCCTGGCCGCCTTGGGCGCCTCGCCCTTCCAGCCGAGCACCCTGAAGGCCGGCGCGAACCCCGCCCCCGCGCCGCGTTCGTAGCCGAACGACAGCGGCCCGGGGCCTTTGAGCACGTGGCAGCCCTCCGACTCGTTGAAGCCGTCACGGTTGAGGTCGCCTGGGTCGTCGCGGACCAGTTCGGCGCCCGTGACCTTCGCCGGCGTGCGGTACTGCATCGCGTAGGGGAGAGCGTCCTTGGGCGCGTTGATCTGCGGCAGCACCTGGACCATGCAGGCCCACGTGGAATCGTAGCCCGGCTTCATCATCACCCCGCCGCTCCCATAGCCGCAGCGGTCCCAGCCGACCGATCGCCCGTCGTGGCGCATGTGGCGGTCGAACAGGGCATGCTCCTCGGCGGGGATCGTGAGCAGGAACGCCGCCTTCACCTTCTCGCTCGTGGCCAGAACCAGCTCCTCGGAGGGCGAGAAGCTGGAGTCCTTGATCCGGGGCACCTTGGGCGTGCTGAAGACGTAGCGGGGATTCGCCTCGGGCTTGTCCTTGGGAGCGGGCAGGAAGAGGTGTGGGCCATACTCGCCGCTCCACTTGAACTCCCGCTCGGCCTTCTGGACCCGGACCTGAATCGCGATCTGGCCCGCGGGGTAGAAGGTGTACGTCGCGGTGACGGGCATGTTCCTGTCAACAAAGCGCGACCAGAAGGTGAACAGCGACTTCGCGCGGATGCGGACCCGTGCGGGGCTTCTCTCGACCACCTCGAGCTCGCCCTGGGCCTTCAGCTCCTTGTGGCCAATTGACGGCCAGTCGCGACAGCCGTAGCTGCCGCTGGGTGCCTTCCCATAGTCGCCCAGAGCCGGGTCGGGATCGGGCCGGCTCGCGCCGTGCCAGCCGATCTCGAACAGCCCGCGGTCCCAGCCCGCGAGGTTGAGCTTGGCCTCAGGGTCGCTCGCGAGGTCGTAGAACTCCATGATCCCGCCGCCCGACGCCTGCCAGACGGCGGCCCGGTAGCGGCCCGGCGAGGTGACCGTCACCTTCAGGTCCGGCGCGGCCCCTGCCTCGGCGACCTCGAGCCCCGCTGCAAGTGCCGCCTCGGCCCAGAGCGCCAGCGCACACGCCACGCAGGCGGTCTTCTTCATCCCTTCTGCCTTTCCGCGGACGCCGCTCGGCCGGCCTCGTCATTCCGGCCGGTCGAGGAGGGCGAACCGCACCTGGGCCATCGCCGCGGCCCAGGCACGCGAGGTGGCCTCCCAGCCGCCGCCGATGTAGTGGACGCCATCGTCGGCCAGGAGCGTGCGGCGGTCGCCCGCCTTCTCGAACTTCAGGAACTCCTCGAAGATGTAGGCGATGGGCACCCTGGCCTCGCGGCAGGTCTTGATCAGGGCCTCGTTGCAGCGGGCCTCGGGCTCCGACTTCGGGTCCTTGAAGCCCCTCGGCGGAATGGTGCCGATGACGGGCACGGTGCCGCGCTTCTCGCAGCTTGCGGCGATGGCCAACAGGTCTTCCATCGCGGGCGGGATGGCGTTCGGGGCCTTCGAGTTGTTGGTGCCGTAGAGGATGAGGCAGAACTCGGGGTTCACCTCGGCCAGCTCCTGCTCGATCCGCTTGCGGCCGAAGTCGGTGCGCATCGCGGGATAGCCGCGCGCCCAGACGTCGTAGACGCCGAGGGCCGATTCCACGTAGCGGCGGTAGTTGGTCGCCCCGGTCAGCGAATCGCCGAAGCACAGGCCGCGTCCCGCCACGACCTTGCCCTTGCCCGCCGCGTGAATGGCTCGGACGCGGCCGGCGTAACCAGGCCGGTCGCGTTCGTAGGCGGACGGCTCCGGGAGCTCGATCTGGATTACTTCGTCGATGCTGACGGCCAGCTCCTCGGACCAGGGGCTCAGGTTATGTTGGAGGTCGGCCGCCAGGACGCGGTAGCGGTACCTGCCGGGTCCCGGCGGGACATCGCCCATCACACACTCGGTCAAGGGCCTCTCCCCGATCTTGGCCCAAGCGGCGCCGGCACGAGAAATGACGTAGCATGCGACGCCGACGTTGTCGGTGGCAGGCTTCCAGGATAGGTACACCTTGCCATCAGCCTTGGCCGTCAGGTCGGTCGGCGCGGCGGGCGGCGTGGTGTCCTCGCCGCGGTAGAGGACGAAGCTGCGAAGCTCGAGCACGCCCTTGCCGTCGGGCGTCTTGTTCCCGTGGAAGCGGAGGTTGCGGAACACGGTGTTGCGCGCGACCAGGCGGTTCATGCCGTCGTTGTAGAAGAAACGGTCAATGCGGTAGAGGATGGGCCGCCACTGCTCGTCCACGAGGCGATAGGCGTCGGAGGTCGTGTTGTCGTTCGACCGCTCATCATACATGTTGAACTGCGCGGTCTTGACACCGCCGGTGCCGCGGGCGAGGAAGGCGACCTTCAGGCCGTCGGAGTTGCGGACCAGCAGGTCAATCCCGTGGGCCGTGCCCTCACCGGTGTCGCGCATCGTCAGCTCATCGAGCTTGCGGTAGATGGTGACGCCGCCGGCCTCCTCGCCGCGGTCGTACGTGGGCGGGGGAGGGGGGGCGGCGGCCTCGCGGGTCACGCCGTCGCCGCGGCGGACGATCTTCACGCCCTTCACCTGGCCGAAGTCGCGCACCTGGTGGTAGTCGTTCGAGCCCATCACGGCCCACGACCACTCGCCGATGCCCTGTCCGCCGCGGGCGGGCCGCGTGCGGTTGAGGTTCAGCACCCAGGTCTGGTTGTCGCCGACGAATGCGCCCAGCTCCTTGAGGGGCACGGACATTGTGACGGTCCAGCCCTTGCCTTCCTCGACGGCGGCCTTGGCGACGGCCGAGCTGTTCCACGCCGCGTCGTCGCGATTGTTGCCCCGCGTGCGGGCGTCCATCAGCGCCCCGCGGGGGTTGACGGCGAAGTGGAAGTAGCCCTCGCGGATATCGCCCGTGACGAACACCTCGACGCAGTCGTCCTCCCACACGGCCCCATCGCGGATCGTGCAGTCCTGCTTGAGGCCCACGGTGTCGCTTTCGGCGCACTCGAAGGCCACATAGAGGTGCGTGGCGTCGAGGAGCAGGCGTGCCGAGGTCTTGAACGGCCCTGGCTTCTCCGTCGTGCACTCGCCCAGCTCCAGCGGCGGGCATTGCTGCCACAGCGGCGACTTGAGCGTGCCGTCAATCGCCGGCCCCTTCTCGACGATGGCCGCCGTCACCGCGCCGCGGGCGGGTTGCCCCGCGTGCGCCTGAACGCAGAGGCCGACGAGTAGCAGGGCACAGGACAGGACCACGGCTCGCCTCATCACGCGCCTCCTTGCCGCCACGGGTTGTTGCCTCGCATGTGCCGCGATGATACTATAAGGGCGATCGAATGTCCACGCCTCGGAGGCCCCGGAATGCTTGCTGTGTTCTCGCTGGCGGCGCACTTGGTGTTGTGCGGCACGCCGTTCACGCAGGAACTCGCCCCCTACACCCGCCCGACGGTTCGCGAGCCGTTCGCCGACGGCATCAGCCTGGCCGTGCCGGCCGAGCTGAGCAACCGGGCGCTCGCCGCGATGGGCCTGGTGGACGTGACGGCGGCGCCCTTCGGCGCCGACGCGACGGGCAGGACGGATTCCACGGCCGCCCTCCAGCGTGCCATCGTCCTGGCGCGGGACGCCCAGATGGTCTGCTTCTTCCCGCCAGGCACCTATCTGGTCTCCGACACGCTCTCCTGCATCCAGGACCTCTACCAGCGCTCGAATCGCATGGTCGTGGGTGGGCGGATGCACCCGTGCCTGCTGGTCGGCTCGCGCGAGGGCGCCCGCCCGAAGATCGTCCTCGCGCCCCGCTCGCCCCGTTTCGGCGACCCGGCAAGGCCGAAGTATGTGATCCACTTCTGGGCGCGCTCGATGGAAGACGGCCCGACGAAGCCCCAGCCCAACATCTCGATGAACCAGATGCTCGTGAACATTGACGTGTCCATCGGCGAAGGCAACCCGGGCGCGGTGGCCATCCGCCATCGGGCCGCGCAGGGCTCGGGCGTGCAGGACTGCACGATTGACGCGACGCACGGCCTCACTGGCCTCGAGGGCGGCGCCGGCTCGGGCGGCAGCCACGCGAACGTGACTGTCCTCGGCGGCCGCATCGGCCTCGACCTGCGCGAGACCCAGCCGGCGCCCACCGTGTGCGGCGTCACGCTCATCGGCCAGACCGATGCCGCCATCCTCTACGCCGGCCGCCAGGCCCTCGCGGCCGTCGGCGTGAAGATCGTCTCGCGCGCGGAAGGCCCGCTCGTCCGCGCCACGGCCCCCACCTGGGCGGTCCACAATGGCCAGGTGTGCCTCGTGGACAGCGAGATCGTCTGCGAAAGCCCCGACACCGTCGTCCTCAGCTCCGAGCGGAGCGTCTACCTGAACAACGTCTACGTCCAGGGCGCGGCCCGCATCGCCGCCAATCCCGACGGCTCGAAGCTGCCCGGCAACCCGACCGGCTGGACACGCGTCCGCGAGTACGCCCACGGCATCGCCCCGCCGCTGTGGAAGAAGCTCCAGTATCAGGCCCCCATCTACCTCGACGGCATCCGACAGACAGCGGATGTGCTGTCCGTCGTGCCTGGGGACGCACCGCCCGCCGACCTCCAGTCGCGGCATCTGTGGCCGATTGAGTTCCCGCACTTCCAGGAGAAGGGCGTCGCCAACGTCAAGGCCGCGCCGTACAACGCGAAGGGAGACGGCCAGGCCGACGACACGGCGGCCCTCCAGCGCGCCATCGCCGAGCACGACCTCGTGTTCCTGCCCAAGGGCTATTACCGGGTCACCCGCTCCCTCGTGCTGCGGCCCGCGACGAAGCTCATCGGCGTCGGCCAGCACCTCTCGATCCTCCTCGCCCGCGGTCCCGAGGGCGACTTCGCGGACCCCGCCCACCCATGCCCCCTTGTGCGGGCGGCGGACGACGCCGATGCGGAGACGATCCTGGCCTTCTGCGGCATCCTCACGCCCTATCACGTCCCCGGCGCCTACGCCCTCGAATGGCGGGCGGGAAGGCAGTCGGTGTGCCGCGCGGTGGAGTTCCTGCGGCGGCCGCTCGGCGGGTTCGCCCGCCCGCCCCAGGGCCAGGAGCCGCAGGCGCTCGGCGTGCCCCTCGTGGCGATCCGCGGCCACGGCGGCGGGCGCTGGTACAACTTCTACGGCGAGAGCTACACCCACCAGGCGGCTGGGTACCGGCATCTTCTGGTCGAGGGCACCTCCGAGCCGCTGGCGATCTACCAGTGCAACCCCGAGCACGCCCGGGGCGAGGCAAACATGGAGATCCGCCGCGCGCAGCACGCCTCGCTCTACGGCGTCAAGGGCGAGGGCAACTGCCCCATCGTGTGGATCCGCGATTCCGACCACGTGCGCATCTTCGGCTACGGCGGCAACGCCGCCGCCTTCGAGGGCACCGCGCTCTTCCGCGTGGAACGCACGCCGAACTTCCTCATCGCCAATGCCGTGGACAGCCCGCGCCTTGCGGGCGAGGGCTCCGACGACTATTTCGCCGGCCGCGGCGTCGCCCCCGACAAGTGGCACATGATCGGCGACAGGCCGGCGGCCGGCGAGCCGCTTCTCACCGAGCCGATGGACCGCCCCGTCCTCTACCGCCGCGGCCCTTGATTTGTACATACACTGTAGGTATACTTTCATGGCAGACGACCTGACCTTTGAGTGGGATCCGTGGAAGGAGAGAGCAAACCGAAGCAAGCACGCCGTCTCCTTTGAGGAGGCGCGGACGGTCTTCCTGGATCCCAACGCAGTCGAGTTCTACGACGAAGAGCATTCCGCCACTGAGGAGCGGTTCCTCATTCTTGGCCACAGTCGCCGGCTCCGGCTCTTGATGGTCAGTTGCGCTTACCGGGAGAGATCATCGCTCATCCGGATCATCTCCGCCCGGAAGGCGACCATGAGGGAGAGCACTCATTACCCAGGAGGTGCACAATGAAGCGGGAGTACGACCTCTCCAAGATGAAGAGCAGGCCCAACCGCTTTGCCAAGCGGCTCACCCGGCAGGTGACCATCCGAATGGGCACAGACGTGATTGACTACTTCAAGAAGCTCGCCGTGCAGACCGGCATCCCCTACCAAAAGCTGATCAACCTCTACCTGGCGGATTGCGTGGAGTCCGGGCGCACGCCCTCGCTCGAGTGGTCGCGGTGAGTCCCTTCACCGAAGGTTCAAGGAGCCACCCGTGAGCAGAATGCTGGGGCCGCTCATCCTGGTCGCGACGTGGCGGCTTGCGGCAGCGGTTGAGATGCCCTGCCCCGAGCCGAAGCCGACCTTCGACCACGCGGCGATTGACCGCAGGCTGAAGGAGCCGAGGTACGGCTCGCTGAAGCCGGCCTATCGCTTCCTCGCTTTCGGCCCCGAGGGAAAGACGGTCATCGCCCTCGTGGCCGACGAATCGAAGGGCCTCGGCGCCGGCGTGGACACGCTTTACGTTGACCTGAACGCGAACCGCGACATCACGGAGCCCGGGGAACGCTTCGTCCTCGACAAGCCCAGCCCAACCAAGGAGGCGAAGGGCCAGCCCCTCGTGACCTTCCACATCACCGCCTGGGGCAAGGGCCTGGTGACGGAGCGCAAGCTCGACGTGCCCGACCCCACGTTCGACTACACCCTCGCCGTCGTCAGCTCCTTCCTCCAGGTCACTGTCGCGGCGAAGGACGGCTCGTGGCAGACCAGGCTGTCGTGCTCCGACGGCACGGTGCCCTGGGGCACGCTGAAGAGCGAGGCCCCCGTCTTCCGCGTCGGCGGCAACGAGTTCGCGCTACGCAACGAGAACTTCGTCGTCACACACAATGGCCGCCACAACGTCTACGAGAACGGCGTCGGGGCCACGCTGCGCCCGGGGGCGAAGATCGAGCTGGACGGCGCGGTGCCCTTCTTCGCCGGGTCGTCGCCGCCGGTCGTCTTCGCCCAGAGCCAGTGCTGGGTCTCGGGCGGCGTCCGAGGCATCCGCGGCTGGATCGAGACACCGGGCGATGGCGAGAAGCCACATATCACACCCGTCGTCTTCCGCGACTACTGAGGGGGCACCAAGAGGAGCAGTTCGCTCCTCACCAGGTTCCATCGCCCCGGCCCCTCTCACGTGGTCATCTCGCTCGACGCCGGCCCGACCGTGGGCACGTTCGTGAAGCGGATGCCGTTCACCTTCGAGAACCCCGATTTCGGCAAGCCCGTGGCCGAGCTGCCCGCCACGGCCGAGCTTCGCAGGCGGCATCCGCAGGCCACGGTGGTCGAGCTGTGGCAGGGCGCGCCCCTGCCCCAGCTCGGCATCGCGGCCTACGATGGCGCACGCGACGTCTACTTCGGCGACGGCCGGCCCGAGAAGGGCTTCGGCGGCTCGTGCACCAACAGCGGAACCGACCTCTCCTACGGCACCGACATGCGCTACCAGCTCCACCTCGGCGGCGAGGGGCGCCGAACCCTCATCGCCTTCGACCTCTCGATGCTGCCCCGCGACGCGAAGCTCGCGAAAGCTCTCCTGATGCTCAACGTGGAGGAGCTCGACCGCAAGGCCGACCTCCGCTATCGCGTCATCGCCCTCAAGAAGCGCTGGAGCGAGGGCGTCGTGGGCGTCGTGGGCGGCCTCAACGGCACCAACGAGCTGAAGCCCCTCGGCGGCCGCAAGCTCTATCCTGTCGGCGACACCGAGAACTGGGAGCAGCCCCTCTACGCCGGCCCCAGCGACCGGCAGCCCGAGCCACTCGGCACACTATCCATCGAGAAGCCGGGCTGGCTCGCCCTCGACCTCACCGCCGCCGCAGCGAAATGGCTCGACGGCTCCTGGCCCAACCACGGCATCGCCATCGAGCCTGTCGGCGACGACTGGAAGATGGGCAGGCACGACGTGCGGATGACCGCCTCGGACTACCCCGTGGACCCCGCCTTTCGGCCGCGCCTGCTCCTCGCCCTCGACGGCGCCCCGAAGCCCGTCCCCTACCAGGTGCGCGAGCAGAACGCCGACCTCAAGGCCGCCTTCCAGCAGGCGAAGGAGGGCGGCCGCATGGTCCTCTGCCACGTCCTCGCCACGTCGTCCCTCACCAGCCGGCGCTTCGAGGCCCTGCTCGGCGCCACGCCCGCCATCTCGAAGCTCACAGGGTCGGACTTGCTCGAGGTCCGCCTCGACGCCGATCGCCCCGAGCATGCCGCCTTCCTCAAGGCATATGGCGTTCGCCGCTTCCCCTCCACCCTCCTCCTCGCGCCCCGTGATCCGGAGGGCCAACACCTCGTCCTCCTTGAACCCTTCGACTACGACACCCCCACTGGCCTCCTCCGCAGCGCCTTCGAGTTCGAGCAGCTCTACTCCCGGGCACTCCAGGGGGCTGTGAGCCGCGTTCAGCGGTGAGCCGCGAGCAGAGGAGATTCAACCGCGGATTACGCGGATGGGCGCGGATAGGACAGAGGCGGCCGAAGGGTCGAGCCTTCCTCTCAGGAGACAGCAGTGAACCAAGCGCTGCTGCACGAGAAGCTGACCGAGGAGATCATTGGCTCGGCGATGATGGTCCTCAACGAGCTAAAGCCGGGCCTCGATGAGAAGGTCTATGAGAACGCCCTCTCTGTTGAGCTCCGCTGCCGTGGACACAGGGTAGACCAGCAGAAGCAGTTTCCCGTGTACTACAGAGGCGAGTTGGTAGGGACGTTGATCCCGGACATGATCGTTGACGACCTTGTGATCGTGGACACGAAGGTCGCCCTCGCCTTCCACGAGACCCACATGGCTCAGATGATCGGCTATCTGTCCATCACGAATCTGAACGTGGCGCTCCTCCTCAACTTCAAGCGCGCCAAGCTCGACTGGAAGCGAATTGTGCGGGAAGCGCCGGACCCCGGCTCTTCCCATCCGCGGCCATCCGCGTAATCCGCGGTTGAAGCTCTTGTTCTTCGCCTGGCTCTGGCAGAGGAGATTACCCATGACGCGCGTACGGCTTTCGCGCCGTGGCTTTCTGCGGGGCACGCTGGCGGCCCCCGCCGCGCCGCTCATCCTCAAGGCGTCCGCCTTCGGGGCCAACGACCGCATCGGCATGGGCTTCATCGGCCTCGGCGGACGCGGCAGCGGCATCCTCCGCTCCTTCGTGCGGCCGAACGTCTCGGAGGCCATCGCCGTGTGCGATACCTGGCGCGACCGGGCCGAGCGGATGAGCCAGGCCCTCCCCAGCAAGCCCTACCCCACGACCGACTTCCGCGACGTTGTGACCCGCGACGACATTGACGCCGTGACCATCGCCAGCCCCGACCACTGGCACGTGCTCCTGTCCATCGCCGCCTTCAAGAACGGCAAGGACGTCTATTGCGAGAAGCCTCTCTCCGTGACCATTCAGGAGGGGCGAGCCCTTGCGGACACGGCCCGTCGCTACGGCCGCGTCTTCCAGCACGGCACCCACCAGCGCTCCTACTTCGGCTTCCGCCACGTCTGCGAGCTGGCCCTCAACGGCTACATCGGCAAGGTCCACACCATCCGCGTCTGCGAGCGCGGCGGGCACCAGTGCGGCATCCGCAAGCCTGTGCCTGTGCCGCCTCAGCTCGACCACGAGCTGTGGCTCGGCCCCGCCCCCTGGTCGCCCTTCATGGGCCAGAGCGTCGGCGGCGGCGGCTGGCAGTTCCGCTCCGACTACACGGCCGGCTGGATCTCCGGCTGCGGCGTCCACCCCCTCGACATCGCCCAGTGGGGCAACGGCACCGACCGCACCGGCCCCCTCGAGATCGAGGGCACAGGCACCTTCCCCACCGACGGCTACAACGACACGGCGATTGACTGGAACGTGACATTCCGCTATGCGAACGGCGTGAAGCTCATCTTCACGAGCACGCACGACAACGTGAACTCGCCCGAGGTCGGCGCCCGCTTCGAGGGCACGGAGGGCTGGGCCATGGCCCAGGGCAACGCCGCGTCGTACCTCGGCCAGCCCGAATCGCTGCTCAAGGTGCAGTTCAAGCCCAACGACATCCGCCTCTGCGAGTCCCGCGACCACTCGGGCAACTTCCTCGACTGCGTCCGGAGCCGCCGCGAGACCGTTGCCCCTGCCGAAGTCGCCCACCGCTCCACCACCCTCTGCCTCCTGGCCGACATCGCCCTTCGCCTCAAGCGTCGGCTCCGCTGGAACCCCGACAAGGAGCAATTCCTCGGCGACGACGAGGCCAACCGCCGCCTCTCCCGCGCCATGCGCGAGCCGTGGAGGCTGTGAGGGGTGGGGGGCCACACCTACTTCCTGACCTTCTTGGCGCGGCAGACCCAGACATCCCCGTTGCTGTAGTGCACAACCACGTCCCGCGCCGGATCGTAGTAGCCGATCATGTATCCCGTGGACGGCTGCGGGCCTTGGGTCTCGACCGGCGTCCATTCGTTGGCCGTCACTTCATAGAGCCACATGTGGGGCTTCACGTTGGTGGTGAACAGCACACAGCACTTGGCCGCGCTGTCGTAGTCGAAGTAGCACGAGCTGGACCGCCCGCCGGTCGGCGCCTTGGGCTGGGCCAGCCGCCAGGTTTCCGTGTCGAAGGAGTAGACCCACGTCGGGGCCGTGCCCTCCTTGCCCGGCGGCACGATGACCACGACGCTCCGGGTGTCGGGGTCGTAGGCGGTTGACGAGGCATAGCCGCCCCCGCCGTCCTTCTTCGAGAGCTTCTTCTTCGTTCGCGCGTCCGGATCGTAGAGGGCCAGTTCACTGGAGCTCACCCAATAGGACTTCAGGTGAGCGATATAGCGGGCGGACGGGTCGCGCCCGCACAGGGGGACGTTCTCCGTGATGTAGCCCCACTTGCGTCCGTAGGGGTCGAAGGTCAGGAGGTAGGGCGCCGGCTTCCAGCGGGCCGCCAGCTCGGCGTCGGTCATGCCCAGTCCCTGCGCCACAACCTTGCTGTTGACGAATACCGCGCCGCGCAGCGACTCGGGCATGAAGGCCACCCGCCGCTGCGAATCATAGTTCCAGCCGTCGAACGTGTGGCTCAGCCTGGGCGGGCCGCCGCGCCGGGTCTTGAGGACCCCGTCCTCGATCGCCAGGTTCTCCTTGATCCACTCCGGCGGCCTCCCGTGCGCCGGCGGGTCCGCGCCGTAGAGGCAGACCCAGATGTTGGCCGCCAGGTCGTACTCCCAGACGTCGTTGTAGGGCCGGATGTTGTGGCCGCCGCCGGCGTAGATCGCCCGCTTGCGGTCGGGCATCCAGGCCATCTTGTTGCTGTAGTCGCGCCCGTACGGCCCGACCCGCCGCATGCTGTTCCAGTCGAAGGCACTCACCCAGTCCAGGTCGCCGGTCACCTTCGGCGGCGGCAACTTCATCCAGGTGTTCGCCGGCAGGGCGGCGATCCTCGCCAGAAGCTCCCCGTCCGGCTCCAAGGCCGGCTCGACTCCGGCCGCTCGCGCCGCGGTCGTGCTGGTGGCCAGCGCGGCCAGCATGCCCAGGACACAAGCCCACTTGCTCACCTCGTCTCCTCCGGACAGAAGAGCAGAATGCCCCCTCTCCCCCTTCACGCCGCAATCGTAGGCGGACGGGACCGCTCTGTCAAGAGCACAGGGCTTAGTTTGACGTGCCAGTAAAGGGGGAGGGCCACAAGAAGCGCCAAGGCGGATCCGGAGAGGCGTGATCATCTTGCCGCAGCCCATGGGTGTCGGGCGCCGGGGCAGTGCAGTATCACATGTCCTTGCGCCCCTGTGGCTTATGGCACGGCTCCCCCCGGCCACCCCGCCCCGCCAAGATGCTCACCCCCCGTTGCGCGCGCGTGATCATCTTGAACACCTTGAGCGAAGAGGATGAAGCGGGTGTTTGACTTTCCCACTCCGCGCAGGATAATGGCTCGAGGGCGGGTGTGGATGAATGAGGCAAAGGGGCTGACGCGCCAGGCACGTCAGGACGAGCATCAGCACGAGGAAGGAGCTTCTGCGTGGGCATCAGGCTGCTGGTCTGGCCGGTGTGCCTCGCTGCGGCGCTTGCTCTGGGCGGCGAGAGGGGCATCGTGCGGCTGCGGGGGTTCGAGCCCGAGGAGATGAAGGCGTTCGGGAAGCCCGGGAAGCCGATCGCCACGAAGTCGCCCGCCCCGGGCTTCCGGGCCGAGCCGCCCGACCCCAACGCCGATAGCTACGCCATCTACGACGCGGCGGGGTCGAGGGACTGGCCGAAGCTTACGCTCGTCAAGGCCCACGCGACCGAGGGCGGCTACGCCCTACGCTACGATGTGGGCGACTGGCACGAGCGCTACAGCCGCCAGCCCGCCATCACGGGGCACCCTCCCATCGGCGGCTACCACGACGTCCTCGACTGGCTCTGGCAACGCCACTGCCTCATCTGGTCGGAGGGGGATGCCAGGAAGCCGCTCGACTGGTCGGCCTTCGACCGACTGCGGTTCGACGCCTTCGCGCCCGACGCCCCTGCGGTGCTGGGCGTGCGGGTGCGCGACGCGAGCGCGACCGAGGGCCGGCCCGCCTCGCACCCCCACGGCATTCGCACGGCACTTGGCGTCTTCAAGGTTCCGAAGGGGCAGGCCGTCACCTGCGAGTTCCCGCTCGCCGAGATGGCCCGCGTCGCCGAGGCCGACCTCTCCCGCCTCCACTGGATGCACATCCGCCTCAACGGCTACGAGGGCAGGACGAGCGTGTTCCTCGACAACCTGCGCCTGCTCCCGAAGGGGGCGAGGGAGGAGCCGAAGCTGCCGCTCGTCACGATGGAAGGCGAGCCGCGGCCCTTCGCGCGCAAGGTGTGGGACAAGAATCCCCCGCCCGCGGCGACACGTGAGTTCGCGCGCGAGCTCGGCCCCGTCGAGAAGCTTGGGCCGGTCACCGTGCTCGAGGCCCCCGGCCAGTATGCCTGCGGCTACGGCCACCTCGGGGGCCACGGCGCCACCTACTTTCAGTCCGCCCGCCGCGGCGTCGTGGCCTGGGACAACACCCGCCTCGCCATTGTCGTCGGCGCGAGCATGAAGGACAGGGCTCGGCCCTTCACCTGGGGCGGCGTGGGCGAGTCGGGCGGCGTGCTCCTCCTCGCCAGCCACGACGGCGGCCGCACCTGGGGCGGCCCGCGGCCGGGCGACGAGCGGCCCCTCCTCATCCAGGACTGGTACTGGCGGGCCACGATGGCCTCCGACGCCAGCGGCGCCCTCTACTCCGTCGGCACGCAGAACTGCGATTCCTACGTCGAGGGCTTCGACGTCTTCTTCCGCCGCCTCGCCTTCGACGGCACGGGCTGGACCTACGACCGCTTCAGCCTGATTGACCAGAACGGCTACAAGTGCCCCGGCCCCGCCCGCGCCCTGCGGCTCGCCAGTGGCCGCATCTGGGCCGCCTGGAGCGACGGCTTCGGCGGCATCTACGGCAAGCACTCCGACGACGACGGGCTGACCTGGAAGCCCTGCAAGGACGCCTCGGCGACGACCCTCCCGCGCCCCTTCTACGAGCCGCGGCCCGGCACGCCCCCGCCGAAGGAGGTGCTCCTCTGGCCCGCCGAGCCGGCTGCCGGCCCGCTCCTCGTGCCCTTCAAGGGTCAGGTCGCGGCCATCGCCTTCGACGGCAGCCGCTGGGCCGCCCACGACGGCAACGCCTGGGGGCCGACCCAGAAGGTGCCCTGGAAGGCGGCTCGGGGCGGCCAGGCATCGGAGGCCGTCCTCGGCGCCGACCACATCTTCCTCGCCCGCGCCGAGGGCGAGAAGGACGCGAAGACCCTCGTCGCCCTCCGGTTGGAGCGCGACCAATGGCAAGGGCCGGAGGCCCTCGCCACGGGCAAGCTCGGCAGCAGCATCCTCACCGCCAGCGGAGCCGCCGCCTTCTGCTTCTACGTCCTGGAAGAGCAGGGGGACGGCAAGCCGCTCTACGCCATCTATGCCCGCCGCTGGGCCAATGGCTCATGGGGCCTCCCCGAGAAGGTTGCCACCGAAACCGACCGCATCAACGAGCTTGCCGCCCCCAGCGTTTGCCCGCCCACGTACGCCGCGATCTTCTGGGACCAGCGCACCGAGAGCCCCAGGCAGCCCACCTGGCTCCGCTTCGCCCGAATCCCAAGCCGCTGAGGGACAAGCGTTGACGTGCCAGGCAGGTCAAGGGTCAAGAGGACGTCAAGAGGACGCAACCCAATGATGGAAGGAACGACTGCCATGCTGGAGGTCTCGTGGGGCACGATGGTTCTTCTGGCCTTCCTGCTGGCCACCCTTGCCGTGGCAGCCGCCCCTGCTCCCCCGGAGGCGCAGGTCCTCGAGCGGAACGACTTGCCCGGCGGCCTCGTCCGCGAGAAACTCCGTCTCCCGGGCTTCGATCCCGACGAGGCCGTGCCGGCGGTCGCTTTCCATCCGGCGTCGGGCGGGCCGTTCCCCGTGGCCATCGCCCTCCACGGCTTCCGGTGCGCGAAGGAGGAGCTCGAGGCGTGGTGCCGCGATCTCGCGGCCCGGGGCGTCTTCGCACTCGCCCTCGACGCCCATCTCCACGGCGAACGCTCCGTCGCCGGCGTCTTTCACGGCGACAAGATCGCCTCGCTCGGCGCGGAGTACAGCATCTGGGTCCATCAGACCTCCATCGCCCGCACGGCGAGGGATGTGCCGGTCATCCTTGACTCGCTCGCGCGTCGCCCCGACATGGATGTGTCCCGCGTCGCCGCGGCGGGGGTGTCCATGGGGGGCGCCACGGCCATGGTCCTCGCCTGGCGGGAGCCCCGCGTGCGCGTCGTGGCAAGCATCATCGGCGCCGTGGACTTCTGGTGGGACGTGACGAAGCTCCCTCCCGGCCCCGAGCAGGAGGCGCGGAAGGCATCCTACGGCCCCCGCCTCCGCGAGCTGGTCGCGTCGCTCGACCCGCGGCCCCGCCTCGCGCGAATCCCCCCGAAGGCCCTCTTCCTCACGAACGGCGGCCGCGACGAGTACATTGACCTCGAGTCGGTGCGCCGCTTCGTGGCGGAGATCGAGCCGCTGTATGGAGGGGACCGGAGCCGCCTGCGCTTCCTCCCGTTCCCCGAGGCGGGACACGGCGTCACCGAGGCCATGTGGAAGGAGGCGCAGGAGTGGATCGTCCGGGGCCTGGGCCGGTGACGCGGCGACGTGTCCACCCCGTCGCCAGTGGACATTGTGAGGAAGTGTTGACGTGCCAGGCACGTCACGGGAAGGATGGCAAGGATGACGCCTGACCCCTGGCGCTGGTTTCCCGAGGCACGGTTCGGGATGTTCATTCACTGGGGACCGTATGCGGTTCACGGCCGCGGTGAGCAGGTGCTGTTCCGCGAGCACCTCGACCAGCGTGAATATGCCGAGGCCGCCTGCCGCTGGAAGCCCACGCACTTCGACGCCGCTGAATGGGCCACCGTGGCCCGCGACGCCGGGATGCGCTATGCGGTGCTCACGACCCGGCACCACGACGGCTTCTGCCTGTGGAACTCGGCGTTCACCGACTACTCGTCGGCCGCCCAGGCGCCGAAGCGGGACTTCGTCCGCGAATACGTCGAGGCGTTCCGCGCGGCAGGGCTGCGCGTGGGCCTCTACTATTCGCTCGCCGACTGGCGCATCCCCGCCTACTGGGAGGGCCCCGCCCACGACCCCGAAGGCTGGGACGCCTTCCGCACCTATGTGCACAACCAGGTGCGCGAGCTGCTGACGAACTACGGGCGGACCGACGTGATCTGGTTCGACGGCGCCTGGCCCCACGACCAGCGCGAGTGGGGGAGCGCCGAGCTGGTGAAGACGATTCGCTCGCTCCAGCCCGGCATCCTGATCAACAACCGGCTCGGCGTGGCGCCGCCCGACGCGACGCCCTCGGCCGATGGCGGCCTGGGCGCGGGTGAGTCGCGCCTCCTCGGCGACTTCGGCACGCCCGAACACCACATCACAGCCGACCCGAATCGCTTGTGGGAGTCGTGCCAGGTGAGCACGTGGCGCCTCTGGGGCTACACGATCGGCGAGCGGTGGCGCCCGGCCGACCTGTTGCTCGACATGCTCGTCGAGGCCGCGAGCAAGGGGGGCAATCTGCTGCTGAACGTCGGCCCGGAACCCGATGGGGAACTCCCGACCGAATTCGTCGAGCGGGCGCGGGCCATCGGCGAGTGGCTGCGGGTCCACGGCGAGTGCATCTACGGCTCCGAGGCGGGCGAGGTCTGCGAGTTCATCACCTGCGGCCGCCAGATTCGCAAGGGCAACAGCCTCTACCTCGTCATCCGCTTCTGGGACGGGCGGCCCGCCCTCACCCTCGGCGGCCTGGCGACGCGGGTCGTCCGCGCCACGCTCCTCACCACGGGGCAGCGGCTCGACTTCGCACAGACTGCCGACCACCTCGTCCTCAAGGGCCTGCCCGCGAAGCCGCCGAACGACCTCTTCCCCGTCATCAAGCTGGAGTGCGACGGCCCGCCGAAGCCGTGCGCCTGGGCCGCCAACCGCCTCTGGTGCGGCGACCCCCGCCGCATGACCCCCTGGGCCGCCGCTCCGCCTGTTTGACTGCGCTCGGGGCCGCGGCTATAATCGCGGGATGCTGGTCATCGAGCGGCTCACCAAGCGGTTCGGCACCAAGACGGCGGTCAACGACCTCTCGCTGGAGGTGCGCGCGGGCGAGCTGTACGCCTTCCTCGGCCCCAACGGAGCGGGGAAGACGACCACGCTGAAGTGCGTGGCGGGCCTGCTGTGGCCGTCGGGCGGGCGCGTGCTCGTGGGCGGCCACGACGTGCACGCGGCGCCCGTGGCGGCCAAGCGCCTGCTGAGCTACGTGCCCGACCAGCCGTACCTCTACGAGAAGCTCTCGGGCCGCGAGTTCCTGCTCTTCGTCGGCCGGCTCTACGGCCTCGACCGGCGAAAGTGCGTGGAGGCGGTGGACGGCCTGATGGACCTCTTCGAGGCCGGGGAGTGGGCGGACGAGCTGGCCGAGAACTACTCGCACGGCATGCGCCAGAAGATCGTGCTGTCGGCCGCCCTGCTCCACGACCCGAAGCTGCTGGTCGTGGACGAGCCGATGGTGGGACTCGACCCCGCCAGCGCCAAGCTGGTCAAGGCCGTGCTCCGCCAGCGCGTCGGGGCCGGCTGCGCCGTGCTCATGTCCACCCACACCCTCTCCGTGGCCGACGAGGTGGCCGACCGCGTGGGCATCATTCATCGGGGCCGCCTGGTGATCCAGGGCACCCAGCAGGACCTCCGCCGCTCCGCATCGGCGAGCGGGAGCCTGGAGGACGTGTTCCTCGAGCTCACCGAGGGCGCGGCACGCGCCGAGGCCCGGCCCGTTCCATCCACGTGATTGCCTGAGGCCCGCCCGTGTACCCACTCGACCCCCTGGCGCGCGAACGGATGCAGGGCATCCTCGCACCCTTGTTCCTCGAACACCAGGAGATCGAGTTCCGCAACGGCGTGATCTTCCACGGCTGGGCCAGCGCCTATTGCGAGCAGCACCGCCGCGAGGTCGAGCGCGGCCTGCGCCAGCTCCCCGGGGCCTTCTGCTTCGAGCGCCTCGACGGCAGGACCTATCTGACCTACACCATGCCCGGCCCGGGGGCCAAGCCGGTCAACTGGCTCCTCCATGCCTTGCTCTTCGTGGCGACCGTGCTCACCACGCTGGTCGCCGGCGCGGCCTGGCGGTTCGACAGCTTCCTCGAGGCCTTCGCGGGCAGCCTGATGGGCGCGCCGGGCAGCATGTCGTTCCTCGAGCTCATGGAGGCCCTCATCACCGAGGGCGGGCCGTTCTCGCTCGCCATCCTCCTCATCCTTGGGTCGCATGAGTGCGGGCACTACTTCATGGCCCGCCGGTACGGGATGCTGGTCACGCCGCCGTTCTTCCTCCCCGCGCCGATTCCGCCGATCGGCACGTTCGGCGCGGTCATTCGCATGCGCAGCCCGATGCTGCACCGGCGGGCGCTGCTGGACGTGGGGCTGGCCGGGCCCCTCGCCGGCCTCGCCGTGGCCCTGCCGTTCCTCATATACGGCCTGCTGCACAGCAAGTTCGCAATCGTCCGCTACTGGGAAGAGGGTGGGGCGTTGACCTTTGGCGACTCGGCCCTCACCTGGGCGCTGTCGCGGCTGCTCGTGGGCGCGCCGCCGGCGGGCTATGCCCTCGACTGGCTCTCGCACCCCTTCGCCTGGGCCGGCTGGATCGGCGTGCTCGTGACCTCGCTGAACCTCATCCCCGTCGGGCAGCTCGACGGCGGCCACGTGGCCTACGCCCTCGTGGGGCGCCGCCAGCGCTACGTGGCGTTGTTCTTCATCGGCGTGCTCGTGGCCCTCAGCGGCCAATGGCGGGGCTGGCTCTTCTGGTGCGTCGTGATGGTCACGCTGGTGCGGGTGGCGCATCCGCCCGTGGTCATCGAGGGCGTGCCGCTGGGGACCGGCCGCAGGATCCTCGGCTGGGCATCGGCCGTGCTCTTCCTGCTCGTCTTCATGCCCACCCCCGTCCGCGGCATCTTCTAGATGGCCCGCCACGGTGCGCGCCAGCAGTAGTCGCAAGCGGCTCGCCTGGGAAATGCGGCTGGGAGCTTCCCGGCACGGTCAAGGTCGGGGGATGCGCGCTTGACACCCTGGACGCGCGGGGTAGAATGAGACTGTGGCTGAAGGTCGCGACTGCAGGACAATGAGGGACGAACTAGGATGGCGGCAGTGGATGCAGCAGAATATGAGTATCTGTTGCCGATCTTCGTAGGGCACCCGTTTCGGTCGAGGCAGACGGAGGGGCTCCGAACCGCGATTCAACTCGTCTGCAACGCGGTCAACGAGCGCCAGGGTCAACGGAAGCGGTTCCTCTGGGTTCCGCGGTTTCTGGGGGAGCTGGATGAGAGCCAGCCGACAAGCGTCCTGCATGCGGTTACCGAGGCCCTCCGGCAGTCCGCGCTCTCCCTCTTCGAGATCACCGACTGCGCGAGCCCGAACGTTTTCCTGGAACTCGGCATTGCGATTGGCATGGGCCGGTCGATGGCGCTCCTGATGCGCAAGCCGTACAGCCCACCTGCGGACTTGAGGGGACTCCGAGGCATCGAGTACGAGGATGAACTGGACCTCCAGATCCAGGTCAGGGACTTCCTCGAGGCCCGGCTGCGGGAGCTGCAACGGCCCCCGTCGCCGGAGCAATCGGCGACCCATCTGAAGATGCAGATTGACGCGAACTGGGTCCATCGCATCCAGACCGCGACCAAGGCGCTCTACTTCTTTGCTGGCGATGTCTCGTGGGCGAAGACGTACTCGGGTCTCCTGCAAGGGGCGACCGAGCGGGGTGTCACCGTGCGGGTCTGTTGCCGGGAGCCTGACCCGGACGAGGCGGCGAAATGGCGAAACGTCGACCTCCTCAAGGGATCAGGGTGCCACGTGAAGCTTTTCGGCCCCCTGCTCGATCCGCGCGTTCGAGGGCTGGTCGTGGACCCCTCCGAGATGAGCGAGGTAACGGAGGTCATGATCGTGGAAAAGGAGACCCGGAGAGGCGGCCGGAAGGACTACGAGAGAACGGGCTGGACGATCGGCGAGAGTGAGTTTCTCTATACGGCGACTCTCTACCGCGGGAACAGGGAGACGAGGCTTGCGGGAGCCTTGATCCGGCTGTTTGAGGCCACCTGGAGGGATTCGGCCGCGAAGTCCTATTGAGCCGGCCGCGCGAGTCGCGCGGACTTCGAATGACGAGGGACGCCATGGGGCGAGGGATGATCCTCCGGGCGGCTTCGTGGGACGCCACGGAGTCGAGGATACGGCGAGTGCCGCAGTACGCGGCATGCCGCTCCCTGCGTGAATGCGAGTTCCCGCCCGCGCGCCTGATGCCCCTGTGCAAGACGGTGCGGACCTACCGGCTGAGGCGAGTGGAGGAGCTGGTCGCCGGGTACCGCCATGGCTCGATAGCCCTCTTCAGGAGCGTTCTGCTGGAGAGCGACAGAGGGGGGCCGGTTCTGATTCCGCCACCCATCATCGAGCGCCACGCCTCGTCCTTCGTCGTCGTGGACGGGCTGCACCGGGTGTATCTCGCGCGGGCGTTGGGGGAACGTGCGATCGTGGTCGCCCTGGCCCAAGGTGGGCTCGAGCCACTCCCGGGCGCCATCCTGGCTTGGGAGCAGATTGAGGTCCGGAACCGGCACACGCGGCGAAGTGCCAAGTTCCTGAATTTCGAGGAACGTCATTTCCGGGATATCCCGCGAGTCCTTGATCACGACACGCCTGGCTCCGGACCCCGATAGGCAGAAACCGGGCAGATAGCTCGGCACCGTGGCTAGGTCTTGTTCCGCAGCCGCCAGCCGGGGAGGACCTCGGGCTTCTGGCCCTCGGGCAACGGCTCGACCAGCTTGCCGTAGAGGTCGGGCCGCCGCGCCTTCAGATACCGCCGCCCGCTCGACAGCACGAGCTTGTCCGGCGTGCACAGGCCCACCACCACGTCGTCGCCCAAGGCCGTGGATTCCGCCACAATCTCCCCAAACGGGTCTATCACCATCGCGTTGCCTGTCTTGATCGTGTCGGCGTCCACCCCGACGGCGTTGGTGAAGATGTAGTAGACACCGTTTTCGTAGGCCCGCGTGGGGAGCCAGCGGAGGAGCCAGCCGCGGCCCGACGGCCCGGTGAAGGCCATCCGCAGCGGCACGGGGTCGCGCTCGCGGTTGTCCCAGAGCTTCCGGTCAATCCGCGTGCGCCCGGGCATGGGGCTCTCGACGCCGCAGGTCACGTGGGGCGCGAAGACCACCTCGGCCCCCAGCATCGCGGTGATCCGCGGGTTCTCCACCAGGTTGTTGTCGTAGCAGATGAGGATGCCGCAGCGGATGCCGCACAGGTCGAACACCACGTAGCGGTCGCCACAGGCCAGGTGCGGGCTGATGAAGGCGTGAAGCTTGCGGAACTTGGCCACGAAGCCCTCGGGGGCCACGGCCACGTAGCAGTTGTGCAGGCGTCCCGAGTCCTTCTCGACGAGCCCGGCGAGCAGCGGCACGCCCAGGGCCTTGCTGAGGGCGATGAGGCGCTGGGTGCTCGGCCCGGCAGGCACCTCCTCGGCCAGGGCCTCAAGCTGCTCGCGGCTGAGGTCCTGGAGGAAGGTGTAGCCGGTGATGCAGCACTCGTGGAAGCTCACGATCTCGGCCTTCTCGGCCACGGCGCGGCGGGCCAGGGCCTCGATGCGGCTGAAATTGTAGCCCTTGTCGGCGTCCCTGGCCTCGAACTGTGCGGCGGCGATTCGGATGTCGCGCATGGCGTTCCCCCTGTGCAGACGTTCCCAGACCACGACCGCCCACAGGGTGCCACACTTCCCCGCCGCCGTCAAGTGCCTCGGCCCCAGCGCCTCAGCCCCGTGGCGTGCGCACGACGTGCCGGCTCTCGCCGCATGGAAGGGGCGAGCGCCGTAGCGCTCCCGTGGGGCCGGCCGCCAGCAAGACGGCCTTGACGCCCTCGGGCACGGCGAGGCGAAGCTCGTGGCCACCCTCGGCCTTCTGCGCCGCGAAGGCAATCGGGCCGTGGGGCGTGTGGGCGGCCAGCTCGAGGCTCGAGAGGTCGCCAAGCTGCGGACGAATCTCGCAACGGGCGAAGCCGGGGGCCGTCGGGCGAATGCCCGCGAGGCTCATGAACGCCACGTACAGCGGCGCGACGGGGCAGTGGCTCCACTGGTCGCCGCTGTCGGGCTCGGCCTTCCAGGACTCCTGAAGCGTGTTGTTCCGGACGACCGAGGGGAGCGTGGCCCAGCGCTCGCGCAGGTCGCGGAGCAGGGCGTCAGTGCGTCCGCCCTTGGCCAGCGCCCAGAGGCGCCAGCCGGCGTTGGCGGGATACGAGAGGCCCATCTCGGGCGGGCAGTCGGCGAGGGCGCGCAGCCCCGCACCCGTTTCGCTGCCGGGGCACTGGCCGAAGAGGATGGCCGTCGCCAGCGAGCGGTCGCACAGGCGTGGCGAGCGCTCGTCGGCCAGCCACGGCAGATTGGCGACGAAGAGGCCCCGCTCCGGGCTCCAGAACTTCCGCACGGCGGCGGCCTGGAGCTTCTTGCCGAAGGTCACGAACTGCCGCGCCTGCCGCCCGTCGCCGAACTCGCGGGCCAGCGGCGCCAGAGCGTGCTGGAGCATCGCCGCCGCGTAGAGGTTGAACGCGCACTGCTTGTGCCGCTGCGCGCGGTAGGCGTCGTGATCGATCCAGACGGCGGGCACGCCCATGCCCTCGACGGGCAGCAACCCGTCCTCGCGGCGCACGATGGTCCGCAGATACTCGGCGAAGCGGAGGAGGCGGGGATACGGCTCGCGAGTCGCCTCAAGGTCGCCCGTCTCCCAGTAGTGGTTCCAGCAGTCGAAGGCGAAGCCCACGCCGTGGTCGAGCAGCGGCCCCCACACGGTCGCGCCCACCTGCCGCTGCATCACGCGGGCCAGGCGGTCGTAGGCGGGCCAACAGTCGAGGAAATAGCCGTCGAGCGTCAGCCCCTGGCTGAATGTCGCGAGGAAGCGGGCGGGGAGGCGCGTCTCGCCGAAGGCGTAGCGGATGGCGTGGAGCTGGTGCCCCACGTCGCCGCTGTACTGCTGCCGCTCGCGGCCCATGCCGTCCACGCACGTCTCCTGGGCGCAGTTGTGCAGCGTGTTGACGCTCGCGTCGAAGAGACGCTGGAGCGCCGGCTCGCCGCAGACGACACCCGCTGTCTTAAGAAAGGACAGCGGGTGTCGTTCTGGCCAGGGGAACGTGCGGCGCCGCACGCCGACCTCGCGGATCACCACGCCGCCGTCGTCGGGGGCGGGCTCCTGCCTGTGGCACGCGGGCTGCGGCACCGGGCAGCGAATGTGAAGCTGGAGCCAGCGGAGCGACTCGAAGTCGAACGCCTCGAAGCGGTTGACCCCCTCGCGGCAGACGAAGCGCGACCAGGCGTAGAAACGGGTGTCGAGCCAGGCCGTCTTCGCGGGGTCGTGGGCCTCCTGGGCCATCAGCTCCACGACCGTGCCCGCGGGCGCCTCGATGGCGAAATGGGGCCAGCCGACGATCTGCTCGGCGAACTCGAACGTCGCGTAGATGCCCGTGTTTGGCGGCGTCGCCGGCAGGTGCCAGACACCCTCGCCGACGGACACCGCCAGCGGCTGCGGCACGGCCTCGAAGGCGTCGGGCATGCGGAACTCGAACCAGTCGTCGGGGTCGCGCTTCCAGATGACGATGCCCGAATCGCTGAGGCGGGCGGCGGGCACCTCGGTCTCGCGCATCAGCGGAATGCTCCGCTGGCGGAGCGCGGCGTCGGAGGAGGCGGGAATGCCGCTGCCGCCGAGATAGTCGTCGTAGCCCGTGCACATCGAAGGCTTGTCCGCCCGGCCCGCCAGCACCATCGCGGGGCGCCACTGGTGGCACAGGCGTCCCGCCTGTGAAACGTTGGGCTTGAACTCCAGCGTGTCCCAGCCGTAGGGGTGGAACCGCGCATCGAATTCCTCCTGAAGCGCCCGCAGGAACCAGCGGCGGTATTGGCCGGGGCGGTGCGCGCGGTCGAGCAGGCAGAGCCACGAATCATCCGTGACCACCTGCTCCGTGCGTCCGCCGACGAACTCCATATCCAGGCAGAGCAGCAGCCCGGGCTTGCCCATTGGCCAGGTGCCTTCGCCGTGGCCGTAGAAGAGCACCTCGACGCCGAGCACGTTGTAGCCCGGCCGCAGCAGTGCCGTGAGGTCGAGCGGGTCGGCCTCTGGCCAGCGCGGGTCGGCGGGCGCCGGCCCCCACTGCACGCGTTCGCCGTTCACCGTCAGGCGATAGCGGCTGTCGGCGGCGATCCACCCCGTCGCCCGCACCGGCCGTTCGGGCAGGTCCAGGTCCTTGCGAAACAGCACAAACGAATTCGCCAGCGTCCGCTGCGAGGGCAGCCAGATCCATCGGGCCGGGCTGAGGTCCAAGGCCATGCGTGTTGCTCCTGTTGCGGCGAGTCCATGCCGCGCAAACTTGGCTCGGCTGTTCGGGAGCCCCAACGGGGCGTACTATAATAGCCCAGGGCAACGCCCTGGGGAACGGCGCGGTCCCCGGCCAGCCCTGAAAGGGCGTACTATTGCCGGTGGACCGTAGTACGCCCTTTCAGGGCTGCGCACGTTTGCCCGCCAGTACCCAGGGCGTTGCCCTGGGCTATCATAGTACGCTCCTTCGGAGCTGGAATCCCGAAGCAAGAGGCCAATACCTGGGGGCCTCTGTCACTTGGCGGCACGGGATTGACAGGCCACCGCAATGAGCATACCATATTCGTGTGTGGCCCGCATAGCCATCCGAGGAAGGTGGATAGCATGGCCATCGGCAAGCGAACAGTCGCGCGTAAGCTCTCCTCGTATCTGCGGCACCGGATCACCCTGGCCGAGTTGGTTGGCTGGTCGGAGCGCGCGATGATGGAGGCCGAGTTCTCGCAGGCCGATCTTCCCGTGGTGCGAGACGTTGTCAGCCGCCTCGGCGTGGCCGACGTCCGCGCCTTCGGCCTTCCGTGGGAGGATTGCGAGGACATGCTCCACCGCCTCGGCTACGCCGTGCACCTGGATATCGTGGCACGGTAGGGCCGCGAATTCGCGCCCGGTCCTCAGCAGAAGGTGGGTACCGGTGAGCCACGGAGATCGCGAAGCCGATGCCAGGAGGCGAAGACCGATAGTAGGGCCTCTGTGCTTCAGTGTCTTGCCCGCTCTTCTTGTCGTGCTCGTGCTCGTGTGCACGATCCTACCCTGGTCCTCGCGGCGCCCGCTCGGCAGGTACTGCCGCGAAACGATGAGGAATCTCTATCGAGGCACTAGGGTGTACCTCTCCGAGTTCGACGAGTTCCTGCCGTCAGCATGGCACGTGGGGAGCGCGAGCCTTGCCAATGACCTCAGCAATCTCACCTACTACCGATGTTCAGTGACTGAGCGCTTCATTAACTTCTACGGGCGGATCCTCCCAAAGGACTTGGTTCGCTGCAATGGAGATCCTCGGGCTGCCCAGAGGGAGAAGTTCCGGGAGATCCACGGGGAGTGGACCGATCCCGTGGAGGGCGGTTGGACGCGTGATTACTTCGCTCCCGACATCGTCTTTCGAATGCCCCAGCCACCGACTCTGCCACTCGATAGGCATGCGAACTATGTTGACCTGACGGAGCGTGTCGGGGTCAGCGCTTCGGACAGGCCGCTTCTGGCCGATGTGAATGCCTCGCTGCCCAATCCAGAGGCCCGCGACCCGGACGATCCCGAGCACGAGGCGGAGATGCGGAAGGGCTTCAGCGTCGTGCAGGCGGCGGGGATGGATGTGTTCGTGGGCGTGGGACAGAGCCTGCGCCGCGCGGGGGATTACTCGACCAGCCGCTTCGACTTCCGACATTCAAAGGGCGTCAACATCCTCTTCCTCGACGGGCACGTGGAGTGTGTCAAGGCCGACGAGAAGGCCCGGCTGGAGAAGATACATCGGTACTGGAACAGCATCGAGCCGAGCGCCGACCCGGGGAGTGCGCCGCGTTGACATGGGTTGGCTCCTCTGAAAGGTGCTTCGCTTCGCTCAGCATGACAGGGCTGGCGGCGCGGGCGGGCTAGTCCCTCGTGACCCGCACGTTCACGTCCACGCTCCGTGAGCCCTGGAGGTCGAAGGAGCCTGTGAGGGTGCCGAGGCCCTCGATCCGAAGCCGCAGCACGGGAGAGGCGCCGCCGGTGTCGAGGGTCCAGGTCCTCAGGCGCTCGGCGAGCTTGAGGTTGGCTTCGAGCAGGCTCGCGGGGAGCCAGAGGGCCTTGCTGGCCTGGGCGGCCTTGACGAGGCGGCCGTCGCGCCCCGCGGCGAGGAAGTCGGCGGCGCTCTTGAACCGCAGTCCCTGGGCGTGCGCCCGGGCGAGGAAGCTGGTGAGCGTGCCCACGATGGCCTGGAGGTAGCGGTCGCGGGTGGCGTCGGGCTTGAGCGAGAGGCACCACTGCTCCCATTCGCCCTGGAGGTCGTTGGCCTTCCGCCCAAACACGCCGCGGAACGACTCGAGCGGCGGCTTGCTCTGCGCCGCGGCCTTGATGAGGGCGACGAGGGCGTCGCGGTAGCGCTCGTTCGGGCCGTGGGCGAGGAAGTGCACGAGCGACCAGGCCTGGTCGTAGTTCTCGGTCGCCACGTCGGCGTTCCAGGTCTTCTGGTCCATGTCCACGAAGCGGAGGAGGGGCTTGAGCTTCTTCGCGCAGATGGCCGCCTGGACGCGGGCCAGGCGGAAGGGCGAGATGACGCCGGTGACGAACTCGTCGCCGGTCCAGAGTGCCTCGGAGTAGTATTCGGCCAGTCCCTCGTTGAGCCAGGGGGGCCAGCGGCCGCCCACGGACTGGCGGGCGAACTGGTGCCAGCACTCGTGCTGGAGCAGGTCCCACAGGGCGGCGGGCCGGCCGGGGGTGCAGACGCCGAGGACGGCCTCGCCGAGGTAGACGCCGTGGCTGCCCTTGAGGCCGCCGGCCGCGAGGTACGCCTCCATCGAGTCGAACAGGTAGATAGGGAGCTTGCTCCTGACCTGTCGCGGGAAGCCGCTGGTGCGGCGATGGTAGTCCTTCGCCATCGCTGTGAGGCGGGCGCCGGCCTCGCGGAGGGTCGCCTCGTCGAGCTTGCTGTAGATGTCGTAGAAGCGGGTGGCGGTCTTCGGCAGGTTGGCGGGGAGCCTGGCCCGGCGCGGCTCCTCGGCGGCGGCGAGGGCAGCGGCGGCAGCGAACGCCAGGGGCATCAGGCTTCTTCGCATCCCTCCATTATCCTGGCTGCACGGCGGGAGTGCAACTTGATCCCCGCCTGCCTTGCGGCTACGCTTGACGCGGGCCGCTTGATAGGAGTAAGCACGTGACGAGAACACTGTTCGCGGTCGTCACCCTCGGACTCGCCTGCTGCGCTGCGGGTGAGACCCCGTTGACGTGGACCAAGGTCCCGCCCGACCAGTCGGGCCTCACCCACGCCATCGAGGAGGCGACGAAGGAGAAGCCGGCCGGGCTCAAGTACCCCTGGATGTCGCCGCTGGTAGACATCAACGGCGACGGCCATCTCGATATTCTCTACTACGGCCACCACGGCGGCGGGGCCGCCATCTGGCTCGGGAAGGGGGATGGCACCTTCACCCTCGACCCGGGCGGCTACACCGCGCGATGGGCCTTCGGCGGTCGCGACCCGCTCTGGTGGGACTTCACGGGCGACGGCAAGCCCGACGCCGTCGGCTCGGAGGGCTTCGGCATCGTCGGCCATCTGTTCGTAAACGACGGCACGGGGCACTGGCGGAAGATGCCCGCGCGCCTCCAGGGCATGCTCCTCGACCTCGATGGCGACGGCCACCACGACGAGCTGTGGCAGTCGCGGGGCATCGCCGCGACCCTCGAGCCCAGGCCCCGCGCCTGGGGCGCGGCGCCGCCCGAGAAGATCGCGGCAACCGTCGCCTGGAAGGCGGAGGACCTCCTCGGCTGGCCGGAGGGCGAGGAGCGCACGGCCCACCCCGGCGGGCCGCAGTTCCACACCGCATTCAGCGTGGACCTCGATGGCGACCATCGCAACGAACTGATCGTCACCTTCCTCGCGGGCATGTTCAGCGGGCGCATGTACGCGTGGGTCCTCGACCGCGACCCGCAGGCCCAGGGCGCCGCAGGATGGCAGGATGCCACGGCCGCACACGGTCTGCCCGCCGGCAAGGGGCACTGGTATCTGCCCGAGGACCTCGACGCCGACGGCGACCTCGACCTCATTGACCTGGCGACGGGCCACTGGTATGCCAACGACGGCAAGGGGCGCTTCACCCAAAGCCCCGGGCGCATCTACGACCCCGCGGCCCGACGCATCGGCCCGCCTTGGGACGGCGATGGCGAGGTCGAGCTCCTCGACCTCGACAACGACGGCCGCCGCGACCTCGTGATGAGCGGCGACCACACGGGCGCGAACGGCGTCTTCCTCCACCTCGGCGGCCGATTCGAGGAGGTCGGCGGCATCCCGGCCAGCCGCCGCGGCCGCAAGTTCGGCGACGTGGACGGCGACGGCGACCTCGATATGGTCGTTGCTGGCAAGCCGATGCAGCTCCACCGCAACGACACGCCGAACCTGGGCCTGCGCGTGCGCCTCGTGCCCAAGGCCACCGCCGAAGCCCACCTGGGCTGCGAGCTGTGGGTCTACCACGCGGGCAAGCTGGGGCAGAAGGACGGCTTGGTGCACTATCGCCAGTGCTTCATGGAGCGCTCCCTCCACCGCTCGAACGTCCTCGTCCCCGACCTGCACGTCGGCCTCGGACAGCTCGAGGCCGCCGACATCCGTGTCCGCTTCCCCTCGGGCATCGTGCGCGAGGTCCTCGGCGCGCGAGCGAGGAGCGAGGCCACCTTGAAGGAGTGAGGCCGATGAACCGGCGGACGTTTGTATCATCGCTTCTGGCCGGCGGCGCGGCCCTCGTGGCCGCAGAGGCGGAAAAGGAGAAGCCCGTGGCAGGCGCGGACGACGCGGCGAAGGCCCTGTCGGAGCACCGCATCGCGAAGATCGAGGCGCGGCGGCTCCAGGACCGCTTCCCGCGCTTCGTCGGCCGCAACTCCAAAGGCAACCCCACCGGCACCGGCGCCGGCTTCCAGGTGCGCACGCTCATCACCGACAAGGGGGCGCGCGGCTGGGGAATGTCCTGGGTGCCCGACGACCAGGTGCAGAAGTTCGTCGGCGCCCGAGTCTCCGACCTCTTCGACGTTGCGCAGGGCACCTGCGAGGACGCCCGCAGCGTTCTGGACTTTGTGCTCCACGACCTCGCGGGCAATATCCTCGGGAAACCCGTCGCCGCCCTCCTCGGCGGCAAGGGGCCGAAGGAGGTGCCCATCTACAGCGGCGCGATCTACTTCGACGATCTCGAACCGAAGGACAAGCCGCGCGGCGTCGCGGGCGTCGTCGCCTCGTGCCAGCAGGACTACGACGCCGGCTACCGCGCCTTCAAGCTCAAGATCGGCCGCGGCTTCAAGTGGATCCCCGGCAAGCCCGGCATCCAGCGCGACATCGAGGTCACCCGCGCCGTCCGCGAGAAGCTTCCCGACTGCAAGGTGCTGGTGGACGCCAACGACGGCTACACGCCCGACGACTTCCTCGGCTACCTGAGCGCCGTGGCCGACTGCAATCTCTACTGGATCGAGGAGCCGTTCCAGGAGAGGCGGGACGATCTGGTGAAGCTCCGCGAGCACATGGCCAAGGTGGGCTGCAAGGCCCTCATCGCCGAGGGCGAGGGCCGCACCGAGCGGGCCGACAAGCCCTGGAAATACGGCGGCTACACGCAACGGCACATTGAGACGCTCTACGCGCTGGCCAAGGAGAAGCTGGTGGACGTTTTCCTCCTCGACCTGGGCATCATCGGGTTCAGCCGCTGGCGCACGGTCATGCCCGAGCTGGTGCAGGCGGGCGTGCAGGCATCGCCGCACACGTGGGTGTGGAGCCCGAGGCCCTACTACACCGCCCACGTCGCGGCGGGGCTGGGCAACGTCGTCATCGTCGAGGGCATCCCCGCCCACGCCAAGGGCATTGACTACTCGGCCTACAAGTTCGCCGCCGACGGCAAGCTCGTCGTGCCCGATGCGCCCGGCTTCGGGCTTGGCCTGACCGCATAGGGCTCAGGGCGCCAGCTCATAGACGTGGACTGTGCGGGCGCTGGGGAACTCGTCGTCGAAGCCGTCGCCCGTCGGCTGGATGCTTCTCGCCTCGAATCGCGCCTTCACGGATGAGCAGCGGAGGCCCTTGGGGAAGCCGAAGCGGGCCTTGAGCGGGCCGGCCGCGGCGTCGCTGCGCAGGGCGATGACGTAGCGCTTGCCCTCGAACACGCGCTCCAGCGTCTCAATCGGCGGGGCGACGGCCAGCTTTTCGGCCGGCTCGCCCGCGGCGAGGATGGGGCCGAGGCCGCGGAACTCGCCGTTGAGACCCCGAAGGTAGTTCACCTTGTCGGGCCGCGACTGCATCATGCCGCTGGGGCAGAGGCCGATGCCCGTCGCGCCGTTCACAATGCTTTTGTAGCCGCGCCAGCGCAGCACCTCGTTCGGCACGTAGAAGTAGGTTTCCAGCCCCACGATGACGGCGCTCCGCCGCCCCTTCATCGAGGGCACGGCGAACTTGGCGACCTCGGGCACGGTCTCGAAGCTCGCCTCGACGCCCACCACGTCCCAGTGCGGCACGAACGCCTTCATCGCCTCGTTGTGGCCGGGGTGGCCGACGAGCCACGAGGCCGGGCCGTTGATGAGGTGATTGGGGTCGGCCTCGCGGACCCAGCCGATGGCCTTCTTGCACCACTCGACCCGCTCCTTCCAGCCGGCATCCTGGAGCTGCATCTCGCCCTCGCCGATCTCGTATTGGAACAGCCGCGGGTCGTCCTTCACCCCGTTCACCTTGGCGAGCAGCTTTGCCTTCACCTCGTCGTCGGGCATCTTCTGCTTCGCGTAGACGATGCTGGTGAGGTCCACGGCCTTGCACTTGAACTGCATGGGCGGGTAGTTGACCTCGGGGCAGATGCCGAAGTGAGGCGTCCAGTAGACGGGGAAGTACGGCTGGCCGTTGATCGTGATGAAGCCCCGCTCGTTCACCGCCGTCCTCTCGATCTTCTCGGGGAACTCGGCCTTGGGCGGCCGCTCCATGAACCCGAAGCGGATCGGGTCCGTATTGTAGGCGGGACGTCCCCGTCCCGCGTCTTCTTTCCAATGCAGCCGCACGACGACCGCGTTGTCGAGCACCGGCTCGCCCCAGGCATGCACCTTGAAGCCTTCGCTCTTGAGCCGCACCTGGGCCAGGTGGCGGGTGTTGATGTAGTCGGGCGCCTTCTGCGGCTTGAGGATCTCCGCGAAATCGGTCACCTCGCCAATCGCCTTGCCATTGATCAGGAACTCGCATCGCGCCAGCTCAGGAAACGACCCGCGCGCGACGTTGAGATTCGCATACACGACGGGCTGCTCGTCGGGGTAGAAATAATAGCCGCTCACCCCCGGCTCAATGAGCTTCGATGGCGTGCCGAAGGGGAACTCGCGTGGCGGCAGGTCGCCGAGGTGAATGGTGAGCCGATATTGCTCTTCCCACGACTTGCACAGGGCGTCCACGACATACGGTGCCGAGAGCAGGACATATCCGATAGGACCCTGCTCGTTCGGCTGGTTCACGTTCTCTGCTTTGCCCTGGAGTTCTCTGGTTCTTCCGGAAGGGTCCGTCAGCGAGGCACGAAGGGCCGGCAGCTTCCTGGCCGCATCCCTGCCGATGAGCCGCATTTTTAGTGTGAGGACATTGTTCCCCCACAGCCGGTCACCGAGGTCAATGTCCGTGACACGAAAGCCCTCTTCTGCCTCCCCAACAGCTTTTTTCTCTGTGCTCTCTGTGTCTCTGTGGCCAACTCCCTTCCTCTCCCCCCCGTGCTCGAAGAGCTGGAGGTCGTCGAGCCAGGCGGTGCCGACGATGTTGTGCTCCACGATGCGGCCGTCGAAGCCGCGGGCGCACAGGAACAGGCGGAGGGTCTTCACGGGCTTGCGGGGCGAGAAGTACTTGCGGACGCACGTCCAGTCATACGTGCCGGCGCCCGTGGTGCCGAAGTTGTAGGAGCCGGGTTCCTCCATGTCGTCGCCGAGGAAGTCGCCCTGCGGGAGCCATTGGCCGGCCTCGTCCTTCGCCATGATCTCGAGGGTGCGCAGGTTGTCGGCCTTGACCATTGCGCGGACCTCGAGGGGCCGCGGCTTGTCCTGGTTCAGGGCAATCGGGGCGCTCTCGACGGCGAAGTTGTCGCCGGGGAAGACGGTGAAGCGAAGCGAGGTGTTGCCGCTGAAGGCGAGCATTCGGTCGCCCGTCGCCCCGCCGCGGAACGTCTTCGCCTCGCCGTGCGACCAGCCGGTCCAGGTGTAATAGTCGTTGCGGAACCAGGTCCAGAGCGCCGGCCGCGACCAGCCTTCGGGCCACCCCTCCTTGTCAAGTGCCTCGAAGCTGGCGTTCGGCACGCGGTTCGGCTGGGCAGGGGAGGGCTCCTCGACGCACGAGGCGTCGTCGAACCACACGGTGCCGCCGCGGGCGACGAGGGCGACGGTGAGCCAATGGGGCGCGCCCTTCAGCCGCTCGGGGTCCAGCTCGGGGTCCAGCCCCGTGTCGAAGCGCACCTCCCTGTACTCCCAGTCGTGGGTGCCGCCGGAGAAGGCGACGGCTTTCTGGTTGCGGCCCTGGGCGATGGCCTTCGTGCTCTCGTGGCCCTGCCGCACGGCGCACTCGATGGAGGCGGTGAGCTGCGGCTCGGCGCCCTTCGGCACGTCACTCGTCTTGCACCAGGCGCCAACGGCGATGGGACGCTTCGCAAGCTGGTCGGCGAGGCGCTCCTCTATCGGCAGGAACATCGCGTAGTACGCGCCGCCGGCCCGCCAGTGTTGTTCCCCCGCGAAGCGGACGAGTTGCGTGGCCTGGCCCGGCTTGTCGAAGCGGAGCGAGCGGTGCCCCGCGCGAGCGGCCGTCGTGTCCCACGATTCCGGCACGGGCGCGCCCTGCACCCGCCAGTGGTCAATGTGCCCGTCGGCCTCGCCCACGCCCATGTCGGACGCGTGGAGGAGCAGGAAGCGGCGGGCCTCGGCGAACCGGCGGTTGAACCAGTTGTGCTCGAAGCTGGGGTTCTTGAGCAGGTTCCCGGGCACGCGATGGAAGAGGACACCGGCCGGCTCTCCGGCGACGCCGGGCACGGGCCCGAGGAGCGTGGCCGCGGCCAGAAGCAGGGCGGCTCTCATCGGCAGTGTCTCCTTCGCAGCGGGCTGTGCGGCGCGGGCGCGCACCGAGGGCAGCGTAGCGACCCTGTGGCACCGTGTCAAGCGCCCGCCGGGGCAGCAGGGGTTGCGCCCAGGCGCGGGGTCGGGTAGAATCAGGATAGGGGATGGGCGCGCGAGCGACAGGAGAAGGCCCGATGACCGCTTCCGAAGTGCCCACGTCAGCTCTCCTCGGCATCTCGGTGGTGCTGGTTGGCATCATCGCCATCGCGCTCAGCCTCTCGGCCGGCCCCGAGCAAACCGCCGCGGCGGACTCCCCCGCCAGCCGCCCGGTGCCGCCGATAGACGCCGCAGCGCCGCAAGCCACCCAGACCGCTACGTTTGCCATGGGGTGATTCTGGGGCCCCGACTCCCAGTTCGGGAGCCTCAAAGGCGTCGTCCGCACCCGCGTGGGCTATGCGGGCGGGAAGAAGTCCAGCCCCACCTACCACAGCCTCGGCGACCACACGGAGTCCATTGAGATCGAGTTCGACCCCGGGCAGGTTTCCTACGAGGACCTGCTCAAGGTCTTCTGGGCGGGCCACGCCCCGGTGCGACGGGCCTACAGCCGCCAATACGCCTCGCTGATCCTCTACCACAACGACGAACAGAGGAAGCTCGCCGTGGCCTCGAAGGCACGGGAAGAGGAGAGGCGGAAGGCGAAGCTCTACACCGAAATCGCCCCCGCGGGCACCTTCTGGCCCGCCGAGGACTACCACCAGAAGTACTACCTGCGGAGCCAGCGCGAGCTGTTGCGCGAGTTCCAGGCCATCTACCCGAAGGAGGCCGGCTTCGTGGCCTCGACCGCCGTGGCGCGGGTGAACGGCTATATCAGCGGCAGCGGCACGGCTGCTCAGCTCGAGGCGGAGCTGCCGCGCCTCGGCCTCTCGCCCCAGGGGCAGAAGAGGCTGCTCGAGCTCGTCCGGCGCCTCCCCTCGCCCACGTGCCGGTGAACCAGCAACCGGGGGTTCGTTCCGGGCGCCATATCCTTCAGCCCCTCATTTCTCTAGAGGCCGATAGCAGCGGACATCGTCAATGGCGGTGACGGCGTCGCCGCGGCCGCCGAAGAGGAACTTGGCGGATTCGGTGAGGGCGACGCCGGTGCCCGAGCCGATGTTGAGGCCCTGAACGTCGAGGGTGCCGACGGGTTTGCCGTCGAGAGTGAGCGTGGCCTTGCCGCCCTTCCAGGCGAGGTCGAAGGCGTGCCAGCCTTCGGTCGGCGCCGGGGCGGCTACGCGCTGGCCGTCCTTGGCTCCCTGCTTGGATTCGAGCCGCTCGAAGACCAAGCCGTCCTTGTCGAGGGAGATGCCGATGGGCGGGGCGCCGGGTTCGCCGCGCCGGGCCTGCTTCGGCGTCGTGGCGAAGATGGCGCCCTTCGCGCCGCCGAGGCGGGCGTGGAAGGCGATGCGGCCCTCCGCATCGGTGAGGTGAAGCCTCGGCCACATTCTCACGCCACCGCGGACGTCGAGGGCCTGGCCCTTGACGCCCTGGGCGAGCGGCGCATCGGTCGGCTCGAACATCGAGCAGCCCAATGCCTCGTCGGCCTCGCGCGTGCCGTCGAACGACGCGGCGAAGCTCTCGTCGCCCTTGAGCAGTTGCCGCTCGACAAGATGGACGGCGACGAAGTCGCGCTGGAGGACGGGCACGCTGAAGCCGCGCCGCGTCAGCTCGACCGCCTCGCCCGTCTCGGCGTTGAGGGCAACCGTCCTGCTGCGGCTCAGGCCCAGGCCGCCGTAATCCACCGAGACATCCACCGTTCGGTCCTTTCGGGCGGTGTTGACGACCCACACGATGGCCCGCTTGCCGGCCTTGTGGGCCGAGGCGAGGCAGTCGGGCGTCCTGGCCGCGACGGGGCAGTCCTTCCGCCAGTAGCCAAAGAACTCCACGTTGCCCTCGTAGAGCCGCGCCTCCTGGGCGATGATGCTGTAGAAGCTCGCCTGCTCGGGCAGCACGTCGTGGGCCATGACCCAGCCGACGAACTGGTGGGTGTGCTTCGGCTCGTGGACGGTGGCGTGGCGAGACGACTGGCACATCATCGTCATCACGCCGCCGGCGCATTTCGCCGAGCCGATGGCGCGCAGGCGGCCGGCGGGCAGGACCTCGAGGTAGTCGAAGTTCAGGTCGGTCGGCTCGACGTTCTCGCCCTCGAAGAAAATATCGCCGAACCAGGCGTGGTAGGCCGCGCCCGACGAGATGTGCTGCCAGAGATTGGGCGCGTGGACCTTGTTCTGCGAGAACATGATCTTCAGGCGCTTGAAGTACTCGCGCTCGCCGAGATACGAGTAGCCGGGCTGGAGCCGCCCGTCGGGCTTGAAGTAGGCGCCGCCCGTGAGGAAATTCTTGTCCACGCCCAGGTAATTCTCGTCCACGTAGAGGCCGCGGAAGCCCGCGTCGCGCACCCACTTCTGGTAGTGCCACACGCGGAAGTCGATCGGCCCCTTGCCCTGGGTCACGTTGCCGTTCGAGAAGTCGCCGGGCGTCTCGCCCCAGTCCACCACGTAGTCGCGGAACTCGTGTCCCGCGTAGTCGCGGTAGCGGGCGATGGCGTGGGCGATGGAGCCGACCATCGGGCGGTGGTCGGTGCGGACGGGCACGCGGTCGAACGCGGCCTTCGACTTCTCGAGGCTCCAGGGATAGGGGGAGCAGTAGTAGGGCCAGAGCACGGCCCAATCGGCCTGGCTGTCGAACCAGAAGTAGGTGTTGCGCGCGCCGAGCAGGTCGCCGTGCCGCTGGGCGCAGATGATCGAGCGCCAGCCGGGCGGCAGCGGACGCGACGGAAAGGTCTGGTAGGCCCACTTCACGGTCGTCGGCGCCTTGAGCTCGGTCGGCACCTCGATGAAGTGCACGCGCAGGGTCACCGTGCCGTCCTTGCGGATGATCTCCTGGGTCGGGTGCGAGCGGTCGGTGTCGGTGTACCAACCCTTGTCGTTGTCGGCGACCCAGATGAAGGCGCGGTCGGAGTTGGTGAGCCAGATGTAGGGCACGAAGTCGCCGATGAGCATGCCCGAGCCGGTCTGCTGGCTCGACCAGTAGGCGGGCGTGGCGTCGTGGGTCGCCGCCCAGCCGCCGGCCGTGGTGCAGAAGTGCGTCGCCTCGTCCTCGGGGAAGACGACCTCGAGCGTGAGCTTCTCGGCCTTGCCGCTGAGCGTCCATTCGTTGAGCACGAAGCCATCGAATTCCACCCGCGTGTTCGCGCTCACTTTGATGCCTGCGCCTTCGCCGCTCCCAGTGGCGTCCACCTGGGCATCCACGTGGCGGACGAGGCTCGGAGCGGAGGGCACGACCTCGGCCTCCTTGCCATCGCTCACGGCGACGAGGCGCATGCGCTTCACCTGGTCCACGCCGCCGTTGTCGGCCTTCTTCAGCAGCCCCAAGCCGTCGAGGTGCAGCGCGCGGTTCCACACGCCCACGACGCCTTCCTTCCAGGTCATCGGGGTCCAGGGCGGGATGACCTTGTCGGTGACGCCGACCGAGTTGTCGGACCACTCGAACTTGTGGCGCAGGAGGCCGACCTCTCTCGATTCGGTCTTGAGCGGCTTGCCGTCGGCGTCCTTCACCGTGACCTCGACCAGCATCTTCAGCGGTTCGGGCGTGTTCACCTTCCCCAGCGGCTCAGGCCCCTGGCCCTTCTTGGCCCGCTCCTCGTTCACCTTGCGCATGCGTTCGTTGTGCGCCTCCGCCTTGTCCACCTGCTCGTGGTCGAAGACAGGGATGCGAAGCTTCTCGAGGGCGAAGTGGGTGGCGGAATAGCAGTTGCGGAAGGGCTGCATCGCGAGGCTCAACACCTCCTTGTTGTTCTGTCCGGGATCGAGGAGGCGGATGGCGCCGCCGGCCACCTTCGCGCGGTCGGCCATGTCAATGATGTCGGCCCGCACGATCATCACGTTCGATTCCGGGCCGTACATCGCGCGGAAGTCGAGCTCCTTGACCTCGGCCTTCTCGGGCCGCACGGGCTTGGGGCTCGGCGTCCAGCCGTCCACGACGAAGGGGAAGCTCTGGCGGAAGATGACGCGGGGCAGAGACGCCCCGCCCACAACCTGCGTGGCGGTGAGGGTGAAGTGGCCGGCCTTCTTCGCGTCCATCGCCTCGGGCGGCACGGCACCCGCGAACTCGAAGGTCTTTCGCTCGCCGGCGTTGAGGGCGAAGGTCTGCTTCTCGATCTTGTCGCCGTCGGCGAAGGTCGGCTCCTTGTGCCAGCGCAACTCGACCACCACCTCGGCCTTCGCGTTGTCGGGAGCGACAACGGCCATCGGGAAGCGATAGTTGCCCGTGAGCACGCTGGTGACGTTGAGAAGCTGCACCACGGCCGAGTCGTCCACGAGGTGCACCTGCGGGTGCTGGGGGATTTCGCTGAAGCCCTGGGTCACGGACCACGACGCCTGCGCCCGCGGCTTCGAGCCATGCGCCGTGCGGCACATGAGGAAGCGCCACACGTCGCCGCTCTTCACGCCATCGAAACCAAAGTCCTTGATCGGGATGCTCGCCTCGAGGACGTAGTGCGTCTCGCTCTCGGTCACGGCCGTCGTCCAGTTGCCCTTCCAGCCCTGGGCCACGTAGCCGCGGGTGGGGATCATCTTCTGGTCGAGCACGGCGGGGTAGGTGTTGATGATGTTCTGATAGGTCTCGGGCACGAGCGTGGGCGGCGTGACCCAGATCTCGACCGACGGGTCGCCGAAGTCGTAGTCGTCGTTCTCGCGGACCGCTTTCCGCAGGTACCACTCGGCGTCGGTGCGGCGGCAGTGGAAGAGGAAATAGAAGTTCCGCTCGTCGTAGCCGAGGGCCATGGTGGTCTGGGCGTGGTGCATCTCGTGCTCGAAGGGCGCGATCATGCCCGAGGTCGTGAACGCCTTGTCCCATTCGCCCGGGGCGATCTTGCCGTCAATCTTCGGCGGCGCGATCTTCCGCGCCGTGAACTCGCCGATCGCCAGCCGCGGCTTCTGGGCAGCGGAGGCCGACAGGGCGGTTGCCACAAGGACAAATGCAGGGAGACCCCTCCAGGACAAACGGCTGACGCTCACTTCGAAGCTCCTTTCTCTCGGAACACGAGCAGGCCGCCCTCGATGGCGGCCGGCTCTTCCTTGCCGTTGAGGAACAGTGTCGGGCGGCCCTCGACGCGCAGCTCCATCGCGCTCAGGAAGCCGACCGCCTCGACCTTGGCCTTGCCGACGCGGATGAAGGCATAGCTCGAGAACACGAATCGCTCGCCGCCGCCAGCCAAGGCGATGGCCTCGCCCGAGTGGGGCCAGTGCATGACCATCGCGCGGTCGTTGATGCCCTTGCCCGCGACGGCCACGGCGAGGCCGCGCTCCGTCTCCTGGATTCGGCGGAACGCGGTGGCGGGGGCCTCGCCCTTCTCGAACGGCTCGTGGAGCGCGGCGAAGGTCACGGCGGGCGCCGTCCGCGTGACGGCGATGGTCACGCCGCCCACCTCGCTCGGCTCTTCCTCGGTTCGCTTCTCCTTCCCGTCCCGGACGTCCCTCAACACGCGGGGCGTCGGAGCGGCGTAGACCATGGTGCCAGCCTCACCGAGCATGCTCAGGCGGACGCCGATCTGGCGCTCGTACCAGGAACGCGGGAGCCGAGCCTTCTGCGGGTCGGCGAACTCACACTCCTGGAGCGCGGTGAGCGACCACGGACCATCGCCCGCGTCGAAGGCGCGAACCCCCGTGAGGCCCTTCACGCCTTCGGGGAGCTTCGCCGCTTGCCATTGACTGGCGTCGTCGCCCTTCTGTTCGCCGAGCGCATGGACGAACCACGTGCACCGCCGGGGCTGCGCACTGAGCACGCGGCTCACGTCGAGCAGGTACTCGCGCGTGAGGAACAGGCTGCGGCTCAGCTCGCTCTCGGGATACACGTCGGGGCTGCTCGCCCAGCAGAACTTCACGAGGGGACCGGGCCGGAACGAGCCCCGAATGTTGTCGGCGAACCTTGGTTCCTTGCCGTCCACCATCACCCCGCAATGGCTCTGAATGCTCCGCGACCAGCCCTGCGCGTAGCTGGGCACCGACTGGCGGTTGAGGTAGATGGGGCGGTTGAAGGCGTAGAAGCCGGCAATGACGAAGGGGTCGTTCACGTTGTGCGCGTAGTTGGCCCCCAGCCGCAGGCACACGGCGGGCGCGGGCGACTCCCAGTAGGCGGGCGACTCCTCGGCCCGCAGCATCACGAGGCCCCGCTGCGGCCAGTGGCCCGACGGGGCAGGGGGCGGCTTCACGGCCGCGGGAGCGACCGGCTCGATGCCGAAGAGGAGCGAGGGGATGTAGCGGTCGTCGTCGGGCCGTCGCATCGCGGTGAGGAAGTAGCCGAAGCCGGCCTCGGGCCACCGCTTGTGGCCCAGCTCGAACCAGAGGGGAATCTGCATCTTCGGCGTGAAGCCGCCGTAGCCGTCCCACTGCGGGTTCTTGCCGCGCATCGTGCCGCCCCAGGCGCCGTGGGCTCTCCAGCGCAGGTTTCCCCCCGTGCCGTCCGGCAGGAAGCCCATCACGAGGCCGTGCTGGAACGCGGGGGAAGGGAAGCTGTAGGCCTGGCTCGAGCCGCTCTGCCGCAGGTCGCCGATGGTGACCATCGGGTAGTGCGGGCGGCCGCTCGCGATGTCCACGCGGGGATAGCCGAGGTGGAGCAGGCTCTCGATGTGGCCGCGCATCGTGGCGCCCCATTTCCCCTTGTAGCCGAAGCCCAGCTCGTCGAGGCCGAGACGCTCGAGGGCCATGCAATAGAGCAGCATGGCGCCGGGCGTCGAGCCCATCTTGCTGAACTCCTCGCTGTAGAAGCCGATATCGCTCAGGTACTCATCGAAGTACCACTTCCACGAGCCATAGGCGGCCCAGGTGTCGCGGATGAGCTTCTCGTCGGCGAGGGCGGCGGCCATCAGGTTCGCGCTCACCTTCCAGGGCCAGATGATGTTGGGCAGCCAGTTCGTGCGGCTGTAGGTCTTGGCGTCGTAGCGCGCGTAGTTGCGCGAGTTGTCGAAGACGGCGGGGTCGAAGATCACGCGCTTGACCACGTGGTCCTCGATGTAGGCGCGGAAGCAGGCCTCCACCTCGCGGCGCTCGTCGGCGGCCAGTTGGTCATGGAGCAGGTCGTAGCGCAGCACGTTGACCCACTGCGCCGCGCCCTGGGGCCGTCGCGAGCGCACCATGCGGAGCAGTTCCTTCTTCTCGGCCTCGGCGGCCTTCGCATCGCCGAGCACGACCGCTCGCAGGAGGCCGACCGTGGGGTCCTTCTCCTCCTCCATCCGCCCCAGCGCCGCCTTCGCCCACGGCTCGGTGTCGAGCCGCTGGCGCAGCGCCGCGAGGTCCTGCTTGTTCCACAGGACGAACGGGTGCTCGGCGGCTGAGGCGGTGGCCACGAGAAGGAGAATCCCGATGGCCTGATTCGCGTGGATTCGCGGTCGCATCTTCTCCCTCACGGCCGCCCGATCGTGCCGTCGGGCAGGCGGGCGACGGTCCAGGTCGGGTTCGCGTCGTCGCAGGGGAACTTCGCAGCAAGGGCCTCGTCGAACTCGACGCCCAGGCCCGGCCCGTCGCTGGCCCAGGCATAGCCGGCCCGGGCCTCGGGGAGGCCGGGGAACATGTCGTGCGTCGCCTGGTTCGGGAAGCTCCACTCCTGGATGCCGAAGTTGTGGAGCGCCAGGTCGAGGTGCACGTTGGCGGCGACGCCCACGGGCGACAGGTCGCCCGGCCCGTGCCAGGCGGTGCGCACGCCAAACGCCTCGCACAGGTGCGCGAGCTTGAGACAGGGCGTGATGCCGCCGAGCTGCGAGGGGTGCACGCGGATGAAGTCGATCAGCCGGCGGGCGACGAGCGGCGTGATCTCGCGCGGGTGGTTGAACAGCTCGCCCATCGCGAGCGGCGTCGCACACACGGCCCGGATGTTCTCGAACCACTCGAGGTCCTCGGGCGCCAGCACGTCCTCGAGGAAGAACAGGCGGTACGGCTCGAGGGCCTTGGCGAGCCACACGGCGTCAATAGGCGCGAGGCGCTCGTGGACGTCGTGGAGCAGTTCCACGCGGTCGCCCAGCTCGCGGCGCAGGCGCTCGAAGAGGGCCGGGAGGGTGCGGAGGCGCTCCTTCGGGTCGAAGTACTCGCCCGGGGGCATCCCGGGCCGCGGGGGCTGGTCGCTCGCCTCGGTGCCGGGGTAGCCCCCGAGCTGGCAGCGGATGTGCTGGTAGCCGTCGGCCATCCGCTGGCGGGCGGCGTCGAGCAGGGCCTCGGGCGTCGTGCCGTTGCAGTGGACGTACACCGCCGCGGCCGGGCGGCACCTGCCACCCCAGAGGTCGTAGCACGGCATCCCGGCCAGCTTGCCCTTGATGTCCCAGAGGGCCATGTCCACGCCGCTGATGGCGTTGTTCAGCACCGGCCCGTTTCGCCAGAAGGCGTTCACCATCATCGCGTGCCACAGGTCTTCGGTGTTGCGTGGGTCCTTCCCGATGGCGAACGGCCCGATGTGGTGGCGGAGGGCGGCCTCGACGGCTCCGTGCCGCTGCGTGAACGTCGCGCACCCCAGGCCGTACAGCCCCGGCTCGCTCGTGAGCACCTTCACCACGATGAGCCTCGCCTTCTGCGGCTGGGTGAGAAACGACTGGACCGCGGCGATCTTCAGGTCGGACATGGGCCGGCTCCAGGTGCGAGGGCCTGCGGATTCCCCGGCATGCGGGCCCCGCCATTCTATGAACTTGAGTACCCGGGCGCAACGGATACAATGGAGGAGGCGATGTGCCCCAGACTCCCCCCTTCGGAGAATCGCGATGCGAGGACGGTTCGTGCGAGCCATGGGCGTCGTGGCGGCCCTGGTGTTCGGTGCACCCAACAGCCGCGCCCTCATCAACCCGAACTTCACGCCGATCCATCTGACCAGTCAGGCCGATCTTGTGCTGGTGCTCAAGGTGGGGCCGGTCGGGGCGAACGGCGAGATCGCCACACAGGTCGTCGAGGCGCTGAAGGGCAAGGCGCCCCAGAAGCCCCCGGTGCTCGACTTCAGCAAGTCGCCCAAGCCGCAGGTCGAGGCGCTCCAGCAAATGGTCGGGGACTCGGCCCGCCTCGGCATCCTCTTCACGGGGAAGTTCAGCGAGGAGGCCCCCGACGGCGCCGGCGCCGAGCCGGCCGAGGGAGCCATCGGCCTCCTCCACGTCCAGGGCAGGTGGTTCCACTTCCTCGGCAGGGAGGGCGGGGCCTGGCTCCTCGACATCCTCGACGAGCACATGGAGGGCACCTGGGCCGGCGGCACCGACATGCTTCAGCGCGCCGTGAAGTACGCGCTCACCGACCCGGCCCCCATGTTCCCGGTGAAGGCCATGGCCTCGTGGGCCGAGCCGAAGAAGATCGCGAAGCTCGACGGCAAGGTCCACGGCGCAATTCCCGTGGACATCGCGGGTGACGGCCAGCTTGCCCTTCATATCTTCTGCGAGGCGGGCGACCGCGTCCTCCGATGGGACAAGGCGAAGAAGGCGCTCGGCGACGCGACAGCCGCCCTGAAGCTCGGCGCGAAATCGCTCGCCGCTGCCTGGGGCGACTTCGACGGCGACGGCCGCCTCGACCTCGCCTCCTTCGACGGCAAGGCCCTCACCCTCTGGCTCCAGGCGCAGGATGGCACGTTCAGCGCCAAAGGGAGCGCCATCGAATTGAAGGACGGCTGCCTTGGCCTCGCGGCGATAGGCATTGTAGGCGGGACGTCCCCGTCCCGCGATACGCGGCGTGAGGACACGCCGCCTACAATTGGCGCAGCGGGCGTCCTCGTCAGCACGTCGTCATATCCACTGCTTCTCACGGCGGAGGCGGGCGGAACGCTCAAGAGCAGCTACCTCGTCCCTCCCACGACCGGCAAGTTCATCGGCTCGGGCCTCGGGGCGGCGCGACCGTGCCTCCTCGCCGACTTCGATGGCGACAACGTGCCCGACGTGCTTCAGCCCTTCGCCAAGGGCGCGGTGCTCTACAAGGGCAAGGGCCTGGGCGTCGTGGACGGCGGAACCCGCATCGAAGGCGTCGGCACCGGCGAGGGCGACGCGGGGGCTTTCATCGGCGACTTCGATGCCGACGGGCTGCTCGATGTCTTCGTGGGCGCCGACGAGCGCTGCCTGATCTGGCACAACCGAGGCAATTGCCGGTTCGAGGAAACGTTGCCCATCTCGGGCGAGATCGCCTACATCTCGAAGCCCAACGCCATCGGCGGAACGACCGGCGATGCGAACAACGACGGGCGGCAGGACGTCCTCATCCTCTACTCGAACCGCTCGCCCCACGTCTTCTTCAACCGCGGCTTCCGCAGCTTCGGCCACGCCCACGAGTTGGACATTGACGAGAATCGCCTCCTGGAGGCCGCTGGCGAGGGGCAGCAGGCGGGGTGCCTGGCCGACCTCGACGGCGACGGCGGCCAGGACATGACCATCGTGCTCACGAACGGCGAGCTGTGGGTGCTGTTCCGCGAGACGGGCGATGTCCCGGCCCTTGCCCTGCGCGCGGCATTGGCCGTCGGCGGCTTCGCCGGGCCGCTCACCGTCACCGGCTGGTCCGAGAAGCGCTGCCTGGGCGCCTGGAACGTCCTCCCCGGCACCTCCGAAGCCTCCTTCGGCGTCTTCGAGCCCGGCCCCGTCAAGCTCAAGTGGCAGTTCCCGGGCAAGGACGCCCAGGAGAAACAGGTCATCGTCGAGGACAAGCCGCTGCGTCTCCTGTTGAAGCCCTGACGCGACGCGTTGACTAACGGGGTGCGACGGGCTATCATTGGAGCGTAGGCCCCGTGTACGAGATCGGACGCCAGAATGACCAAAGTCTACCTTGACGTCTGCTGTCTGAACAGGCCATTCGACGACCAGACGCAAGATCGCATTCGTCTCGAAGCCGAGGCGGTAGTGATAGTCCTCGGCCGCATCGAAGCCGGTGACTACCACTGGCTTACGAGCGAGGTTGTGGACATCGAGATCGGGCAGACGCCCAATGCAGGCCGGCGCAGGCGCCTGAAGCGGCTGGCGAGATGGGCTGACAGCACCCTTCGTGTGGGGGAGACAGAGATCGTGCGGGCAAGCGGACTCGAGACTCTGGGATTCCGTCCGATGGATGCGTTGCACATTGCCTGTGCCGAGAGTGGAGAAGCGACCGTGTTCTTCACCACGGATGACCAACTCCTTCGCAAGGCCTCACGCCACGCGGGAGCTCTCCGCATTCGCGTGGTAAACCCGATTGTACTGCTCTGAAAGGCGATAGACTCATGAACGCGCGAAAGATGACCCTGAACCAAATCTACGAGGCCGGTCTTGATGCTCTCAGCCGGGAACTCGGACCCGTCGGCATGGTCCGTTTCCTCCAGCAGTTCGAGACCGGCCGGGGGGACTACTCTAGAGAACGCCACCGGTTGCTCGGGAAGACGACCGTGAAGGCCCTCGCCCGGAAGATCCAGAAGCGCCGGAAAGAGGCCTGAGACCCGCCGCCATCCCCCAGCCCTGATAGGAGGCAAACGATGCGAGCCGCTCTCGCGGCGGCACAGGCATCTTGCCTGTGGGTCTCCCTTCTCGCGGCGGAGGCCCGGCCCGACCTGAATGCGATGCCGACGAACTCCTGGGTCGTCGCGGAGGACGCAAAGGACGGCGGTACCGCGGCGGGCATCGCCTGGCTGCCCGAGCAGAAGGGTGTGTTCCTCTGGGGCATCCGCGCCCGCAAGGACTGGCGAGGCCACACCCTCTCCGAGCGCTACTGGACCGAGCTGTTCCACGCCGAAACCGGGAAATGGGAGGAGTGGGTGCCCCAGGCCGGCCGCCTCGAGGCCGGACTGCCCCGCGGCTCCTACTTCACCGAGTGGGTGAAGAAGGACGGCTACGAGATGCCCGCCCTCCCGCACCACAACGTCGGCTTCTGGCACGCCCACCAGTCCTGCTACCTGCCCGATGAGAAAAAGCTCCTCTACTTCCTCGGCGGCGTCACGTTCAAGTACGACCCCGCGAAGCGGGCGTTCGAGAACATGAACCTCCCCTTCGGCCAGGCCCCGCCCGACGTGATGCTCGGCTCGATGGCCTGGGACCCCATCAACAAGGAGGCCATCCTCTTCGGCGGCGGCTATCTTCGCGCCTACCAGGCGAAGCCGGGCGACGTGAAGCAGAGCCGCCCGCCCGACGCCTGGACCCCCGACCGCTGGGACCGCCGCGGCACCTGGGCCTACGACCCCGCGAAGAACCAGTGGCGCCAGCTCGTCACCGCGCCGCAGGAGCGCCTCGACGCCCACCAGAAGCTCGTCGCCTTCAATCGTCGGCTCGATGCCCTGATTGGGGTCACACGCCTCTCCGCCCTCGAGATCGGGCGCGGAACGGACAGCCGGTTCTACATTCTCAGGCAGGACGGCTGCTCGGCCGACCTGGCGCAGCTTGGCCTCGACCTCGAAGCATTCGCCGCGAAGCAGGCCACTGCCGCCTCCGACCTCATCCGCGCCACTGTCGCCCCGAAGGTCATGGAGGGCGGCGTTGCGGTCCGCTGCGGCCAAGGCTGGGAGGCGCTCCACGCCCTGGACGCCGCGCGCGACAAGCTCATCGAGGCCGAGGAGGCCCTTGCCCCCGCGCCGCGCCCGCGCCACTACGCCCGAATGGTCTACGACCCGAAGGCGAAGAAGATCGTGCTCTGGGGCGGCGACGGCGAGGACCGCTATCTAGCCGACACCTGGCTCCTCGACTGCCAGACCCGGCGCTGGGAACGCTGTCGCCCGGCCCTCCACCCTGCTCCCAGCAAGTTCGGCATGGTCGCGATGGACTACGATGCGAAGCACGGCCTCGTCGTCCTCGCCCAGCAGACGGGCGAGGTCTGGACCTTCGACGCCGCAAAGCAGGAGTGGCAGCGCCTCGATGTCGCCCTCGGCGGCTTCGGGCGAAAGGGCTACCCGCCCACAGGCTGGGTCTCCCTGGACTATGATCCTGAACGCGACGTTCACGTGCTCGTGGACATGGTCGGCCAGAGCCGCAAGACGCTTCTGCTGCGGCTCGATCCCACCAAGGTCGCCGAGGCCAAGCCCGGCGCGCCCGAAGAGGTCTGGCGCGACGACAAGTATCAGCGCGCCTGGTCGCACCTGCCGAAGACCCAGGCCGAGTACCGCCAGCGCGTCGCCGAGCACGAAAAGCTGCTCGCCGCCGTCCCGCCCAACGCCTGGACCGAGATCAAGTGCGACTACAGCGGCTGGGGGCGCGCCTACGGCTCCTTCTGCACCGACTGGGACCGCGACCAGATCGTGCTGTGGGGCGGCGGCCACTCGGCCTACATGGGCAACGAGGTCAGCCAGTACGACCTCAAGGGCAACCTCTGGATGGAATCGTGGAACCCCGAGTTCCCGCCGCACCCCTACGGCTGCCCCGACGGCCCCGGCTGGCACCCGTCCTTCACCCACGAGAAGGGCACCCACCACGGCTACCACCACTACGTCTACTGCACCGACCTCAAGCGAATCGCCTTCTTCGGCGGCACGCTCCAGTACGACCCCGACGCGATGCGCTACGCCCCCGACAAGCTCCGGAAGGTGGGGGAGGGCGCCATCGGAATGGCCGTCGAGATGAACGGCGCGCCCGGCCTCCTCACCGTGAGCACCCGCCACTGGTACGGCCAGCCCTTCGGCATCTGGCAGGCCGACTTCAAGGCGAACACCCTGAGCCGCATCCCCGGCAGCGACACGCCGTTCGGCGCCAACGACCGCTTCAAGGCCGTCTTCGACACCAAACGCCGGCGCGTGCTCTGCTACGGCGCCGTCAGCGGCCAGAGCAAGAAGTGCAACGAGCTCTGGGCTTTCCCCCTCGACGCGGGGAAATGGGAGAAGCTCGAGCCCGCGGGCGCCGAGGCCCCCGCCATCGAGCACTGGAACTACTGCTACTCCAGCACCCACGACTGCCTCCTCATCGCCGACAAGCAGGCCACGTGGGTCTACGACTGCGGCAAGAACCTCTGGCGGAAGCTCGACTGCAAGCCGGGCCTCACCGAGGCGGGCGTCGTCTACTCGGCCAGGCACGACCTCTTCTACCTGCTCGACGGCCACGGCTACCGCCCGCAGCAGGTGTGGGTCTTCCGCTACCAGCCGTGAGCCAGACGCGAGCGGGCCGACGTATCCGTCCCCGGCATGGGCGAGGGCAAGGTCCCCAGGCTCGTCTTCCATCCCACGGCCTGAAGGCCGCACTGCGAACAACGCCGCAAGTCGTTGGTAGTTCGGCCTTTAGGCGGTCATCGGCTCCCAGCCCCGTACGTAGTCCCGCCTTCAGGCGGCCTTTGGGCGAGCGCCTTGGGATCGCCATTTGCCCGTTCTCGGCCTTCCGGCTCAGACTCGTACGGGGTTCTCCATTTCCGGCGCACCCATTTGGCCATTCTCGCCCTTCCGGCTCAGAGTCGTACGGGGTTCTCGGTTTCCCGACTCGAGAATCGGCAATTCTCGGCATTCCGGCTCAGAGTCATACAGACTCTACAGACTCATACGCTTTTTCGCGCGGTGGGGCCAGGCCACAACTTTGTACCCTTGACCACTGCCGCTTCGCGACCGCATTGACGCCCTCATCCAGGGCGAGCACGAGGTCAAGCAGCTCCTCTCCATCGAGGTGCTCAGCGCGTAGGCGGCCCCGTTCGTAGTTCGGGCTTTAGCCCGTATCCATACGGCCTGAAGGCCGCACTACAAGCCCCATTGCCCTCCCCAGACCCCCTTCAGGGGGACAGCCCCGTTCGGAGTCCCGCCTTTGGGCGGATTCCCCTTGCGGCAGGAGCCGCGCCACGCCCGTTGCGAAGCCGGAGCTTCGCAACGAGGGCCGGGCGTCAGCCCGTGGGTCGCGGGCGGAAGAGAGCCCGGGCCCCCGCAGGGGGTGGCAGAGGCCTTCCGAGACAGGAGGGGTCAGGTCTTGCGTATCTCCTTTTCACACAATGGCCGGGCGTGAAGAAGAAAAAAGCAAGACCTGACCCCAGACTCCTGACCCCAGACTCCCAGACTCCAGACTCCCTAGCGTTACGCCCATCATCTGTGCGGCGGCCAAGCAGCCCGGGTTGGACTGCCAAGTTAGGCTGCCAACTCCGCTCTCTGGGTCTGGTACCCTAACACGACGAACCTGCCTTGCTCTTGTCGCGAAGGGCGCCGGTCTGGGAGGGCGACGCTCCCGCGGAGCCGTGGTTTGCCGAGCGGCGTGGCTCGGCGGGGGCCTCGCCCTCCCGCTTCAGTCATTGCGGGTCTCTCCGCACACGATCGACCGAACGGCTGCGCCGGTGCTGGAGGCCGCACTCGTCCCGGCCTGGCGGCTTGACACACTCGGTCCGGAGCGGTAGTATCGTACACAAGGTGTGAGCATGGGCAGAATCTTCATCTGCTATCGTCGGGAGGATAGCGCCGATATCACCGGGCGGATCTATGACCGCCTTGAGGCCCGCTTTGGCGCTGGGACGGTCTTCATGGACATTGATACTATCCCCTACGGCGCCGACTTCCGCAAGAATGTTGACCAGGAGCTAAGGCAGTGCGAGCTGTTCCTGGCGGTCATCGGGTCAGGATTCCTGGTCGCGAAGGGCGCGAGGAAGAGGCCCCGCCTGAAGAGCCCCAAGGACTTCGTCCGGATCGAGATCGAGACGGCACTTGCCCGCAACATCCCGATCATCCCAGTCCTTGTCCACGGGGTCCGCATGCCGGAGGCAGACGCGTTGCCGCCCACGCTTAGAGAGCTTGCCGGTCGTCAGGCCGCCGAGGTCGGATCCGGGAGCACGTTCCGCCTTGATGTGAATCGACTGATCAACAGCATCGAGCACAGGCTGGAGCCGCCAAGCCGAGCACAACGCAAACCGTCGGCGACGAATGAGAGAATCCTCATCGTTGACGACGATTGGCAGACGGCGGATGCGTTGCGCAAGAATCTATTGTTTGAGGGCTACCATTCCGACGTCGCCGGCTCCCCTCCTGAAGCCCTCGAAGCCATGGCCAAGCAGTCCTACACCATCGTTCTCAGCGACATGCGCATGACCGAGATGTCCGGCGTTGAGCTATGCGACGAAATCCATCGCCTCTACCCTGACGTGTTCACAGTCATTATCACCGGCTACGGCTCGATCCCGAGCGCCGTTGAGGCCGTTAAGCGCGGCGCCTATGACTACCTGACGAAGCCAACAGACACGGAGCGGCTGCTGAGTGTTCTGCAACGCCTCGCGGAGTTGCGGACTCTCCGTGATGATAACCAGGCTCTCCGCGAGCAGATCCAAGCCGAACGACGGGCTGCCCGTCTCATTGGCTCCTCGCCACCCATGACTAGAGTGATGGCAACGATCCGCGCGGTCGCCCGCACAGACGCCCCCGTACTCGTGCGCGGCGAGAGGGGCACGGGCAAGGAATTGGTCGCCTCGACCATTCACGAGCTCAGCGCTAGGGCGAAGTGCCCCTTCGTGAAAGTTGATTGCGCCTGCATGCCCGAGGCACTCCTTGAGGATGAACTGTTCGGCCACGAGCGCGAGGCTTACCCAGGCGCCCACGCGCAGCGCAAGGGGCGTCTTGAGATCGCCCAGGGAGGCACCATCTTCCTCGATGAGGTCGTCGGCATGTTGCCCGCCGTACAGGCCAGACTGTTGCGCGTCCTCCAGGAGCGTGAGTTCGAGCGCGTCGGCGGCAGCCAGACGATCTCGGTGGATGTTCGCGTCATCGCGTCCACCAGTAGGAACTTGGAGAAGGCGGTGCGCGCCGGCGATTTCCGTGAGGATCTCTACTATGGCATCAGGGTCGTCCCGATCCTCCTCCCTCCTCTGCGCGAGCGTCGTGAGGACATACTTGCCATCGCCAGCTTCTTCCTTGAACACTTCGCCACCCGAAGTGGGCGTTCTCTCAAGGGCTTCACGAGGATGGCCCGAAAGCGCCTGCTCGACCACGGCTGGCCCGGCAACGTAAGAGAACTTGAGAATTGCATCCAGCGCTCCGTGGTCGTGGCCCAGGGTGATAAGGTGGGCATCGGGGACATCGCGCTCGACCCCAGCCTAAGCCCCGAGGGCGCCGACGACATTGCCTCGACGTTGGTCCAGCCCGGCTTCTCCATTGAGGACTTTGAGCGCAGGCTTATTGAGGCCGGCCTCAGGAAAACGGGCGGAAACCCGTCGTGCGCGGCCGAGCTTCTCGGCCTCACGCGCCGAACTCTCCTGTACCGCATGGAGAAATACGACATCCAGCTCAATCGTGGCCACGCGCCAGAGGAGAACTGATCCTTCTCTGTTACGGAAGGCGGCGCTCAATGGGGTGCGGCCAACCTTAGCGCGCCGGGATGTGCTCCAGGTCGCGCGGTGGCATCAGGCGAGGGCCGATTCGGTCGTGGTGTCATGGAGGTCCCAAAGCTCGTCTCCCGATGAGGAGCAGAGGATGAGGCCACGACTCAGGCTATTGAGCGACGAGTTGATCGGGCGAATACTCGAGGAGGCGTATCACCTCCTGGAGACGAAGGGGATCAATCTGCATCACGAGGGGCTGATGGGGCGGCTGGGGGACCTGGGGTGCCGCACCGACAAGCGGGGCTCGGGGGACACCACGCGCAATCGCCGGAGCAGTTGGGGAGGGGGAGGCGGCAGCCATCGCGCCCCTTGACGTGCCCCATCTCGCGCGGTAGGATCAAGCGGGAGCCGACTCGCTCGCTACGAGGCAAAGAGGCCGGGCCACGCATTCCGGTGAGGAGAACAGGATGAGGCCGAGACTGAGGCTGCTGAGCGACAAGCTGATCGGGCGGATACTCGAGGAGGCATTCCATCTCCTCGAGACGAGGGGGATCAATCTGCACCATGAGGGGCTGATGGCCCGGCTGGCCGACCTGGGCTGCCGCACGGACAAGGCGAAGCAGTGGGTCTGGTTCCCGCGCGAACTGGTCGAGCGGTGCATTCGCTCGTGCCCTCACGAGGTGAAGCTGTGGAACGTCGCGGGGACGAAGTGCTGCGACCTGTCGGGCGATAAGGTGCATTTCACCCCCGGCTCGACGGCGATCAAGGTGCTCGACTACCCGAGCCAGCAGATGCGGCCGGCCACGGCGGCCGATATGGTGGCCTACGGGAAGCTGGTCGAGCAGCTCGACGCGATTGATTACTCGGCGACGGCGATCACGCCGAGCGACGTGCCGAAGGAGATCGGCGACAGCATCCGCCTCTATGCCCTGCTGAAGACCACGAGCAAGCCCATCTGCACGGGGGCCTTCAGCATCGAGGGCTTCGACGTGATGACGGAGCTTCAGCTCGCCGTGCGCGGCACCCGCGAGGCGCTGCGGGAGAAGCCGTTCGCCTTCTTCTCCGCCTGCCCCACGTCGCCCTTCAAGTGGAGCCGCACGACGGCCGACAACACGATGAAGTGCGCCGAGCTGGGCGTGCCCGTGGAGTTCATCGCCATGCCCATGTCGGGCCTGGTGTCGCCCGTCTCGCTCATGGGCTGCCTCATCCAGCACACGGTGGAGACGCTCAGCGGCGTGGTGATCTCGCAGGCGACGGCCCCCGGCGCGCCCATCCTCTACGGCGGCTCGCCCGGCATCTTCGACATGCGCTCGATGGCCGCCACCGTCTCTGCCCTCGAATCCCAGATGATCTGCGTCGGCTACACCGAGATCGGCAAGCACCTGGGCCTGCCCACCCAGGCGTATATCGGGATGAGCGACAGCAAGGCCCTCGACGCCCAGGCCGGCTTCGAGAGCGGCACGGGCTACTACCTGGCCGCCCTGGCCGGCATCAACAGCGTGTCGGGGCCGGGCATGCACTACTTCGAGAGCTGCCAGTCGCCCGAGAAGACGGTGCTCGACGCCGAGCTGTGCCGCATGGCGCGTCGGCTGGCCGCGGGCATCGAGGTCCGCGACGACTTCCCCTCCGACGCCATTTTCGACGAGCTGCTGCGCGAGCGGAACCTGTTGACTGCGGAGCACACCCTCAAGTACTTCCGCCTGGAGCATTGCGTGCCCGGCCCCGTGATTGACCGCACGCAGGTCTCCGCGCCCACAACTCTGTGGGAGCGCGCGCACGGGGAGGTCGAGCGGCACCTGCGCGAGTATCGGCCCCCCGAGGTCCTGAGCCGCGAGCAGCTTCGCGACGTCGAGCGGGTCATGCGCGCCGCCGCGGGCGATTTCCCTGTTGCCTCCTGACGTGCCCCCCACACCATGGCGTTACCCCCGGCAGAGCCCCTGAATCGCCCCCTTCGGGGGCTCCCTGGCTGGGGCGGCCCTTCCCAGGGCTCCCCGCGGTCGCCCTGGGCTACGACTGGCTCGCCCGCGTTCGCGGGCTACAAGACCGCAAGACGTGGGCGAAGATGAGGGCCGCGCTTTGGGGCAAGGATGGCGATGAGGGCGTAGACGGATTCCCAGTCGGGGCCGGCCGCCACGGCGTCGAACTCGTCGAACAGGCGGGGCGTCGGGCGGAAGCCTACGGCCAGGCCGCCCCTCTCGCGGGCGAGGCGGGCCATGGGCACGTCGTCGTCGTTGTGCCCCACAACCGTCGGCACGCTGGCCCCCGACTGCGCCAGGCGGCGCTCGACGGCGCGCCGCTTGTCCTCGCCTCCCGCGAGCATTCGCTCGCGGTCGTAGCCCTCGAAGACGCGCCCGCCGCCCGGCCCGGGGCGGAACACGACCGTGTTCGCCTCGAAGAAGCTCAGCCCCGGCCAGCGCTCGGCGTAGGCTCGGGCCACCACGTCGAGGCCCAGGGTCACGATGCCCGTGGGGGCGTGGGTGGCCAGGAGCTCGACCGTCTCGGCCGCAAGGGGGAGCGAGTGCTTGGGCAGCCTGCCTGCGGCCTGGGCGAAGTACTCCTCGGGGATGCCTCGCATCGTCCGCTCGTACCAGGCGATGAGTTGCGCGGCTGGCGTGGCGGCGCCGACGAGTTGCTTCGCGCGGGTCCAGGCGCGATAGGCGCCCCCGAGGCACAGCCTCGGCAGAAGCCGCCAGTCGCGGCGCCGCAACGGCTTCCGCAGGAGGCGCCATGCCGCCCGCGCGCCCAGTGCCTCCTGCGAGTAGCCGGGGAAGATGCATTCGTCGAGGTCGAGCGCGACCAGGTCGGTCCGCGCGTACGCGGCCCGCAGCTCATCGAGGGGTCGCGCGACGACGATTCGGGGGCCTATGCGTTGCCAGCCCAATGACTATCCTTCGCAACGCGGCCGGTGGCCGCAACCAAAGGGGATGATTGGATGGGTGGATGAATGGATGATTGTCTGACACCCATCCACCCATCCATTCATCCAATCCTCCTCGCCCACCCACGCGCGGCGCGCACGCGGAAGCACGGAGCCCCCTACTTGGTCTCAGGCGGAGTAGCGATCACTCGGACGCCGAGGGGGGCGCGGCGCGCGAACTGGTCGAGCAGCTCGAAGTAGAAGCCCCACTCGCCCGTGCCCTGGGTGACCTTGAGGAGCACCTCGTTCCAGCCCGCGGCGAGGACGACGGGTGCGATGAACTCGCCGGCGGAGGCGTAGGTGGCGTTTTGCCCGGTGAGGAGCAGCTTGCGGTTCAGCCACACCTTGCACCGGTCGTCGCTGCCGACGGCGAAGACGGCTGGCCGCTCGCGGTCGGAGTGGACCCAGGCGGCGGCGTAGGCGACGGCGTTCTCGGCGGCGCCGAGGAGGAACTTGAGGTTCACGTAGCTGCCCTCGGCCGCGGCGGCGCGCCAGCGCGCCTCGCCGCCGAGGCCGGGATACGCGTTGTCGAGCTTCACGCCATCGGACTCCGGCGGGTACGGGGTTTCGAGCCCCCACCCCTCGCCCTGGCCCGCGAACGGCCCGAGGAGCTGCCAGTTGCGGAGGAACTCGCGCGGCGTGCGCGCGTGCTTCCGATGGTAGTGGTAGAGGGTTTCCACGGGCAGGCGGAAGTCCTTGGTGAGGGCCAGCACCTGCTCGGCGGGGTCGGGGACGTCGGCCTCGGTGCACGCCTCCAGCAGCCCGCCGAGAACGTCGGCCACCTTCGGATGCCCGGGGAATGCGGCGAGGAACCACATGTTGAGCTCGATGCGCCGCTGGGGATTGGGCAGCTCGAGCTGGAGCAGGTCGCCGAAGAGCCGCCAGGCCTCGCCGCCAGGCCCCAGGCGCGGGATCTGGGCCCGCAGCACGGCCACGGCCCGCGCGCGGTCGAGCGGCAGGTGCGCGACGATGGGGTCCCTGAGCACGTACGCCGCGTGGCCACACCCGCCGGCAGCGGGGCGATTGGTGTGCGCCCTCTTGCCGCTCTTGACGGGCTGCTCGACCCACTGCCACTCGGTCGTGGGGTCGGCGGGGGCCGCCTCGAGGTCGAACCCCCAGTAGGCGGCCACGGCATCGGCCACCTGGGGGGCGAGCGTGGCGGGGTCGGCATAGCGTGCCTGGATTTCGGGGGCCGTCAGGGCGCGGCGGTAGAGGCGCACCTCGTCGAGCGCCCCGGCGAAGTAGACGCGCCCGAAGGCCCACCGGCCGATGTACAGGGCGCCGTGGCCCGGCGTGCGCTCCTTGTTCACCGCGGTCTCGGCCACCAGGGCGGCGTCGCGGTAGAGCTTCAGCGCCGCGCCGTCGTAGGTCATGGCCAGGTGGTGCCACTGCTTGAGCTTCAGGGTGCCTTCCTCGCTCCAGGCCTCGAACCGGTTCTCCTTCTGCCCGCCGATGTTGAGGTCGGCGACCACCTTGTCGCGGTAGATGATGAGCCCGAGGTAGCCGTCCTCCCAGGCGTGCCCG
>DATKZY010000189.1:0-22446 GCA_035527715.1 Planctomycetota bacterium | reverse complement strand
CCACCTGACCAAGCGGGCGGGGGCGTCGGTCATCTACCGAGCGATGGGCAGCCTGGCCTTCGTGTCGGCGGCCCGGGCCGTCTGGGCCGCGGTGCCCGACCCCGCCTCGAAGGGCTCGCCGCAGGCCACGGGGCGGATGCTCCTCCTGCCCGTCAAGTGCAACCTCGCGGGCGGCGTCACGGGCATGGCCTACCGCATCGTCCCGCACCCCGACAACCCGGCCTTGCCCACCGTGGTCTGGGAGCCCGAGCCGGTGGCGATGACCGCCCAGGAGGCGATGGAGCCCGCTCCCAAGCCCACGGCCAGGGAGGCAGCCGCTGAGTGGCTGGAGGAGTTGCTCTCCGCCGGGCCGATGCTGACAACCGATGTCGAGCGGCGGGCGGCCGAGGCTGGCTTCTCGCGGATCACCCTGCGAAGGGCTCGCCGGGAGCTCGGCGTTCAGGCCTACCGGCACTCCCTGACTGACCCGTGGCAGGTGCGGTTGCCCGCGGACCCGGCGGCGAACTCGGGAGATGTCATTGCGAGCCCGTCGAGCAACCTTTCGAGCGACGAGGCCAACGTAGCGGAAGACACCCCGTTGCCAGAGTCCACTCCCCTGAAAGGTGCTTCGGCAGGCTCAGCATGACAGGGGGGAAGCGCATCACGTTCTCGGCGGGCCGTGCCGGTCAGAGATGCCGGCTAGCACTACAACGCTACTTCCTGGTCATTCTGAGGAGCGGAGCGACGAAGAATCTCCTCTTGAGTGCTCAGCGACGCCCTCCGACGAAGAGGAGATGCTTCGCTGCCGCTCAGCATGACCGGTGTTTGGGGCTTTCCACATGTCTTTGGCGGGGGCCGCTTTATGGCGTGCGGCAGCGCCTTTGTAGCGTTGTAGCGCTAGGCGCTCACCTCCCCTTGCGCGCAGGTGAGCGCCTAGCGCGCCTAGCGGGCGCGCCCTGGTGCAGTGCCATCTGTAAGTGATTGCTACTTCGACACTTGCGGCATGCGTGCCAGCCATCTGGCCCATCACGCTAGGCGCTCACCCCCCCTTGCGCGCGCATGAGCGCCTAGCGCGCCTGGCTGGCGCCCCCCCTGCCGCCAACGGCCCGTCGAGATGCGCACCGCCCTTTTCCCCTGCGCTCGAGGTCCGTAGTCCCGCGTCTACGCGGCTCCTGAGGGCCGCCCGGCGCGTTCCCACGCGGAGCGGGGGGCTCAGGCGCCGCGGAAGTGTTCCTTGCTCAGGTCGTACTTGCGCATGCGCTCGTAGAGGGCGCGGCGGGAGATGCCGAGGGCCAGGGCGGTGGCGCCGACCTCGCCGTCGTTCTCGCGGAGGGCGGCCTCGATGACGCTCCGCTCGGTGCGCTCCATGTCCTCGCGGAGGCGCCCCGCCGTCGCGGGCAGCGAGAGGAGGCGAGCCGACGCGAACGCGTCGTCGAGGGTGAACGGCCCGGCGACGCCGCCCCGGGCGGTGATGGCCATGCGCTCGACGGCGTTCCGCAGCTCGCGCACGTTCCCCGGCCAGGTGTGGCGGAGCATTTCGGCAAGGGCGTCCTCCTGCAGCCCGGGCACGGGCACGCCGTCGCGCTCCGCCGCGCGCCGCAGGAAGAAGGAGACGAGGAGCGGAACGTCCTCGCGGCGCTCGCGCAGGGGCGGCACCGGGACGGTGAGGACGGCGATGCGGTGGTAGAAGTCCTCGCGCATGCGGCCCTGCCGCACCTCGTCCTGGAGGTCGGCCTTGGTCGTGACGAGCAGACGGATGTCCACCCTCCGCGGCTCGTCGCCGCCGAGGGGCTGGACCAACCCGTCCTCGAGCACGCGGAGGAGCTGGACCTGGGCGCGGACGGGCATGCTCTCGACCTCGTCGAGGAGCAGGGAGCCGCCCGAGGCGGTGAGGAGCCTGCCGGCCCGCTCGCTGTCGGCGCCCGTGAAGGCGCCGCGGGCGTGGCCGAACAGCTCGCTCTCCAGCGTGGTCTCGGGGAGCGCGCCGGCGTTGACGGGCACGAACGGCCCCTTGGCGCGGCGGCTCTGGGCGTGGATGGCCCGCGCCACAAGCTCCTTGCCCGCGCCCGTCTCGCCGGCGACGAGGACCGGCGCGTCGGACCGGGCGACGACCTCGACCTGCTCGTAGAGGTCGAGCATGGGGCGGCTGCGGCCGACCATGCCGAAGCGCCCGTCCTCCTCGGCCGACAGCAGGCGCAGGCGGCGGCGCAGCTCGGCCGCCTCGCGCCGCAACGCCACCTTCTCGGTCGCCCGCGCCACGCAGGCCAGCAACACGTCGTCCTCGAACGGCTTCTCCACGAAGTCGTAGGCCCCGCCCTTGAGGCAGCGGACGGCCATCGAGACGTCGCCGTGGCCCGTCACCATGATGACCGGGGGCGCGAAGCCGCGCCGCACCATCTCCGCCAGGAACTCCTCGCCGTCCATCCCCGGCATCTTCACGTCGGTCACCACCGCGTCGGCCTCCGCCAGGCCGGGCCAGGCGAGCGCGGCCTCGGCCGATGCGAATGCCTGGACGCGATAGCGCCGCAGGCGCAGCATCTGGGCGATCGAGAGGCGCGCCGCGTCGTCGTCGTCAATCACGACGATCGTGGCCGCCGGCGGCTGGGAGGGGCTAGCCATGGGTGCGCTGGGCCTCCCGGATCTCTTCGGGTGTGGGCAGGGGCAGGCGGATGGCGAAGCGCGCGCCCTGGCCGGGCTGGCCCTCGGCGCCGATGGCCCCGCCGTGGTCCTTGACGATGCGCTGCGAGATGGTGAGGCCCAGGCCCGTGCCGTGGCCGTGCTTCTTGGTGCTGTAGAAGGGGGTGAAGAGCTTGGCGGCCTCCTCGGCCGAGAAGCCCTTCCCCGTGTCCGCCACCTCGATCAGCACGGGCCGCGGCGCGCCGTCGGCCAGGGCCGTGCGCACGGTCAGGAGGCGGACCTCCGTCTCCTCCATCGCCTGCCGGGCGTTGGTCAACAGGTTGAGGAACACTTGTTCGAGGCGCGTCCTGTCGCCCACGATGGCCGGCAGGTCGGGTGCCAGCTCGAGCCGCGTCTCCACGCCGGTGAGGCGCAACTGCGGCATCAGGAACGCCACGCTCTCGCGGACGACGGCATTGAGGTCCACGAGGGCGAGCTGGCGCTCGCTCTTGCGGGTCATGCCGCGCATCTGGTTGATGATGCGGGCCGCGCGGTCGGCCTGCTCGGTGATCAGGCGCAGGTTCTCCCGCACCTCGTCGGGGCCGCCGGCGCCCTGCTCGAGCATGTAGAGGGCGTTCTTCGCGAACGTCTTGATCCCGGTGAGCGGCTGGTTGAGGTCGTGGGCCACGGCGGCCGACATCTCGCCCAGCTCGGCCAGGCGGGTGGAGTGGACGAGTTGGTCCTCCTGCTTCCGCGCGATGTCGGCCAGCTCAAAGCGCTTCGCCTCGGCCTCCTTGCGGGCCGTGATGTCGTAGACGTTCACCAGCACGGTCTGCTCCCCGCCGTGCGTCGTCGCGGAGCTCAGGACATCCGCCCAGATCATCGAGCCGTCGGCGCGCAGCAGGCGGGCCTCATAGTGGAGGTCGGTGAATCCCCGGGCCTCGCGGTCGGCCACCAGGCTGCGGACCCTTGCGTGGTCCTCGGTCGCGAACAGCTCCCAGATGCTGCGGCCCACCGCCTCCTCGGGGCGGCAGCCCAACAGGTCGCCGAAGCGCCGGTTCGCGAAGGTGACCCGCTCGTCCGCCCTCCGGTAGATGAGGATGCCGGTGAGGGACTTCTCGACGATGAGCTTGTGCTGCTCCTCGGAGCGCTGAATGGCCCGCTGCCCCGCGCGGATCTTCTCGCTGAGCACGGCCGCGCACGCCCCCGCGGCCACCAGGAACCCCATTCGCGCCAGGTCGTGCCACAGCGGCCCGGCGGCCAGGCCCGCCGCGTGGAAGCCCAGCAGGGCCGCGCCCAGCCCCCCGGCAACCGCCACCCCCCGGCAGCCCCACCACACCCCCGCCAGCACCACGGGGATGTAGGCGAAGTGGGTGACCACCACCTCGGACCGGTAGGCCGCGCGAGCGTAGGCGGCGGCGGCCACATAGGCCGCCGCCAGGACGCCCATCGCCCCCAGGCGGATGGCCTCGTGCGAGCGCCTCGTGTCCCCGATTGCCTTCATAGCTCCAGCCCTTTGCCGCCATTGTACACCCGCGCGCTGCGCGGCGTCAAACCACCCCGAACAGGCCCCTTGACACTCACTCAGCCGGCCGATACGTTAGTCGAGAAGGAGACCGCACCCATGTTGGCGAGGAAAGGACATCGGACCATGTGGAGAGCCCTGGTCGGGCTGGCAGTCGCGGTCGCCGCCGCAGGAGCGGGCCTGGCCGGCGAGAAGCGGGACTGGCCGCCGTCCACCCGGGTGGACGGCGAGCCCCGGCCGAACGAATGGGTCAAGCTGGAGGAGCACGGAGCCGCCCGACGATACAGCGGCGCGCTCGTCTACCTCCCCGCCGAGAAGAGCTTCGTCCTGGCCATGGGGACCGTCGGCGCCTGGAACGACCAAGGGCCATTCTGCTACGACGAGCAGACCTTCGACCTCGCTCGCCGCCTGTGGACGAATCGCTTCCCGGAAGGCAAGGGCTGGACGCCGGAGGTCGGCCCCTGCGACGCGCCCAAGCTGCCCCACCACGGCTACCGCCTCAAGGACGGCCGCCTGGGCCTCTGGGAGGGCAGCTTCAACGCCTACTTCCAATACGCGCTCGACACCGACCGCGGCCGCCTCGTCGCCTACGTCCACAATCGGCTGATCGAATACGACCCGGCCGCTCGCGCCTGGAGCGAGCTGGCCCCCGGCACGCCGAGCGGGGACGAGCACAAGCTCTGGTGGGGCGCGCTCTGCTACGACGCGCTCAACAAGGAGTACGTCCTCTTCGGCGGCAACAACGGCCCCAGCGAGTTCAACGACACCCGCACCTGGGCCTGGTCGGTGGCCGGCAAGGAGTGGCGCCGCGTGGAGTGCGGCGGCGAACTGGTCAAGGACCTCTACCCTAAGGCGAAGGCGCTCTACAGAGAGGCGGTGGCGCTGCACGGCGCGTACTGTGACCGCTACTTCGGGAGCGAACTGCCCGACAACGCCAGGGTCCGCCTCGCCGGGCCCGCGAAACAGCTCGCCACCGGCATTGACGCGATGAGGAAGGAACTCGACGGCAAGGGAGCCGGCTACGAGAAGACCCAGTGCGAGCGCGCCGGGACGGAGCTCGGCGCCGCCGCGGCCGCGCTCGCCGGCAAGCTCGGCGACGAGGCGAGCCCCGACTCCATCCGGGTCGCGCTGGGCCTCTCGCGGGTGCTGTGGCGCGCCGGCTGCGCGCTCATGAGCGAGCCGCCGCCGCGCGCCCACTCGCAGATGGTCTACGACCCGGCCACGAGGAAGATCGTCCTCTTCGGCGGCGACCGGCTCGACAGGCTCTACGCCGACACCTGGGTCTACGACTGCGCCACGCGCACCTGGGAGGAACGGCGGCCCGACCTCTCGCCCTCGCCGCGCGCCGGCCACGCCTTCCTGCGTTTGCCCAGGAGCGGCAAGCTCGTCCTGCTCGGCGGCTACAAGTTCAAGTCCGACACCGGCTACTGGGGGCCGCTCTACGAGCAGCTCCCCATGCAGGCCTGGACCTACGACGCAGCGGCCAACCAGTGGCAGCTCGTCAGGGACTGGGGCAAGCCTGTGCCCACATTCATGGGCAGCAAGGGAGCGGGCATGGTCGCCGCGGTGAGCGACGACGACGTAGTGCTGGCCCTCAGCGGCGAGCGCCGCGGCGAGCGCGGCACCGTGGTCACGCTCGCCTGCCAGCTCGACCCGTCGCAATCCGACGCTGCCGGCTCAGCCACCCCCGGCGCGGCCGAGTGGCGCGTCGGGCCGTACGACCCGAGCTGGTATCTGGAAGGCCCGGCGCCCGACGAGGCCGCCTTCCAGGCGAAGCTCGACGCCGTCCCCGCCAACACCTGGACCGCGGTCACCAGCAAGGCCACCCGCCTGCCCCGCCAGAACCGCGACTGGGGCACCGCCGTCTACGACCCCGACCGCCGGGCCATCTATCGCTGGAGCGGCGGCCACTCCGCCCACTGCGGCTCCGACATCCCGGTCTTCTCGATGCGCACCGGCGCCTATCACATCAAGTACCCGCCCGCCTTCCCCCTCGAGGGCATCGGCTCGTGCGGCTCGCAGCCCTCGCGCTCGACCTTCCTGGCCCAGCCGTGGATCTCGGCCCACAGCTACCACTCGTACGCCTACGACCCCGTCGCCAGGAAGATGATCTGCTGCGGGCACCAGAGCTTCTCGTTCGCCTACGACCCCGAGAGCGGCGCCTGGACCCACAGGCCGCAGCCCAAGGGCATGCGCGAGGACTGCTTCTACACCCTCACCCTCTGCTCGACGCCGAAGGGACCCTACGCCTGGACCAAGTTCGGCACGCTCTTCCAATACGACGGCGCCGCTGACGAATGGAGCGAGGTCAAGGTCGCCGGCGAGAAGCTCGTCGGCACCCGCTGCGACGAGTCGGGCATGTGCTACGACTCGAAGCACGACCGCCTCATCCTGGCTCACGCGCCGCTCAAGGGCGACCTCGTGGCCGTGGACCTCAAGACCCTGACGGCCACGAAACTCGAACCGAAGGGAATGGAACTGGCTGCGGCGGGGGAGCACTTCTGGCGCGAGACCTGCTACGACGAGGCGAACGACGCGGTGGTGGTCGCCGTCAGGGCCAAGGACAGGCCCTGGCTCGTCTACGACTGCGCCAGGAACGCCTGGGTGGCCCTGCGCATAGCGGGCAGCCCCGGCTTCGGCTGCTCGAACGGGCTGATGTACGACCCGCTGCGGAAGCTGATGCTGGCGGTGGACACGAACAGCGTGGTATACGTTCTGCGGCTGGACCCCAGGAGGGCCGAGGCACCCGCCGAATGATCCCCTTTGGCCGGTAGGCCCGCAGGGCGACGGGGGACGCCCAGGGGATGGGGGCCATAGATCGGAAGGCAGCAGCTACGCCGCGAAGCCCAAGCCGTGAGCCGAATCGGCCGCCTTCGGAGCCTTCGAGCTTGACAGGGCCTCCCATCCATGCCACAATGCCGCCGTCACGAGCGGCGAGAGCGCCGCGCGGGAGTGGGCGCGCACGCTGCTTGCACCCCTGGGAGCAGGACGGCTCGTGGGGACCCGATCGCGGGAAGGCGCGCCATGTTCACCATACGCCGCGAGCAGATGGACGTCTTCTGTCAGTGCGCCCTCCAGCAGTTCGAGGACCGCAAGGTCCGCGACATCGCGACCGCGTTCCCTATCGAGTATGAGGAGATGCTCGACCCGCAGGGAGGGGACGGGAAGGCGCGCGAACTCGTGCGCAAGGGGGTCGAGAAGGCGGCCTCGTATGGGGTCGAGATCGAGCGCAACGTGTGGCTGTTCATCGATCTCATGGTCCAGCTCTCGCCCGATTTTGATGAGGAGCCGGCCATGCGGACGGCCCGCGAGGTCCTGGAGGACAAGGAACTGGCCGAAGGCCCGAAAATCGCCCTCGTCTACGCCGAGCTCGAGGCGAGGGGCCTGGTGAGCATTCGCACCGTGTAGCCGGGGAGCCGCCCGTGTCGTCTCCGCAAGCCAACGCGCCGCAGGCGGTCTCGCACACGAAGAAGGTCGCGAGCGCCACGGCCCCCTGCCCCCTCAAGAAGGGCATGCTGCTCGTGCAGGTCCGGCGGAGGGACGGCAAGCCGCTTTCCCAGCCGCCCAAGGTCTCGCTGAGCGGCCCGACGCCGAAGCAGGCGGCGGCCAGCCCGCAGGGCCGCGCGCAGTTCACGGGTCTCGACCACGGGGACTACTCGGTCACGTTCGCCTGCCCCGGCGAGGAGAGGAACTTCGCGCACGCCCGCGTGAAGCCCCCCTCGACGGTCGCGGTCACCGTGCCCGAAGTCCACCTGGTCATCTACGAGCTGTACGTTGGGCCGAGGGCCGCGGCGGCCGGCCCCGCGGTGGCCCCGGCCGCTACTCGACGAGGCAAGCGCACCCCCCACTGGATCAAGGTGCTCGTCGCGGACGAGGACCGGAAGCCCGTGACAGACGTGACGGTGAGGGTGCGAGTGCCCGATGGCACGGTGCACACCGGGAAGCCGGACGGGGGCGGGCTTTACAAGGTCGAGAGCTTCTACGACGCCGGGCAGTGCGAGATCTCGTTCCCGGACGTCTACGACATCGAGTGGAAGCCGCAGTAGCCGTCGAGCGAGGGCGACCGCATGAAGACCGTAGCCGTGGTGGCCGGAGAGTGCCTGTCGAGCCTCGCCGACAAGCATGGCTTCCGCAACTACCACTCCATCTGGGACCACGGGGCCAACGCCAGCCTGCGCACCGAATGCCCCCACCCGAACATGCTCCTGCCGGGCAAGAGCGTCGCAATCCCCGACGAGAAGACAGAGGTCGCAAAGAGGGCGGCGGACCAGACCTGGAAGTTCGTGGTCAAGAAGAAGAGGCCGGCCAAGCTCCGCATCGTGCTGGTGGACGAGAAGATGGCCGCGGTCAAGGGAGCCGAGTGGCAACTGGCTTCGCCCCTGAGCCGCTCGGGCACCACCGGGGCCAACGGCCTCATCGAGATCGCCGACCTGCCGCCCCAGGCCAGGAACGCGACCCTCAAGGTCACGCTCAGCGCGCCCTACGTCGCCCCAGCGGGCACGCCGGCCCCCGCCACCGTCGCCAGCCCGCCGCCCTACCCGCCGCCCATCGTGCCCGCCGATTTCACGGACGCCACGCCGGCGGAGCGCGACCCTGGCGGGACGGTGATCAACTGGGGCCTCCTGCTCGGGCACCTGCCGACGGGCAGCGACCGCTCCGGCGTTCAGGCCCGCCTCCACAACCTCGCGTTCCCGTGCGACACGGACTCCGACGACGCGAAGACCGCGCGCGCGGTCAAGCTCTACCAGAAGCTCCAGGAGAAGCAGGAGAACGGCTCCGGCCAGTTCGCCGACATCATGGGCAAGCTCGAAACCCTGCACGACAATCCGTAGGAGCGCGATGGACCTCACCGCGAATGTAGCACGAACGGCCCACGACCAGAAGAACGTGAACAAGCTCCGGGTGCCCGAGTTCGGAGTGCTCCAGGTGCGCCTGGAGGCCGGGGGCAAGCTCAGCAAGTCCTACACCGTCCGGGGCGCGCCGGCGGCGAAGGCCGCAAACACGGGCACCGACGACTTCCACTTCGCCCCAGGCCCACAGCTCGACGCGGCCACATGGGCCGTCGCCCCGTCGAGGACCGACAAGGTGAAGATCACCTACGAGCTGCACAACCCCTTCCTGGCCATCGAGAAAGCCACCCTGGAGCTCTTCCGCCGCTTCAGCGCCGCCCCCGTCTGGACGCGCCAGCTCAAGGATGACGAGCTTCTCCACGGCCAGCACACCCTCAAGTTCGGCGACGAGACCGAGTGGGATGGAAATGTCGGCGCCCACGACGCATTCCCCGACCAGTTCCTCACCGTGGAGCACTCGCCCTACAAGCTCAAGCTCACCGTCGAGGGCAAGAACGGCATCTGCGTCTCACCCGCCGCGTGGACGTACCTCCACGTCCTCATCGCCAAGCTCGAACTCGAGTACGGCCCCGACGAAGTCGTGGCGGAGCCCGACGAGGGCGAGGGCGACGACCGGGCCGTGTTCGCCGCTCTCAAAGCTCAGGGGGCCAGCCCTCCCGTCAAAGACACCAAGGTCAAGGTGTACCTGACGAGCAACAAGTTCAAGAAGGGCCACAGCATGGCGGACAACTCCCTCTACACGGTCTACGAGGGCCTGTGGGGGGATGGCCCGGAGATCCCGCTCTTCGCGAAGGTCCACACCAAGAGCTCCGCCGACCAGCCCGTCCTCGCCCCGAAGTCCCTCGGCAAAGTGCGGTTCCTCTGGGACTGGGAGAGCGAGAGCAGCGGGACGCCAACCGAATTCGTGCAACGGGCGCAAGACTACGACGTCCAGGCCACCAAGCCCACGGGCCAGAACAACCACACGGCCCGGGGCGGCAAGCGCGGGCCGGGCGCCGTGGCCGTGTTTCCCGCACAGGCCGGCTACGCGCCGGCCGACACGCTCCAGCCCGGTGAGTTCCCCTTCAAGGTGGAGGCCTGCCCCGCGCCGCGTGTGTGGTCCGCCTACAGCTACGCCTGGACCGACAAGAAGCTGGCCGCGAAGACCGGCGTCTTCTTCCAACCCTCCCGCATGGCGGGCGACGCCTATTCCATCACGGTCCACGTCGCCCACGACGTCAACCAGGCAGGGAACGTGAAGCTGAACGTTGATTCCGACGCCCCCTTGCCCCTGGACGCATCGCTCAAGGCATCCACCGGCACGTTCGAGGTCTGGCGGAAGCTTCACTTCCGCAAGTACCTCAAGAAGACGGCGGGCGCCACCACCCTGAACCTGGCCAGCATCGCCAACTGCTACACCCGGGCCTTCGTCGAGATCGAGAATGCCGCCGGGGCGGCGCAGGTGATGGACGAGGCCACCTGGAACAATGCCTTCAAGGCCGCCATGTCCGAAGAGGCAGTCCTGGTCAAACTGCTGGTGGACCCCAGCGTCAACCAGCACGCTGCCGGGCCCGCAGGCGCCTACTTCCGCACCCGAGCTGAGCTCATGCAGGCGTGGCGGAAGCTGGTGATCACGCATGCCCTCACCGCGGCCGGCGTGCCCGCGGCGCGGGCCGAGAGGATCGCCACTGCCGCGGCCGGCCAATCCAGGGCCTCCGACGCGCATGCCCAGGCAGGGGCCGCCGCCTCGATGGCCGGCTACGGCCCTGAAGACAGCTCGAGGATCGCCGGAATCGCCAGCACGGGGTGGGCCTTTGTGGGCAACTCGATGAACAACCCGGCCAACGGTCTCGACACCGAGGCCAAGTACGCCGCGGCGCTCCAAAAGCTGGCCCTCAAAATCCTAAAGGAGGTCTTCGATGCCCAGCTTCCCGACGGCGATGGCGTCACGATCTTCCAGACCGAGCGGCCGCACAACCAGACCCACCGGCTCCACGCCGTGTCGTTTGGCCTGGCCCTCGACTTCCCCAGCGGCACGGAGGACAAATGCGGCTTCCTCCTGATGGGGTGGGCAGGCTGTGTGCGGTGCGGACTCGATAAGCTCAGCGCCCACGAAATCGGCCACCACCTCTTCCTCCCCCATCCGCCCGACACCTGGGAACGCCGGGACTATAAGGCCCACGACAAGGATGTAAATTCCTGCCTCATGTCCTACAACGAAAACACGGCCATGGAGCTGTGCGGCTTCTGCCAGCTTCGCCTCCGCGGGTGGGACAAGAGCGCGCTCGACCCCGATGGCACCAGGAACCAGAGGGGATAGACCAGCGGCGCCCCCACGCCGCCCCATCCGCCCTTACCCGGGAAAGGAACCCCCCGTGCGCATCCAGGTGACCCTCGCCCAGCAGCGCTTCCTCGCCCGGGCCTCGATGCTCGCCACCGTCACTATCGAAAACGACGGGCGCGAACCTCTTGACGTGCCAGACCCCGGGGACAACACCAACCGACAGCCCACCTACACCGTCGAAGGCCCCTCGTGCCCGGGCGGCCACACGTTCCACGCCCGCGGCGCCGTGCACGGAGACCCCAGGGCGTCGGTCGAGGGCGAGCATCCCGCGACCATCCGCCTGGCGCCCTCGGAGGCCCACGCTGCCGAAGTGTCCGTGGACCAACTCGTGAAGCTGAGCAAGCCCGGCCGACACACCCTCTCGGCCGCCCTGGAGTGGGGGGGAAAGGTCGCACGGTCACAGCCCGTGGAGTTCCTGGTCGAGGACGCCGCGTTCACATCCTTCCAACTGGTGACCGCGGCGGGCCTCCAGGAGGAGTATCCGATCCGCCTCTTCTGCCTCCAGAAGGGGGGGGCCGCCGGCGAGGTCTACGTGGCGCTCCTCAACGAGCGCGACCCCGAGACCGGCCTGGTGACGCTGGCGGGCCTGTCGCGCCTCGCGCCCGCCGACGCGGGGGCGGAGACCGTCTTCGGCCCGTGGATGAACTGCGCCGGTTTCGGCGCCCCGTCGCCGCGCGCGGGATGGCAGGCCGGGAACCTGCTCGGTGTCGCCGACTTCCCCGGCACAGAGGTCCAGCGCATCGCCCTGCCCACGCCGCCCCTGCTCGTTCGCCCTGCAGTCACCCCTGCGACCGGGGAGATGGACGTGTTCGTCGTCAACGCGAGCGCCCGTTCGCTCGCCCTGCTCCGCTTCCCCATGCCACAGGACGGCGGTCAGGACGCCCCGAGGTCTCTGTGGGCTGTTCCGCTGCCCTCGGCGCCGCTCGCCGCCCGGGCCGCGATTGGGCCGGCCGGCCGCGGCAACGCGCGGGTCGCCGTGTTCCTCGTCAAGGCCCCGGAAGGCTTGCAGGCGGTGCTCGCCGACGCCGGTGCGGGGACCACCGCGCCCAGGCTGCGCACCGTCGCTATCGAGGGGAAGCACGCACTGCCTGCCTCGGAGATCGCCGTCCGCGTGGCCGACGACGGCAGCGTCCACGCGGCGGCCCTCGTCGCCGAGGACGCCCAGGCCACGCGCCTCTGCATCGCCGACGCCACGTGGTCCCCCGATGCTGCGGCGCCTGGCCAGGTGAGCGTGGCGGCCGCGGCCACCACGCTGCCGGGCCCGTCGCGCGCCTCGGCTGTGGGCTACTCGGTTGCCCCGGGCGGGCCGCCGCGCCGCGACTGGGCGGTCCTCCTCGGCGGCAGCCGAATTCTCAGCAGCGCCTCCCCCCACGAGCCGCACACCCTCCAGGGCACCGTTGTTGTGCCCATCGAGATGCTGGCCATGTCGCGCCTCACCTACGTCCTCACACGCCATCCAGAGGATGTCGTGCGCCTGGAGCGGGTCCACTGAGGTGGCGCGGGCCGGGCGCCCCTGGCGGCACGGGGCCTATGACGGGCGGGCGGTCCAAGACAAAGCTCCTGGGCGGGGTGATGGGGATCGTCCCAATGGTCGCCCAGGAGCTTTCAGGTGTAGGAGAGTGCCGGGAGGGGGATTCGAACCCCCATAGCCTATTAGGCCACTAGGCCCTCAACCTAGCGCGTCTGCCAGTTCCGCCATCCCGGCGTCGGCAAGAGGTATTATACCACTACCCGCCGCTTTTGCAAGCCCCTCAGTCCATCAGCATGCCCCCGTTGACCTCGAGGGTCTCGCCCGTGACGAAGCCGGCCTCGGGGGAAACGAGGAAGAGGGCGGCGCCGACGCAGTCCTCTGCCACGCCGTTGTGGCCGAGGGGGGTGTTGGCCGCGAAGCGCTGCATGAGCTCGGGCGTCGAGTATTTCTCGTGGAAGGGGGTGGCGATGACGCCGGGGGCGATGCCGTTGACGGTGATGCCGCGCGGGGCGAGCTCCTTGGCGAGGTTCTTCGTGAGGCAGCTCACGGCGGCCTTCGAGGCGGCGTAGGCGCCCGCCCCCGGGCCGCCGCCGTTGCGCGCGGCCACGCTCGTGAGGTTGATGACCCGACCCGTGCGGTCCACCAGGCGAGGGATGGCTGCCTGGCAGCAGAGGAACACGCTCTTGAAGTTCACGGCGACCACGCGGTCGAACGTCTCTTCCTTCATCACGGCGATCAGCTCGCGGCTGACGAGTGCGCCGGCGTTGTTGACCAGGATGTCGAGCTTCGGGCCAAAGGCGGCCCCGACCGCGGCGAAGAGGCGCTGGACCTCGGGCTTCGCCGCGACGTCGGCCTGGACGACGACACACGTGCGGCCCATGGCGCGGATCTCGCGCGCGACCTCCTCGGCGGCGGCCTGGCTCGAGCAGTAGTTCACCGCCACGTCGGCGCCGTTCCGTGCGAGGGCCAGGGCGATGGCCCGCCCGATGCCGGTGCTGGCGCCCGTGACCAGTGCCTTCTTTCCCGAAAGGTCCACCGTGAGCATTGCTGCTTCTCCCTGCGTAGTGAAGAGGCGACATCCTCCCCGCCTACCACCTTAGGGATTCCGCCCGAACGTGTCAAGGCCGGCCTCAGGAGTCCGCCGTCGCCGGAGCGTCACTGGGGGGTTGGCGCATCGGTGTGACGCGCGCAGTGGACGATAATTGCACACTTGTACAAGTGTGCAATTATCCCTTCAACGGCACCCGCCCGGAAACCCGTGGCGTGTCTGACGCCAGGGCGTTGACGTGCGTCTGCCCGCTTCCGGGGGGCGCCGGCGGTTCGCTCCCGCCTGTGGCACGGCTGGCTTGCCCAGCCGTGTTCTTCCGCCGCGGCAGCACCAGCGCCGAAGACACGGCTGGACAAGCCAGCCGTGCCACCTTTGGGGTGATCCTCAGATACGCCAGAAGCGGGGTGAGACTCCATTGACAAGTGGGGATGAGACGCTAGAATGGGGCGGGGGGTGAGTAAGGGCGAGGTGCAGGCATGGACGCAGAAGGCAAGCCGAAGGCCCAGGCGCCGCGGCGGCTCGGGCGGCCCGCCCCGGCCGTGAGCACGGGGGGAAAGGTGGCGATCTGGCTCACGATCCTCGGCATGGCGGGCCTCCTGGCGCTGGTGGGGCTGCTGGTGGCGCGCAGCTCGCGGCGGCGCCCGGCGTTCCCCAATCCCCCCGACCGAACGGCCGCCGCGCGCCCGAAGCCGGCCCCGGCGACTGGCAAGGCGCGCGAGCCCGACGACGAGGAGTGGATCACGCTGTACGCGCCGCCCGAGACGACGGAGCGGTCGGGCCACCGCACGCTGCGCGAGCGGATCGAGGCCGAGTACGAGGCGGCGAAGCGGCGGGTCGAGCTCTACGTGGGCCAGAACCGCTGGGGCGACGCCATCGCGGCCCTCGAGCGGGTGATGGACCGCTACGACGACGAGGAGCTGCGGCTCCGCGCCGACCCCGAGGTGGTCGAGCTGCGCCGCCAGGCGAACCGGGCCTTCAAGGCGAGGATGGCCGAGGCGGACAAGTTGGCCGGCGAGGGCCGCGTTGCCGATGCCCGCAAGGTGCTCGATGGGGTCACGGCCTTCGGCATCGAGGACTTCACAGCCCAGGCGAAGGAGCGGGTCAAGCAGCTCGTCGCGCGCGAGGACGCCGAGGCGGCGGCCCACTACGCCCAGGCCATCGCTGCCATTGACGCGACACTGCCGACCTGGGGGTTTGAGGCCGCGCTGGCCGAGGTGCGGAAGCTCAAGTTCGACCGGCCGCAGTACCAGGAGCTGCACGCGCGCCGCGTCAGACGAATCGAGGCGCTCGTGGCGCTCAAGAAGCAGATCATAGACGCCATTCTCGATGCCAAGCCGAGGCTCGACAAGCGGACGCTTGGCGTGCCCGGCTGGCCCGGCGAGTTGACGGTTGCCGACGCCGAGTACATCCACACCATCACACGGCAAGGGGAGGAAAAGATCGCCTGGGAGCGGCTCGGCCCCGACGCCTCGGCCCGCCTCGCTCTCCTGGCAGGCAACGCGAAGGACCCGAAGCACGTCCTCGCCGTGGCGCGCCTGCTCCTGGAGCTGGGACACCTCGAGCGGGCCAGGGAGGAGCTGGACAGGGCGCGGCATCTTGGCGCCGACACGGCGGCCGACGAGGCCGACCTCGCCAGTCGGCGAGCGCCCCCTGCGAAGGAATGAGCGTGCGGGGGAAGGGGACGCTTCTTCGCAAGAAGCGTCCCCTTCCCCCGCAAGAACTCCCACACGGCATGCGAGGGGCGGTAGGCCGCAAGGCCCACCGCCCCTCGTTGCGCTCAGGCATTCAGAGGGCGCCCGCGGCTAGAAGGCCGGGATGGCGCCGCCGACGAGGGCGCAGCCGAACAGGATGGCGATGACGCACAAGACCGCCACGCGCCGCGGCTGCTGGGTGGTGTGCTGGAACAAGAGGTAGAAGAGGATGATGCGCGCCGGCTCGATGGCCCCTTCCAGGCCGCGGAACCACGGGTGGAGCCAGCCCAGGACGAAGGCCACCGCCATGATCGCCACGACGGGGATGTACGACAGCCCGATGATCGCCAGGGCCTTGGGGAAGGCGTCGGCGGTCCGCAGGATGCCGGCCATCACGAGCATCAGGGCGCCGAAGACGATGCCCACGTGGATCGCGTCCAACAGCATCGTCTTGAGGAACGTCGCAAAGGCGTTACTGCCGAAGCCCGCCCCCCCGCCGGCCATGGCCCGGCCGAGCGCCTCGAAGGCGCCATCGAGGCTGGTGGCCCGGCTCAAGGAGGCGTGAAGCTGGAGGGCAAGCAGGCCGGCGAAGATCACCTTGAGGGCAATCCACGTGATGGCGAAGGTGATGGACTTGCGGTCCGCCGCTTCCTCCAGCCCCTTGTCGGGGTCCGCGATGACCCCCTTCGTGTCCTTGATGAAGTTCGAGAAGAACACGCCGACGGGGCTGGGGCCGGCGGGCGCGTAGGGGCCGGCGGGCGGCATGCCAGGCGCTCCGGGCCGCCCATAGGCAGCCAGCTCGGGGATGGATGCGATGGGCAGCCATTGGGCTATGCCCTCCTTCCAGAGCATGTCGGTGGCCGCGACCTGTCCGGCAGCGGCCATGCGCTGGATGTCGGCGGTCGAGTACGGGCCCAATTGCTGGCCGCTGCGGCCGATGTACCAGGCGGACGTGTCGGCGACGGGCACGGGCGCTGGGGGCGGCGCGGGGACGGGGGGCGGCGGCGGGGCGTAGGCCGGGGGCGGCGGGGCCGCGGGCGCCGCCGGAGCGGGGCGCAGCTCGGGCACCGCGTTGGCCGCCTTCCACTCGGCCATGCCGTCCTTCCACACCAGGTCGGTGGGGGCGACCTCGCCGCGCGCGATCATCGCCCGGAGGTCCGCCTCGGAGAGCGGGCCTCGCTGCTGGCCTCCTTGTCCGACGTACCAATCTGCCATGGCTCTTGCTCCTCCTCAAAAGAGGGCTTCGGGGGCCGGGTCTGCCTCAGACGGTTACCACGGGCTTCATCGGGTTGCCCACGCGGTCCTTCACCTTGCCGAGGGCGTCCACGAGATCGGCCAGCTTGTACGTGTGGCTCACCAGGGGCGACACGTCCACCAGCCCCGTGGCCAGGGCGCCGAGCGCCGTCTGCCACGTGCCAGGAGCGAGCCACGAGAAGCGAATCGTCTTGTCCCACAGGATGCTCTGGAGCACGGGCACGCGGAGCACGTCCTTGTCGCCGGGCAGGCCGAAGAACACGATGGTCGAGCGGCGGCCTGAGATGGCGAGAGCCAGTTCCATGGCCGGCACTGCGCCGGTGGGCACGATGACGCGGTTGGCCATCTTCCCGCCCGTCATCTCGGCGATCTTGGCCTTGACGTCCGCGACGTAGTAGGGAGAGCCTTTCTCGACGCAGTTGACGATGAGATCGGCGCCGAGCTTCTTGCCGACCTCGAGACGATAGTCGTCGTTGGGTCCGCCGATGAGGACGACGGTGCCGGCGCCCGAGCTCTTGGCGAGCTGGACCATCATGCAGCCGATGGCGCCCGGGCCGATGACGACGCAGAAGTTGCCGAGCTCGACCGCCAGGTTCTTGATCCCGTAGGTGGCGCAGGCCAGCGGCTCGGTGAGCGCGCCGTCCTCGTAGGAGACGTTGTCGGGCAGGGGGTGGACGCCGGTGTACTTGGACTTCGAGTATTCGGCGAAGCCGCCGTCGGTGGACACGCCGAGGACGGCCTTGTTCTCGCACAGATTGCTCTGCCCGCGGAAGCACACGTCGCAGGCGTTGCAGTACTGCACGGGGTCGAGGACCACGCGGTCGCCGGGCTTGAAGAGGTTCTTGGCGATGGGGCCGACCTCGACGACCTCGCCGGTGTACTCGTGCCCGAGGATGAGCGGCCCCTTGCCGCTCGGGGTCTCGAGCGATGCGTTGCCGAAGTAGTAGGCGAGGTCGGAGCCGCAGATGCCGCAGGCCTTGACCCGCACCAGCACCTCGTCGGCCGCGATCTCCGGGATCGGCACGTCCTCGAGCTGCATCTTCAGCGGCTCGTAGAACACCTGGGCCTTCATCGTCTTGTTAGCCATGGCGCGCGTCTCCTCACTTCGCGTATTTGTCGGCGTAGGGCCGCAGGAAGTTTCGGGCGGCCTCGGTCACCTCCCAGGCGCCGGGCCAGAAGCACAGGTCAATCACCCACCAGTCGCTCTTGTAGCCGGCGGCGAGGATGGCGGGGATCACCTTGTCGAAGTCGATCACGCCCTCGCCGAAGGGGCGATGGGTGCTCGTCTCGTCGCCGTGCAGCGTGTTGTCGGAGTCGATCAGGTGGATGTGGTTGATGTGCCCGGTGAGGTTCCTGATCAGGTCCAGCTCGCCGCCGGGGAGGATTTCGACGGGCTCGGGCTGGCGGGCGCCGATGGCGGCGACCATGTGGGCGTGGCAGGCGTCGAGCAGGATGCCGAAGTTCGGGTGGTTCACCTCCTTGGCGATGGCGACGATCTCGCCGGGCTTGTTGAAGGCGAAGCCGGGCTCGAACTCCCAGGTGACCTTCACCTTGGCGGGTGCGGCGAGGGCGGCGCAGTCGCGCCACACGGCGGCGCACTTCTTCAAGGCGTCCTGCCGCTCGGCACCGGCCGGGCCGGGGGGCGGGGCCACGGTGTCCACGCGGATGCAGGGGATGCCGATCGTGTCGCAGAAGTCGAGGTTCTTCTTGAACGTGGCGACGTAGGCGTCGCGCTTCTGCCAGGGCACGAGCGCATCCGTCCAGAAGTCGGCGGCGATGGCGGAGACGCCCAGGCCGTTGTCGGACAGGAGCTTCCGCAGCTCGGCGCGCTTGGCGGGCGTCGCATAGTCGTCGGGGTGAGCGTGGGGGCGGAAGCCGCCCAGCTCGATGCCATCGAAGCCCAGCTCGCCCAGCTTCTCGCACACCGTGGGCAGGGCGATGGGGTCGTCCGCGTAGGGCCCGAAGGTGTAGGCCCAACTGCCAATCGAGAACTTCACAGCCATGATGGCCCCCTTGCTACAAAGTTGATCGGACACAGCCGCGCAGACAGCACCACGGGCAAGGCGAGTGTAGCGGGCCTTTCTTGAAATGTCAAGCGGCGAGCGCGCGATTGCGCGCGCCGGGCCTGGCCCGCTATACTGGCGTACGCAACCCCCTTCTTGGAGGGCGACAAGCCATGGCGACCTCCCTTCGGCGGTGGGCGATACTGGCCACGGCGGTCGTGCTCGCAGTCGGGCAGGCTCGGCACGCGCACGCGCACTGGCTCGACGACCCGCGCTACCCCGACTGGGCGCAGCGGGGGCGGATGATCTACCTCGACCACACGATGGCCAACGAGCGCGACCTGGCCATCGTCGAGCGTCTCAAGGCCGAGGGCGCCACGCCGTTCATCCACGCCTTCACCCCCCACTGGCCCGACGACGCGGCCATCGTCGCGCGCCTCGAGAAGGCAGGCATCCCCGTGGACGTGCGGGTCGAGGCCAGCCTGTTTTTCGAGGACGATCACGTTGACCGCTTCGCCTTCATCCACGGCAGGTTCCTGCCCGGCGGCTGGTGGTACAACCACGTGTGGCGGACGAACTACGACTGGTGGCGCGTCTTTCCCGAGTCGATCCGCGCCACTACGCGGCGCCGCAACGGCGACGAGAAGCTGGGCTACGCGGGGCACCACGTGACCGTGCGCCGCGAGGGCAGCCCCCTCGCCCCCGAGCACCGCGGCGCGCGCGGCAAGCAGATCGCCTGGCTACTCGCGCGCGTTGACCCCCTGCCCAACGTGCCGATGCGGCCCTACGAGAACCAGCACGCCAAGGACCCCAAGGTGCCCTACCCCATGCTCGGCCACTACTCGGGCCTCTGGTACGACAACCCGTCGAGCGCTCCGAGCTACGACGTGGCCAGCCGCGCCGCCTGGGAGAAGCACTTCCTCCAGAAGTTCGGCGTCGAGATCCCCGACCCCGCCGCCCACCCCGACCCCGCCGTGCGGCGCGAGTGGGCGCGCTTCTGGGCGGAGGCCTGGGCGAACTACTATCTGTGGCGGAAGGCGTACCAGAACGAGCTGCTCGCCAAGCGAGGGAAACCCTTCTGCCACACGGCCGGCAACTTCAGCTTCATCAGCCACCCGCACGGCACGGCGGAGTTCTACTTCGCCAAGCGCGGCTGCGTGGACATGTTCGGCCCCAGCGAGTACGTGCCCACGTGGTGCCGCGGCCGCTTCCACTTCCTCATCAAGGCCGCCATGGCCGCCACGCACGGCCGCCCGGCGGGGAAGTTCTACCCCAACGACATGCAGATTGCCGAGAGCCTGGCCCTATGCGGCACCAACACCTATCGCCCCGAGCAGGCCGAGTTCCTGGCCGCCAACGTGGACCTCTGGGGCAACGCGCAGCCCGGCGGCCGTATCGCCCTCCTCTTCCACGTCGGGTTCAATCTCATCGAGTCGCACCTCGTAGACCTTCAGGCCCTCGTGGACCAGATCACCGATCTCGGCTTCCCCTACGAGGTGGTGACCGAGGACGACCTGGGTGCGGAGATGGCGGAGCAGTTCCCGCTCCTCGTGGTGTCGCAGACCGATTTCACGGAGGAGGAAGTGGCGAAGGTCAGCCGCTACCTCGAGGCGGGCGGGCAGTTGCTCCTCCTGGGCGACTGCCTCATCGAGGGGCCACGCACCTACGACCTCAACGCGCCGCCGGCCTGGACGCCCCGCCGCACGGTCGCCGGCGCTCTCGCCGGCAGGGGGCAGGGCCATCCAGTGCTGGCGGTGCGGTCGCCCTTCCCCACGGTTCTCCTGGGCAACACCATCGAGATGTTCGCCACCCCGGGCTTCCGACTCGACCCGCCCGACCCCCATGTGCTCCTTAACATTCTCCGCCAGCCGAAGGGCGGGCTGACCCTCGTCAGCCTGGTGAACTACTCCGGCGAGGCGAGGAAGAACGCCGTCATCCACGTTCCACCCAAGGCCGAGAGCCAGCACGCCGGCTGGATCAGCCGCGACGGCGGAGGCGGCATGCTCCGCATCGCGGACGAGCGCCTCACCATCGCCGAGCTTCGGTACGGCTGCACCGTCGTCCTCGGCAGGGACCGCGCCGTCGTCGAGCGCATCGTCCAGCGGAACGCCGAGCGGTTCCCCCGCGCCCCGCTGCCGCCCGACTTCAAGTGGGCGAGTGCCATGCAGTACGGTGGCTGGCGCGGTCGGCAGATTCCGCCCGAGTCGGTGCCCGAGGGCCAGACCCTTTGCCGCCATCGCGTCGGGGCCACCGACCGCGGCGGCTACCTCCTCCTCGATGTCCTTGCGCCCAAGGCTGCCAAAGTGGGCGAAGCCGCCAAGCTGGAGTTCCGCGTCCTCGAAACCCGCTATGACCACGTCGAGTACTGGCAGCTCATCCTGGAGGACACGGCGACGGGCGAACGGACGGCCGTGCCGGTGCCCCTCCCTGCCGACAACCCGCACGGCGAGGGCGGGAAGCTGGCCGGCACCACCCTCTCGGCCTCTTGGACGCCGAAGAAGCCGGGCACCTTCCAGGCATTCCTCGCCTACCGCGTCACGCGGGTCCACCACGACGGCGAGCCCTTCCTGGGGCCGGAGAGCGTGCCCGCCGGCTACAGCGGCAACACCCCGGCCAACCTGTTCCTCAAGAGCCAGCCCCTGATGAAGCGCCCGTGTGAGGACCGCCTGCGCGGTGTCGCCATCCAGGTGCAGCCATGAGCCGCGGCGGAAAAGACACCCGCTGTCTTTTGTGCGAAGCACCCGTAGGGCCGTTCCGGCAAAAGACAGCGGGTGTCTTTTCCGCGCGCCCTGAGCCGCACATTGGCTTGTGGCCCGACGAGAGCCGCGCTATAATGACGGAGTCGCGCGATAAAGAGGAACCTTCACCCGCGAAAGGACGATATCATGGCGGAAGGCGTGCTGGCAGTGACGGATGCGACGTTCGAGGCCGAGGTGCTCCAGGCGGAGTTGCCCACGGTGGTGGACTTCTGGGCCGAGTGGTGTGGCCCGTGCCGCAAGGTCGGCCCCATCATCGCCGAGCTGGCCGCCGAATATGCGGGCAAGGCGCGCTTCGTGAAGGTGGACGTGTCGGAGAACACCGACTTCGCAGCCAAGTACGGCGTCCAGTCCATCCCCAACATCATCCTGTTCAAGGGCGGCAAGGTGGCGGACAGCGTGATCGGCGCTCGTCCCAAGGCCGACCTCAAGGCGTGGATCGACTCGAACCTGTAATCCTCAGCAGGTGTCCGGCTTCCCCATCAGCTCATCCATGGCTCGCCCGATGTGGCGGGGGCGCATGAGCGCCTCCCCCACAAGGACGGCGTGCGCGCCCCAGGCGGCCACGCGCTCGACGTCGCCGCGGGTGCGGATGGCGCTCTCGCTCACGACGAGCCTGCCGGGTGGGATGCGGGCGGCGAGGCGGCGGGTCGTCTCCAGCTTCGTCGTGAAGGTGTGGAGGTCGCGGTTGTTGATGCCCACGATCTCGGCCCCCGCGTCGAGGGCCTTCTTGAGGCTCGACAGGCAGTGGCACTCGACGAGGCAGGCGAGGCCGAGCCCCCGCGCCTCGGCGAGCATGGCCCGCAATGCGTTCGCGGGCAGGGCCTCGGTGATCAGCAGCGCCGCGTCGGCCCCCGCCGCCCGAGCCTCGACAAGCTGGTACGGGTCAATCAGGAAGTCCTTGCGCAGCACGGGCACGCCCACGGCGCG
>DATKZY010000188.1:0-54692 GCA_035527715.1 Planctomycetota bacterium | reverse complement strand
GCATCTCGACGACCTGAAGCGCCTGCTCGGAGACCCCGGCCGCCAATAGCCCCCGCGCTCGCCCGGCCGGGGCTGAGCATGGCCCCTAGTTATGGTAACCACCTCCATTCCTGTCTTCTCGTGCTCGTCGTCGTCCTCGTCGTCGTCGTCGATTCTCTGGGCTTTCCCCCCTCCCGCATTCGACGACGAGGACGACGACGACAACGACGACGATTCAAGAGCGAGGCCGGCGCCAGAACTGGGGGCCATGCTCAGGGCCTGGAATGCCGATCCGGCAATCCACCGTCTCGGGCTCAGACTCGTTCGCCGCGGAGCGGATTGCGCGGGGCGGGGGCTTCTGGTATATTCCGCTTCGGAAGGCGGAGGGCCAGCGGAAAGGAAGCGCGCATGGCTGGGAAGAAGGTGGCCGTGGTGATCGGGAGCGAGAGCGATCTGGCGGTGATCACCGCCACGCTCGAAGAACTCGCCAGGCTGGGCATCCGGTACGATCTCCACGTCCTGTCGGCCCATCGCTCGCCCGACGCGGTGGCCGATTTCGCCCAGCGCGCCGAGGGGGAAGGGGCCGAGGCGATCATCGCCGGGGCAGGCAAGGCGGCACACCTCGCGGGCGTGATCGCGGCCAAGACGGTGCTGCCGGTCATCGGCGTGCCGATGGAGACGAATCTGGCGGGCGGGCTCGACTCGCTGCTCTCGATGGTGCAGATGCCGCAGGGCGTGCCCGTGGCCACGATGGGCACGGGGAAGAGCGGCGCCTTCAACGCCGCCATCCTCGCCGCGCAGATCCTCGCTCGTTCCGACCCCGCGCTCCGACAGCGCCTGGTGGACTTCAAGGCGGAGATGGCCGCCAAGGTGCTTCGAACCTCGGAGGATCTGCGGAAGAGGCTGGGATTGGCCCCGGGCTCGTGATGTTGCAGGAGGGGATGAATGGATGGGTGGATGAATGGATGGATGAGGGAATCGGAGGTGGCGCGGCTGGCCTCTTCCTCTGAGAATCATCCACCCATCCACTCATCCAACCTTCCCCTCCCCTCGACAGGGGTAGGCCCCCGATGATCGCAGTCGTCCAACGCGTCAGCCGAGCCTCTGTGACCGTCGAGGGCCGCGTGACGGGCGAGATCGGGCGCGGCCTGCTCGTGCTGCTGGGGGTGAAGCGGGGCGACACGGATCGCAACGCGGATTTCCTTGCGGCGAAGATCGGCGGCCTCCGTATCTTCGCCGATGCGGCGGGGAAGATGAACCTCGCGGCGAGCGACGTGGGCGGGGCGATGCTCGTCGTATCGCAGTTCACGCTGTGCGGCGACTGCCGGAAGGGCCGCCGCCCCAGCTTCGAGAAGGCCGCGGAGCCGGCCGAGGCCTCGAGGCTCTACGAGTTCTTCTGCGGGCGCCTCCGCCAGCAGGGCTACCGCGTCGAGACAGGCATCTTCGGCGCGATGATGGCCGTCGAGCTGGTGAACGACGGGCCGGTGACGCTGGTGATCGAAAGCGAGGCACGAGCCTGACGATGATCCCTCTGCACAACCTCATCTCCATCTCGCGCTACGCGCTGACGCCGCTGGTGGCGATGCTGGCGTGGGACGAGGCCACGCAGCCGCTGGCCGTGTTCCTGGCTATCCTGGTGGGCGTGAGCGATTTTGTGGACGGCCCGCTGGCCCGCCGCGCGGGCGACGCAAAGCCGCTGGGCGCGTTGCTCGACATGACGGGCGACAAGGTGTTCCTGTGCACGATGCTGATCGTGCTGAGCGCGATGGAGCCGGCGCGGTCGCCCGCGTGGGCGGCCTGGCTCATCACGTCGCGCGAGCTGATCGTGCTGTTCCTGCGGGCGGTCGCAGCCACGCGCGGCAAGCCGTTGCCCATCGCCGTGTTCGGCAAGCTCAAGACGTTCATGCTCTACCTCCTGGTGCCCATCGCCCTGGCGGATGCGTCGTACGACGCGGTGTGGTTCCTGGCCTTTGCCTCGACCGCGTCGGCCCTGGCGTCGCTGGCGGAGTACATCGTGAAGATGCGGGGCGACCTGGCCGCCGAGTTCCTGCGGCTGCCCAAGCGATAGCATTGTCGAGGGGCAGGGGCCTCTCAGGGGATGGCCTTGACCTTCGGCGATGACGGCGGGGGCGGCGGCGGGCCGCAGGAGCTCAGGCCGATGGCCGTGAGCATGATCGCTGCGCCAATGAGCCCGAGGACAACGGCGCGAACCCTTCGCATCCGGCGGCCTCCTACCATTGAGGGGGGAGCCACACGATGACGCGGGCGTTCTAACACGGGAGCCAAGACAAGGCAACCGACAGAGTCAGACGCTCTGTCGCGGCGACCGACGTCTGCTGCACGAATGGAGCGGAACCGAAGGGGCCCGCAGTGGCGCGGCCGCAAAGCGGATCAGCGTTTGCGGCGCCGGCGCCATAGCCCCAGGCCGCCGAGGGCGAGGATGGCCAGGCAATGGGGCTCCGGAATCACCTGCTCCGCGGCCCCGATCTGGAAGTTAGGGCCGAACCATCGTACTAGTCCTGCCCCGCTGGCGCTTGTCGGGAAGATCAGGTTGTCGCCGGTCGTGAGGTCATATCGGTCCATGACAAACGTGATCGAGGGGTCCCAGGCGATGGATAGCGGCCCCCAGAAGTACTCCTCGGTGCCGGTGACTGCCGCAGCAATGAAGTCCTGGCCTGCCGGCAGCGTGAGCGCATCTATGAGATGGTATCTGAACAGGCCGTCCAGCGGGTCGCTTGGCTCCACAATCGCCGAGGCGAGGAGGCTCCCAGACGTGTCAAAGATCCCCACGCTGTGCGACTCGACCAAGCCATCCTGACCATTGTCATAGAACCCGAGTGCGGAGACCACGATCGGTTGGTTGGTCGTGAACTGGAAACCCAGGCTCCAGTTGTCATTCGTCGAATCATAGTCAGGGTCTGGGACCGCCTCAAAGGCGGGGACTGCAAGGACGGTCCCCGTGTATCCCAACACGGAAAGTGCTGCCAGCATCGCCGCGAGTACGCGCTTTGGCCTGTGGTCCATGGTGCAGTCCTCAACTCGGCGTCCGCTCCCTACGCGCCTCCCTTATCCTGGCGGGCGTCACGATTGTAGCGCACGCCGTCGAGAAGTCAAGCACATTCTCTCCCGGAGCGGTTCTGGTTTCGCCGGAGCGACCGGCGGGGCGCCTCTCGCCGCGGCCAAAGGCCCCCCTCGACAGAAGCCACTTGCGGACGCGCACCGCAGCGGCTACCATAGAGCCGAGAACTGAGTGTGCGATCCGATGGGCTCAGACCGAGAACCGATGCCAGGGGCTTGCCATGCCCGTTCCTACTATCGAATGGCTCGGCGGCGTCGAGGGGTGCGCGCGGCTGATTGACCAGACGCTCCTGCCCACCGAGTTCCAGCAGATCGAGTGCCGCACGGTCGAGGCGATGTGGGAGGCGATCAAGGTGCTGCGGGTGCGCGGGGCGCCCGCCATCGGAGTCGCCGCCGCCTTCGGCACGGTCATCGGCATCCAGAACTCCCAGGCGCCAACCTACGAGGACTTCCGCCGCGAGCTCGCGAAGGCCACCGATTGCCTGGCCACGTCGCGCCCCACGGCGGTGAACCTGTTCTGGGCGCTCGAGCGCATGAAGCGGGTGGCCGACGAGAACCGCGGCCTGCCCGTGCCGCAGCTCAAGGAGCGATTGCTCGACGAGGCGCTGGCGATCTGCGAGGAGGACAAGGCGGTCTGCCGCGCGATCGGGCGCCACGGCGCCCCACTCGTTCCCGATGGCGGCGGGGTGCTCACCCACTGCAACGCGGGCGGTCTGGCCACCGCCGACTACGGCACGGCCCTCGCCGTGATGTTCGCCGCCCACGAGCAGGGGAAGCGCTTCCGCGTGTTCGCCGACGAGACGCGGCCGCTCCTCCAAGGCGCGCGCCTCACCGCCTGGGAGCTGATGCAGGCGGGGATTGACGTGACGGTGATCTGCGACAATATGGCCGCCGTCGTCATGCGGCAGGGCAAGGTGGACCTGGTGGTCGTGGGGGCCGACCGCATCGCGGCGAACGGCGACACGGCGAACAAGATCGGCACCTACGGCGTGGCCATCCTGGCGAAGGAGCACGGCGTGCCGTTCTACGTCGCCGCGCCCGTCTCGACCTTCGACCTGTCGCTGCCGAGCGGGGAGGGGATCCCGATCGAGGAGCGGAAGGCCGAGGAGGTGACCGAGGGCTTCGGCCGCCGCACCGCTCCCGAGGGAGTGAAGGTCTACAACCCCGCCTTCGACGTCACGCCCGCCCGCTACATCGCGGGGATCGTCACCGAGCGCGGCATCGTCTCGCCCGTCAACGAGGCGGCCATCCGCGCCCTGGTCGGATGACCCGAGGCGCGGTTCGCCTTGACAGATCGCGAAGGGCCTGGTATCACTAGGGGTACAAGCGGCAGGGGCGAATCCACACGGCGGTCCCGATGGCCCCCGGGGTCCGCGTCAAGCCAAGCGGGCACCACAGACTGAGAGGAAGCCGACTATGGCCAGGAGAGCGTTGCTTGCGTGGGCGATTGTGGCGGTGGGCCTGTTCAGCGGCGCGGCGCATGGGGCTGGCCCCCCATTCAAGCCCCCATTTGGCCCTCCAGGTGGCCCTCCGCCTCCTCATGTGGGGGTGCCTAGAGTGCTGCCGCCGCCGGGCAGTCGCAACGAGTGGAGGATGTGCGACAACTGCGGCGGCAGGGGCCAGCGTTTCTACGACCACCGCTGGCATGTCTGCGACAAGTGCCGCGGCCGAGGGTGGATCTATGTCCCCCAGAGGCCCCACGACGACTGGCGTCCTCGCCGTCACCACGACTACGGTGATTTCAAGTGCTTTGTGGCCACGGCGGCCTATGGCACGCCCTGGGAGCCCAACGTGGCGAAGCTCCGCCGCTTCCGCGACCAGTGCCTGATGACCAGCCCGGTGGGGCAGGGCTTCGTGTCGCTCTACTACACGGCCAGCCCGCCGCTGGCGCACTGGATCGCCCGCCGACCCTGGGCCCGGGCGGCGACGAGGGTCGCATTGACCCCGCTCGTCACGGTCGCCGGCGCGCTCACGGGGAATCCAGGCGATCTGGCGATTGTGGCAGGAGCCGTGGCGTTCGGGCTTCTGGGCGTCCCGCGGCTGAAGCGCGCGCTGAGGCGGCGTCGGGCAAAGGCCTGACGGCCGCGCCCGGCGAGGCGGCCACGACTGCTTCCCACAGCGGCCGGCATTCGCGCGGCGGATGCCGGCCGCGTCCGTTCCCCGCGGACGCTACCCTTGCTTGCAATGCGCGGCAGGTCTGCTATCATAGGGCACTGTTGGACCCGGGGTCAGGTGGTTCCTGAGGCCGTTGGAAGGAGGTAGAGACCGTGGCAGCAGTGATTATTGACGGCGAGGCGATTGCCGCCCGCATCAAGGAGCGGCTCGCCAAGGAGGTGGAATGCCTGAAGTCGGTCGGCAAGGCGCCCCACCTCGTGGCGCTCCAGGCGAACGACAATGCTGGCTCGCGCATCTACGTGGCCAACCAGAAAAAGAGCTGCGAAGAGATCAACATCCGCTACGAGGTGGACGAGCAGCCGATCAACTCCACGCAGGACCAGCTCGTGAAGCGAATCGAAGAGCTGAACGCGATGCGCGACGTGACGGGCATCATCCTCCAGATGCCGCTGCCCGAGGGGTGCGACTCGCGCGTGCTCCAGGGCCGCATCAACCCCGCGAAGGACGCTGAGGGGATGTGCCCGGCGAACGTGGGGCGCGTGGTGCTCGCGTGCAGCCAGCCGGCCCTGATGCGGCGCGGCGTGCCCGACAACTACGACGAGTGGCTCCGCGAGTCCCTCACCTGGAACATGCCCGCCCCCGCGCCCTGCACCGCCGTCGGCTCCGTCGAGCTCATCCGCTCGACGGGCATTGACATGTACGGCAAGCACGCAGTGATCGTCGGCCACAGCGAGATCGTGGGCAAGCCGGTCGTGCTCCTGCTCCTCGCGCACTTCTGCACCGTGAGCTGCGCCCACATCGCGACGCCGAACCTCGCCGAGATCACGCGCCAGGCCGACATCCTGGTCGTCGCCACGGGCAAGCCGCAGGGCGTGTGGAACGGCTATTCCAAGAGGTTCAAGAAGTGGCAGAAGAACCCCGCCAAGGCCAAGAAGCCGAAGAAGCCCGACCTCAGCGCGCTCGTGAAGGCCGACATGATCAAGCCCGGCGCGGTCGTGATTGATGTGGCGATCAACCGCCTGCCCAAAGCCCTCGACGAGAACGGCGAGCCCGTGAAGAATGCGAAGGGCAAGCGCGACATGATCACCTGCGGCGACGTGGATTTCGCGAACGCCAAGGAGGTCGCGGGCTGGATCACGCCCGTGCCCGGCGGCGTGGGACCGATGACCACGGCGCTGCTGCTGCGCAACGTCGTCGAGGCCGCGAAACTGAGCGGGTGAGGCCAGACGCCACGGTCGCGATGGGACGTATGGGACACATGGGACCCATGGGACGGTCGGGCCATGGCGGTCCCATAGGTCCCATTGGTCCCATAGGTCCCGTTTCGCATGAGCACCCATCGCGCAGCAAACGCCGTCTTCGACGAGGCGGCGCCGCTCGTGGCCCGCAAGCGGGTTTCCGCCGACACCTTCGAGCTGGCCCTGCTGTGCCCGCGCATCGCCGCGGCGGCGCGGCCGGGGCAGTTCGTCAACGTCCTCCTGCCGTCACCCGACTTCGGCTATCGGGTGATCGAGGGCGGGGCGTGGGGCGACGCGCGAAGCGGCGGGCGCCCCTTTCTCTTGAGGCGGCCATTCAGCGTCTATGGGACCTATGGGACCAATGGGACCTATGGGACGGGCGGAGACCCGGACACCCTGGCGCTCCTGGTCAAGGTGGTGGGGGAGGGCACGCGGCGGCTGGGCGAACTGCCCATTGGCACGAGCCTGAAGGTGCTGGGGCCGCTGGGCAACGCGTTCCGGCTGCCGCCCGCCGGGGCCGCCGCGGCGCTCGTGGCCGGGGGCTGCGGGTGGGCGAGCCTGGGGATGCTGGCCCGCGAGTTGCGCCGCCTCGGGCACCCGACCTATGCCTTCATCGGCGCCCAGAGCGTCGAGACCCTGCCGCTCGAGACCACCGAGGCCGCGACCGAGGCGGCGTCGTTCGTCGAGGGCCTGCCCGACGTGTGCCTGACCTCTGCCGAGCTGGAGTCGCTCGGCGTCGTCGTCGCCCTTGCCGCTGAGGCGGGCGGAAAGGTCTACGGCGGCCTGGTGACTGATCTCCTCGCGGCGTTCCTGCGTAAGCGAGGGCAGGGCGGCGTCCACGTCTACGCCTGCGGTCCCCGGGCGATGCTGGCCTGCGTCGCCGAGTTGGCCAGTGAGCACGGCGCCCCGTGCCAGGTGGCGATGGAGGAGCGCATGGCCTGCGGCATGGGCGTGTGCAACTCCTGCGTCGTCGAGGTCCGCCTGCCCGACGGCACGCTCGGCCACAAGAAGCTGTGCGTGGACGGGCCGGTGCTGGATGCGGCTGAGGTGCAATGGGAGAGATGACGCGTGACCCGTGACGCGTGACTCAGAGAAGAAAGCGATCGCCAGCCGCCTTTTCTGAGTCACGGGTCACGCGTCACGCGTCAGTAGAAACCGCCGGAGTGCTGGGCGGCGAGCAGAGGAGAGAAAGCCTTGTCGAGTGTGGCAGAGCTTGCTGTGGATTTCGCCGGCCTTCAGTTCCGCAACCCGCTGGTCGCGGCCTCGGGCACGTGCGGGTGGGGCGAGGAGCTCGAGCGCCTCGAGGGCTTCGCCAACGGCCTCGTCGGCGCCATCATCCTCAAGTCGGCCACCCGCGAGCCACGCCTCGGCAACCCCACCCCTCGCATCGTCGAGGCCGCGGGCGGGGCCGGCCTCATCAACTCCATCGGCCTCGAGAACCCGGGTGTGGACGCCGTGGTCCGCGACTACCTGCCCCGCCTCGCCGACGCCCCGACCGTGGTCGTCGGCAACGTGGCGGGGAGCACGGTGGACGACTATGCGGCGACGGCCGAGCGGCTGTGCGCCTCGCCGGTCATCCAGGCCATCGAGGTCAATATCTCCTGCCCCAACGTCAAGAGGGGCGGCATCCTGTTCGGCGTGGACCCCGACGCCGCGGCCACCGTGGTCGCCGCCGTGCGGGCCGTGACCGACAAGCCGGTCATCGCCAAGCTCACGCCGAACGTCACCGACATCGCGCCCATCGCCCGCGCCTGCATCCAGGCGGGGGCGAACGCCCTCAGCGTGTCGAACACCTTCCGCGCCCTGGCGATCGACGTGCGGACCCATCGCCCGCTGATCGGGGCCAACTTCGGCGGCCTCTCCGGCCCCGCCATCAAGCCCCTCGCGCTCCTGAAAGTGCACGAGACCTATGCGGTGGCCCGGGCCGCCGGCGTGCCCATCCTGGGCGGCGGCGGCATCATGACGGGGGCGGACGCCCTGGAGTTCCTCCTGGCTGGGGCGACCGCGTGTTTCGTCGGCACGCTGCTGCTGCGCGAGGCGGCCGCCTGCGGCCGCCTGCTCGACGAGTTGGCGGCCCTCCTGGCGGCCCAGGGCACCTGCCGCGTGGCCGACCTGGTCGGCGGCCTCATCCTGCACGAGTGACGCGGATTCTGTGGAAATCCCCCCCTTGACTTGCTATACTACTGGGTGGGGGGAGTGTGGCCCGAAGACAGAACACTCAGGAGTGGTTGCCATGCGTCGTTGTGTTCTGGCAGTCTGGTGCTTCCTGCTGCTCGGCGTGGCGGCTGATGCGGACGTCCTGAAGATGCGCACGGGCGAAGAACTGCGCGGCACCGTGCAGTTGGTGACGTTCCTCGTGAAAGACATGCAGTCGATCTATCCGCGCGAAGAGATCGTCAGCGTGCAGGTCGCCAAGGAGGGCGACGATACCCTGGAGGCCCGCAGCGAAGGGAAGCAGGCCGGCAAGCTCGTCTCCGTGATGTTCGATGCCCCCGGCGGCCTCCGCGCCGTCAGCGGCGACAAGATCGCCGCCATCACGATCGACAACGCGACGACCCTCGACACGCTGAAGGCGCAGGAGAAGGATGAGGCCGACACGAAGGAGGAGCAGAAGTCGGAACTCAGCGACGAGCAGAAACAGGCCCTCACCGCGAACCGCGAGCTCTACAAGGCCTACCGCGAAGCCGCCGAGGGCGTCAAGGACGACGGCTACGAGTCGGTCAAGACGAAGTACATGGACAAGGTCCGGGGGGTCGTGAATGACATCCAGCGGCTGGAGAAGAGCATCACAAACAAGATCCGCCGGCGCGAGCAGGCATCCTCGCGCACCTACACCTCGTCGTCGGGCTCCAACACCCACCGCGAGATGAGCGAGCGCGAGCGCCTCGAGCGCAACGACAACCTGGCCCAGGACCAGCGCGAGTACGAGCGCGCCAAGGCCGCCGCCAGCAAGCTCAAGTCCACCATCCGCGCCGACGAGAGGAAGGTCAAGGAGAAGAACGAGCAACGCGTCTCTCGCCTGGAGACCGCCTACGTTGGCAACCGGGCGAAGCTCTTTGAAGGCAAGTCCCTCACGGAGGACGAGATGGCCGCCCGCTACGACGCCGCCATCCGCCTCCCCGGCGAGAAGGCCCCCAAGATGCCCAAGGCCCCCAACCCCGACAAGGCCAGATAGGTCGGCGGGTTTAGCGTGAACACAAGCGGCTCCTGGGCAATGAAAGCCCAGGAGCCGTTGCATTGGGGCGGGGGGGCTGGGCGACCGCACCGCGCCGGACAGGGCGGGTGTGGGCCACCGGCGCGGGTATCCTCCGTTGCGCAGGACACGCCCAAGCGTGGCTTGGGCGTGGCACCCCATGAGTGTTGCGAGAGGAATGGCCGGGTGCCACGCCCACACTTGTTTGGGCGTGCAGGCGGGGCCCCCGCGGCTGCCTGCGATTCTGGCTTGCGCCCGGATCTGGCCTTGACGGCTTAGCGTTGTCTGGTACAATGCCCCCAGTGCGACCTTGTGCCCCTGGGAGGCATGCCGATGCCAGCCACCCCGCCCTCGCCGAGCCAGCCACCCCGCTACGCTGCGATGATCAGCTACCGGCACGTGGAGCCCGACCGGCGCTGGGCGCGCTGGCTGCATCGCGCACTGGAGTCGTATCGGGTTCCGACCTACCTGTGCCGCACGCGGGAGTGCCCGAGGCGCGTCGGGCGCGTGTTCCGGGACGAGGAGGAACTGGCCGCCTCGTCCGACCTCAGCGCGCGGATTGATGAGGCCCTGCGGCAGTCGCGCTTCCTCATCGTCGTCTGCTCTCCGCGAGCGGTCGAGTCGCGCTGGGTCAACGAGGAGATCCAGCGGTTTCGCGCGCTCGGCAGGCAGGACCGAATTCTGGCTCTGCTGATCGAGGGCGAGCCGGCCGAGGCATTTCCGCCGGCTCTGCGCGAGCTGGCGGGTCCCGGCTCGGAGCGTGCGGCCGGCTTCGAGCCCCTCGCCGCCGACGTGCGGCCCGCGCCTGGCGAGAGCAAGGCATCCCTCCGCCGCGCCGCCGCTCTCCGCATGCTGGCCGCCCTCCTGGGAGTGAACTTCGATGACCTGTACCGGCGCGACCACCATCGCCGCGTGCGGCGTCTGACGGGCCTGTTTGCCCTCGCCACGGTCCTGCTCGCTCTCATGACAGGCTTGTCCGGCCTCGCCCTCTGGCAGCGGCAGATAGCTGTCGCTCAGCGCCAGAAGGCCGAGGCCCGCGCGCAGGACATCCGCCAACTGGCGAAGACCCTCGTCTTCGACCTTCACAGTGCCATCCGAGACCTGCCGGGCTCATCCAAGGCGCGCCAGAAGCTTGCTGTCACCGCGCTGGAATACCTCCGCAGGCTTGAGAAGGATGCCGGCGATGACCCTGAGCTCCTGCACGAGATCTGGTCTGCCTACGACGCTCTGGCGGACGTGCAGGGCGTACCAGGCTCCCGCGGCGGGACCCTCGGCGACACCCGTGTGGCCATGGACTCTGCAAAGGCTGCCCTTGCCCTTGCCGATCGGGTAGCGGCCTCTGACCCCACGAACGTCGGGTGGCAGAACGACCTCTCCTTGAGCCACGGGCAGGTGGGCACGGTGCTCCTGGCCCAGGGCGACAGCCAAGGCGCGCTCATGGCTTACCGGGCCGCCCTCGCCATTGCCGAGCGCCTGGCGGCGCGGGACCCGACGGATGTGGTCTGGCAGTACAACCTTGCCGTGCGCCATGACAGTATGGGCGACGTGCTCCTGGCGCTCGGCGATAGCCCGGGCGCGCTCATGGCCTACCGGAAGTCCCTGGCTATCAGCGAGCGCCTTGCAGCGGAGGACCTGTTGAGTCCGCGATGGCAGCGCAGTCTGTCCGTCAGCCACGACAGGGTGGGCGATGTGCTCGAGGTCCAGGGCGATAGCGGCGGCGCGCTTCGGGCATACCGTGCGTCCATGGCCATTCGAGAGCGCCTTGCGGCGGCGGACCCGGTGAACGCCGACTGGCAGGTTTGCGTCTCGGTGAGCCACGACAGGGTGGGCAATGTGCTGCAAGACCAGGGCGACAGTCCCGGCGCGCTCGCGGCCTACCGACAGTCTCTGGCCATCCGAGAGCGCTTGGCGGCGCAGGACCCGACCAATGCGGAGTGGCAGCGCGCGCTGGCGGCGAGCCATTACAAGGTGGGAAACGTGCTCGAAGACCAGGGGGAGGCTTCAGGCGCGCTCGCGGCTTACCAGGAGTGTCTGGCTATCGGAGAGCGCTTGGCCGCGCAGGACCCGACGAATGCGGAATGGCAGGGCGACGTCTCCGTGGCCCACAATGGGGTCGGCGACGTGCTCCTGGCTCAGGGGGACAGCGCGGGCGCCCTCAGGGCTTGCCGGGCCTCCCTCGCCATTCGCGAGCGCCTCGCCCGGGCGGACCCCGAGAGAGCGCAGCGGCAGCGCGACCTGTCTGAGAGCCAAGCGAGTGTGGGGGATGCGCTCCGGATGCAAGGGGACCTCCAGGGCGCGCTCGAGGCGTACAAGACTGCCCTTGCGATCCAGGAGCGTCTTGCCGAGTCGGACCCGGCTAACGCGAAGTGGCAGCACGACTGTTCCGTGAGCCATGTGAAGGTCGGTGGCGTACTGGTTGAGCAAGGAGATCTGGCAGGTGCGCTCCTGGCCTATCGCGCCTCGCTCGCGATCCGCATCCGCCTTGCAGCGGCGCACCCGACGAACGCGTCCTGGCAACGCGAGGTGTCCGCGACCCACGACATGGTCGGCGACGTGCTCCTGTGCCAGGGCAATCGCGCGGCCGCGCTGCGAGCCTGTCGTGCCGCGCTCGGCATCCGAGAGCGGCTTGCAGCAGGGGAGCCGGCCAACGCCACATGGCAGCGTGATCTCTGGCTGAGCCACATCAGGGTGGGTGGTGTCCTCCAAGCTGAGGGGGACGGCGAGGGCGCGCTCCGGGCCTGCCGGGCCGCCCTTGCCATCGCGGAGCGCTTGGCAGCAGAAAGCCCGACTAGTGCAGGCCGGCAGTACGACCTCGGCATCAGCCATGAGCGCGTCGGGAGCGTCCTTCTGGCTCGAGGGGACTTGAGCGGCGCGCTCTTGGAGTTCACGGCCAAGCGGGCCATCGTCGAGCGTTTGGTGGCCGGGGACCCAACGAATGCAGCTTACCAGCGCGACCTCTGCGTGAGCCACGAGAAGGTCGGCGATGTGCTCTTGGCTCAGAGAAACAGCACAGGCGCGCTCCAAGCCTACCGGGCCGCGCTTGCGCTCGCCGAGCGCCTGGCGGCGGAGCAACCGACGAACGCGGGCAAGCAGAGGGACCTCGCGGCTTCATACTCCAAGCTGGCGTCGTTCCATCGGGAGATAGGCCGGCCGGCGGAGGAGAGGGAGTGTTGGATACGGTGTCGAGCGGTGCTGCGGCGCATGAAGGCGGAAGGGATGTTCCTGGACCAGGCCACCTCCCGACTGCTGGAGCAGTTGGAGGAACTGTGAACCCAGTCGGTTGGCGACCGGCGTGGCAACGGCGGCCAGGCGCAAGGTGGTCCGCTCCGCCTGTGGTCAGAGGCAGGCAAAGGAGTCGCTTGTCGCTACGGTCAGACTCCGCGGTGGAGGCGTGTGCGCCCTACTCCTCGCGAGATGAGCGGGGTCTGGAGCAGTTGCGGAAGAAGGTGGGCGAGCGGTAGGGCGGAAGCCCAATATCCAATACTCAATATCCAATGCTCAATGACCAAGTAGGATTCAGAGCGGCCATAGGCCGCAAGGGAAGGAACGTCGAACGCTGAACATCGAACGAAGATGGCGGGCAGGGGCGGACTTCAGGCGGCGTGCGGGCGGCCAGGAGGGACCCAAGGGACGTGAGGGACACAAGGGACGCCCCGCATCGGGACGCTTACGCCGATTAGGCGGACCGGTTGGATTAGAAACGCGCGGCATATCAGACATCGTGGTCTCTAACGGTAGCACGCCATATCTAATAGGTAGCGCAAACCCTATTAGACCAACGTTCAGATCGCCAGATCCACGGGCGGGGGGATTGGCAGCCTGTAGGAGCAGGATGAAGCCGGCGCGCCATAACATCAAGGCAGAGCAGGTGTTCTGACACTTTCAGCCGGGCCATCAGATCGCCAACTGCCGCCGAGCTGGCAGTCTGGAGGTGTGTGGGACGGGCTGGCGACGGCTCACGCGAGGCCGGCGTGGCCGAGGACGTCGGGCACGATGTCGGTCCAGCCCAGGGGCATGAGGTGGATGCCCTGGCACATGCCCTTCATCTCCTTGACGAGCCGCCCGCCAATCTCGGCGCTCTTTTGCTTCAGCTTCTTCTTCGGGCAGCCCGCGATTTCCTTCATGATATTCTCGGGCACGAAGACGCCCGCGACGTTGGCGTTCATGAACTTGGCCATGCCCACGTTCTTCAGCAGCACGATGCCGGCCATCACCGGCACCTTGAATTGCTCGACCTTCTTCATGAAGGCTTCGAGCTGGCGGGGGTCGTAGAGGGCCTGGGTCTGGAAGAACTTGGCGCCCGCGGCGACCTTTTTCTCGAACTTCAGGATCTGCGGCTCCATCGGCTCGAGGCCGGGGGCGACGACCGCGCCGGGGAAGAGCTTCGGCGCGCCCGCGAGGGCGTTCCCCGCCAGGTCCTTCCCGCTGTTCAGCAGGTTCACCGTCTGGAGGAGCGAGACGGAGTCGAGGTCGAACACGCCCTTGGCTCCCCTGTGGTCGCCGAGGACCTGGTGGTCGCCTGTGAGGCAGAGGACGTTTTCGATGCCGACCCAGGCGGCGCTGATGAGCTCGGTCTGGAGGGCCAGGCGGTTGCGGTCGCGGCAGGTGAGCTGGAAGACCGGCTCGAAGCCCTTGCGGACCATGTACTCGGAGACGATGAGCGAGCCGAGGCGCATCACGGCGCTCTGGATGTCGGTGACGTTGATGGCGACGACCTTGCCCTTGAGGTGCTCGAGCTCGTGGTCCAGCTCGTGGGTGTCAATGCCCTTGGGCGGCCCGACCTCGCCGGTGACGACGAACCTGCCGGCCTCGAGTTCCTGCTGGAGGCGGCTCATAGGATTCTCCTTCGTTGCAGTGGGCACGAGGCCCGATGGGACATATGGGACGTGTGGGACCTATGGGACGCCGCGGCCGCTCAGAACTCCTTGGCCTCGAGGGCCCAGCGGATGGTGGAGCGGTGCTTGAGCGGGACGTCCATCTTCCCGAAGTTTCGGACGGGCTGGAGCTTCTTGTAGTTGTCGAGCTTGCCGAGGGCTTTGAGGCGCTCGTAGATGAGGAACCAGCCGCAGGGGCGGTTCTTCTCGACCTCGCACGTGCCCTCGTGCGAGCCGCCGCAGGAGCCGTTGAGCAGGCTCTTGGCGCACGTGGTGATCGGGCAGATGCCGCCGGTGAGGCTCAACACGCACTCGCCGCACTGCTGGCAGCGCTCGCTCGACGGCCAAAGGCCCTGGAACCCCGCCGACGAGATGGTGTTGAGGGCCGGGTGGCACGGCTTGTCCACCATCGCGGCCGTGGCCTGGACGCCAATGCCGCAGGACACGACGAGCACCGCGTCGGCGGCCTTGAGCGCCTCGATGCAGCGGCCGAGGCGCAGGCCCACGAGCGCCTTGTTGCACAGGAAGTCAATCATCGTGGTGCCGACGACCTCCTTGCCGCCGGCTCGGAGCTTGTCGGCGAGTTCGGCGACCTTCTGCGGGCCGCCGGTCTCCCAGCCCTCGGGGCAGCCGGCGCAGCCGACGACGAAGAGCTTCTTGTCGGCCTCCAGTGCGCCGAGGATTTCCTTGATCGGCTTTTCCTCTGTGACGAGCATGACTACCAGCCTCCTAATGCGGCCGCTGGCCGCAGCCAGAGAGGATGATTGGATGGGTGGATGAATGGATGATTGTCTGATACCCATCCAGCCATCCATTCATCCATTCATCCCCCACGCGTGCGCGCAAGGCGCGCAAGAGTCACGAACCAAGTGTCCAGCGTTCACCTCGCTTCGAAGCAGCCTGGCGAGCTCGGCGCGGACGACGCCGAGGATCGCCGGCATCTTCTCCTGTAACGTCGGCGAGAGCTCGGTGCCGGGCTCCACCCGGGCCGGCTCCACGCCGATGACGATCACGTTGCCAAACGCCGCCCCGGCCAGCCGCGCCAGGGCGAATGCCTCGGGCAGCGAGGTCTCGTGCAGGCTCATCCCCCGCTGCGAGGCCAGGTCGCCCAACGCGAAGCGATACACGCTGCCCGGCGGATGCCCGCCCGTGGCCGCGTCAACCACCAGCACGTCGGCGCCCGACGGCACGAGGTCGAGCGCATCCATCACCGACGTTCCCGCCTCGATGGCCTCGACGCCTTGGCCGAGGCCCTCGCGGGAGAGCCGCCGCACGGCCTGCACTCCCACGCCATCGTCGCCCATCAGCTCGTGGCCGACGCCGAGGACGACGAGGCGACTGGCTGCGCGGTCAGGCAATGCGGAACTCCCCCAGCTTCTCGCCCTTCGGCGTCACCAGGTGCACGGCGCAGGCCAGGCACGGGTCGAACGAGCGGACGATGCGGACGACCTCGAAGGGGTTCTTCGGGTCCTTCACCTTCGTGCCGATGAGCGCCTGCTCGATCGGGCCGGGCCGATCCTTGTCGTCGGCCGGCGAGGCATTCCACGTCGTTGGCACCACGAGCTGGTAGTTGGCCGTCTTGTGCTCGCGGATTTTCACCCAGTGGGCCACGGCGCCGCGGGGAGCATCCACCATGCCGCAGCCGTCGCCGGCGGCGGGAATCGTCCACTCCGCGCAATGCGGCTCGCCCGGCTTCAGTTGTCCGACCCAGTCGAACATGGCGTCGGCGGTGATCTTGGCGTGGAGGGCGCGGGCGAGGTGTCGGCCCATGACGGACGACAATGCCTCGGCCTGGAGCCCCGCCGCGCTCAGGGCCGAATCCACGAGCGACGTCACCACGGGGTTGCCGTTGGCATAGTTGACCAGGATGGCGGCGAGAGGGCCGACCTCGTAGACGGCGTCGTTGTACCTTGGCGACTTGAGCCAGCTATAGGCGCCCTTCTTCTCGGGCTGGGGCACCGTGGTCTCGTGGTGGGGGAAGAGCGGGCCGTTGCCCTCGAACCGCGAGTGGGTCACCGCCTCGGTGATCTGCGCGATGTCGAGCTTGCCCACTTTGCCATCGGCGTAGATGCCGGGGGCGAGGAGGCGGTTGCGGCCCAGGAGCGGGGCGCTGCTGGGCGCCTGGTCGTAGTTGCCGTAGGTGAGGTAGCGCTTGCAGCCCGCGCCGATGGCGAAGTGGTCGGCATACGCCCCGGCCACAGCGAAGACGTCGGGGATGTACTTGTCGTTGATGAAGCGGCGGATGGTGTCGAGTCGGCCGAGGAAGCTGGCGATCTTGCTGGCGGTCGGCCCGTTGCTGGCGCCGCCGGGCACAATGCCGCACTGGTGGGGCATCTTGCCGCCGAAGACGCTGAGCATCTCATGGGAGATGCGGCGGATGCGCAGGGCCTCGGCGTAGTCGGCCGTGGCCTTGAGGTTCAGCTCCTTGGGCAGCCGGTAGTCGCCCTCGTAGCGGGGCAGGAACGGGCCGAGCTGGCCGCGGGCGATGAAGTCGCGGATCGCCAGCAAGTCGTCGTTCTCGCCCGCATAGTCGGCCGCCGCCGCCACGTCCACGTAGTCCAGGGCAGCCAGGTGGTAGAAGTGGAGGATGTGGGACTGGAGGATGTTGCTGCCGAGGATGAGGTTGCGGAGGATGCGGCCGTTGTCGGGCACCTTTTCGCCGATGCCGAAGGCGGCGTCGAGGGCGAAGGTGGACGCCGTGGCGTGGGCGATGGGGCACACGCCGCACACCCGCTGCGTGAGCTGCTGGGCGTCCACCGGGCTGCGGCCGCGCAGGATGATCTCGAAGCCGCGGAAGAGCGTGCCCGCGCTCTTCGCCTCCTTCACCTCGTGGCCGTCCAGGAGCACCTCGATGCGCAGATGCCCCTCGATGCGGGTGACGGGGTCAATGACGATCTTTCGCATGCGTCGGGCTCCTTCAGCTTCTCGTGGTGCAGGCGAGGCGCGGCAGACGCTCCTCGCAGATTTTCTCGTAGAGCGGGGAGAGCAGGTCGGGGAAGCTCGGCTCCACGCAACCGATGCACGGGCCGTTGGCGCCCACGCACCAGTTGGTGCCGCTGTTCCACATGCGGGTGGGGCAGTCGGCATAGGTGACGGGGCCTTTGCAGCCCACGAGGTAGAGGCAGCCGGAGTCGCGGTGCTTCTTGGCGAACTTGCCGGCATCGAAGTCCGGGCGGCGGGGGCACTGCTCGTGGATCGTCCGCCCGTAGAACTCGAGCGGCCGGCCCACGTCGTCCAGGGCATCCGCGCCCGGCAGGCCGTTCAACAACACGCTGGCCACCGTGTGCACAAACCAGTCGGGGTGCGGCGGACAGCCGGGGATGTTGACGACTGGCACGCTGATCCCGCGCTCGGCGAGCACGGCTCGGAGGCCCTTGCTGCCCGTGGGGTTGGGCGCGCCGGCGGGGATGCCGCCGAAGGACGAGCAGGTGCCGACGCAGACGACGGCGAGGGCGCGGCTGGCCAGCTCGCAGGTCTTCTCGAGCATCGAGAGCTCGTGGCCGCCGGTCTCGCCGATCATGCAGTAGTGGGGGTTCGCCGTCGGGATGCTGCCCTCGACGATGAGGACGAAGCCCTTGTCGGCCTCCGTTCCCGGCAGCACGCTGAGCGCCACCTCGCCCGAGCCGGCCATCACGGTCGGCTGGAACCGCAGGCTCACGTGCCGGCCCGGCACCACGGGGTCCACGAGCAACTGCCGGATGTTGGGGCTGACGGCATTGAGCACGGACACGACGCACCCCGAGCAGCTTCCGCCCTGGAGCCACACTGCCGGGTATTCACGGACTTCTGCCATCCTTCGTCCTCCTTGGGGCCGTTCTGGGGCGTTGCGGGCGAGGCGGGGCTGACGTGGCAGCAACTCTCCGGCCCTCGAGCGCTGGACCCACCGCGGTCCGAGTCTTGGCTATGAGCCGGGTATTATAGCGCTGTGCCAAGTGTGGTCAAGCCCAAGTGGCCGCAAATTCGGCGCACGGCGCGGCGACGCCGCGGCGATTCTTGGACAGGCTCCTAGGTCTTGCCGGGCGGCGATGCCTTCGGCGGGGGGGCCAGGCGCTTCTTGGCCTCCTCTTCGAGCCTCTTCATCTCGTCTTCGATGGCCTTGACGTCGGTGGGGTAGAGGCGGCGAAGCTCGTCCACCTGGAACTTGCGGAACGAGTAGATGGCCTGGCGCAACGCGTCGAGCCACAGCACCCGCAGGGGCGGGATCATGATGCGGGGGGCTAGGTTCTGCTGGCTGTACTTGGCGTAGAGGAAGCGGGCGAGGTTCTCCTCGCCGACGGCGCGGTCGGTGTCGCTGAGGGAGGCGAACATGAGGGAGCGGAAGAGGAAGCCGCGGATGAGGTTGAGGGCCTGCTCGGTGGTCATGCCCTCGACGAGCTTGGCATAGCGCTGGTGGACGAAGTCCTCGAGCGGCATCTCGGGCTCGCCGCCGAGCTCGACGAGGCGCTTGAGGTAGCGCGTCGCGGTCTTCAGGTCGTTGTGGATGTAGAGGTTGAGCACGGCGTCGCGGAGGAAGTTCAGGTAGCCGTCGCGGGTGGGCTCCGCGTAGTCGCTGCCCTTGTGGCGCTCGACGATTTGCTCGTGGAGGCGGACGATGGCGTCGAGGAAGCCGAAGTTGGGCGCGGCGACCCAGGTGTCGGGCTCCTCGTCGGTGCCCGGCTCGAACTGGAGGCGCCCGCGGCGATACAGCTCGGTGAGGGCGTGGAAGAGCATGCGGTCGGAGTTGGCGACGGCAAAGACGTCGGCGCCGAAGACCTCGACGCTCATGGCGGCCCAGTAGAGCGCGTGGGCGTCGGGTATCCGCCAGTCAATGGGGCCGAAGTCCATGAGCCTGATCATGCGGCCCGCGTCGAGCCTCAGGACGTCGCGCAGGTGCGTGGCGCGGAGGTAGATCTCGAGGGCGCCCACGGCGTCGGCCCGGTCGGTGTCGTTGAGGAGGCCGAGGGCCTTCGGGGGGAGGGTGGCGGCGCGGTTCGCCACGTCGAGCGGCTTGGCGAAGGGGTCCACGCCCGCCTGCCGCAAGGCGTCCACGAGGGCGTGGACCGCGGGATTGCGGAGCAGGTCGCGTTCGGTGGCCGGGGCGGCGGCCATGGCCTTCAGGCGCTCGAGGTAGGGGGGCCTGCCCAGCGCCTCCTGCATCTCGAGCGCGAGCTGGACCTTGTAGTAGATGTGGGCGTCGTCCATGTCCTGGCCCACCTTGTGGCTGTAGATCCAGCCCAGCTCGCGGAGGAGGACGGGCGACTTGGGGTTGATGCGGATGCCATCGTCGCGGAGGATCTGGATGCCGAGCGTCACCCAGCGCCAGCGCTCGTCGGCCTGGCTGGCGGGGAACTTCACGGAGCAGTTGTAGGCGACGTTCCAGGCCCAGAAGGCCCACACGCTGGGGAAGCGCGGCTCGAGCTGGCTGATCATGCGGAAGAGATCGTTGAGCTCGAAGAATTTCCCCCGGTCCTGGAGGTCGGAGGCGCGCACCCAGAGGGCGATGATGAACATGGCGCGGAAGCAGCCGAGGGACTTCGTGGCCAGCGCGATGGTGGGGGGCACCTTGGCGTCGCCTGCGAAGCCCCGCAGGCCGGCGTCCTGCCCTTGGCGCTGGAGCCCCAGGAGCACCTGGCCCGCGAGGATGGCGCACGCCAGCGCAGCGGCGGCGAAGCTCCAGCGGCGGACGGTGGTGGCGCTCGTGGGTCTCATGGCGTTGCCAGGGCGATCTCGCGGCGTTCGAAGATGTGCATGCCCAGAAGCATCAGGATGCCCCCGTAGACGAGGGCGATGCTCCAGGTCGCATCAAGGACGAGGGTCAGCGACACCTCCTCGCCCGAGCTGACCAGCTCCGACGGGGTGTACTTGTGGAACGGCGGCAGAATGGCGTGGAGCGCGGTCGTGACGACGCGCGTGGCCGTCTCGGCCACCTGAGCCACGGGGGACTCCTTGTTCTGGTCGAACGTGAAGCCCTTCTCGAGCTCGACCTTCACCGAGTTGGCGAGGAACATCACGAGCAGAATGGCCAGGGCCACAATGGGCGAGACAGGGAAGCCCAGGAAGGCCGAGCAGAAGAGCCCCAGGACCGCGATGAACAGCACCTCGACGAAGATCAGGGCGAGGCCGCGCACCAGGTTGCCCGCGAAGCCGCCGACGGGAACGAGCATCTGGATGGAATCGGTCGCGGCGAAGATGTGTGTCGGCCGTCGCGGCTCGACGTTGTAGTAGCGAACCTCGAGCACGCCGTCCTGGTCCACGGCGTCGGCGTGGACCTGGATCTCGTGGACCTCGTCGGGCAGGAAGGCGTCGTTGATGTAGTACGCTTTCGTGCGGTTCGGCACGCCGAACTCCCAGCGCACGTGGTCGGGCTGGTCGGACTTGCGGTCGGAGCTGAAGAACTTGAAGCGGACGGTGACATTCAGCTCGCGCACCCGCGGGACCGTGATGCCCGAGAAGCGCCAGCGGCGGCCCATGAGGGGCGGGACGGCGTTGACCAGGTTGCCGAACTCCTCCGTGAGCTGCTGGGTGGCCGCGGCGCGGATAACCGCCCTGCGGACCGCCTCGTCGGCAATGCCCCTGGCCTCTGGGGGCAGGCGGTCGGGGCGCTCGAGCTGGCGGCACCGCAGCTCGACGTTGCGGCGCACGAACTCCTCGAGGTCGCTCTCGGGCGGCGGGTCGGGCAGGAGGGTGCGGCGGGCCGAGAGCACCTGCTCCCTGGCGTCGCGGAGGCGGTTCTGCGCCCGGCGCTTCTCTGCGGCGTCCTGGTCGGGGATTTCCCTGGCGGCTCGCTCGGCCCGGGCGACGAGGTAGCGGACGCTGGCCCAGGTGACGAGGCCCATGAAGGCGAGGAGGGCGGCGTTGATGAGGAGGATGCCGAGGAGCTTGCCCAGGAGGATCTGCCAGCGGCGGATCGGCTTGGCCTCGAGCAGCAGGATCTGCTTGTCGCGCAGCTCCGTCCACAGCGTCGTCGTCGAGAGAGTGAGCGTGAGGATGCCCAGCAGCAGGCCGGCGACGATGAGGGAATAGCCGATCACCACGTGCAGGAGACCACGCAGCGTGCCGTCGCCCCTCACGACGAAGGGGAGGGCCGGAACGAGGACGAGATACACGGCCATGATCACGAACGCTACCCGCACGCGGATGGCCTGGGCCAGGGTGTTTCGGGCGATGGTCCACACAGGGTGGTCGAGGAAAAGCGCCACGAGCGCGGGCAGGGCGATGATCGTCGTCACGATGCGCACGGGTGCGAGGATGCCGGGAATGTCCAGGAGGAGGGACAGGCCGGTCGCCGCCAGGTGCACAACCAGGCTCCCCACGAAGGCGAGCGTTGCGAGCCGATGGCGGGCCACGGCCGTCATACTCATGAACTCCCTTGGTCCTGCCCGCCGTGCTTTGGCTTGTGGGCGAGGCGCTCGATGACGGAGCGGCCGTCGGCCTCGGCGGCCTCGCTCGGGGGGGCCACGGGGGCGGCCGGCTCAGCGGGCCTCTGGGGGCTGGGCGGCGCCTGCTGGGCGACCGCGAGGCGCTCGATGACGTCCTGCCGTGTCTCGGGCGGCGGGGCGGGTTGCTCCGGAGGCGCGGGGGGCTCGGCCGCTGTGGCGGGGGAGGGGTGCGTGAGGCGCTCGATGACGTCCGCAGGGCTGGGGGGCTCGAGCGTGCGGAACAGGCTCGGCTCGAAGTGGCCTGCCACGGCGCCGGTGGTGGCGGGCCGCGCCTGGCGCGCCTCCTCGATGGCTCGGAGGAAGAAGCTCTCGAGGCGGTCCACCGGGTGGCCGATCGTGATGGCCGACGGGTCGGCGAACCCCTCCAGCAGAGCCCGGAGACGGTCGGTGTCGTGGGGAGGCAGCGCGGGGAGTGTGACCTGGGTGAGCTGGCTGCGGGCCAGGAGGTCGCCGACGCTGCCGGCGACGCAGAGCCTGCCGCCGTAGAGGATGCCGATGCGGTCGCAGACGTCCTCGGCGTGCGCCAGGAGGTGGCTGCACAGGAGAATCGTCTTGCCGCGCCGCTTGAGCTCGAGGATGAGGTCCTTGACCTCGCGGGCGCCGAGGGGGTCGAGGCCGGTGGTCGGCTCGTCGAGCAGGAGGAGCTCGGGGTCGTTGACGAGGGCCTGGGCGAGGCCGATGCGGCGTGCCATGCCCTTCGAGTACTCGCGCAGCGGGCGGTTGCGCACGTGGCCGAGGCCGACCATTTCGATGAGGGCGCCGACGCGGCGGCGGCGCTCGGGGCGCGAGAGGCCGCTGAGGCGCCCGAAGAACTCGAGCGTCTCGGCCGCGTTGAGGTACGGGTAGAGATAGGTCTCCTCGGGCAGGAAGCCGAGGCGCGCCTTCACGCTCACGTCGCGCGGCGGGCGGCCCAGCACGCGCACGGCGCCGCTGGTGGGGAACAGCAGGCCGAGGAGGAGCTTGATCGTGGTGCTCTTGCCCGAGCCGTTGGGGCCGAGGAGGCCGAAGACCTCGCCGCGATGGACTTCGAGGGTGAGCTGGTCCACGGCGCGGACCTTTGGCCGCCGCCAGAAGTCGCGGAACACCTTGGTCAGGTTGACGGTTTGGACGACGTATTCATTGGCGTTGAGTGGCATAGTAGGACGTTCCAGAGACCAACCCGTGATGCGTAATCCGTAACAGGAAAGGCCGGCGACGTGTCCTGAGGCTCTCTCTCGGGTCTGGTTACGGATTGCGGATTGCGGATTGCGGACTCGGGGTATGTGGGGCGAACTCCTCGCCCATTCTCACGAGCCGGGCGCTGTTGAAGATGACGATGAACGAGCTGACGTTGTGGAGGAGAGCCGCGAGGATCGGGGTCATCCAGCCGAGGCCTGCGAAGGTGAGGCCGCCGATCATGAACAGCAGCCCGAACACGAGGTTCTGGATCACGAGCGTGCGGGTCTTGGTGGACAGGCGGATGAGGAAGGGCAGGCGGCGCAGGTCGTTGCTCATCAGGGCGATGGTGGCCGAGTTGATCGCCACGTCGCTGCCGGCCGCGCCCATGGCGACCCCGATGTCGCCGGCGGCGAGGGCTGGGGCGTCGTTGACGCCATCGCCCACGACGGCGACGAAGTAGCCGCTGTCGCGGAGCTGGCGGACGGTGGCGAGCTTGGCCTGGGGGAGGCACTCGGCCTGGACGTCGGTGCAGCCGAGCTCGGCGGCCACCTTGTCGGCGACCGCGGGCTTGTCGCCCGTGAGCATCAGGATGCGGGCGATGCCCAGGGTGCGGAGGTCCTGCACGGCGTGGACCGCCTCGGGGCGCGGCGTGTCCTCGAGGCCGATCCAGCCGACGGCCTTGCCGTCGCGGGCGACGAAGAGGACGCTGAGGTTCTCCGGCGGCGCCAGCTCGGGGGCCGCGAGGGCCGCCCGGTCCACGTTCTGCTCGGCGAGCCAGGTCTGGCGGCCCACGAGCACCGCTGCGCCGTCCACGTGCCCGCGCACACCGCGGCCTGCGACTTCCTCGAAGTCGGCGACGGCGCCCAGCGCCAGCTTGGCCTCGCGGGCCACAGCGGCAACGGCCTTCGCCACGGGGTGGTTCGAGTTGACCTCGACGCTGGCGGCCAGGCGCAGGAGCTCCTCGGGCTGCACGCCCGGGGTGGGCTGGAGGCGGGTGACCACCAGGTCGCCCATCGTGAGCGTGCCCGTCTTGTCGAACACGACGGCGTTGACGCGGCCGGCGGTCTCGAGGTCCTGGACGTTTTTGATCAGGATGCCGAGGCGTGCGGCGGCCGAGAGGCCGGCGACCATGGCCGTGGGCGTGGCCAGGATGAAGGCGCACGGGCACACGAGCACGAGCGCCGCGATGGCCCGGTTGGGGTCGCGGGTGAAGAAGAAGATGAGCGCGACGATCATCAGCATCGTGGGGGTGTACCACTGGCTGTGCTGGTCAATGATGCGCATCAGGGGGATGCGGGTGCGCTCGGCGTCGGCGATGAGCTTGCGGACGTGGCCGAGCGTGGTGTCGGCGCCGGTGCGGGTGACCTCGATGTCAATCACGCTGGTGAGGTTGCTGGTGCCGGCGAACACCTGGTCGCCGGCCTGTTTGTCGGCGGGGACGGACTCGCCGGTGATCGTGGCCTCGTTGATGGTGGTTTGGCCGGTGCGGATGAGGCCGTCGGCCGCGATGTTGTCGCCGGGCCGCACGCGGATGCGCTGACCCGGCCGCAGCTCGGTCGCCTGGATCGTGCGCTCCGTGCCGTCGGCCTCGACCCGTTGGGCGGTCTTGGGCGTTATGCGGAGCAGGCCCTCGATGGCGGCCCGCGCGCCCAGGGCGCTCCGCTGCTGGATGAGCATGGACACCAGGAGCAGGAAGGCGACGACGCCGGCCGTGCGGTACTGGCCGAGGCTGATGGCGGCCAGGATGCCGAGCGCCGCCAACTCGTCCATCCGCAACTGGCCCTCCGTGAGGTCGCGGATCGAGTGCCAGAGGAGCGGGGCGGCGAGGACGAGTGCGCCGATGACGGCGCTCAGGTCGCCCACGCCCAGCGATTCCGGCATCAGCCAGTCGCTCAGGTAGGCGTTGGCGACGAGGGCGCCGCCGAGCAGCGTGCCGAAGAGGCGCCAGGCCACCTTCGTTTGCCGGGCCTCGGCGCCCTCGGCGTCGGGATGCCCGGTGTCGAAGTAGTCGTGGCGGTGGTCGAAGACCGACTCCTCGTGCTCGCCGTGATCGTGGGCGTGTGCGTGGCTGGCCATTAGGGTGACTTCTCTCGCCTTTCCTGCTCTTGCCGCTCTCGCTCCTCCCGGGAGCGGCGCTGGATGATCTCGCGGACGGCGTCGGGGTCCCGGGCGAGGTAGAGGCGGAACTCGCTCTTGGCGCTGGGGTCGTACACGTAGATCTCCTCCGCCGCCTGGAAGACCTCTTCGAGCGTCTCGATGAGGCGTTGCCGCAGGAAGTGGCTGAGCATCCTGCGGTCGGTCGGATACTGCTTGAACAGCTCGCTCATGTAGCTGGCGTCGGCCTGGGCCTCGGCGACGAGTTGGGTGGCGTAGGCGCGGGCCTCGCTGCGGATGCGCTCGGCCTGGCCACCGGCCTCGGTCTCGGTCTTGCTCTTGTAGCCCCAGGCGGTCTCGACGAGCTTGCGGCTCTCTTCGCCGGCCATCGTGACGTCGTCGAAGGCCTTGCGGGCCTGGAGCGGCGGGGTGATGACCTCGAGGATGACATTGCTGATCTCGATGCCAAAGTGAGTTTCAGGCGACTGAAGCTGGGCGATGAGCGCCTTCTTGACGTCGCGCTGAAGCTCCGAGCGGCGCCCGCGGTAGGCGTCGTCCACCTGGTAGCGGGCCATGGTGCGGATGACGGCGCTCTCGGTGAGGTGGGTGAGCAGCATGCGGATCGTGCTGCTCGGCTCGTCCGAGGCCAGCTCGGCCGGGCCGCCCAGCCGCTCGCAGAACTTCACGGGGTCGGCGACGGTGTAGCGGACGATCCAGCGGGAGTGGAGGATATTGACGTCGCCGGTGAGGTTGTAGCCGCCCAGGCCGGGGGCGAGGCTGGGCGGCGCGGCGCGCCGCTCGCCCGGCGGCGGCTCCGCGTACCAGAAGCTGCTCACCAGCAGGTCCAGCTCGCGCTGGACGGGGAAGCGGACGACTTCGTCAATGAGGAACGGCCAGGCGAAGTGGAGGCCGGGGCCCACGATGGGCGTGGGCCTGCCGGTGACGGGGTCGGTGTGCTGGACGACCTGGCCGAAGCGCAGGATGAAGGCCCGCTCGTGCTGCTTGACGGTGAAGATGCCGGAGCCGAGGAACAGGAGGGCGACGAGGAGCATGGCCACCTTGAGCAGGCGGAAGCTCACGCGGAGCGCCTCGTTGAGGGCCTGGCTGGCCACGTCGCCGCTCAGCGCCGCGCGCTCGCTCGTCGTCTGGGTTCGTGGGGGCTCGTGTGGGGCTGCCACGGCGCGGGACTCCTAGTTCTCGCGGGCCTTGGGCGGGACGGGGTCGGGCGCCTTGGGGCTCTCGGCGCCGGGGATTTTCAAGCTGGGGCTGAGCAGGTGGTAGGGCGGCGTGTCGGGCGTCAGGATGTAGGTGGTGCGTTTCTTGAGGTTGCGGATGGCCTCGATGCTGGTGAGGAAGTTCGCCAGGTCGGGGTCCTCCTTGAAGACGGCGTAGTGTGCGGAGGCCGTCTTGTCGGCCTCGCCGCGGATGAGGCGGGCCTCGGCCTCGGCCTTGGTGAGGATCTCCTTGGCCTTGGTGTCCGCCTGGGCCTTCAGGCCCTCGGCCTTGGAATCGCCCTCGGCGCGCAGGGCCTTCGCCTTGGCCCCGCGCTCCTCCTTGATCCGCTCGACCACCTGCTTCGTCACGTCCTCGGGGAGGCCGAGCCGGGTGATCCAGAGGAGCGACACGCGGATGCCGTACTGCTCGATGGCCTCCGCCTCCACGGCCTTGTGGATTTCGGCCTCGACGTTGGCATAGGCGTGGTCCGTGCCGATGGAGATGAAGTCGGCCAGCTCGTGGCTGTTCACGATGGCGTTGGCGGCGCCGCCGACGAGGGCGGCCATCTTCTCCTCGGCGCTGCCCTCGCTGCCCACCTTCTCCTCGAACTGCGCGGGCCGCTCGATGGACCAGCCCGCGGCGATCTCCACGATGAGGTTGTGCTGGTCCCTGGTGAGGTATTCCTGGAACTTCCCCTCGAAGATGCGGGTGCGCTTGCTGTACTTGGTGACCGTCTGGATGGGGTAGGGGAGCTTGAGGCAGAAGCCGGCCTCGGTGATCTCGCGCGTGGCCCGGCCGAAGGTGTAGACGATGGCCGTCTCATCCATCCGCACCTGGAACGAGACCAGGAACGTGAGGAGCACGGCCACGAGCACCACGGCGACCAGGATGGTGAACTTGCCTCGGGTCTTCACGGGGTTGGGCCTCCTGTCGTGCCCAGGTCGGGCGTCAGTCCCACGCCGGGCATCATCTTCTCCTCGAGGTTGAGCTGAATGACTTCCTGGACGCTCACCCAGGCCGGCTTGACGATCTTGCGGGCGTCGAGCAGGGCCTCCTTGAGCGCGCTCAGGAGCTTTCGGTGCCTGAAGACGCTCGGGGCCTTGCGGCAGGCCTCGAGCTGCTTCTTGAACTCCTCCTCGGCGGCGGGAGCGATGTACTTGCGGTCGGCGGCGTACTGCTCGGCGCCGGCGATGGCCCTCGCGGCGTAGCCCGTCGCCCGGGGCACCACGCTGTTGGCGTGGCCGCGGGCGGCCCAGACCTTCGCCTCGCGCTCCTCGATGGCGCCGACGACCTCCTCGAAGGCCCCGGCGACGTCAATCGGCGGGTGCAGGCCCTGGAGCGCCACATCCACGATCCGCACGCCGAGCTTCCCACGGCCCTTGCGGGCCTCGTCGTCGGCCGCCTTCTGGATGGCCGCCTTCAGGTGCTCGACCGCCTCGCGCCGCCTGGAGCCCAGCAGCTCCAGGAAGTCCGAGTTCGCCGCGTAGCGCGTCAGCTCGCGGTTGCACAGCGCGTCGAGGGTCCTCTTCGGGTCCTCGTGGTTGTACAGGAAGGCGTGGTAGTCCTCGACATAGTAGAGGACGTACACGGTCCCGGTGATGAGGCCGACGCTGGGGACGGGTCGCTGGGCGGCGACCTTGGGCGCGGCGGGCGCGCCGGCGCCCCCCTCGCCGGGCAGGGCCTCCGCCGCCGGAAGCTCCTGGATGTGGGTGGCCGTGATCAGGGTGAAGGGCTGCTTCGCGTGGCTCTTCGTCCACTCGTAGCCGGGCTCGTCGAGGAGTTGCTCGCCGACGACCAGCACCTCCACGCGAGCCGTCGGGTAGCGGTAGGCGATCTCGATGGGCCAGGGCAACTTGACGTGCAGCCCCGGGCCGAAGGGCACGTGGCTCGCGCGCGGCACGCCGAAGCGCTCGACGATCGCCTGCTCGCCGGGGCCCACGATGACGAAGCAGGTGAGCAACTCCAGCGTGACGGCCATGAAGAGGAGAAGCGGGCCGATCGCACGCTCCATGAAGCGGTAGAACCAGGTCTCGGACACCTTGAAGCCGAACTGGTAGTCGAGCGTCTCGGCCGTGGTGCGCAGGATGCCGCGCGACGTGGTGAGCATGCCCAGCAGGCGGCTGTCGTGAGCGGGGCGGGCCTCCTCGCCCGCCGCACGGGGCCGGTAGGCCCCCATCACGAGCAGCAGGAGGACTTCCACCGACACCACGGCCAGCGACACAGGGATCGCCCACGCGACCACTCGCTCGGCCACCGGCAGCTCGAAGAAGCAGAACACGAACGACACAGCGACGAGCAGGCTGCCGAGGGCGCACGACATCATGTAGCTGGCGCCCGACCGTAGCGGGCGCCAGGGCGCCTGCGTGGCCAGGCCCGCCGCGTACTTGGCGAGCAGGAACGTCACGAAGGCGATGCCTGCGAAGCCCCAGAAGTTCCGCAACGGCTCCGCCGGCGCCGCCGCGGGCGCGGCGAGCCGCCGAATCGAGAAGTACGACACCCCGGCCAGCAGCAGGACCACCACGATGGAGATGGCGGGAAGGAAGTACTTCTCGAACTGCGCGAGGCGGTTGCGCGCCGTGAGCAGGTCCGCCCCTTCGGCCTCGAAGAGCGCCGGGCCAGCCGGCGCCCCGCGGCCGCGGCGGATCGCCTCGGCGGTAAGGCCCTCCTCGATGGCCAGACGCCTCAGGCGCTGGTGCACGAACGCCCCGAGCCACACGACGAGGCCCGCCAGCAGGTGCCAGGCCTCGGCCTCGGCGGCCATCGAGCCGCTCAGCCGGCCCAGCAGCAGGGCCAGACCGCCCGCCACGGCCTGGACGGCCAGGGTGGAGAGCGCCGCCGTCTCCGCGCGCCGCAGCGGCAATTGCCGTTCTGTCTGCTCCAACGTCACAACCCTTCCGTGGTCAACGCTCGGCGTCTCACTGGATCTCGCGGCCCTCGAACAGGAACATGCCCAGGAAGACCAGCGCCGCCGAACACAGCGCCCCGTAGCCCAGAACGGTCCACAAATACGCCCACGGGATCGCGCTCCCCGCGGCCAGTGCGTCGCCCATCCAGAAGACCTGGAAGTTAGGCAGCAGCGTGTGCGGCAGCGCCCACAGCAGCCGGCTCGTCGCCGCGAGCTGCTCGAAGAGATACTCGGAGAGCGTGCCCAGGGCGAAGAACAGCACGCACGCGACCATGCTCACCACCAGGGTCAGGCGCGTGGCGCACGCCACGGCCACCGCCGTCAGCACCGCGGCCATCGGGAACAGCGCGACGCAGGCCTTCAGCGTCTCCGTGTCCATCGCCTCCAGGAACGCCACGAGCTTCAGATCCTTGTCCAGGAAGGCGAACCCGAGGAACACGAGGCTGAAGAACGCGATCGCCGCGAAGAGGACCGCGGACGGGAACGGCTTGTCGAAAAAGTAGTTGGCCGCGACCGCCGCGGCAAGGGTGAGGAACGCCGCCGCGAGCTCGGCCCAGATCACCGGCGTATCCAGCTTCGTGTACGCCGCCTCGGGCACCCCGATGCGCACGGTGAGCACGAGCACCAGGCTCATCAGGCCGGCCGCCGCAAGCTGGGCCAGCGCGATACCCAGGAACTTCCCCAGCACGAACGCGCCCCGGCCTACCGGGCGGGCCACCACCATCAGTGCCGTTCGGCCCCGCACCTCCTCCGACACGACGTTCGAGGCAGAGAGCACGGCCAGCAGCAGCCCGGTGAGGAGGATCGTCGAAAGCCCCATCTCCTTGACCAGTTTCACGTCTTCGAACAGGGTGAACATTGCGAAGGTGGGGCTGAGGGCAATCATCGCCAGGGCGATGCCCACGAGAATGCAGAAGACCGGCTGGCGCACGGTCTCCCGGAAGGCATTTCCCGTGATAGCGGCCAGCTTCCCGAGCATAAGGGCTTCCTGCGGCAGGGAACTGGGGCGCGCCTCGGCTTGGCGGTGAAGCGACACATGCTTCTCGAAGGGGCGCCAGCCCGGTTGCCTCTCTGCTCTAGATTATACCGCTGAGCCGTTTCCCTGCAAGCGTAAATCCGTCGCGGGTCAACGGTTCAGTCGGCGCACGTCCCGCGGGGGCCAGTTCCGCCGCCCCTTTTCAGGAGGCGGCACAGGCATTTTGCCTGTGGTGCCACCTCCGGCAACAGGAACTGACTACCGATATGGTAGGTATCGTGTACGATCTGGGACACAGAACTGTGTGTAGGGGAGCCGACAAGCAGGGAGGGGCCGCCGGGGCTCAGGCGTAAGTGTCCAGATATCAATGCATTAGAGAGATAGTGGCGGCCAGGCGGCCATGTGCGCCGGGAATGGCACGGAAATTGCTCCTGCTTCCCGGCAGTCGCCGGGCATTTGCGAAATTCCTTTGGCTGTGGAGGCCCGACAATGACCCAAGCAGCAGTCGCCGACACGATGAAGAAGTGGCTCACCTGCCTCGGCTGTGGCAAGCGCATGTGGACCGATCGGTGCCACCGCATCTGCAAGAAGTGCCGCCGCCGCAACGACGCCACCCCCACGCGTTCCGCTCACGCCCTCGTCCTCCCGCACGGCATTGACGCCTTCGCCATAGGCGTGGCCGACCGGGAGCAGTGGTAGCGCGTCGTCCAGCGGCTCCGGGCCGCCGCTCGAAACATCACCGGGCACGACGAAACCCCTCGTCGTGCCCGGTTCTGTTTGGCCCAGGGTCGTCTACTCCGTCAGCCGGGTGACCCGGCACGCGACGTCGGGGAAGCGCTCGGGCGGCCGGAGCACCAGCGTGCCCTCGCTGGTCCGCAGCGTCGCGTGGGTGATCGGCTGCCCCGCATACGTATCCCACCATTCGACCCGGTAGCGCCCCTCGGCGAGACGGGGCACCTCGATGGCCGCGCCCCCGAAGGCGACCGGGCCGCGGCGCTCGACCACGCGGCGGTACCACGTGTTGTCCCTGTGCCGCACCCACAGCACCGCGGCATCCCGGCCCCTGGACCCCAGGACGAACAGCTCGCCCCCGGCCTTGCTGCGGATCGGCACCCACTCCGGCCCCGGCAGCGCGCCGGCGCGCACGAAGCTCGCCAGCGCCGCGTAGTGGTAGTAGAGGTCGCGCTCGGCCACGTAGCTGTCCCACCACCAGTGCATGGCCGTCCCCGCGCAGCCGCCGAGCGCCGACGCCCACAGCGCCGAGTGCAGGTGCACCCCGGTCGTGTCGGCCTCGTTCAGGGGATTGAAGTCCCTCGTGCCCAGGAAGCCGAACTCCGCGATGAGGATCGGCTTCTTGATCGGTTCCAAGGCATCCTTCTGGCTCAAGACGAGCGCCGCCGCGTCGAGGCTGCGCGGCTCCGCGCCCTCCGTGGGACGCGGAATATACGTGTGGAGCTGGACGATGTCCAACTCCGGCGCCCGCCACAGGTCATCCCAGTCGCCCGTGAGGCCAAGGCTGATGGTAACGGGGTGGCCGTGGGGGTCGAGCTTTCGCAACGCCCCCGCCGCCCCCTTCGTCCAGGCCAGCACCGCCGGGTCGTGCGGCGTGTCGCTGGCATACGAAACCTCGTTGAACAGCTCCCACGCCAGCACGCTCGTGAACGGCGCGTAGCGCGCCGCCAGGTACCGCAGGCGCCGCCGATGCTGCTCGATGGCCTTCGGGTGCTGGAAGAACTGGGCGGGGGCCTGGCACGGGCCGCCGTTCTGCGCTAGATACGGGTTCTGCCCCGCGCGCTCCTTCGCCGCGAGGTCCTGGAAGTTGTCGAGGCAGAGCTGCACGTACAGGCCCCGCTCCCGAGCCGTCCGCAGCAGGTGATCCAGCCGCCAGGCGTCGTCGAGCCGGTAGTCGTCGGGTCGGTCCCCCTCGATGCGAATGCCCCACGTGCACAGCCACAGGCGGGTGGCGTTGATGCCGGCGCCCGCCATGCGGGCAAACGCCGCCTCCGCCGCATACGTGCCCTGCTTCGCGGGCGGCCAGCAGTAGTTGTGGCCGATGAGGAAGCATGGCTCCCCGTTCGCATGCTCGAGGTAAAGCGATTGCGTCCTCGGGGCGCGCAGGAACCGCTGACCCGTCGAAGGCGCGGCGCTGAACGACAGCGGCTTCGACTCCGCCGTGCCCCCCGGCGTCTTCACCTTCACGACATACACGTGTGCCCCCGGCTCCGTCGGCGTGATCCGCAGCCGCCAGGAGCCGAGGCCGACTGGTGTCAGGCGCTCCGCCTCCTGCTCCTGCGAGCGCACGTAGTCCCGCGTGAAGAACCCTAGTGCGGGCGGCCGCGCCCCCGAGGGCGCCACCACCTCTGCCCACACCTCGACCTGGGCCGGGTCGTATGGGTTCTCATACGCCGCCCAGAGGTGCACCTCCGCCTCGTGTACCTCGTGGCATGGCACCACCGGCTTGCCCGGCACCACCGCCGCGATCACCGGCGCCGCGCCCGGCTTCCCCACGCTCACCAGAAAGCTCACCGACCGCCAGCCCGGCGGGTCCCCCACCGAACGCCGCGCGTAGAGCTGCACCTCGATCCACGGATTCCCCCAGTGCCGCGCGTCCTGGACGATGATCTTCCCCGTCGGCCGCCGCTGAAACTGTAGGCGGGGCGTCCCCGCCCTGCGTGGCTCTGGCGATTGTGGGCGGGGCGTCTCTGCCCCGCGACCGTCCCGTTCCACCACCAGCGTCGTCGCGTCCTGCTCGAGCAGCCGGGGCTCCGCCGCCTTCTCGGCCGGGGCGCTCACCGGCTTGCCCGGCTCGATCGTGAACGTCGCGTTCGCAAACGTCGGCAGCGGCAGCTCGAAGCAGGCCGCCACCTCCTCCGTCTCCGCCAGCTCCCCCGCGGCGACCGCGTATTGCACCAGCAGCCCGCCGGGCACGGGCGTGAGCGTCTGCCAGTACTCCACCCGCCGTTGCCCGCACCGAAGCGTCCCTGCGAACGCCCGTCCCCCTGGCCCGTCGCTCGGCGGCGCGGACGGCCGGGCGTTCGACTGCGTCTCGAACCGCTCCTTCGCCCACACCCGCAGGCCGCAGTGCGCCAGCAGCGTCCCCTTCTCCGCCTCGAGGCGCCACACCCCGCGCTCGTCCACCTCCGCGCGATGGTGCGCATCCAGCACCAGCGGCCCCACCGGCGAGCCCGCGAGGGACTCTGCCTGCGACAGAAGCGACAGGATTGCAGCGGCCAGTGCGAGGCGAGTCATGCCCCCATTTCACCATGACGCGGCAGGCGATTCAAGGGCGACTTCTTCTCCCCTTCCCTCATCTTGCTCGTAGTCCCGCCTTCAGGCGGCAACCGACGGTCGGCGTAGGGGGGGCTCCCCGTGGCCGCCCTCTGCGGTTCGGGGCAACCCCCGTTCCCGTGCAGGGGCAGGCACGGGGACCTGCCCCTACGTCAGAATTTGATGATCCCCTTCTTCCTCAACTCCAGCGCCTTCTCCAGCACCTTGACCATCTCGGGCGTGTAGCGGCACCCGAGGTCGCCCCCGTCCGACGCCTTCTTGCGGCAGGGGCTGGTAGGCTTGACGCGGTAGTCGAAGTCGGCCGGGTCGTTGAACTGCGGGTCCCCGCGGATGCAGCGCTTCCCCGGCTTGGCGAGATCCCAGAAGGGGTCCTTGCCGAACACATTGCAGTTCTCCACTCGAACGTCCCCGCTTGTCGAGCGCACGTCGCTGACGATGGAGTCGAGGACAACGCAGTCCGTTCCACCCACTACCACACTGCCGCGCACCGTGCAGAACCGCACCTCGCCCTGGCGGCCGACGCGCACATTGCCCGCCCAGACGTTCTCGACGCGCGCGTTGGTCATGCGGGCGCCGCCCCCGTCATCGCAGGCCGCTGAGAGGAGCAAGGAGTCTCGTACGACGCCCCTGTCCAAGAGATTGACGTCCTTGACAACGAAGCAGTTCTCGACCTCCGAAGGCTTCTTCAGCTGCCAGGCGATGACCGAGCGGACGGAGACCGGACCGCGTTCGCAGTCTATGCAGCGGTCCCCGGAACTCGCCCCAGGCTGGACCCAGACGACGAGTTGCTCGAGGGTCGCTCGCCCGGCGCTCACGACCAGCGGCCGGTCATCGGACACTCTGGCGCCCCTGTACATGATCAGGGGCCAGCAGCCCTTCTTCCCGCGCAGCGTGATTCCCTCCTTGGTGATGCGCAGGCGCTCGTTGTAGTGCTCATCGTCCTGGATCTCGATGATGCTGTTGGCCGGCGCGGCGTCGAGCGCCTGCTGGATGCTCTTGAAGCTCCCTTCGCCATCCCGGCGGACGGTGAGGAACTGCCCGAGCGCGTCGGCGGCGGCGGCCATCTCGGCGAACGAGGGCTTGCGGTCCAGGTCGGTGACGGCGCGGGCCTGGGCGTAGCCGGCCCTGAGCTTCTCGACGAGGGGCTTGACGCTGTAGAGGTCGCTCTTCTTGAAGCACCCGGCGGCCTGGGCGTAGAGCTGCTCGGCCCCGGCCTCGGCGAGGCCGGTCTTCACTGCCTCCCTGGCTGCGGGCAGCTCATCCTTGTGGCCCGCGAGCCAGGAGGTCTTGGCGTAACGCTTCTCGATGCTGGCGAGCGCGGCGTCGGCCTCGGCGAATTGCTTCTTGGCGCAGAGCGTCTTCGCGTGGGCGAAGGCCGCCGCAGCGAGGGGGTCGAGGTAGCGGTCAATGGCCGCGCCGAGCTTCTGCGCCTGCTCGAAGTGCTTCTCCGCCGTGCCTGGGTCGTCGTGGGCAAGGGCCAGGATGCCCGCGGCAAGGCAGTCGTCGGCGTTCTCGGCGTCGGTCGAAATGTGGAGGAGTCTCTGTACCGAGCGGTCGCTGAGGTCGGTCCATTCGTGGAGTTCGGTCTTGCCCGTCTCGAATCTCGCGGTGATCCCCTTGTCGTCGGCCTTCACAAGGTCGGCGTTGATGCCTGGGATGAGGAGCGAGCCCTTGCGCAGCAGGGGCTGCGAGTGGTTGATCCTGGCGATCATGCTGGCCTTGAGCTTGGCCAGGCGCTCGAGCTCGTCGCGGCGGCTGGCGAGGCGGCGGGCGACTTCCTCGCGGGGCAGAGCGGTCCCGGCCGCCACATCCTCCGGCTTGAGCTTGGAGAGGGCGTCGAGGGCGGCGGCGAAGCCCCAGACCCGCACCAGCACCTCGACGGGCTTGAGGGTCTGGGCGAGCTTCGCCTCGGCCTCCGCGCGCTTCTTCCGCTCGGCCGCCAGCCGCTCGAGCTCGGCCTTCTTCGCGGGGTCCTCGGCCACCACCGCCGGCTTGGCCGTGAGGCGGCGGAGCCGGATGGCGCGGAAAGCAATGTCGGAAGTGTACGGTACGCTAAACGAAAACGGTCCGGCGCTGTCGGGCTCGCCGAGCGTTTTCCCCTGGGTCGCCAGGTCTGCGACGCACTGGTCGTCAATCCACGCCTGAATCCTGCCGGGAGTCACGCGCACCGTCGAGCGATACCACCGCTCGTCCTCGATCGTGATATCCTTGCGCGTGGTCTCATTGCTACCGTAGTCCTTCCCGTCAACAGGCGACAAGCCAGTCCCATTCATGCCTCGCGGGTTGAACTGGCACGAGGCGTCGCCGACGGGAAAGCGAACGAAGAAGCAGTGAAATGGCACGCCACCTCTCAGGCGGCGGGCCTCCACGGTGAATTCGTAGTTCTCTCTCGGGAAATCGCCCGCCCAGGCGATGCCAGTGAGCTTGTTTGTCGCCCGGGCGCGCTGGAGGAGGAGTGCGCCATCGCTCACCGAGACGTCGCCGTGGTCCGCGAACTGGTCCTCTTCCAGGGTCCTCCAGCCCTTGAGGGTCTTTCCGTCGAAGAGGTCCACCCACTCGCCCCACTGCAAGTGCTCGGGCGGCTGGAGCGGCGACTGCCAGAGGTCGGAGCTCCCCTGGCCGCCGGGGCACGTGGAGCAGAAGTAGAGCGTACGACCGTCGGCGGATAGCGTGGGTCCGCCCTCCTGTTGGCTGCTGTTGACCATAGGGCCGAGGTTGACCGGCTGGCCGAAGGGCTCCGTCGCGCTGCGGCGCGTGGACATCCAGAGATCGGCGGCCCCATGCCCGCCCGAGCGATCGGACTTGAAGATCAGGGTGAGCCCGTCGGCGGAGAGGCACGGGGCCAGCTCGGCCTTGCTGGTGTTGACCACAGGCCCGAGGTTGGCCGGCGCGCTCCAGGGCTCAGTGGGGCCGCGGCGGGTACATATCCACAGGTCGCAACCGCCTTGGCCCCCGGAGCGATCCGAAGAGAGGAGCAGCACCAGGCCATCGGGGGAGAGGCAGGGACCGGCGTCCTCGCTGCTGCTGTTGACCGTCGGGCCAAGGTTCACGGGCGCGCCCCACGGTTCCGTGGCGCTGCGGCGCGTGGACGTCCACAGGTCGTGGCGGCCCTGGCCCCCCGGGCGTTCTGAGGCAAACCACAGGGTCAGACCGTCGGGGGAGAGATATGGCTCCAGGTCCATACTGCTGCTGTTGACTGTTGGTCCCAGGTTCACCGGTGTGCCCCATGGCTCGGCGGCGTTGCGGCGCGTGCAGAGCCACAGGTCGGTACCGCCCTGGCCCCCCGGCCGACCTGAGCCGAAGAGCAGCGTCAGGCCGTCCGCCGACACGCACGCCCCGCCATCCTCCCGTGAGCTGTTGATCTGGGTGCCCATATTCGCACCCCTGCCGACGCGCCAGCCGTTGGGCAGCAGGGCCAGGTCGGTCGGACCGGTGCTGGGCGGGGGTTCGGGCTTGGGCGGCTCGGGCTTCGGGGGCTCGGGCTCCGGCGGCTCCGGCCGTGGGCGAGTGACCTGCGGGTTGAGGACGGAAGTGACCTTCGTCTGCAGGGCCTCGATGGCTGCTTGGCTGGAGGCGTAGAAGGCGGTCTTCGAGTACCTGTCGTGGAGCCTGTCGAGGTAGGCCTGGGCCTGCTCCCAGTTGAGGCGCGCGACCATGGTCTGCGCGTTGCGGAAGACGATCTCCGCGTTCGGCTCCTCGCGCGAGGGCTCGGCGGGCGGCTGCTTGTTGTCGGTTGTCGGCTGTTGGGTATCGGTTGTCGGGGTGGAGGAAGGGAGGCCCGCCGGCGCGGGCGGCTGTGCCGCGCGGGCGGCTTGGCCCCTGTGGCCGCGGCCAAGCGCGAGGACGACGACGAGGACGAGGGCGATTGCGGCCGCGGCGCCGCCGAGGAGGATGAGCTTCTTGCGGGCGCCAGCCCTCGCGTCGCGGCGCTCGTCGAGCGATGGATGATGGTGGTCGGCCACGGAGACGGTACGCTCGGCCGGACCCGCAGCGCCCTTGTCCCTCTCCCTCTGGAGCAGCGGAGTGTGCGGAGTGTAGGGAGTATGGGGGGTGCGAGGCGTTTCCGGGCTTCTGGCTGCCCCACCCAGGGAGTGGTGGGACGAGACCCGGCTGAGGGCGCCGAGGAGATCGTCGGCGGTCTGGTAGCGCTGGGCGGCCTCCTTGTGGAGAAGCCGGTGGATGATCGAGCAGAGGGCGGCCGGGGCTCCGGGCACCGACTGCTTCAGGGGGGGCACGGGGTCCTGGGTGTGCTTGACGGCAAGCTCCGCGACGCTCTCGCCCTGGAAGGGCGGGTGCCCGGCGATGAGGTGGTAGAAGGTGGCGCCGAGAGAGTAGAGGTCGGAGCGGGTGTCGTTTTGCTCGCGCCGGGCGGCCTCGGGTGGGAAGTAGAGCGGCGTGCCCATCACGACGCCGGTCTGGGTGACGCTCACATCCACGTCGGCGCGCTTCGCCAGGCCGAAGTCGGCCAGCTTCGCCAGCCCGTCGGGGGTCAGCAGGATGTTGGAGGGCTTGATGTCGCGGTGGACGATGCCCGCGGCGTGTGCCTTGGCGAGGGCGGCGGCGACCTGCTTCATGATCTCCAGCGCGAGGTCGGGCGCCAGGCGGCCCTCGCGCCGGAGGATGTCGCCCAGGCTCTCGCCCTCGACCAGCTCCATGGCGATGAAGTAGAAGCCCTTGTCGTGCCCGACGGCGTGGACATGGATGATGTTGGGGTGGGTGATCGCCGCGGCGTCGCGGGCCTCGCGGCCGAAGCGCTCGATGAACTTCGCATCGCGCGCGAGCGAGCGCGGCAGGACTTTGATGGCCACGAAGCGCGAGAGAGAAGTCTGGCGTGCCTTGTAGACGGCCCCCATGCCGCCGCGGCCCAGAAGCTCGACGATCTTGAACTCGCCAAGCGAGTGGCCGATGAGCGGGTCCACTTTGTCGGCGAGATTGACCTTGCCCGGGATGCTCAGGAGCACCTGGCAGCCGGGGCAGACGATCTTCTCGTCCACGGCCGTCTCAAACTCGAGCCGGCGACCGCACTTCGGGCACTTGGCAGGGTGCTTGGCCATATGGATCTCCCCGGAAGCCGCCGCAGCGCCGTGGCCCCACGGGATAGATGATACCCCGTGAGGGCAGGAGTGTCAAGAGAAGATGAGCACGAGAGGGATTGGCCGCTTTCGCGTCAGGAATGGGCTTCGTAGATTTCGCGGCAGCGGCGGAGGTAGTAGCGGAAGTTGTCGTAGGGCACTTCGGGCGGGACGTGGTGGTCGAGGGTAGGGATGTAACCGCCGGAGCGGAACATGGCGGGGAGCCTGGCCTTCAGCTCGCGGTCAATGTCCTTCCTGCTCCCATACAGCGCCCGCTTGTCTATGCCGCCGAGGATGCGGAGCTTGGGGAAGGCCTCGCGGACCTTTACGACGTCCATCCCGGCCGCGACCTCGAAGGGGAGCATGCCGTCCACGCCCGCCTCGTGGAAGAGGGGGATGAGCTTCGTCATGTTCCCGTCGCTGTCCTGGAGAATCCACTTCGCGCCCATCTGGCGATAGAAGTCGATCATCTCGCGGTAGTAGGGGAGCATGAAGGTTCGGACGAAGTCCGGGCTGATGAGCGGGCCGTTCTTGAAGGCCATGTCCTCCCACAGGAAGATGAAGTCGAACTCGACGTCGCGGAGGGCGCGCTCGTAGAGGGTCTGGACGTAGGTGACGTGGTAGCGGCAGATTTCGTGGATGAGGTCGGGCTGCTCGATGTAGGCCATGAGCAGGCCCTCGAGGCCCATGAGCTCGCGGAGCCAGCCGAAGAAGCCGTTCTCGCGGCGTCCGAGGCAGAGAAGGTGGGGGAAGTCGGGGGCCGCGGCCGCCCATTCGTCCCAGTCGGCGGGGTAGCGGCCGGGGGTCTTTGGGTCAAGCCGTTCCTTGAGGGCCTCGAAGTCGTCGCGGGTGGCGACGGGGTGCTTGAGGAACTGGGGGAGGCGGAGGCCCTTCTTGCTTTCGCGGCAGAGGATGCCCATCTCGGTTCGGACGACGACGGTCTCATCGTCCTCTTCGAGCACCTGGCGCTCGAAAGGCGGGTAGAGGTAGATCTCGATGGGCGGGCGGAAGTAGTGGGTGATGCCGCAGTGGTCCCACGGCTCGACGCCCTGGGGGAGGCCCTCGGTGCGCCAGCGGTCGAGGGCCTCGGGCCAGTAGCCCCACTCGAACTGGCAGAGGGTGTCGGGGCGCTCGAAGTGCAGGAGGGCGTGGAAGGCTTCGCGGGGGGTCATTGGGGCTTCACGTGGCCTTTTGTTCCTCGCCTTTTTCGAACTGGGCGATTTCGTCGCGGAGATGGGCGGCGCGCTCGTAATCCTCGTCGGCGATGGCCTTGGCCTGCTGCTCGCGGAGGCCGTCGAGGATCTCCTCGCGCGTGAGCGGGATGCTGTAGGCCTCGCGGAGCTGGAGCTTCAGCTCCTTGAGCGTGGCGATCTCCTGGCTGATGGGGATGACATCCTCGCGTCCGTACTTGCGGAACACGTCGGCGACCTCCGCGATGCCCCGGTCTATCGTGTGGACGGCGTCGGGATAGGCGCCGTTCTGGCACAGCGCGAGGGCTTCGGCCCGGGTGCGGTCCATCATCACGAAGGCGCGCCACTTCTCGTGTTCCGCGACGGCCTCGGAGTCGTCGCCGTGGCTGCGAAGGATGTCCAACAGGTCCAGGTTGTGCTGCGCATCGTTGCGGGCCCGCTCGTATTCGCCGAGGCGGAAGAAGAGCACGCGGCGCTGATAGTAGTCCATGATTTCTTCGCTGATCTCTTCGACCTGGGCCTTGGACAGGCGCAGGGCGGCGCGGGCGCCGCGCCGCCGGCTGGCGCCGCGAAGCCGCACGCGGTAGTGCTCGAGAAGGGACGGGCAGCCGTGTGGCGTCGAGCCGTCGGGGCGGCCCTCGAACTCCCACTGGAAGATGCCGCAGCGCACGCGCACCTGGATCTTCAGCCGCCCGTCGTGGCCGCGGATGCAGCGGACGTTCTTGCTCTCGTCGCTGGCGTCGTGTTTCCACTCATCGAAGATGCTTGTGACATCCACCGCCATCGGGCTTCTTCCTGTTGCGCGTGCGGGTCCGCCGTGGCTGTCCCGCATGCTAGCGCAAATGGCGACAGCAGTCAACGGGGACTCGCCTCGAGCTGGAGGGCCGGGAGTTGGGCGAATGGATGGTTGGCCCCCTCCCATCCGCTTTCGCTCCTTGACATAGCCGGGCGGGTCCTCTAAGATCAGGGGAGTGCTCGGCAAAGGCCCGTTGCGCCGTTCCCGTTCTGGGTGGTTGGAGACGCCTCACGATGGCGGATAGAGAGCTGCCGAAGGAGACCCTGGCCTGCATGCTGACCGGGACCGGCCTGGGGTACTTCTGCGAGTACGCCGGGCCGAAGTCGTCGGCGGAGCTGGACGCGAGGGCGCTCCGCCCGCCCCGCGGGGCGACGAAGGACCAGCTCGAGGCGTGGCAGGTGTCGGCCGACAAGTCGCTGGCCGCCTTCTTCCGCACCTTCGCCCCGAAAGGCGCTCCGCCGCCCGAGGCCGCCCCCCGCGATCTCATCAGCTTCATGTCGCACGAGTTGATAGACGTGGCGCCCTTCGCGCGCTTCTTCCGCCCGCAGCGCATCCCGATGTACCAGCCCGGCCCCGGCGAGACGCTGGCGAAGGTGGAGGCCATCTGCTTGTGCTTCTCCGACTGCAAGGTGATTGACCAGGGCGGCGCCCACGTGCGGCTCTTCAACCGCGACCTGGCGAAGGAGCCGAACATCCCAGGCCACGAGGCCTGCCTGGAAATCGTCCAGATCGGCGACGGCGTCGCCCGGCGGCACGGGCTGAAGATCGGCGAGCGCTACGTGATCCAGGCGGACATCTACGTGGATGGCGTGAGCCACGCCTTCGGCTACTTCCATCGCGGCGCGATGCAGCAATATGTCCTCCTGCCCGAGGAGGTGCTGGCCAACGACCGCGGCAACTGCCTGATCCCCATTGACGCGAAGCGTCTCGAGGCCGGGCAGTTCGTGAAGAACGACCTCGGCCGCGCCGAGGCGGGCCTCTCCGAGCCCTGGGGCTGCGTGGCCGCGAAGATCGAGTACCGCACGGCCCTCAAGCCCGGCGGCACCACCTGGTTCCTCGGCGCGACGAAGGCAGATGAGGCGCTTGTGGCCGAGGCCGCGCGGAGCGCCGCCCGCGTGCTGCTCACCGGGGGCGATGCCGCGGAACTGGCCGGGGAGTGCAAGGCCGAAGTGGTGGAGGACATGGCTTCGCTCCGGCGCAGCCCCGGCACGGGCTCGGTGGACGACATCGTGCTGCGCGAGGCATCGGTCGCGCTCGTCGAGGCCGCGGCCGACGCGATGGCGACGGGGGCGGTGATGCTCCTGCCGCCATTCCCGGCGGGCACGAATGCCAACCTGGATGTCGGGGCCATCCACTACAAGGGCCTGTCGTTCCTGGGCCACACGGAGGCGACGCTTGCCGCGACCTATGCGAAGCCGCGCCGCACCCGGCTCAGGCCCGGCGGGCGGGCCATCTTCGTCGGCGCCGGCGGGCCGATGGGGCAGATCTGGCTCCAGACCGCGCTCGACGCCCCCCAGCCGCCCCGCTCGATGCTCGTGACCGAGATTGACGACCCGCGCCTCGCACTGCTCGAGACGCTCTTCCGCCCGCAGGCCGAGGCCAAGGGGATCGAGATCCGCTTCGTCAACCCCCTCAAGACCCGGCTGGCCGACGTCGTGGAGCCGGAGAGCGTGGACGATATCGTGGGCCTCTGCCCCGCCTGGATGCCCATCAAGGCCACCGAGCCCTTCGTGGCCCGCGACGGCCTGATCAACGTCTTCGCGGGAATCAAGGCGGGGACCAAGGGGCCGGTGGACATCGCGGCCCTCTCCCAGCGCGGCGTGACGATCATCGGCAACAGCGGCTCGGCCGTCGAGGACCTCCGGGGCGTCGTCGTCGGAGCCCTGCGCGGCGAGCTGCGCCCGAACACCTCCGTCGCCGTCATCGGCCCCCTCGCCCGCGTGTGGGAGGCCATGCGCCAGGTCATGTACCGCGAAACCAGCGGCAAGATCTGCATCTTTCCCGAGCTGGCCTTGCCCGACCTCATTCCGCTTCACGACCTGGCAAAGCACTTCCCGACCGTGGCCGCGAAGCTCGACGAGCACGGCTTCTGGACCCGCGAGGCCGAGGAAGAACTCTTCAATGTGTGCCCGAAACTGAGGCTTTGACGCACAGGGGATGCCGTGGAACTGCCACTTGAGCAAGAATTGAAGGTGCCCTTGACCGCCGCCGTGCTCATTCCGCCCGAGGCGGTCTGGGAGCCGATCCAGAGCATTCGACGCACGCATGACCCGCAGTTCCTGCGGTGGATGCCTCACGTGACACTGCTCTACCCATTTGTGCCGGCAGCGCGCCTGGCCGAGGCGGCCGACCTCCTGCGGCCCGCTGCCGCGGCGGTGGCCCCCTTCGAGATCGCGCTGGGCGGGTTCGGGAAATTCACCCACAGCGCCCAGTCGGTCACGCTCTGGCTGCGGCTCGATCCCATCGAGCCGCTGGCGGCGCTCCAGGCCCGCCTCGAGCAGGCGATGCCCTGGTGCGACGACGTGTCGAGCTTCTTCGGGGGGTTCACGCCCCACGTGTCGGTGGGACGCTTCCAGTCGGTGGCCGATGCCGACCGGGTGGCCGGGCGGATCGCGGCGACCTGGCAGCCGCTGGCGTTCCAGGTCGCCGAGGTGGCCCTCATCGCGCGCTCGGGCGCGCCCGCCGAGCCGTTCCGCGTGGAGCAGGTGGTGCCGCTCGGCGCGGGCGCTTCGCCCGACACGGCCACGGCCCCCCCGCCGGCGGGCGGGGCCGCTTGACTCGATCCCGCATGCCCCCTATAATCCCAGAGGGAAGTGGGCCGGAGGTGAGGATGGCGACAGGCGGACCCAGAGCGATCAGCCGCGAGGCGAGTCTGGAGTCGTACCTCCACGAGATCAGCAAGATCGCCTTGCTGACCGCCAGGGAGGAGAAAGACCTCGCCGAGGCGATGGCGCAGGGCGACCCCCACGCCCGGGACCGCCTCGCGCAGGCCAATCTCCGCCTCGTCGTCTCCATCGCGAAGAACTACGTCAGCCGCGGCCTCTCGTTCGCCGACCTTATCGAGGAGGGGAACATCGGGCTCCTCAAAGCCGTCGAGCGTTTCTCGCCAGCGGCCGACTGCCGCTTCTCGACCTACGCCACCTGGTGGATCAAGCAGGCCATCCGCCGCGCCATCACCAACACCGTCAAAATCGTCCGCATCCCCGCGCACATGGTCGAGACCATCGCCCACTGGAAGAGCGCCGACGCCGCCCTCACCGCCAAGCTCGGCAGGCCCCCGAGCGTCGAGGAGATCGCAGGCCAGCTCCGCATCCCCACCAGCAACCTGCGCGTCATCAAGCGCATCGTCAACGCCACCCGCACCTCCACCCAACCCGTCAGCCTCGACGTCCTGTCGTCCCTCAACGACGTCATCGAGGATCGCAACACCCCGCGCCCCGACCAGCGCTTCTTCGACGAGGACGAGAAGCAGAAGATCCGCGAGCTGCTCGACCTCATCAGCGAGCGCGAGGCCCAGGTGCTCCGCATGCGCTACGGCATCGAGGACGCCACGCCCATGACCCTCGAGGAGATTGGCGAGCGCCTCGGCCTCACCCGCGAGCGCATCCGCCAGATCGAAAACGAGGCCCTCCGCAAGCTCAACCAGTACCTCGGCGGCGAGCGCAAGCCCGCCTCGTGACGCCCCGGGTCCCCCAGCGCTTCAGAGGATCACTTTGACCCCGTGGGAACTGATCCTCTGAGACCCAGCGGCACTAACCGGTGACTCTTGGACGCCCCAGGCGCTCGAGCCACCTTCATGCCACTCATGTCAGGCATAGCTATGGAGTCTCACGGACTTGGCGCGGAAAAGTGCTTGACGCCGACGCAGTGGCGAGTAGAATGCGGCAACAATCTGGCTTGAAAGGGCAACTGATGGTGCAGACCATAGCCAAGTGCCTCGTCACGACCGTGGCTGCGCTCGGCGTGTTGCTCGGGGCAGCGTCCGACGCGGCGGCTGACCCTATCACGAACCCGGGCGACCCCATCTATGGCATCTGGAGCACGACGGCCGGCGGCAACAGCACGCCCTCAAGCGCCGGCACCGGGGGAGGGCAGTACCCCGCAACCCAGTCGCCCGCCAATGCCATTGACGCGACACCGCGAAGTACCTGAACTTCGGGAACGGCGATAGCACCGTCCTCAGCTCGACCAAAGGCGTCGGCACGGGCTTCTACGCCACGCCCGTCTTTGGCCCATCCGTTCTGACCGCGTTCCAGTTCCGGACGGCCAACGACGCCGCCGAGCGCGACCCCTTGACGATCACGCTGGAAGGCTCGAACGCGAGCGGCACCGCGCTGACGCTGGGGGCCAGTTGGGCCCTGCTGTACTCCGGCACGACGGGCCTCGACGCCTTCGCGGGCAGCCGGGACACCTTCGGCGACCTGCTGTCGTTGGGCGACGTGGGGGTCTACACGAGCTACCGGGTGCTGGTCACCTCGCAGCGCGGCTCGGCCGACAGCGTGCAGTATGCCGAGGCGAGGTTCTTCGGGACATACGGGACCCTCACGCTGGTGCCCGAGCCGAGCACGATGGCGTTGCTGGCTCTGGGTGGGCTGGCCTTGCTGCGTCGTCGGCGGCGGCGGAGGGCCTGACGCCGCCGTTCCTCCCTTCCCCCTGCCGTGCCAGGCACAGCATCCAAGCGGCCTGGACGCGGCCCAGGGTCAGACCTCGAGGGCATGTTGCCCAAATGGGACTGCTCGCCCTTCACAGCGCCACCACGACTGCTTCATGCCAGACATCCGTCCCGGGGTCATGCTGAGCGAAGTGGCACGGAGCGAAGAACCCCTACCGGCCTGGGAAGTGTAACGCGCCTTCGGAGATGGGCTTGCACCCCTGGGCCAGGAGAGATGCTTCGCTTCGCTCAGCATGACCGCGGTAGGGGCTGGCCTCGGGGCGTCGGGGTCGCTCCGGCGGCGTTGCGCGCTCGAGGCGGTTCGGGCAACACGCCCTTGAGGTCTGACCCCCAGACCCCTTTTGTCACCCCCTGGCACCCCGCGCTATAATGGCAGCGCCGAAGCGGGCATCGGGTCCCTACAGACGCGAGTCCACCACGAGGCCGCACGCCATGGACGACCCGGCGGCTGGACCTCCGACGACCTCGAAGCCGCCCGAAGCCAGGGCAACCACACCACCATGCCCTGGGGCCCCAACGGCCCGAGCCCCGAGGAAGCCTGGCTCGCGCGCACACCCATCAGCCCCGAAGAACGCCAGGCCTTCCAGGCCACCGTCAACGACATGGAAACCCGAGTCCGAGCCGAACTCGGCCTCAGCCCAGACGCAGAACTCGACACCCGAGCGCGAGCCGCTGTGGCGCGCGCCGCCCTCAGCCGAGCCCTGCAGAAGCTCGGCTATCTCTTGGTCCGGAGGAAGCGTATTGGTCCGCCCTTTAACTCGCCATTGCGCGCCACGATTACCTGACCGCCACACGTGATCTGAGTTCCAGACGAAGACCTGCCCCCGAGTACGCGAGGATCCATGACATGGAACCGAATTCACTGACAGCAAGTGTGCTGGGTCTGGTTGTGTTCAGTTCAGCGGCTATGGCCGCGGAAGGTCCTGGTGATGTTGCGAAAGAGGTCGCGAAGCGCAGGGGCAGGACGGAACTGTCGAAGGTCGCGGCGAGCATGAAACCCGGGACATGGGCGGAGGTGGAGTGCAAGCGTCCCGAGGGGCTCATGGCGGTCGTTGTGGGGCAGTCGGCCGACGGCAAACTCCGAGGGTACCACATTGCGGGGTGGACGGATGACGGGCATTGGGATTCCCTGACCGGCCAGTTTCTTTACCTGGGGTTCCGCAAGCAGCTCAAGTTCATCGCCTACACGGAGGCGAACAACACATGGCGCGTGATTCCCGGACCCTTTGGCTGGGATCCTGAGAAAGGCGTGCCCGGCGAGGGTCCCTTCAAGGATACGCGGGAGACGGCCTTTGGCCATGTCTATGGCAAGAACGCGTACGATCCGGACAAGGGCGCATTCTACCATTGTATCGGAGGCCACACCTACCGGTACGACCTGGCGGAGAACAAGTGGACGAGGTTCACGGGGGGCTCGGGCATGAGCATGGAGTTCTTCCCTGGCCTGGGCCTCATGGCGCACCTGGATACGAAGAAGAAGGGCATGCGGGGAGGCCTCGTGATCCTGGATGAGAAGAACGAGGAATGGAAACCCCTGGCCGACATCCCCTTCAGCCCCCAGCACGCCCTGGCCCGGTACAACCCCTATCTCAAGGAGATGCTGCTGATCGCGGGCAATGACAGCAGGTCGGTCGTGAAAGTCGATGCCAAGGGTAACGTCACCCCTCTGAAGGATCTGCCTTTCGATATGACCATCCGCCACGGGAAGCTCGTGGTCGATCCGATTTCAGGACGTTACCTGATGTTTCCGAACATTAACGAGCTATACGAATTCGACAGCGTGAAGAACGAGTACCGGGAAGTGGAAGGATACAAGGGGCCGCCTTGGGCACCGTACGAGATGCCCGTGCCGGCGGCCATCCCCGAATACGGGGTGATCATGTGGATTGACAAGAAGATGAGACTGTACAAACACAATGCGCCGCCGTTCGGGACTGATGAAGCTCGTGGGGCCCTGGGGTCAGACCTCAAGGGCGTGTTGCCCCAGTGAGGTTGTTCGCCTTCTGCGGCGCCACCACGACTGGTTCATGCCAGACATCCGTCCCGGGGTCATTCTGAGCGAAGTGGTACGGAGCGAAGAATCTCCACCGGCCTGGGAGGCGTAACGTGCCTATGGAGATGGGCTTGCACCCCTGGGCCGGGAGAGATGCTTCGCTTCGCTCAGCATGACCCCGGTAGGGGCTGGCCTCGGCGCCGTTACGGCGGGGTTCGGCGCGTGAGGCGGCTCGGGCAACACGCCCTCGAGCGTCTGGCCCCCCAGACCAAGGCCCGACCCCCAGACCCCCGCGTATTCGTGCTTGGGTGCGCATGATGACCATTGGGCAAGGTCAGCACCGTTCGACTCGACGCCGAGGACGAGGGCCCGGCCCGAGGCTTCGCGAGGGCACGACGACGAGGATGAGTGGGTGGGTGGAGGGAATGCCCCGGAACTGGGGCCAGTGCCTTGGGCCAAAAATGAGTTGACGGCGCCGAAGCAAGCTGCTAAACTGATGCCACTTGTGTCGGTGGGTCGTGGGAGCCAGGAGGATAGCGTGGACGATCCGTTGAAGGCGGCGATCCGCGGGGTGCGCGACTTCCCTAAGAAGGGCATCGTGTTCCGCGACATCACGCCGGTGCTCGTGGACCCCGCCCTGCTGCGCGAGACCGTGGAGCGGCTCAGCGAGCCGTTCTACGAGGAGAAGGTGCAAGTGGTCGCGGGCACGGAGGCCCGTGGGTTCATCCTTGCTCCCGCCGTGGCTCTGCACCTTGCGGCGGGGTTCGTGCCGATCCGCAAGAAGGGCAAGCTGCCGTGCGCGACGTTCGAGGCCAGCTACGAGCTGGAGTACGGCACCGACACGCTGGAGATGCACCGCGACGCCATCCGGCCCGGCACGCGGGTGCTGATGGTGGACGACTTGCTGGCCACAGGCGGCACGATGAAGGCCTGTTGCGACATGGTGCGGGCCGCCGGCGGCGTGATCGTCGGCTGCGCCTTTCTGGTGGAGTTGGCGTTTCTGGGCGGGCGACGCAAGCTCGAGCCCCATTCGGTGTTTACGCTGGTGCAGTACGCCAGTGAGGAGGAGTGACCGCCCGGCCCGCAGGCTGGGCGGGGGCCTCGCTGAGCGGCAGCCGGCACCGCGTGTGGAGAGGCCGCAGGCTGCGCCCGTAGCTCAGAAGGACAGAGCGGCGGTTTCCTAAACCGCAGGTCAGAGGTTCGAGTCCTCTCGGGCGTACCAGCCTCAGGCCCTTTGGAACGGAATCGCGTGGGAAAGCATCTGCGCTACAGCGAGGTCAAGCACCCCGACAAGTTCGCCGAAGCACTCTCCACGCTCTGGCAGAAGAGCGAGTGGTACGTCGTCCGCGCCGCCATCGGCATGGGCGCCGTCCTGCTCGTGGTCGGCGCGTGGCTGGGCGCCTCGAGCCTCTTCGTGGGCCGCGGCGACGAGTCGTGGGCCGAGCGCTTCCGGGTCGTCGAGGAGGCCATGCGGGACATCCAGGAGGACCCCGAGACGGTGAGCGCGAACCTGCTGGCGAAGATGGACGCGTTCGTCGCCGAGCACCGCGGGGACCCGGCCGCGGCGATCACGCTGCTCGAGCTGGCCCAGGGCCATCAGCGGCGGGCCGCCGGCCTGCGAGACGAGAAGCCGAAGGAGGCGAGGGAGGCCCTCTTGAAGGCCGCCAATGCCGCCGAGCAGTTCCTTGCGGACTTCCCTGCCCACCGGCACGTGGCGACCGCCCAGTACGAGGCGGGCAAGGCCCGCCTGGAGCTGGGGGAGTGGGAGCGCGCCGCCGAGCACTTCGAGAAGGCGGCCGCCTCGCCGGTCCCCGCGCTCGCCGTCCTGGCCAAGTGGCACGCCGGCTATTGCTACGAGCGACTCGGGCGCGTCGAACAGGCGCGCCTCAAGTATGAAGAGCTCCGTGTGGACCGGACGGCCGGCTGGTGCGCCGAGCAGGCCGAGTTCGCTCTCGCCCAGCTCGGCCGGCGGCCGCCGAAGGCCCCGCAGCCGGCCCCGAGCAACCCCGCCCCCTCGTCGGGCCACCCCGCACCCCCGAAGTAGGAGAAGGAGCACATGGTGGACTTGCAGGAACTCGCCAACAACGTCATTCAAGGCAAGGCGAACGAGACAAAGGCTCTCGTCGCCCAGGCCATTCAGGAGGGGGCGCCCGTCGCCGACGTCCTGAACAAGGGCCTGATCGCCGGCATGGACGTGGTCGGCCGGAAGTTCAAGGCCAACGAGTTCTACGTCCCCGAGGTCCTCATCGCCGCCCGCGCGATGAAGTGGGGCATGGAGGTCCTCGAGCCCGAGCTCAAGAAGGCGGGGGTCCAGCCCATCGCGTCCATCGCCATCGGCACGGTCAAGGGCGACCTCCACGACATCGGGAAGAACCTCGTCGGCATGATGCTCCAGGGCGCCGGCTTCAAGGTCGTGGACCTCGGGATTGACGTCGCGCCCGAGAAGTTCGTCGAGTCGGTCAAGGGCCAGAACTGTGTGCTCATCGGCCTGTCCGCCCTCTTGACCACCACGATGCCGCAGATGAAGAATGTCATCGCCGCCCTCAAGGAGTCGGGCCTCGGCGCCAAGGTGATGATCGGCGGCGCCCCCGTGACGCAGAGCTACGCCGACGAGATCGGCGCCGATGGCTACGGCCCCGACGCCGCCTCGGCGGTGGACGTGGCGAAGAGCCTGCTCGCGAAAGCCGCCGCGGCGGCCCCCAAGAAGGCAGCGAAGAAGCCCGCCGCCAAGAAGCCAGCCAAGAAGGCGGCGGCAAAGAAGCCCGCGGCCAAGAAGGCGGCGGCAAAGAAGCGCGCGGCCAAGAAGCCCGCGGCCAAGAAGGTCGCCGCCAGGAAGCCGGCGCCGAAGAAGGTGGCGGCAAAGAAGCCAGCGGCGAAGAAGGCCGCGGCAAAGAAGCCAGCGGCGAAGAAGGCCCCGGCGAAGAAGCCGGCCAAGAAGGCCGTCGCGAAGAAGGCCGTCAAGAAGGCCGCCCCCAAGAAGGCTGCCCCCAAGAAGGCGGCAAAGAAGCCCGCGAAGAAGGGCAAGAAATAGCAGCGCGACCGCGACGCGATGACTCTCCGTCAGGCGCAGGGGCGACGCCCAAGTCGTCCCTGCGCCTGCTGCTTTCAGGCAGCCATGAGCGCCGATAGCACCACCACATTCCACCAGCGCTTCACCATCCGCGGCCGCGTGGTCGAGCGACGGCTCGACCAGTATCTCGCCGCCGCCTTGGGCGACTTCTCCCGCACGGTCATTCAGCGCCTCATCCGCGAGGGGCGCATCACCGTCAACGGCCTCCCCTCCGAGCCCAGCTACCGCATCCGCCGCGGCGACCGCATCGAGGTCACGGCCGATCTGCCCGAAGGCCCCGCGGTCCCGCCCGAGGATATCCCACTCGACATCGTGTTCGAGGACGAGCACATGCTCGTCGTCAACAAGCCGCCCGACATGGTCGTGCACCCCGCCAAGGGCCACCAGAGCGGCACGCTGGTCAACGCCCTCGTTGCCCACACCCAGACCCTGTCCTCGACCTGCGGCGAGCTGCGCGCGGGCATCGTCCACCGCCTCGACCGCGACACCAGCGGCGTGATCCTCTGCGCCAAGACCGACCTCGCCCACTCGGCCCTCGCCACGCAGTTCGAGGCCCGCACGGTGGAAAAACACTACCTGGCCGTCGTCGAGCGCGAGCCGCAGCTCGACAGCGACCTGATTGACCTGCCCCTCGGCCGCAGCCGCCGCAACCCCGAGGCCGTGGCCGTCGTCCGCCAGGGCGGCAGGGAAGCGCGAACCATCTATCGCGTGCAGCGCCGCTTCCGCGGCTTCGCCCTGCTCGACGTCGAGCTGCTCACCGGCCGCACCCACCAGATTCGCGTGCACCTGGCCCACATCGGCCATCCCGTCGTGGCCGACGCCCTCTACAGCGACCGCGCGGCCCTCTACCGCTCCGACCTGCTCGGCCAGCCGCCGGCCGACGACGAGCCGCCCCTCATCGAGCGCCAGGCATTGCACGCCCACCGCATCATCATCACCCACCCCGCCGACGGCCGCCGCCTGGAGTTCGCCGCCCCCCCGCCCGCCGACATCGCGGCGCTCCTTGCCGCCCTCGACGAATTGAGGCCCGCGACCCCCTCCGGCCATCGCCGCCGATCCTGAGCACTACAGGTTGTGGCCCCCTCTCTTCACACCACAATATCTCCCAACTCGTCCAACTCGTCCAACTCGGCAGGTTCATCCGGCCGGTCCAGCGTACCCGAATTGGGCGCGCACTGCCGCGTCGCCCGGCCGCCGTCTTGGGGGAGCCCCTTGTGATCGCCATTTGGCCATTCTCGGCCTTCCTGCTCAGCGTCGTACGGGTTTCTCCATTTCCGGGAGCCGCAGAATTTCAACTGAAAATAGCATTGACTCGTCCATTCACCGCAATTACACCCTGCACACGCCCGCCTCCAACACCCTCATCCCCGGCTTCGACCTCGAGAACGGCAACTGGACCTATGCCCGCCTCCTCCTCGAGGACGGCAAGCTCTCGCTCTGGCTCAACCAGACCGGCTTCAACTTCACCGCCGGCGACCTGCTGATCAGCAGCGAGAACCTGGGCGACGTGGACCTCAACGGCAACGGCGTCTTCGACCCCTTCGTCGGCTACTTCGGCTTGACCGCCGGCACGGGGGGCGAGAACATGCAGGGGATCGTGGACAGCCTGATCCTTGACGTGCAGGTCGTGCCCGAGCCCACGTCCATCGCGCTCTTCGGGCTGGGCCTGCTCGGCCTCAAGCTCCGCCGCCGACGGCGCGAGCCGCGCGTCGGCGCGTGACCATTTCGGGCGCACCGCGGCGGGCCCCCTCGCTGTCGCCCGGAATGGCAGGGAGATGAGCGCCGCGCGCTTCGGCACGGGGCTCTATTGTTCCTGCGCTTGCAGGGCGGCACGCACCCGCGCGCCCAGGGCGGCCATCCGCCCAGGCTCGTACTTGGCCTGGCGCCACGCGAAGCTCACGCCGTCGCCCGGGCGGCGCGGGATGATGTGGAAGTGCAGGTGGAAGACCACCTGGCCCGAGCACGCGCCGTTGAACTGCACGAAGTTGAACCCCTCGGCCCCCGTGGCCTCCATCACGGCGCGGGCCACCCGGGGCGCCGCCGCCAGCAGCGCCGAAAGCACCTCGTGCGGCGTCTCCAGCAGATTCGCGTGGTGGGCCCGCGGCACCAGCAGCGTGTGGCCAGGGGCCACGGGATTGATGTCCAGGAACGCCACCGCCTGCTCATCCTCGTACACCCGCTCCGATGGGATCTGGCCCGCGAGGATCTTGCAGAAGATGCAGTTCGGGTCCGACATCGCGGCTCTCCTCACCAGCGCCCCCGTCCCGCGTGACAACACCATACCACCCCGACGGCCCGCGCGCAAGCCCCGGCCAGGCCACGGCGGCAATTGGTGGTTGCATTACCCCCGTCTTTCTGGCAAAATGGGCCAAATCGGGCGGGGAGCCTGCCCGGCCGGGATGCCTCAATCAGCCTTGGAAGGAGGTTCGACATGCCAATCGTCCCTATGCGGGCGCTACTCGACCACGCGGCGGAAAACGGCTACGGCCTCGCCGCCTTCAACGTCAATAACATGGAGCAGATTCAGGCCATCATGATGGCGGCGAAGGAGACCGATTCCCCCGTCATCATCCAGGCCTCGCGCGGCGCACGCAAGTACACCAACGACGCCTATCTCCGCCACCTCATGCTCGCCGCCGCCGAGCTCTACCCCGCCATCCCCATCGCCATGCACCTCGACCACGGCAACGCCGTGGACACCTGCATGAGCGCCATCGCGCAGAACTTCACCTCCGTGATGATGGATGGCTCGCTGAAGGACGTGCCCGACGAGGCCAAGCCCGGCAAGACCAAGCAGGTGCCGACCACCTTCGACGAGAACGTGGCGGTGACCAAGCAGGTGGTGGACCTCGCGCACGCCAAGGGCATCACGGTCGAGGGCGAGCTCGGCTGCCTGGGCCATCTGAAGACCGGCACGGGCGAAAAGGAGGACGGCCACGGCACCTCCGAGAAACTCACGAACAAGCAACTAGTCACCGACCCGGCCGAGGCCGAGAAGTTCGTCGCCCTCACGGGCGTGGACGCCCTGGCCGTCGCCATCGGCACCAGCCACGGCGCCTACAAGTTCACCGAGCCGCCCACCGGCGACGTGCTGCGGATGGACGTGATTGTGGAAATCCACCGCCGCCTGCCCAACTGCCATCTCGTCATGCACGGCTCGTCGGCCGTCCCGCAGGACCTCAAGGCCAAGATCAACCAGTATGGCGGCAACCTCAAGCCCTCGTGGGGCGTCCCTGTCGAGGAGGTCAAGCGCGGCATCCAGAACGGCGTCCGCAAGGTCAACGTGGACACCGATAACCGCCTCGCCATCACCGCCGCCATCCGCGAAGTCTTCACCGTGGCCCCTGAGAAATTCGACCCCCGCGACTACCTCGGCCCCGCCCGCGAGGGCATGAAGGCCATTTGCGTGGACCGCATGACCGCCTTCGGCCAGGCGGGCAACGCTGGCAAGATCAAGCCCGTCACCTGCAAGGAAATGATCGCCTTCTACGCCAAGTGACTTCGGCCTCGAAGGCGCTCCGGCCGCAACCACAGGGGATGATTGGATGGGTGGATGAATGGATGAGTGCCTGACACCCATCCACCCATCCATTCCTCCATTCATCCCCTCATGACACCTGCCGCGTGTCCCCCAGAGCGTACGCAGCTCGGCGAACGCGCCCTCGAGGCATCTCGCCGGAATCGCGGGAGGCCCCTATCGGGCGAGATTTCTCGCTTCGCTCGGAATGACCAAGGTGGTCGCCGGCCCTGGGGAGGGCCGGCGATCCAGCGTTGTAGTGCTAGGCGGTGAATGGGGTTGGGCCGGAAGCCAGGGCTGGATGGCTGCGGACTTTCTCCACCAGCTTCCACACGCCGTCGCGCAAGGGCCGGAGCGCCTCGTCGTAGCCTCCGCTCGTAAGGGTCTCCCTGCGAACCTCCGCCCACGACTTCTTCTTGTGAGGCAGCGGCTCCAGGCGGAGCAGCCAGTCGCAATTCCGCCCGCCAGGATGACTCACCACCACGGGCGCGATGAGGACCTCACCCTTGCTGTGGCGCCGCCTGGCAATCGGTACCTCGACTTCCTGGATGTAGCTCGAGGCGTCGAAGAAAGGACTGATCAGCGCCACGAAGATGTGCATCTTGCCCAATGCGTCACGGATTTCCTTGTCCGGATCGGAACCGGGCGTCACGTTCTCGTCAGTCCACAGTACCACGTTCACGCCTGGCCAGCGGAGCAGGCTCTCCAGTGTTAGGCGGCGTCAATAAATAAACTTTACATTGCGAGGCGGACTTGATAGACTGGGGACATGGTAGCAGCCGCTGTGCTCACGCGCAAGTTGGCCCGGCTCTGGCCGCACCTGGACGAGCGTGCCCGCAGGATGGTGGCCG
>DATKZY010000187.1:0-114388 GCA_035527715.1 Planctomycetota bacterium | reverse complement strand
CGGCCACCATCCTGCGGGCACGCTCGTCCAGGTGCGGCCAGAGCCGGGCCAACTTGCGCGTGAGCACAGCGGCTGCTACCATGTCCCCAGTCTATCAAGTCCGCCTCGCAATGTAAAGTTTATTTATTGACGCCGCCTAACTGAGTATCACTGGAACGGAGTTCTGGGCTTCCTCGGGAGCGGGGAACTGAACCGCCCGCGGAGTGAATTGATGTCCTTCCATGAGCGCGCGGCAAGCTGCAAGGGAGCGTTCTTCTTGAGGCAGAACATCAAGTACGGCCCGGTGACATGATCGTTCACGAGGAAGTTCCATTCGCACCCGGCATAGCACATGCAATAGACGGTGAACGACTCCAGCCTCGACCCCAGCGGGCTGCAGACCAGTTCGTAGGCGACGCTGCGATCATCCATGAGGATGACGGTGCCCCAGATAGGGTAGGCATCCTCCGGTCCAGGATCGCCTCGGAGTAGCATGGCCCGCAGCTTCTCCCCGTAAGGGCCGAGCTTCACGTTTGAGAACCCAGCTTGGGACGAGACACCAGCGCGCCACAGCACAGAAAGGTGGAACAGCTTGAGCAAGGTGTAGTCCGCCCCGGTTACATCAACGGTCCTTCCTGAAATGACCGGAGGCAGTGCAGGTCTGTCGAACCAGAAGCCCTTGAAGTAGGTGTCGTACCTGCCTATCCGCTTTGTGTCGCATTCTTCACAGAGGAGGCGCTCGCGCTTCCCTACCTGAATGGGACGCCATCGAGTGTCCCACGACCTCAACTCCGATGCGCAATGCCTGGAATCGTAGGCAGGCCTGTAGCAGGATTCAGGCACTATATGCGAATTGCAGAGCTTCAAGTGCCTCAAGCATAGAGCGCAGGGCTTCTCCGGGTCACTGCCTGGGTCGTCCGGCGTGGGTTGTCGCTTGCCCATCATCGATCTCCCTTGCCGATGGAGGGGCGCGGGCACGTCCGAGAACGGCTGTGCCACACAGGTCACCGAGAGGTTGGCTTCGCCGCGGTCTTGACGAGGCCCTCGGACACGATGCGGAAGGTGACGTTGTAGGGGCGCTGGAAGGCGGGGTAGGCGAGGCGATAGGCGGAGGTGCAGCGGTAGGGACGATCGCGCCAGGAGCCGCCGCGGACGACGTAGCGCGTGGCCGCAGCGGGTTCAGTGACGCGTGACGCGTGACGCGTGACCGAACCGTCGGACGGGTAGGGGCGATGGGGTGAGCGGGTCCATTCGGCCATGTTGCCGTGCATGTCGGCGAGGCCCCAGGGGTTGGGCTGGTAGGTGCCGATGGGGGCAGCCACGAGATAGCCGTCGTTGAAGCGGGTGTCCTTGGGAATCCAGTCGTCGTACTTCGTGGCGTTGGGCTGGGGCTGCCAGATGGTGTAGGGGTTGCTGGCGAACTCGCGCATCTTGGCGTCGCTCATGTTGGCGCACTTCGAGAAATCGGCGTCGAGGCCACCATACCAGAAGGGCGTGGCCGTCCCTGCCCGACAGGCCCACTCCCATTGGGCCTCCGTCGGCAGGGTGACGTGCTCGCCGGTCTTCTTCGAGAGCCACTCGCAGAAAGCCACGGCCTGGTGCCACGAGAGGCGGACGACGGGCTGCTTGGGCTCGTTGCAGGGGTAGCCGTGGACGCCGAACTGGTAGGTATTCTTGTCCTCCACGCGGCTATCGTGGGCGGAATCGTGGCAGGCGAACTGCTCGTTGGAGACCTCGCAGCGGCCCATCCAGAAGGGCCGCTCGATCTTGACGCGGTGGACGGGCTGCTCGTCGGGCGAGCCGCTGGGGTCGCCCATGAGGAACTCGCCGGCGGGGATGAGGACGAGGTCGAGCTTGACCCCGGGCGCGAGCTCGACCGAGCGCGTCGCCACACCCAAGGCGGCCTGGCGACGCTGGGCCTCGGCCTTGTCGAAGGGCCAGCCGGCCAAAGCCGGGCCATCGGTGTTCGGTGTTCGGTGTTCGGGTACGGCAGAGGGAAGGGGAGGGGGGGTCGGGTCCTGGAGCTTGGCGGGGGGCTGACCGGCGTCGGCTTCGGGGTCGGTGTCGAGGTTGGCGTAGAGCCGGGCCAGCTCGAGGCGCCGCTCGCGCTGTTTGCCAGGGTTGTGGCCCATGTCGGTCCAGGTGCCATAGTAGGGGGTGTTGAGGTCAATCCAGGTGACCAAGCGGTCCCAGGCCTCGGCGTCGAGCTTCACGCCGTAGTGGCCCTTCTGGAGGAGCTGGACGAGCTCCGTGGTGTCGGCGTGGAACTCCAGGGGCGTGAGCAGGTGGTAGTCGCCCTCGATGCCGTTGCGGCGGACGTAGCGGTGGAGCTCGCCGTATCCGACGGAGAAGCGGCCTGCGTTGCCGCCGCCGTTGCCGGGCGTGACGAGCCTGAAGTCGGCGAGGCGCTTGTCGCCGCGGAGGTCGGCGGCCACCTTGCCATCGGGCCGCTTCTCACCGTTGTGGCAGCCAATGCAATACTTGTCAATGACCGGCTGGACCTCGCGGGGATAGCTGAAGGCGCGTGCGGGGCCGCGCCAGGGCTCGATCTCGGCGGGCGGCCTGGCCTGGGCGAGCGTTTGCCTCGCGGGCGGCGAGCTGTTCTGCCGCTCGTGGCAGCCGACGCACGAGAGCACCTCGCCGGGCATGGCGGTCATCCAGCTTCGCATGAGCTGAAGCGCCTTGCCCTCGGCATCGAGCGGCTGAATGGAGATGGGCGTGTTGGCCGGCACGCGGAAGAGCGCCGACCCGTCGCTCTCGACGGGCACCGTGCCCACGATCCGCTTCGGGTCCCACGGGCCGTCCATGCCCACCACGCCGAGCAGGCCGCCCATGCCGTGGTAGGCGAAATGGTAGGAGAAGATGCGCAGCTTCTTCACCGTGCCGCGCGGCACGCCCTTCAGGCCGTCGCCCTGGTAGACGTCCACCATGTACACCACGGCGTCCTTGCGCTTCGGGTCGGCCTTGTCGGGGATGACGGGCGGCTTGAGGGTCTTCTGGAGCGGCACGGGCTCGAGGATTGCGTAGCCCGGCTCCTCGTGCAGGAGGAGCATGTTGTCAAACGTGTCCACCAGGTAGAGGCCCCAGAGTGACTTCGCCGTGGGCTGGCAGGCGACGAGGAAATACTTGTCGCTGAGGGGATAGGGGTGGAGGAACTTCGGCCAGGAGGCGTTGACCAGGCCGTCGCGGATGATTGGCTCGACCTCCTTGCCGCGCTCGGGGATGCGCTGGATGGCGCCCGATGCTTCGTGGCGCCCCTTGCCGGGGTCGAAGATCACCAGCTCGCCCATCCGCCGCACGCCGTGGTGGCCGGTCACGATGCCCGCGACCTTTGTCGGGTGATTGGGGATCGGGCGGGCGTAGAAGACGCCGTTCGGCCAGTACGAGTTGCTGCCGTAGTACTCCATCTGCTCGGTGCCGTCGGGGTTCATGTGGAAGAGGATGCGGGTCTGCGAGTGCGGCGTGTCGGTGTACTCCCAGCGGAGGTAGAGCACGCGGCCGTTATTGAGCACGGCGGGGCACCAGTCGTGGTCCTGCTCGAAGCAGAGCTGGCGGATGTTCTTGCCGTCGGCGTCCATGCGGTAGAGCATGGCGACGTGCGAGGAGCCGAAGACGCAGGGCACGCCGACGAAGGGCGCGGTCGAGCAGAACATGATGCGGCCGTCGGGCAGGTAGCAGGCGTCGTAGCTGTCCACGTCGGGCTGCTCGCCGGTGAGCTGGCGGATGGGATAACCTCCCGCGGGTTGCGAACCCGCGGGAGGTTTGAGCGTCATCTCGAAGACCTGCCATTTGTTCTTCGCGTCGAGCGAGGAGAAGAGCAGGCGGTCGGCATCGAAATGCAGGTCCACATCGCCCACGAACCTGCCGCCCTCGGGCTTGTAGAGGGTCTGGACGCGGGGCAGGGACGCCCCGCCCACAGCGCGGAGCGAGAGGATGGCGATCTCGTTGTCGAGTCCGCTGCGGGGCAGGCACGAGTTGCCCTGCCAGTTGGCGGGCAGGGCGAGGTTGCGCGCGCTGCGGCGCACGACAAGCAGCTTGTCGAACGAGAGCAGCGGATTGGCGAGCAGCGCCTCGCGCTTGAGTGACTCGAACTCTTCGACGAGTTTCGCCTTGCGCTCGGGGTCCGCCGCCTTGTCGTCGGCCGAGGCCGACTTCTCGAGTGCGTCGAGGCGCTGGAGAAACTCGCGGCCCTTGGGATACGTGTCGCCGTGGGTCTCGATGAGGTCGGCGAGGGCGAGGCGGAGGGGCTCGAACTTCAGGTCGCCCAGCTTCGCCAGGTTCTCCTCGATGGTGTGCGCGCGGTAGTACAGCTCGCGCACCTTCTGAAGGGCCACGGCATCGGCCACAGCGGGCGCAAGCTTCTGGGCCTCGGCGGCCATGGATTTGGCTCGGGTCGCCGCGCACTTCGCGTAGCGGGCGCCGAGCATGGCGAGGTCGCCAGGCCGCCAATCGTCGTCCCAGATGCGGTCCTGGCGCTCCCACTGCATCTCGCGGCTGGCGTTGGGAAAGTCGCGGCCCACGAGCGACCAGAGGGCATCGAGGTCGCTCGTGCGGCCGGCCTTGTCGAGCACGTGGAACCTCACCGAGCCGTGCGAGGTCGCCGTCGCGTCAATGCCGGCCCAGGCCTCGAACCTCACGTATTTCTTGCCCAGAGCGAAGCACAGGGCGCTCGGGGCGTGGGCCCAGAAGCCATGCTCGTACTTCTTGTTGGCGATGCGGAGGCCAGCCTTGGTGTGGTTGTTGTTGACGATCAGGTTGCCCCAGCCGACCTTGACCGAGACGGGCTTGAGCGTGGTGAGGGGCACCCTGGTGCCGTCCCTGGCGACGAGCGTGGGCTCGCCCCAGATGGCCTGGTCGGAATCGTAGTTGTCGTCGCCCACGTCGGCCAGGAGCCAGAGCTGGTCGAGCGTGGACACATCGAGGGAAATCTGCTGAGCGGGCTGGCCGCCGCGAATGACGCCTGTCACATAGGGCTTGAAGGCCGACTCCTTGGGCGCCTCGGCCTGGGCCGTGGCCAGGGCCTCGCGCGAGGCCAGCATCGTTTCCTGCCACGTGGCCTTCTTCACGTAGTACGCGGGGTCGGCGGCGCTCGGCAGGCTCACGGCGCCCCGAGCGCGTCGAGGGGCGGCCGCCTCCGCGGCGAACGCCGCCATCGCAAGCACGCAGGCGAGACAGGCACGAAGCATCGGCTTCTCCGTGGGGGACATAGGGGGTCTTCCTTAATATATAGCGCGATTGCCCGCCGAGCGCAACACGACATCAGTCGGTCATGCTGAGGCCCTGCGAAGCATCTCGCCTCGCTCAGAATGGCCCCACGGGGGGGGGGCGCGGGGCGGGGGGCAGTGGGGGAGGGGGGCTTGGAAAAATTTGCGATTGCCGATTTCAGAACAGTGGCCTCCCCTCTTCAGCGGGCGTGTTGCCGAGACACCGACCCTCCCCTCTCGGCGCAGGAAGAGGAACGACAAGGGAATGTGGGACAAGGGAATGGAGCCAAAGGGAGAACCGCGGCGGCGCGTGCCGTGCGGCAGCCTTTCGGAGTGCGGCATCTCGATGCCGCGTTCCAAAGACCTTGGGCTCAGCGCCCCGCTCTCGACGGCATGGAAAGCGGCGTCAAGCCGCCGCACTCCAAGGGCTCACGCATCGCTCACGACTGGTCATGATTCGCTTCGCCGCGCTGCCTGTTCGTAGTCCCGCCTTCAGGCGGTCTTCCCTCCCCCATTCCCCTGCCCCCATTCCCCTGCCACTTCTTCTCTCTGTCGCGGCAATCGAGTAAGGCGTCCCCCGAACTCGTCGGTGAACCACCGGCCCGCCCCATCGCTGGATCAGGCTCCTGTAGTGCCAACACCATTTCGCATTTCCCTAACCCCTTGCCAAGCGGATAGATAGGGAAAGCAACTGTAGAAGACCAGTTAGACGCGCTATGCAGTGGCCGGTGGACACTGGACAACCGTCGACTTTCATCTGTGTCCATCGGCGAAATCTGTGGACGGCTCTCTGCCACTGCCGGCTCGGCTCCGCGGCGGCGGGCGGGACCTCCCCCATGAACCGGCGAGTCAGGCGACTCAGGCGAGTTAGGCTATATTGTGGTCAGCTAGGAGGCCACCACAACATGTTGGGTGCCACGGCAGTTAAGTTGTAAGTTGCGGCCTGACCCCAGGGGGCGCAGAAGTGGGGAGTATGGGGAGCTTGGGGGACCTTGAGCCGGAAGGCCGAGGATCGCCGATTCTCGAGTCGCGAGGCCGGGGAGCTTGGGAAACGCTTGGCCAGAAGGGCGAGAATCGCCAAACGGCGAGTCGAGGAGGGTCACGGCTCGCGGCGGAGGCGGAGAGCGGCGGGGCCTCCCCTCCCCTGCTCTCGGGCGCCGCTCGCGCGGGCGGCACGGGACTGGGCATGGCCTTGGGCCGTGCATGCCTCGGCGCGCACGCCCCTGCTGCCCGCACAACGAGTGCCAGAGCAAACGCTCGCCACATCCTGCCAACCCCTGTCGTGGGCTCTCCCGCAAGCCCGAACTGCGGGACACGAGGGCGCGATTATACCGGGCGAGGGCGAAAGCGCAAATCCCCGGAAAGCGGCGCGAATTGCTTGACAAGGCAAGAGCCACGGGGATATAATGAGGGCGGGGAGGAGTGCGCGAAGCGAGGTAGGGGTGAGACTGCAACACAGGGGTCCTAAGCTATGAGTATCACAGCACTTACGAGATCGCGGTCGCAGGGGTTCACCCTGGTCGAGCTCCTCGTCGTGATCGGCATCATCACGATCCTTGCCGGCCTGCTGCTGCCGGCCATCATCTATGCCTTGGGCACGGCCGATCTCACGAACTGCCTGAGCAACATGCGCCAGATGGGCCAGGCATTCACGAACTACAACAAGGACTTTGACTCCTGGATGGTGTCCGCGGGGGCCCCGACGAAGCTGTCGGCGACCAGCGGCCCCTTCCGCGAGCCCCCCATGAGCCTCATAGATGCCACGAAAATCGTCACCGGCGGCAAGTTCCCCTTCTGGTACGTCGCCCTGGCGCCCTACGTCAACCCCAGCGCCACGTGGAAGAACGCGTTGACCGCCTACTGCGCGCGCACGGGCAAGAGGCCCTCGGACGTGAAGGACGACACGTATATCTACATGGAAATCGCCCGGCTGTGCATGATGTACTCCTGCCCGGCCAAGAAGCAGGCCGTGCTCGGCTACGGCTACAACTACGCGGCACCGTTCGGGGAGTCGATCATCTACCCCTTTGACAAGGTGAAGTACGCGGACGTTTACCCCTCCTGGGCCTGCCGCGACGCGAATGCGGGCACCAAAGCGCTCAAGGACACCTCGCAGGACCAGTTCTGCTGGCCCTACACGACTGGCGCCGAGACGACCGAGCCCAAGGGCTTCAGGCCCTATCCGTGCTACATGCTCGGCGAGTCGGCGGCGGCGCCCATCCTCTGGTACGGGCAATCCGTCCACTTCGGCACCCTGACCATCCCCAGCCAGCAGATCGCCGTGTGCGACACCGGGCTGGTCACGAACGACCCCGTGTGGGGCTACCAGCAGGTCATGGCCGGCCTGCCCGACGCGTGGCTGCCAACCGAAGAGACGCACCCGCCCCTGGAGTGGGCCGAGCACACCAGCGGCTTCGCCGCCGAGTGCTGGATGGGCTACACCCGCTACCCGCTCTCGCCGCTCTACACCGGCGTGGATCTGGCCTGGAGCGACGTGTACTGGCTGTCGAAGAAGCGCATCGGATACTACAAGGCATTCTACTCCCGCTACACCCCGTCGCCCGACGGCATGGGTCTGCCCGATTACAATAACGCGTGGCGGCCTGTGCCGCGCCACAACAAGCGCACCGCCTGCCTCTACTTCGACGGCCGCGCGATGCCGCACAACATCATGGACATCGTGAGCTACGAATGGGGCGACCGCAGTTGCCTGTTCGACAACAGGCCCGCCGGCAAGTCCCCGTCCCCACGGATTGCGGATGAGGGCCTCAGCGTCTGGCTCCCTGTCCGCAACAGCGATGGGACGGTGAACGCGACGAAGTAACCGGTCGGCGGAAGCTATCTCAGCCGCCCTCACGGCCTGGTGGCGGAGCCCGGCGTCTCCGCGATCCACTGCTTCAACGGCACGACGTCTCGGCCCGTCGGCGGCGGCGCGGGTCCGCGATAGGGCGTGAGGAGCACGGCGACCCGCGCCTCCTTGGCCCCCGCCAACCGGATGAACAGGCGGCTCACGCCCTCGTTCTGGGCCTGAGGCTTCGGCGGCGTGGCCGAGGCGGTTTCGAACCTCGCCCCCGCCGGCTCCAGAACCCATGCTCGCAGACAGGCCTCCCCCACCTTGAGCGTGGCCGTCGCGCCGGCGACCTGCACGACCGCCGGGGTGTGCATCGCCCACACGACATCCGATGGTGCCTTCAACTCGACCTCGTCCTGGACGAGCACCTCGCGGCGGTCGAGGAGCGCGATGCCGCGCCACCAGCGAGCGGCGCCCTTGTTGGCGCGCGAGAGGTCGGCGACGGCGAATGCCCGAGCCTCCGACGAGGCGAAGGCGAGGATGGGCGCCTTCGCGGCGGGGTCCTGGTTCTCGCCGCCGAGGGTCAGGGTGTTATGGCCCTCGGTGCGCAGGCGGTAGTAGGTCCAGCGCTTGCCGCCGAAGTAGGCGGGCAGGTTGTAGTTGTCGCCGCCGAGGTCGAGCGCCCAGCGGACGCCGAGGGCGTCGAGCACGAAGGTCCCCAGGTCGAGGTGCGAGTGGTTGGCGCGGTTGTCGCCACCCTTGAAACCCACGAAGACGGCGTCGCGGTCCTCCCAGACCGAGCGGAGGAAGGCGACCTCGACGCCGCGGAACCAGCGGTCGAGGGGCCACACCTCCGCCTTCGGCCCCTGGCCGCGCGGGTCGAACCACAGGAGGTCGAGGGCGTCGGGGCGTCCGTCGCAGGACCGCTCGTGCCACGCATAGCGCGGCGCGTCGAGGGTGCGGGCGAGCCAGAACATCTCGGCGGCGCGACCGGTGCGGTCGCCCGCGTCGGCGTAGTTGAACGTGCGGCCCACGGGCCCGGCGAAGTAGAGGCGGAAGTCGCCCGCCTTCGCGAACCCGGGCATCTCGCGGATCAGGCCGAGGTCCGTGCCCAGCGCCGTCTGGAGCGCGGCCAGGTAGTAGACGTTGTAGCGGGTGGCGTAGTGCCAGTAGCCGGGGCCCTCGTTCCAGCCGCCCTCGGGCTCGTAGCTACGCATGGCGCGCACGATGGAGGCGCGGGCGGCGGCGAGGATTTCGGCGGCCAGCTCGGGCCGCTCGTCGGCCACGGCCAGGGCGCCGATGGCGATGCCGCCGTTGCACACCTGGTTCCAGTTGTGCGTCGAGCGCGACCACCAGCCGCCGCCGTCGTACACCTTCTTCGCGGGCAGCAGCCCCTTCGCCACGATGGCGTCCACCACGGCGCGGCGCTGCTCGGCCGTGAGCCTGTCGTGGAGCCAGTCGTAGCCGATCGCCGCCGCGTGCGTCATCTCGGCCGTGTCGAGGAAGTGCGAGGGATGCCAGTCCTTGAACCCGCACACGTTCACGAGCTCGCGGACGGCTCGGTCGGCGAACTCCGCGTGGCCGTCGAGGCGGAACAGGAGGCCGAGGGTGTAGATGCGGTCGCACGCCGCGCGGCTCACGTGCAGGAGCCGCGGGCCGACGAGCTTGTACTCCAGCACCGGCTCCTTCACGTAGCGCTCGGCCTGCGCGCGCAGCGCGGCGTGGTACTCCCTGGCCAGCGCCTCCTTCGCGATCATCTCCCGCACCCGCGCGAGGTCCGCCTCGAGCGCGACCAGGCGCGGGTGGCCCGGCCGAAGGGTCTTGAGGATGGCCGTGTCGGGGGCCGCCGCGTCGGGCTCCCCCGCGCCGGCGAGTGCTCTCCCCAGAAGGCAGCAGCAGCAGAGCACGATGGGCTTCCTTCTGAACACGAGCGGCCCTCCTATCCCCCCGCTTTCCCGTAGAGGCGCTGGACTCGTTCCGAGATGAGATACCAGGGGTAAGCTGCCACGCGTCGCTCCTGTGCTCACCAGCCGCGTGCATAGGGTAGCGGATTGGCGCGGGCAAAGCAAGCGAGCTTTTCCCTTCGGCAAGCTTGGTAGAATCTCCCTGCCGCTGCGGAACAGCGATCTCGTGTGTGCGCATGGGCAGCTAGGCCCCTGTAAGATCGCTCGATTGGCTCTCCCCGCTCCTGCCCCGCATCGGACTCACTTGACACGGCCAGCGTCTCAGGCTACCCTTGTGTCGCGAGCCTGTGCTGGAAGCGCACGAGCGCGGCCCCGCGGGAGTGGCCGATGCCCAAGATTTTCGTCTCCTACCGACGCGAGGATAGCTCCGACGTCACCGGGCGCATCTACGACCACCTCGAGGCCCGCTTCGGCGCCCAATCGCTCTTCATTGATGTGGACACGATCCCGTACGGCGCCGACTTCCGCCGGCATATTGAGCAGGAGCTGGGCAAGTGCCACGTCCTCCTCGCCATCATCGGCCAGAGGTGGCTGACGGTGCTTGGCCGGGACGGCACACGGCGGCTCGATGACCCCGGGGACTTCGTGCGGGCCGAGATCGAGCTCGCCCTCGCGCGCGGCATCGTCGTCGTCCCCGTCCTCGTCCACGGGGCCGCCATGCCGAGGCCCGAAGAGCTCCCCTTGGACCTCCAGCCCCTCGCCTTCCGCAATGCCGCAGAGGTCAATTCCGGCCGCACCTTCCGCGCGGACGTAGATCGCCTCGTCCAGAGCCTTCCGCCCGCCCCCGAGCTGCCGGAGGGGGACGAAGCGACGCGCGCTCCCGCCGCGCCAAACGAAGCCGCGGCCCCTGCCCCCGCCGAGGCCGCGGGCCAATGCCCCGGCTGCGGCCGCAAGAACCCGGCGGACCGGAAGTTCTGCGGCGGATGCGGCGAGCCCCTCCAGGAGCCGTGCCTGGCCTGCGGCCACACCAACTCCACCTGGGACAGGTTCTGCGGCGACTGCGGCGCCGATCTCCCCGCCCTGCGGCAGAGCCGCATCGGAGAACTCCAGGCCAGGAAGGAGCAAGTCGAAGCCCTTCGCAGCGGATACCAGCACGCCGAGGCCATCCGCCTCCTCGAGGAGATGGCCGCGCTCCAACACCCGCGGCTCAAACCATTCGCCGAGTGGGCCAGCGGCGTCGTCCAGGCGGTCCGTGACGAGAACGACCAGCTTGAGCGCCGGCGCGACGAGCTCCTCGCCAGCGCCACGGAATGCCTGGGCAGACACGAGTATGCCGAGGCCGTGGCGCTGCTGGAACAGGTCCCCGAGCCGTTGCGCACGCCTCAGATTCAGAGCCTTCTTGCCGACGCCCGCGCCAAGGCCGCTGAGCTCGCCAGCCTGAGAGCCGAAATCGAGCAAGCCGCCCAGGCGGGCCAACTCTCCAGCGTCGCACCTAGACTCGAACGCTATCTCGAACTGAGGCCGTATCTGAATGAGGTGGAAGAGCTCGGCGCCCCCCTGGTCCGCAATGTGTGTGATGCGGCCAAGGCCGCGCTGGGCCGTTACGAGTATGCTCAGGCCGCAGCTCTCCTCCGGCAGGTGCCTGAGCGACTACGGACGAAGGCCATCAATGAACTTCAAGACCGCGCGAGCCAGACCGCGGAGGCGCTCAAGAGGCTGACCGAAGAGTTCAACCGAGCGCGCGGTGCAGGTGAAGTGAAGGCCATGCTAACCAGCCTTCATCGTTACCTGCAACTCAAGCCGGACCACGAGAAGGGCCGCGAATTTCTGGCCAAGGCCGTCCGCGACCAACAAGCCGCCTCCAAGGCTGGTTACGACAAACAGGATTACGTGAAGGCGTGGGGAGCGTTGGACCAGATTCCGAAGGAGCTTCGCAGCCCAGAGACCGAGAAGGCTCTTACGCACGCAGAACGGCAAGCCACTGAGCTCATGAGACTCAGGGCACTCGCGGTCAGGGCGTCCCAGTCTGGTGACGTCGGCGCGTGGTTCCTGGCCCTAGCGCGGCTGGTGGGCTTCAAACCGGATGATTCGGGTGACTTCGGGTTCGCGTCGCTATTCACCCGCTTCCTGGGCCCCGGTGGCAGCGAGTACCCGCGGTGCCCGACCGACGAGCTCGAACGCCTCACCGCGGCGCTCTCAGCTATGAGCAAGGGCGATGTGTCGCGGGCCCACGGCATTCTGCTCGGCTTGCTGCAGAAGGACCCCACCAAGGACAATGTCCGGCGGGCCATGCAGGCCATTGAGGAACAGGTCGTAGGCGAACTGTGGCGATGGCCACTTGCCCACCTGCACTGCATCGCTTTCTCACCCCAGGGTGACCGTATCGCAGTGGGCTCGGGTGACGAAATCGTCGTGCTGGACGCCGGGACGGGGCTCGTGACCTCCAGGTTTGAAAGGGGCATCCAGTTCGCACCGGGTGGCAACTTGGCCTTCTCTCCGGACGGCTCACAGATCCTTGCTCCTGGTGCCGACAACAGGCTTCACCTTCTCGAGTGGGAAGCGCACAGGGAGCTGCGCTCCTTCGAAGGGCACACGGCGCTCGCGAACTGCGTGGCCATCTCCCCGGACGGGCGAAACGCCGTATCCTGCGCCAATGACAAGACGATCAGACTCTGGAATGCCGCAACGGGAGAACCGTTGTGGCTGGGTGGCCCAGAACCTTGTGACCGGTTGGTGGACACTGATGACTTCTGGCGCGTCTGGTTCACCCCCGATGGCTCTTCGATCGTCTCGTGCGGTGGCTCCACTATCGGGCGGAGGTCGGTGAAGGATGGCAGCCTGTCTCACGTGTTCATCGCCGATCTTCTGGTTCCTGGGGCTGGGATAGCGGCTGTTTCCCCCGACGGAGGGCGTGCTGCCATGCTGGCAGCCGCTTCCCCCATGATCATTCAGGTCTGGGATGTGCTCGCCGAACAGCGGCTCTTCGACCTGAATGCCTCCGCCGATGTCGCCCGCGTGGCATTTGCGCCGGACTCGCGCCGCCTTCTCTCGTGCGACGGCGAGTGCGTCGTGCAGCTCTGGGATCTCGACAAGCCGCAAGCGCTCGGCCACTTTCGGTCTCTCGAACGCATGGAACACCCCAAAGCGGTTTCCCCTCTGCTGCGGCACGACTTCGCGTTCTCCCCAAACGGCCGGCGCGTGGCGTATGCAGGAGACGACCATGTCATTCTCTTCGCCCTCCCGAAGTAGGGTCCTGTTTCAGGAGTTCGTGTAGCAAGCCCGCCGGCTCGATTTCGGATGGTGCCAGAATTCCGTGTGCATACTTGCACGCGGAATCCCGGCCGGCTGATCGAGTCTTGCCATGATTAGGAGTTCGCCGGTGAAGTTCAGCTTCATGACCTTCTCGTGCCCCGACCTCACCTGGGCCGAGGTGCTCGACGTGGCCCGCCGCCTGGGCTACGACGGCGTCGAGCCGCGCGCCCAGGCCAAGCACCTCCACGGCGTCGAGCCGTCCACCACCGCGGGCCAGCGCGCCCTGCTCCGCCGCATGGCCGAGGACGCCGACGTGGGCATCGCCTGCCTCGCCACCTCCTGCTCCTACACGGCGCCGACCCCCGCCGAGCTGAGCCGCATGATGGCCGACTCCCGCGCCCTCATCGCCCTCGCGCACGACCTCGGCGCCCCCACCATGCGCGTCTTCGGAGGCGGCATCCCCCAGGGCATGACCCGCGACACCGCCGCGACGCAGCTCGCCGACTCCCTCGCCGCCCTCGCCCCCGAGGCCCGCGCCGCCGGCGTCACCCTCTGCGTCGAGACCCACGACTCCTGGTGCAACGCCCACGACCTCGCCGCCGTCATCGAGCGCGTCGGACACCCCAACGTCCGCGTCAACTGGGACATCATGCATCCCGTCAACGCCGCGGGCATGACGATGGACGAGGCGTTCGACGTCCTCCGCCCCGACATCCGCCACGTCCACTTCCACGACGGCACGCGCGGCGACAAGGGCACTCAGCTCTGCCCCATCGGCCAGGGCTTCATAGACCACCGCCGCGCCGTCGCGCTCCTCCGCAGCATCGGCTACGACGGCTACCTCAGCGGCGAATGGATCAACTGGGAGCCCTGGCAGACCCACCTCCCCCGCGAACTCGCCACGATGAAAAGCTATCTCGGCTGACACGAATGCAGCGGGGAGGGACTTTCCTCGCAAGGAAGTCCCCTCCCCGCCCACCTCCCCCCAAGAACTCCTGGCCTGGCCCGTGGTCGCGAAGCGAGCTTCTCGTCGCGCGGGCCTCATCCCCGACCGTGTCAGCCAAACCGGTCAGCCTGGGCTGCCACGGGCGTGGCAGACGCAGCACAGTGCGATGGGCCGTGGGAGGGAGAGGGGGTTGCCGGACGTCAGGAGTGCTTGCCCGCGTTGGCGGCGGGACGAGAACGGAGGCTGAGCATGCGGGCGGCGGTGGCGGCCATGATGCGCAAGTCAATGCCCCAGCCCATTTTACGGATGTACTCGGCGTCGAACTCGACCTTGCGCCGCACGTCCTCGACGGATCGGTCGTAGGGGTGGTTGACTTGTGCCCAGCCGGTGATGCCCGGGCGGACGGTGAGGCGCGCGGCGTAGCCGGGGATCTCCCTCCGGAACTTCTCGACGAACACGGGGCGCTCGGGCCGGGGGCCGATGAGGCTCATGTCGCCGCGCAGAACGTTCCAGAACTGCGGCAACTCGTCAAGATGGGTGCGCCGCAGGATCCGGCCGAGCCAGGTTTCGCGCGGGTCGTTCGCCGCCGCCCACACGGGGCCGGTGGCCGCCTCGGCGTTGGCGACCATTGTGCGTAACTTTATGATTTTGAAGACCCTACCGTCCTTGCCCACCCGCTCCTGGAGGTAGAAGGCCGGCCCGCGCGAGGTGAGCTTGACCAGGAGGGCGAGGAACAGGGTGATCGGGGCCGCGATCGCGACACCCGGCAGGGCGAACAGGATGTCAGTCGCACGCTTGAACTCGGCGTAGCGGTTGCGGAAGAAGCGCAGGTATAGCGCGCCCGCTCCACCGCCAAGGACGAGAATGGTTGCCGGCTCTGGCATCGACAAAGACCCTCACAGGCAACTGCCACACACACCTGTGGTGGGAGGCTGCAACAACCGTGCCGTCCGACGCGGAAATACCAGTTCGCGGCCTCGCTCTGGCGGCACTTCACAAGTCGTTACGCACCTGTAGCTTACGCCGGCAGCTTCCGCGGGCGACCCGCAGCCGGCCCGCCGCGGCGCGCGGCCGGGCAGGCGAGTTGTCCGCTCCGCAGCGCGGGCCTGTCTTGTTTTTCGGAATCCGGGCCGCCGATGGCCCCAGCAGGCCCCCGCTCGAGCGGCGCGGGATGGCTGCGGCGCGTGGGAAACGGCCGTTGGCTACGTGCCGCCGAAGAGGTCGTCAACGCTGGAGAGGTCAACGCGGGGCCGGCCCGTGAACTGCGCGGCGACCCCCCACCATTCGCCATCGCGGGCCAAGGCGTCGGCCGACGCAGGCAATCGCTCGGCTCGAACGACCCTCGCCTCGCCAGAGAGGGACACGGTCGCCTCGGAGGGGTTCCCCCGGCGCGGGACGATGATGTTCACCGTAACTTCTTGCTGTGGATGGAGATCCTGCGCCGCGAGGGTGCAGAAGTAGAGGCCGCCGGGGCTCACGTTGCGGGTGATGCCGGAGTGGGACACGCTGGTGCCGGCCTTCGTCTTGACGGTGAAGACGAGGGGCGCGGAGAGCTCGAAGCGCCGATACCTGCGCCGCTCTACCGATGGTCGCGTCGGGGCACTCATCGGGCGCACTCCCACCGAGCCGTCCGGGGGTTCTCTGGCGGAAGGTGGCGGCTCGCCGCCAACACATCTCTGCGCAGCGTCGCCTCGCGCACCACTCCGCCCGGTGGGGTACACAGCAACATTCATGCCGGTTGCGGCACGGGGCGCAGCCGCCGCCGCGAGAATAGCTAAAGGCTTATGGAAGCAGGACTTGCGGAGCCGGCCTCCGACATGGGGCGCCCTCCCCCTCCGCGGCGCCCCGAGCACGGGGCCGCCCGTTGTCAGCAGCACCAGACGCCTGAGAGAGGGTCCGCGCACCTAAGTCGCGGCTGGGTCTGGACATGGCGTCGTGTTCGCTCCCCGGAACCGCATGTGTCCATTCGCAAACAGTGTTGGGGCGGCCCGGCGGGCATTCAGGGATTTCGGACAGGTGATGGGTCCCACGCGCGCGGCTGGCGGCCCCCGCGGGACGCCCGTGGGAGCCTAGGGGATGGCGGCGCTGACGGCCGGTATGGCGACAGCGGCGAACTTCTGAAGCTCCGCCAGCACCTCGCTGCCGTGGGCGGACGGGTCGAACTCGGCCCGCACCTGGAGGAGGGCGCACGAGCAGCCGCTCCGCAGCAGCCGCGCCTTGAGCGCCGCCCAGTGGAAGCTCAGGTAGCGGGGGGTGTTCTCCGAGCCGGCCTTGAACCAGTAGAGGACCCACATGCGGGCTCCCGTGCCGCGGACGAAGTGCCGGCGATTCAGGTGGAACACCTGCTCGCCGACGGCGAGCGCGATCGTGTCGCGGACCGTCTCGGTCCAGCCGCTGCCCTTGTAGCACAGCTCGGGGGGATGGATGGCGTTGGGGTTGTCCTGGGCGTAGACGATCGAGAGGTCGAAACTGGGGAAGGTGCCGCACGAGTAGGTGCGCGTGAAGATGGCATCGGTCTGGAGGATCGCCCTTTCCTCAGGGGTCCCGCCGACCTTCTCGTCCACAGCCGTCCACTTCCCGAGGTCCGAGGGGATGGCCTTGGCGATGTTCCCGACGTCGGAGGGCGGCGGGACGCTGTAGCTCAGGTAAAGGACGAGGGGCGCCACAGCCCCCAGGAGAACGCTGGCCACGGCGTAGCGCTGGTTGAGGGTGCGCATGGGCGTTTTCTCCGGCATCAGGGTGAGGCGGCGACGAGGGGTCCAAGGTCCTGCGGCTCCGCCTCGGCGCCGCCGGGCTCGAACCTCTGGAGCACGCGCTCGAAGGTGAAGAAAAGGATGAAGGCCACGACGAAAATGCCCAGGCCGGTCGCATCGTGCACGAAGTGGTCGGGCTGCGCCACCTTCGAGCCCCAGCGGCCCGCGAGCAGAACCAGGGTGATGATGCGCCACATGTTGGCCAGGAGCGCCACGGGGATCCCGGCGAGGAACAGCACGAGCTTGTGCCGCCGCGAGAGCTTGGCCAGGTAGGCCAGCAGGGCGCCGAAGGTGAGGAGGGCGATGAGCGATTTCAGGCCGCTGCACGCCTCGGCCACCGTCAGCTTGTCCTTCGTGCCGTCGGCCAGGCGCCACGTCACCTCATTCCCCTCCTGCGCCACGCGGTGGGGATGCATCCCGGCGGTGTGGAGGCCGTTGACGACCTGCACCGTGCCGGCGGTGGCGAACATCTTCAGCGGAAACGTGAAGGCGTCGAGCGCCCACATGGACAGCGGGATCATCGAGGCGGTGAACAGCAGGGGGAAGAGGAGCACGCGGCTGATCGCGCGGCCGTAGAGGAAGAACACGAGGCCGCAGAGCACGACGAGAAAGCTCGCCCCCTGAATGGAGCCCATGCGCAGGTAGGCGCCCGCCAGCAGGAGCAGCAGGCCAAACCCGAGGGTGAGAAGCCCCACGCCGCACAGGTCGCCCTTCGGCTCCAGCTTCGCCAGGCGCTGGCGGTTCATCCACACGAGCCACAGGGTCACGAAGGGCACCAGGTAGCCGTGCGAGTAGTAGGAGCTGCCGCGGCTCCACTGCCACTCCATCCAGTTCATCTCGGGGATGAACGCCGCGCAGAACAGGGCGCACAGGAGCGCAGGCGCCAGTCGCCGGCCCCAGAGCCACACCTGCACGCCCACGAGCAGGGACGCCGCGAGCTCGCGATAGGGCGGGTAGGGCCCGCCGTGGACTCGGGTGAAGCCGAGGCGCGGCATGATCGGCTCGAAGGCATCGAGGGTAGGGAGGAGGTACATGAGGACGATGATGCCCGTGGGCCAGTAGCGGGCCAGGTAGTCCAGGGGGCCCTCGGCGCGGAGGTCGGGGCCGGCCGCTGGGGCGGGCGCGCCCATCTCCTGTGCAGCGGCCCCCTCGTCGCCGGCCGCGGGCGGCTGGGCCTCGCCGCCCTCGCCCGGCGGAGGGGTCGGGCCGGCCCCGGCGGCCGGCGGCGCCCCGCCGCCCGCCTCGGGCGCCGGGGGCAGCGGCTTGACGAACAACGTCAGATAGAGGTCCACGAGCAGGGCACACAGGCCGCCGACGATGAAGGCCGAGGGCTTCCGCCACGTCTCCTGGCACTCGGGCGTCCACCCGAGGTGCTTCGCCAGAAGCGGGAAGAGGACGTCCTGCATCAGGTACCCCGGCAGCCAGAAGGCCACGGCGGCAATGAGCAGCCAGCCGACCTCGTCGCGCCGCTTCCTCTTGGCGACGACGTAGGCCCAGGCGCCGAAGACGACGATGAAGACGCCATCCAGCAGAGCGGCGATCTTATCCATTCGCAGATTCTCCCGCCGGGGGCCTGGCGTGCGGCCGCGCGGGGCCGCCTACGGCGCCGCCTGCTTCGGCGGCTCCGCTGCCGGGCGCACGAAGAACGTCAGGTACAGGTCCACCCCCAGGGCGCACAGGCCGCCGACGATGTAGGCCGACGGCTTTCGCCACGCCGCCTGGCACTCGGCCGTCCAGCCCAGCTTCTCGGCCAGGAGCGGGAAGATCACGTCCTGCATGAGATAGCCGGGGAGCCAGAAGGCCACGGCGGCGATGAGGGGCCAGCCCACCTGATCGCGTCGTTTGCGCCCGGCTGCCACGTAGGCCCAGGCGCCGAACGCGACGATAAACACGCAATCCAGCACGGTTGCGAGACTACCCATTCGCTGTTTCCCCCTTGTGGTGCGCGGCCACCCAGTGCCCGACGACCGTGGCGGCAGTGGTGAAGGCGAGGCCGCGCAGCAGGAGCCGCAACTTGGCGGCCGCGCGGGCAAGGCCCACGTAGTGGCGGAAGCGGCGCAGGCCCCGCAGCGGCAGCCGCGGCGCCTCGGGGTCCAGCTCCCAGGGATGAAAGTACACGATGGCCGGGTGCCCCAGGCGGTTCACGCGGCGCAGCGCGGCCAGAATCAGCCGCGCGGGAAGGAGCCGCAGGTAGCCGCCGCCCGCCACCGGCACGTTCGTGCCCAGCACCCGCAGAGTCGTGGGCGGGAACTCAATGAGGTGCGGCCTGTCCGTCCCTTCCGCATTCCGCACCCCGCATTCCGCACCCCGCATTCCGCACTCCGCCCCGTTCAGCTCATGCAGGAATCGCGGGGCGTCGGGGATGCCGTAGCGGTCGTGGCGGATGGGGAAGACGCTCGAATCGTAGCGGTAGCCGGCCTCGGCCAGGATGGCGATGGCCCACCGCGAGCGCTCGGTGATCGAGAAGGTCGGCGCCCGGTAGCCCAGCACGGGCCGGCCCGTGAGGTCCTCCAGCAGCGCTTTGGCCCGGCACACGTCGGCCCGGAACTCCTCGGGCCTCTGGTCGGGGATCATCTTGTGCGCGTAGCCGTGCGAGGCGATCTCGTGGCCCGCAGCCGCGATGCGCCGCACCAGGTCGGGGTGCCGCTCGGCGTTCCAGCCCAGGACGAAAAAGGTCGCTTTCACGCCTGCCTCGTCGAGCAGCGCCAGCACCCGTTCCGTGCTCGGCTCCAGGCGCGAAGGCATGGTGTCCCACGCCTCGGGCGCGATCACCCCGTCGCAGCACTGCACCTGGAAGTACTCCTCGAGGTCGCAGCTCATCGCATTCACGATGCCTTGTTCCGGGTTTCGTGTTACGGGTGTCACGCCAGGCTCCGCGCCTTCTGACCCGCCCCGCCATCGCACTAACACAATAGACTACCCCGACCGCCCCCCGGAGTCAATGGGCCGACTCTGATTGCCAAATGACAAGGAAGATGTGACCCCGCTCTGGTCGCAGTGTTCCGGCGGCCCCGCTACAGGCTAACGGTCGCCCGGTCGTTCCTCGAATGGCTTCGACCAGGCCTGGTCTATGGCAGCAAGGAAGCCCCGGAACAGGGCCGCGCCGTCGAACGTGACGGCGAGGCGGGAGCCGTGGGTGCGCGACCACTCGAGGGCGGGGACCAGGGGCGTGTGGCCGCGCTCCAGGCCGAGGAACTCCGCGGCGACCTGGGCGAGGGGCAAGCCGGCGTGCAAGGGCGGGGTGACTTTCTCGACGCCGCCGCTGTAAGGCCTGGCACAACGCTCGGGCGGGGAACTGACGCAGATCGAGGCAGAACTCGCTGTTGCGGCAATACCCTTGAAAGGTTCCTCGACAAGCTCGGAATGACAACGTGGGTGGTTGCGGCTCATTTCCTCAAAGGCTCTTGGCCACCCACCTTCAGCGGCAGGAGGCCCGGCTTGGCCTTCAGGCCCTCGTCGAGCGTGGGCCTGGCGAGGTGGATGGGCATGGCGTAGCTGATGCCGGTGGAGATGACTTGTTCCTTGGTCTTGCGGATGAAGCCGCTGTTGACGACGCCCAGGACCTTGCCGGTCTCGGGGTCGAAGAGCGGCCCGCCGCTGTGGCCGGGGTTGGCCGTGGCGTCGAGCTGGAAGACGTTGAACGGGCTGCGCAGGGCCTCGCGCATCTCGGCATCCGGCAGGCGGCTGCCGTGCATGGGGAGGGCGATGGGGCTGATGCTGCTGATGATGCCGACGCAGGTGGAGGGGTGCAGGTCGAGGAAGAAGCCGAAGGGGAAGCCGGTGAGGGCGATGGCCTGCCCCTCGCGGACGCGGGCGGAGTCGCCCAGCTCGAGGGGGACGAAGTCGCCGCCCTCGACCAGGAGCAGCGCGACGTCGTGCCTGGCGTCGGTGGCCACGACGGTGGCGCGGTGGCCGTCGCGGGTGGCGTCGCTGGGCAGGAAGACGCGCAGGTCGCCGAGGCGCTTGCGCTGGGCGATGGTTTCGAGCACGTGGTTGGCGGTGACGAAGTGGCCCTTGTCGCTGAGGAAGAAGCCGGAGGCGTGGAATTCGAGGGAGGGGCGCTTGGCCGGGTTGTAGGTGCCGACGACGCCGATCCCGCAGCGCACGCGCGCCACGATGTCGGGGAAGTTCAGGGGCGGCTCGCGGCCGGGCACTCCGCCGGCGAGCGCGGCGGCGGCCAGCCAGAGGGCGGCGAGGAGCTTCTGGGCGAACGACATCGGGTCACTCCTTCGAACACAATGCGCTTCGGCGCGGGGCGACGAAACCCGGCCGGGTGGGCGCGGCGTGGCCTCAGGGCGCGCCGATGGTTTCGCTGCGCTCGACCGGGGGCGTGACGACGCGGCCCTGGCGGTCCACGATGCGCGCCTGGATGCGGAGCCTCTCGCCGGCGAGGCGGCGCCAGCCGAGGTCGGGAATGTCGAAGGCCCAGGTGCCGTCGTCCTGGCGCGTCATGTCCTCGAAGCCGTCGAACGCGGCGCCGGCGGCCGCGTAGTCCATCTGCGGGCGCACGAGGGGCAGGAGGCCGGCCGTGCCGGGCCCCTCGACGCGGAGCGCGATGCGGCAGGGCCCGGCGACGCCGTGGCGGGGCGTGGCGCCGGGCAGCCACACGATGCGCGGCGCCGGGCGGGCCTGGGCGGAGGCCAGGGCGCTCCGAGGGCCGTCCACCAGCCCGTCGCGGCACGAGCGCAGGAAGTAGTGGTAGGTGACGTCGTTGGCCACCGAGCGGTCCACGTAGGTGAGGCCCTCGATGGGAAGGGCGTTGAGGCGCGCGAAGCCGGCCTCGGGAGCGCGGCTGCGGAAGACGTTGTAGCCGACGACCTTGGCGTCGGGGCTCCTGCCCCAGGTGAGGACGATCTGGCCGTCGCCCGGCTTCGCGGTGAGGGCGGGCGGCGGAGGCGGGAGGTCCTTCGCGGCGTCCACCTCGGCCCACCAGGCGGCGTCGAGACGCTCGAGCTCGCGGGCCAGCCGCGCGCGCAGGGTCGCGAGCACGTGTGGGTCGCGGCACGGGCGCTGGAGGGTGCCGATGCCGCCGGCGGCGTCGGCGAGAAGGCGTTCCGCCGCGGCCAGGAGGGGCCCGTGTCGTGCGGCGGCGCGCTCGCGCAGCAGGCGCGCGCGGTCCCAGAGCAGGCGCAGGCAGGCGTAGTCCTCGATGCCGTCGCGGAGGGCCACGAGGCGCAGCGAGGCGCAGCACCCTCCCCCCCCGGGAGCGGGGTGTGCGGGAAGAGGGAGCGGGTAGACGAGGGCGCCGTCGCGCAAATCGTCGTCCTCCTGCCACCGGGTCACGCCGCGGAGGAAGAGGGCTCGGACGCCGTGCTGCCAGGCGAGCCAGGGCAGGAGGCGGACGTGGTGGAGTGGGCTGGTGACGAGGAGACCGGGCACGGGGGATTCGGGCGAGCCGGCGACAAGCTCCCAGCCCTCGCGGCGGGCGGTGCGGGAGAGGCGGACATCCACGTCGTTGTCGTGGGGCCGGCGCGGCGGGTCGGCGCCCAGGGGACGGCGCCACACGTGGGTCACCAGGTCGAGGGGCGGGTCGCTGTCGCCCCCCGCGAGGAGCAGGAGCGCCGGGTGCTCGCGGGCGAGGGTGCGGGCGAAGGCGGCCATCCGGGAGCGCTCCCTCTCGGCGTCGGGCGCCAGGGGCAGGAGGAGCGCGCCGCGGCGCCCCCAGCCGGCCTCGCGAATCCTGTCGGCACAGCGCGCGGCGCGAGCCACGTCGGCCTCCCGCGGCCCGGGGGCCACGGAGGCAGCCTCGCGCAGGACCACTACGCCCGCGCCGGCCTCGAGGCAGAAGAGGGCCTCCTCGAGGTCCGCCGCCTCGTCGCCGCCGAGCAGGGGCACCGGGGTCACGCCGTGGCGCAGCAGCATTTCGTAGAGCGCGCGGCGAAGCGGCTGGGGAACGGCCTTGCCGGAGGCGCAGTGCGCGCTGAGCGCCCGCTCGTCGAGCGGGCCGAACACCGCGAGGGGGTGGCCCTCGAGGGTGAAGCCCCAGCGGCGCAGGCGCACCGCCACTCGCACGGGCTCCATGCCCCGCGGCTGCACGGTGACCTCGCTCTCGTACTCGCCGGGCAACAGGTCGGGCGGCACCTCCACGGTGAGAAGCAGCGAGCGGGCCTCGCCCGGCTCGACGTCGAAGAGCTGGAACGGCAGCAACGGGTCGGGCATCCACCCCGCCTGCTCGGGGGCGAGGAGGGGGCCTGGGCGCACCATCGCCTCGCCCACGAGGGCAAGCGAGGTCGGCAGCGTGGCGGCCCGCTCGCCGCCGGGCGGGCCCTCGGCCCCATCCCGAGCCACAGGGACGAACGGCGAGACGCCGACGGCGACGGCCTCGAGCCTGTCCCAGAGGGCGATGACGACGATCTGGACGCTCTCGGCCTCGGCGCCGGCGGCGGCCAGGTCCCACGAGCGGGCGATCTGTGGCGACGGGTTGAGCGCGGGGTTGCGCGCCGAGATGCGCTGGCCGGGGGCGGCGAGGGTGACGGCGAACCTGGGGTCGCCGAGGCGGAAGGTGCGAGTCATGGCGGCCTGCCAGCCAAGACAACGGCTCTCGGCGGCCAACTCGGCCAGGTCGCGGCGGACGGCGGCCAGTTCGTCGGGCGTCGGTGGCCCTCGTCTGGGGTCGAGCCGCGCGCGCCAGGCGGCGAGGCGGTCCAGGGCGGCCTGGGCCCGTTGCTGCATGGCTGCGGTCGCCCCTCGGCCCGCCGTCTCGCGCAGCGCCGCGTCCAGGTCCACCGCTTGCTTCAGGGCCAGCCCCTGGCGGCTGGCAGGCGTGGGCTCGTAGACGACGACATCGGTCACGTAGAAGCGCGAGAGCGGCCCGAGGCGGGCGCCAGCCCACTCGAGGGCCTGGACCTCGCCCGGCGGCCCCAGGCGGCCCGAGGTCCCGCGCAGGGGCAGGAAGTCGTCGCCGAGCGAGAGGTCGAACTCGACCCACTGACGCTCGGGGAGCTCGCGGACGGCCTGGCAGGCGGCCGCTCCGCCGCCGGGGCGCGCGACAAGCGTCAGCCGGGCACAGTCCAAGGCGTAGCACCGGAAGAACAGTCGGGTGGCCTCGCCAAGGGGGATGCGCTGGAGGAGCTCGACGCGCAGCTCCTCGTCGCCCAGGGCCGGGCCGCGGTCGCCGATGATGCTCACGTGGGCGCCAAGCCACTGGCGCCCGGGCGGCTTCTGAAACGTTTCGACGCACACGGGGCTCACGCCGGCCGGCAGGCCGACGGCGGCGAGCCGCGCCCGCACGTCGTCCTCGGGCGGCGGCGCTACGGGCGTCGCCGTCTTGGGCTTCGGCGGCGCGGGCTCGACGGGGCGGTGCGCCGAGGCCACGCGGACGGGGGCCGCGCCCGGCGGCGCCGGCGGCGCCAGCCCCGGCCGCACGAGGACGCGGATGGGGTTCGTGTAGAAGAACAGCCGCGCTCCCGCATCCACGCGGCGGGAGCCTCGGGCGCGCACGTAGAAGCCGAGGCCGCCGTTGGCGTCCTGGGCCGGCGGCAGGCGGTGCTCGAGGCGGCGCACGTCGTGCACGTTGCGGAACCGCGCGACGACCTCGGCCTCGCCGCCGAAGTTCGAGACCAGCTCCACCTCGTCGAGCTGGCTCGGGCGCCCGGCGAAGTCGGTGGGCGGCACGTCCAGGGCCAGCTCCACGGTCACCTCGTCGCCCGGCGCCACGCGGGCCACCTCGCCCATCCGCGCGGGCCGCTCGAGCGTCGGGGCGTTGACCCCGAAGTCCAGCGCGCGCACGACCGCGCCCTCGACGGCCCAGAAGCACCCGTCCCGGAGGCCGCCCAACACGTCCTCCGCGGCGCGCCCGCGGCACCACACGTGGGTGCGGGCGAACTCGCCCGGCCAGAACTGCCGGGCAGGGTCCTGGAAGCCGGATGCCGCGGCCGCGCCCCAGAGCCGGAAGCCCCCGTCCAGGAACCTGTCCCACATGCCCCCCACGGCGGCCACGCGGGGGTCCCACTGGCTGCGGGCCTCGCGGGCGGACAGGCGTTCGGCGCCCGGAAGGCCGAGGAAGCCGATGAACAGCCCATTCGTCCGCCGCCACGAGAAGAGATCCGGCCAGCCCTCCCCGCTGCCCGGTGGCACAGGCATCTTGCCTGTGGCCCACAGGCTGGAAGCCTGTGCCGCCAGGACCACGGGCTGTGCCTTGGGCGAGGCGCCGTGGGCGTCGAGCCATCGCAGGGCATCCTCTGCCGATCCGCCCGGGCCGGCGAACTGCCGGCGGAAGTCGGCCAGCACCGCGGCCTCGCGCGCTTGCGGCGGCACCAGCACGATGGCTCGCTCGGCCCCCCGCCTCGTCGGCGCGTCCCACACCAGGCCCGCCAGGAGGGCCATGTCGGGGTGCTTCTGTCGCGCCGCGGCAAGGTCGTCAGGGCTCGCGCCGTCCAGCAACGCCACGAAATCGCAGCCATTGGCCTTCGCGCGCTCGACGAGCTCGGCGGCGCCCGGCGCGTCGGGCGACACCCTCGCCCCCAGGTCGCCGCACAGCCAGGCCCCATGGCTGTCCCATGTCGAATGGACGACGCCGAGGCGCTGGCCGACCGCGACGCCGAGGCGCCGCGAGACAAGTTGCGCCCACTGCGCGGGGTCGAGCGCCTCCTGCCCCTGGGCGGGCGCGCCCGCGGGGCGTTTGGGCCACAGCGTCCACACCGCCGCCGCGCCGGCCACCACGAGCGGCAGCAGGCCGAGCAGGGCGGCCACGGGGCGATAGCTCGCCGTCTCGCGCCGCAGCCGCGCTAACGCCTCCCCCGCTTCGGCCATCCGAGGGAGCCCCCAGCGGAGGAAGGCCGCATAGCCGATGGCGGAGGCCAGGTACATCAGCGCCACGGCCTGGAACGCCAGGTCGGCCACGGCCGGCGCGTAGAGGGCCGGCTGCCGGTCGAGCCACGTGTGCAGGAAGAACACGTTGGCCGCGGGGGTGTGCGTGCGCCCCCGCTCGGCCGCGGGCCCGGGCAGGAAGTCCCTGCCCCGCGCTACCACGTCGGGCACCAGCGCCAGCGCGCCGCACGCGGTCATGACGAGCGGCAGCCACAGGAGCCAGCGCCGGCGCAGCACGAGCAGCGGCACGCCCAGCAGCGAGGCCGCTCCCATGCCGACCGCGAAGTGCACCTGGGGCATCGGCATGGCGGCGTCACTCCCTCGCGCGATGGCGGCGGGAGCGATGCGGCCGGGAGCGCTCCCGCTCGCGCGGAGGCTCCTCGCGTTCCCACCGCACCAAGTCCACCGCGGCGAAGAACCGGTACAGGAAGACCACGCAGGCCAGCATCATCAGGTTCGCCAGCCCGAGGACGAAGGAGAAGCCCGTCAGCTCGTCGGCCTCGAGCCACGGATGCAGCCAGGCGTAGCCGAAGAACACATTGGCCAGCGGGTGGGCGACGTCGCGCACGCCGACGAGGCAGGGCATCTCGGCCCAGAAGCCGCAGGCCAGGATGAAAGCCGGCAGCCACGCCAGCCACCTGCGGCGCAGGGCCACGGCCACCCCCCCGATCGCCGCTCCGCACAGCATGCCGAACAAGAAGTGGGTCGCCGGCCCCATCATCCCGCATTCCCCCGGGTTGCGCGGGCGATCTCCGTGAGCGTGCGGCTCGCCCAGCCGTCCGCCTGGCAATGCGCGAACACCCGCTCGAGGCGCTCGAAGTAGGCGGCACAGGCCGCCTCGGGGGTCACATCTTCATTTCGCACTTCGCCGCCAGGTGCCAAATGAAGATGTGACCCCGCGCTCGTGCCCGGCCACAACTCGTTCGAGTGAATGGTCATGACCGCGGGCACGCCCAGCCGCTCCGTGCGCCGGCACACGGCCAGCAAGTCGTCGGCGGAGGCCACTGCCGGGCGGAACCGCAGCACCTCGGCGGCGCCGAGCGCGCGCAGCGCCCCTCGCACGACACCCGGCATCCCGAAGTATACACCAAAAAGCCGCCTGGGAAAAGGACGGCGGAAGACGCTGGTGAGGGGAACCTCGACGAGTGATGCGTGACGCGTGACGCGTGACGCGTGAGCCTCTGTGCACGGGTTCGCGGGGTCAGCGACGTATGGCTCAAAGGGAACGCGAAGAAACGGGTACTTGCCGCCGACCTTTTCCAGGGGGCCAAGGCTGGAGTCGGCTTCGATCCCCAGCCCAACAAGCGCGACGACCTGGCTGGGCGTGAGGTCGAAGAAGCCGGCGCGATACGCGGTGGGCCGCCGCCCCGCCGCCTCCGCCACGCGCTCGACGAGGTTGGCCAGCTTTTCCCGCAGGCGGCCGGGCTCGACCGCGCTCGGGCGCAGCGTGTGGTTGCCACGCTCGCCCTCGGCGATGGGCGGCACCTCCTCGGGGTGCAGGTGCGCCCCGACCTCGGCCTCGTCGCCGCAGGAGCGGAAGAGGTCCACGCACCGGGTCTCCCCCGCCGCCGAGTACGTGGCGAGATACGTCGGCCGCACGCCGTAGCGTCGGCACAGCTCGTGGAACCGCTCAAGCCCGTCGAGTGAGCGATACGCTCCCGACCGGCCCACGACCGACGGATCGTCGGGCTCGACGGACACGGTGACGACGAGTTGCCTGGCCCAGCGGCTCACATGCGCCTCCTGGAGGAGGATGAATGGATGGGTGGATGGATGGATGAATGGGAAGGCGGCAAGGCTCCTCTGACAATCATCCAGTCATCCATTCATCCAACCATCCTACCCACGAAGCAGCCTGGCTGCCACCCGGCGGGCGAGGCGCCAGGCGTCGCGGGGCGAGCGGACGCGGCGAAGCTGACGCCAGAAGACGCGGAGGCGGCTGCCGCGGGTGTAGGCGAACTCTGCCTGTAGCTCGCGGAACCGCTGCTCGATCTCCGCCTCGGTCATGTCTGCCAGCGGATACGAGGCCCGGTCGGTGCGAATCGCATCGAAGTCCAGCTTCACGCCTTTGGCCTTCAGCTCGTTGTAGATCTCGCAGCCGGGGAGCGGGGCGAAGATCTTCCAGATCGTGCGCTCGGCGCCCAGCTCGCGGGCGAACTGGTGGCTCGCCTCGATGTCGGCCCGCGTCTCGATGGGCGCGCCGAGCATGAAGTAGGCGATGACACGAATGCCCGCGCGCTTCGTCGCGGCCACGGCGCGGCGGGTGTCCTCGACCGTGTGGTCCTTGCCATAGTAGTCGAGCACGCTGTCGCGGCCGCTCTCGACGCCGTAGCAGAGGGCGAAGCAGCCCGCGCGCTTCATCGCCGCCAGCAGCTCGTCGTCCACGAGGTCCGGCCGCGCGTTCGCGATCCAGTGGAACCGCATCCGCCGCTGGCGCACGGCCTCGCAGAAGGCCAGCACCCAGTCGCGCCGGATCGTGAACGTGCTGTCGCGGAAGAACACGCCGTCGGCCCCCCGCCGAAGCAGCTCCGCAATCTCGTCGGCCAGGCGCTCGACCGACTGATGAACGTACTTGCCCGGAATCGAGCAGAACCGGCAGCGAAACGGGCAACCCCGCGACGCGATGACCGACGCGCAGCGATAGCCATACTGGTAGGTGAAACTGCCCGATTCGAGGTAGTGCTCGAGGCCGTAGAAGCCATGGGGGCTCGGCAGAAGATCGAGGTCGGCGATCCGGCCCCGCGGCGGCCCGAGCTCGACGGCCTCGCCCTTCCGCCACGCGAGGCCCGCGATGCCTTCCGGCGACTGGCCGTCCTGGAGCCGCCCGCACAGCTCGGCCAGCGTTTCCTCGCCTTCGCCAATGCACAGGTAGTCGAAGGCGGGATAGTCGCGAAGCGTCTGTTCAGGCTCCATCGAGGCGTGAAATCCGCCGACGATGAGCTTCGCGCTGGGGAGAAGCTCGCGGGCGCGGGCGGCCAGCTCACCCGCCTGGCGAATGCTCGGCGTGAGGGCCGTGAAGCCGACGAGGTCGGGCCGAGCCTCGACGAGAAGCTCTTCCCAGCGCTCGCGCTGCGCGGGCACCTGGAGGTCGAGAATCCGCGCCTCGTGGCCCCGCGCGGCGGCATAGGCCGCCAGGTAGCCCAGGCTCAGCGGCGGATAGCTCCCGCCCGTGTCGGGTTGCACCAGCGTCACGCGCATTCGGGGTCAGACCTCGAACTCAAGGTGTTCAAGATGCTCACGCGCGCGCAATAGGGGGTGAACATCTTGGCGGGCCGACGACCGGCGCCGCGGACGGAGCCACAACCATATACACAGCAATGACATGTGGCTCTCCTGAACCCTCGTTGTGGAGCTGAGTCAAGGCGCTCAGACCACTCCGGACGGGAGGGGGTGAGCATCTTGACTTGCCCACTACTGGCCACCTAGCCCCATTCGCCGCGCGAGCTTGCGGCCCAGGTGGCGCACGTCGCGCCAGGAGCGGACGGACCGGAGAATCTCCCAGCGTCGCCGCCAGACATCGCCCCGCGTGGTCTTGCGGCGGAACTCGGCGACGAGCTGGTGGTGGAGGGCCTCCAGCTCCTCGGGGGCCAGGTCGCCCACGGGAATCGTCGCACGGCTGAAGACGAAGTGCTCGAAGTCGGGCTTGTAGCCCCGCTCGACGAAGTCGTCGTAAAGCGGGGCGCCCGGCAGCGGCGTGTAGATGAACCAGTAGGTGTACTTCGCCCGCAGCTCGCGGGCGAGCTTGCGGCTCTCCTCGATGTCGGCCCGCGTCTCGATGGGCGCGCCGATCATGAAGTAGGCCGCCGTGGCGACGCGGTACTTGTGGCAGAGGCGGAATGCCTCGCGGGTCTGCTCGACGGTGACGCCTTTGTTGTAGTAATCGAGGATGCGCTGGCTGCCGCTCTCGACGCCGAAGTAGAGGGCCTCGAGGCCCGCCTCGGCCATCAGCGTGAGCTGCTCCTCGTCCAGCGTGTCCACGCGGCTGTTGCACAGCCAGCGCATGCGGAGGCCCGCCCGCCGCTTCGCCGCGCAGAACTCGCGGAGCCATTTCCTCTTGACGTTGAACGTGCTGTCGCGGAAGTACACGCTCCGCGCGCCGTGGCGGGCCAGCCACCGCATCTCGTCCACCACGTGCTCGGGCGAGCCGACGAGGTAACGCTTCGACCAGAAGCGCTGCGAGGCGCAAAAGCGGCAGCGAAACGGGCAGCCGCGCGAGACGATGGCGCTCGCGCACTTGAACGTCCAGCGCCCCGTGTAGCCGCCGTACCACAGGTAGTGGCCGAGGTCGTAGTGCTCGTGGGGCCAGGGCAGGGCGTCCAGGTCCTGGATGCGCGCGCGCGGCGGGGTCGTCACCAGGCCGTCGCCACGGCGGAGGATCAGCCCGCTCACCTGGTCCAACTCGCGGCCCGCGTCCAGTGCCTCGACCAGCTCGTGCAGCGTCACCTCGCCCTCGCCGATCACCCCCACGTCGAAGGCAGGGTAGCGCCGCATCGTCTCCTCGGGCAGGAAGCTCACGTGATAGCCGCCGAGGACGAGTGTGGCGTCGGGGAGGGCCTGCTTGCAGGTGCGACCGACCTCGGCCGCGGCGGCGATGGTGGGGGTCATCGCCGTGACGCCGACGAGCTGGGGCGCGAACTCCGCCAACGCCCGCGGCCATTCGGCCCGCTGCGCCGGCACCTGGAGGTCGAAGACGCGCGGCGTGTGCCCCTTCGACGCCAGATACGCCGCCAGCGAGCCGAGGCTCAGCGGCGGGTAGTCCGAATCCATTGGCGGCTGGATCAGCGCAACCTTCATCGCGGAGAAATCCCAATGCAAAATGCAGAAGGCAAAGTGCAAAAGGCAAAATGGTGAGCCCCGATGTCGCTTACTCCCCTAGCCCCAGGTGTGTTCTGGATTTTGCACTTTGCCTTTTGCATTTTACATTTCGCACTGCCTTCTCCCATTCTACACCCTGCCCCGCCCGATTCCCAGCCGCGGCGCGAGGAGTCCCCACACGTAGCCTGGGGCGCTCGACAAGAACGGGGCCAGGTCGTCCCACGCCAGGACGGCCCACATCTTCTCGCCGGCGAGCGAGCGGAGCCAGCGCCACGTGGTCAGCTTGCCCTGGCGACGGTAGAGCCGGAATGCCGACAGGTCGCGCTGCATCGAGACCCACTTGACGCCCGTGCGGCAGCGGACCTGCGGCTCGACGGGCAGCCCGAGCGCATCGCGCCAGGCGAGGTGCGCCAGGTTCACCCCGCAGCGGGCGCCCAACGCGTCCCAGAGGCCGAACCGCACGTTGAACTCGATGAGCTTGTACGTATTGTCGCGCGGGTCGAGCTTGAACTCGACGCCGCCGAGTCCGCGATAGTCCACGGCGCGGAGGAGCCGCAGCGCCACGTCGGTGAGCGCGGGGTCGGCCATGGTCTCGGCGAAGCTGGCCGAGCCGAGGCCGGGCGGCAGCACGCGGCGCTTCCGCCCCGCGAAGACGCCCAGTGGCTCGCCGTCCCGCCCGACGTAGAAGCAGAAGTACACCAGCCGCTCGTCCTCGCCGGGGACGAGTTCCTGGACAATCACGTTGGGGTTGTGGGCGGCGATGCGGTCGTACTGGACGAGCAACTCCTCTGGACTGGAGCACGGGATGACCTTGGTGCCGACGCCAATGAGGTCCACGATGGCCTTCGCCTTCCAGGCGTGGCTCTCCGCGGGCTTGAGAAGGACGGGGAACTGGAGGTCGCGCGCCGCGGCCTCCACCGCCGCGCGGTCGGCGGGGATGGCCGTGCGGGGGGCCGGGATGCCGTGCTCGCGGGCCACGGCGTCCAGCCCGTCCTTCGTCAGCAGCTTCAGCACGGTCGCGTGGTCCGGCATGACGAAATGGTAGTACTGCGACAGGACCTCACGCTCGCGCGACAGGAGCACCACCGTCGGATCGCCGGTGGGATAGAGCACGGCCTTCGCGGGCAGGCGGCGGCCGAAGTCCAGCAGGAACTCCAGGTAGCGCGCCTCGTCCTGCTTGATGTCGGGGGTGACGACGGGCTGGCAGTAGCGGGAGTTCATGCCCAAGGCGTCGGGGTGCGGGTCGAGGGCGAAGACGCGCACGCCCTCGCGCCCCAAGGCCCGCACGAGCCCGAGGCCGAGATAGCTCATATACAGGACGACTGCGGGCGCGTCCGGCATGTTGGCTCACCCCTTGTCTCAGCCTCCCGCAGGTTTCAAACCTGCGGGAGGTTCCTCTGCATCCTCCTGACGCGGCGCCGGCCCTTGAGATAGCCCCAGATCGAGCCCGACTCCTGCACGCTATAGAAGAAGGGGCGTGATACGCCCAGCCGCGTCTCGCGCCCGATCAGGAACTTCGCGGCCCGCCACACGAGGCCCGCGGCGTTGCGGGCGATGAAGCCAAGGTTGCGGCGGACGAAGCCGCGCAGGTGGTCGCGCACGCCGGGGTCGAACCGGGCGTGGAGGACGGCGTCGGAGGCGTACTTCGCGGCGTTGCGGAACAGCTCGCGCACGGAGCCGCGCGCGGCGTGCCAGATGACGGCCTTGGGGGCGTAGACGGTGCGGAGGCCCGTGGCCTCCTCGAAGCGGCGGTGGAACTCGCGGTCGGCGCCCGAGGTGTAGGTTTCGGCGTCGTAGCCGCCCACGGCCTCGAGCACCTCGCGGCGAAAGCAGTTGTTCCCCCCGCCCCAGGGGCAGGCCCGCCCGAAGGCCCGCGCCGTGCCTTGCACGTACTTCTCGATGTTGAACGGGTCGCACGCCGCATAGTGCTGCTCGGCGAGGGTCTTCCCCGGCTCGACCTTCGTGCGGCCGACGGCGCAGCCGGCCCCAGGGTCGGCCAGGAGGGCGGCGACCAGCTCGCGCAGCCACGACGGCTCGGCGAAGCAATCGGCGTCAATGTTCGCCACGAAGGGCGCCTTCGACCAGTGCCAGGCGCGGTTGCGGGCGGCGGGCCAGCCGCGGCGCGACTCGTCGAGCACCGTGACCGGATAGCGCGCCGCAATGTCCCGCGTACCGTCGGTCGAAGCGTTGTCCACCACGATGATCTCGAAGCTCGGGTAGTCGAGCCCCTGGAGGGCCTCGATACAGCGGGCCATCGTGTCGCGCGAGTTGTAGGCCGCGACGACGACCGAAACGAAGGGCATCTGCGGCTCGGCCATCGCGGTCCTCACTCGCCTGGGCACACCTTGCAGATGGGCATCTGGCCACGCCGGCGCGCCAGGGCCTTGCGGAAGGCGCGGAAGCGCGCGTTGTTCCACACCCGCAGCACGCCGTCGGCCGCGTTGCCCATCGTGTAGTGGCCGCGCGGGTCGCGGCAGCAGGGCACGATCGAGCCGTCGGCCAGCACCGTGAGCGAGCGCCACGGGGCCGTGCAGAAGGCCAGCTCGGCCCGCTTCCAGCGCCACGCCTCGCCCTCCCGCCGATAGACCTGGAACTGCTCGTTGGTGGGGCAGAACTCGCCGAAGGCGGCCTGGGTGGCCGGGTCGTCCCAGTCGGCGACGTTGAAGCTCACGGGCTTGATGACCCGCCGGTCGGCGCCCAACTCGTCGGCGAGCGTGCGGAAGCCGTCGAGCTGCTGCTCGTTGTGCTTCATCACGAGGAACTGAAGCTCGACGAAGGGGTTCGTCCTGCCAAGGGCCTTCCGCTGCGCGAGGAGGGACTTGACGCCTGCGACGACCTTCCCGAAGCTGCCGCGGACGCGGTACTTCTCATACGTCGCCTGGTCGAGGCCGTCGAACGAGATGTAAATGAGGTCGAGGCCGCTCTCGATGAGCTGCCGCGCCGATCCGTCGTTGAGGAAGTGTCCGTTGGAGCCGATGGACACGCGGGCGCCGGCCCCCTTCGCGCAGGCGATCATCGCGGGCAGGTCCTTGTGCATCATCGGCTCGCCGTAGTTGGACACGTTGACCTCGATGAGGCAGCGGCCCAGCTCGGCGATGCACCGGCGGAACAGGTCGAGCGGCAGGAACGCGGTCTCGCGGCCGAGGGTGCCTCGCCCCGTGGGGCACAGCGGGCAGCGGAGGTTGCAGGCGTTGGTCGGCTCGATCATCAGGAAGTAGGGCCTGCCGAGCACGCGCCCGAGGCGCCAGCGGAGCGAGAGATTGCACAGCCCGGCGTTGACGACGCGGCGGAGCGATGCCTCGCCCCGCCACCACATCCCGAGCCCGCGGCGCACCTTGCCGAGGAGGCTGTGCCGCTGCTCTGTCTCCAGCCCGAGCTGGCGCTCGTCAGGCACCGGCGCCCCCCTCCTCTCCCCCACCCTTCTGGCAGCGAAGGATGTAGCCAGTGGCAAGGACGTGCATCCAGCCCTCGTGGCGGCGCTCGACGCGGCGCTTGAGGGCGTAGGCCAGCCTGGGGCAAATGCGGTGGAGCGGGTAGAAGAGCGCCTCCAGGTTGTAATACGCCTGGCCGGTCTTCGCGCAGCCGCGGTCGGCGAGCCACTGCGCGAATCGGGCCGCCGTGAACCGCCGATGATAGACGCCGTGCTTCTCGATGGGCCGCCGCAGCAGACGCTTGACGAGCCACCAGGCGCTCGACACGACTGGCCCGAGGGCGCGGGTGGCGAAGTAATTCACACAATTGCGATTCGGCACCGTGAGGATCAGACTCCCGCCCGGCCGTGTCACCCGCACCATCTCGTCGAGCGCCGCGTCCAGCCGGTCCAGGTACTCGAGCAGGCCGAGGCCGATGACGAGGTCGAAATGCCCGTCGGGAAAGGCGAGGCCGGCCTCGACGTCGCCGATGGCGAAGACGGCTGTACCGTTGTGGGCGGGGCCTCCGCGCCCCGCTTCTTCTCCTGCTTCTCTCGGGGGACAGAGCCCCCGCCCACATACCTTGGTCCGCGCCTGCTCGATCATCTTCGCCGCGATGTCCACGCCCTGGTAGCGGCAGCCCTTCTCGATGTAGAAGGGCGCGCTGAGGCCCGTGCCGCAGCCGACGTCGAGCACCTTCGAGCCCTGCCCCACGAGCGGCTCGGACAGCTCTTCGACCCGCCGCTTGCGCATCAGGAAGCTGTGGGCCGCCAACGGATCCCGGATCTCGTCGTAGAGACTCGACCAACGATCGTCCGCTGCGAACCGGTCGAAGTGCTCGACAACCGCCGCTTTCTGGTTCATCCGGTCGCTTCCCAGGCCAGGACTCCCTCACTGGAGTATTGTACCATTTGTTTCGGCCCCCTGCCTCACGTGGAGAGGAAGAGCCACAGGCCGCTGAGGCGGGCGGCGACGACCTTGCCTCCGACACTGCCATCGAAGAGGATGCGCGGCAGCGCGAAGGGCGACACGCCGGGCCTGCACGGGCCGCGGCACGTCGTCGCCGCGCTCACGAACCCGCCCGCCTTGAGGACCTCCACCGTCTCGTCCGTGAACGAGTCGGGCGAGCCGAATGGGTAGGCGAAATGGCGCACGGGGGCGCCGAGCATCTCCTCGAGGCGCGCCTTCGAGCCCAGGATTTCATCCTCCGCCTCGGCGCGCGACAGCCGGCTCAGCCAGGGATGCGTCCGCGTGTGGCCGCCCATCGTCACCAGCCCCTGCATCGCCCGCATCTGGTCCCACGTGAGGGGCTGGTAGCGGAGCATCCTGTCCGGCGGCAGGTCCACGCCTTCGAGCAAGTCGGCCAGCATCGCGTCGCGGGCGCAGATGCCTTGGGCATTGAGGTGCCGCATCACGGCCACATAGGCCGCCTCGCGGTCGCCCCCAAGGGGAAACTCCTTGTCGCCGAGGCGTAAGGAGGTCTCCGTCGTCGTGCGGACGAGGGTCTTCACGCGGTTGAACCAGAGCGGCTGCCCTGTGTCCACGGGCGTCGTGGGCACGAAGACTGTGGCGGGCGCCTCGTACCTGGCCAGCAGGGGAAACAGCTCGTTGTAGACCTGTTGATAGCCGTCGTCGAACGTGATGGCCACGGCATTGTCTGGGAGCGGCTCGCCGCTGCTCAGCGTCGCCATGCAGGCGTCGAGGGGGACGATGCGGTAGCGGCGCACGAGACAGCGCAAGTGGTCCTCGAACGCCGCGGGGGCGATGTGGTGGTAGTTGAGGATCCACGGCCAGCGGCGGCCGGGGCGCAGGCGCAGCCAAGCTGCCAGGGCGCCCGTATGCCAGAGCGCCCCACCATAGGTGTTCTTGACCAGGTCCTTAATCGCCTGCACTGTCCATCCACCTTCGGGCCTCGGCCCGTCCGTCGGGGCCCCAGGGCACCCAGGGCACGCGGCGCTTCCACGCGCGCATCAGGGGCCTCCGCAGAGCCGCGGGGAGAAGGCTCAGGGCGCAGCCGGCCCAGACGTGCGGGTCGCCCGGCCCGTTGCCGATGGCCCGGCGGAAGCAGCGGCGGGCCGCGCGCGTCTCGCCCAAAGCCAGCAGGTTGAGGGCCTGGTTGCGGTCGAGGCGGTGGAGGCCGCTTCGCCGCGCGGCGCGCAACTCCGGCGGGTCGCCCGGCTCCAGCGCCGTCTCGAGCACGCGGCGTGCGCCCAGATACGCCTTCTCAATGTGCTTCGTGAGCGCGCCCGAGTGGACGCGGTGCCGCACGAGGACGCGCGGAACGGCGGCGAACTCGTAGCGGCGGGCGATCCGCAGCCACAGATGCCAGTCCTCCGCCCAAATCATGTCCTCGGGGAGGTAGCCGCACCGCTCGAAGCACTCGCGGCGGATCACTGCGGCCGAGGTCGGGCAGTGGTTGCGGAAAAGGAAGTCCCCGGGAACCCGGCCGACCGGCTTCGGCGCCTGCGCCGTGGGCAGCGGCCGCCCCTCGGCGTCCACCCGCTCTGCGTGGCAGTAGACGAGGCCCACAGGCTGGAAGCCTGTGCCACCATCGAAGAGCGGCACCTGCTCGGCCAGCTTCTCGGGCAGCCACAGGTCGTCGGAATCCACGAAGGCGATCAGCTCGCCCCGGGCCTCGCGAATGCCGCGGTTGCGGGCGGCGGACGGCCCGGCGTTGGCCTGGCGGATGCACCGCACGGGCTCGCCAAAGCTGGCTGCCAGCTCCGCCGTGCCGTCCGACGACCCATCGTCCACCACCACCACCTCGAAGTCCCGGTACGTCTGGGCCAGCACCGACTCCAGCGTCTCGCGGAGATACCGCTCGGCGTTGAACGCTGGGATCACCACGCTGACCCTAGGCATTGCCGGTTTCCGGTTTCCGATTTCCGCTTGGCTGACGCGCCAAGCGTCCGAGCTGGAGGCCAAAGACGGAATCAGAAAAGCTGTTGAGCGCCCCACGATAGCCGCCCGCCCAGACGCCGATGCGGCGGAGGCGGAACAGGTCGTCGCCCGGGGCCACGGGGCCGCTGGCCGTCGTGAAGGCGGCCTCGTAGCCCGTCTCCACCGCGAGGTCCACGACGTCCTGGTTGTGGCTCCCGGCAGGATAGGCGAGGAGCGAGACGGGGGCACCCAACTCCCGCTCGATAGCCTGCTTTGACCGTTCCAGCTCCTCGTAGGCGCGCTCGGCAGGCACGTGGACCAGGCGGCCATGCGACATGGTGTGCGAGCCGATCTCCATGCCCGCCTGGTGCAGTTCGCGCACCTGGTCCCAGGTCATGGGGCGGTAGGGCTCGGGGTCGGCCACGTCGGACCCCAGCGCGGAGGCGACGCGCTCGACGAGGAGATCGGTCTCCTCGGGCGTGAGGGCCAGGCCGCCGAGCGCCGCGGCGAGGTCGCGCTCGAGCCGCGCGGCGCCGGCGCCGGTGCGGAGGTCCGCGGCCGCCAGTGCGGCGACCAGCGGCTTCGGGAGGTCCTGGTAGTCTATGGGCCGCGCGGCCAGCGCCGCCGCCTGGCGGATGTAGTCGTGGAGCCGGTCCCACCACAGGACGTTCTCGGTGCCGATCCAGCCTGCGGTGACGAAGAAGGTGGCTCGCAGGCCGTAGCGCTGGAGGAGCGGGAGGGCCTGCGAGCAGTTGTCCTCGTAGCCGTCGTCGAAGGTGATAGCGACGGCGTTGGGGGGCAAGGGCTGGCCGCCGGCCGCTGCGGCGGCGATCTCGCCCGCGGTCATCGCGTGAGCGCGCGCGGCGAGAAAGCGCAACTGGGCCTCGAACTCCGCCGCAGGCACCGCGAGCGGCACGGGCGGCGCGCCGGCACGGGCGACCCGGTGGTAGCGAAGCACGAGGGCGCGGCCCTTCGGCACGACGGGCCACAGCCGCGAGCGCACCGCCAGGAACGCCACGGCCTGCCGCGCGGCGAGCTTCAGGACGTCAGCCACCAGATGGCTCCTATCACCAGCGCCGCAAGGGCCGCCAGCCCGAGGGGGAGGCCCAGCGCGAATGCCTTGCTCTTCCAGCCCGCGCCGAAGCGTTCGCAGCTCCGCCGCCACGTGCGGAAGACGCCTGCGGTCGCCTCGAGGTCCGGCCCCGCGAGCAGCGCGGGCTCGCCCTCGATGCGGCGGGCCACCTCGCGAACGGTCACGACCTCCACATCCCCACGCGTGGCAATATAGTCGAGGAATCGCTCGAGTTTGCGGCACTCGGCTTCGGCGGGCCTGAACTCCGTCCCCTCGCGGTTCCGAGCAATGAGCGAGAAACTGTGCATCAGCAGGCACGCCGCCGCCGCGCCTTGCTGCACGGCGCGGTCCACCACGAGCTTCAGCTCCGAGAGGGAATCGGCATTCAGGTCGAAGTGGCGCCGCGGCGCCCAGGGGCCGAGGCGCATCTGGGCAAAGGTAGTGACGGGCACCTCGATGACGGAGCCGAGCCGTCGGGGCACGTTGGGCGGCGTCACCCCTTCGCCAAGCTCATAGGGGATGTGGCCGATGGCGACCGAGGAATCCATCGGAATCCCATTCGCCGCCAGGGCGCGGAACGTGTCGGCATTCACGAGCAGCCCGCCGGCGCGATGCGCTACGGGCTCCGAGCCGCACGCGCGGCGATATGCCTCCTTGGCGAGACGCACGAGCTCGGTCTGCTCCTCGAGCGAGTAGTCGGTGAGCCGTTTGCGGGCGAAATCGCCCTTCCACCAGTTGGGGTGGAGGTGGAGCTGCGCGTCGTGGCCGCGGTCCAGAACGGCCGAGCAAATGCGTTTCACGTGCTCCTCACCGTGGTGGAGTTCCTCCAGCGTGCTCACGAAGAACGTGGCCTTGAGGCCGCGGGCGTCGAAGCAGTCCATCAGCCGCTCGATGCCCCAGGTGCCGCCAGGGGTCACATCTTCATTTGGCACATAGCCGCCATGTGCGAAATGAAGAGGTGACCCCCACACCATCGCCTCGGGCGGCAGCGGGCGCACGCCGGCCATGCTCGACTCGGTATCCACTGTGAGGAGAAGCAGGGTTCTTCGATTTCCGATTTCAGACTGCTCCATGCTTGCCTGCCAAGAGCCGCTCGAAGAGGGCCAGGTATTCGGCGGCGACGTGTGCCCAGGAGCGTCGGGCGCCCAGGGCGGCAATCGCGGCCCGGTCCCAGGGCCGCTCCAGCGCCGTGCGAAGGGCGGAGGCGAATGCCTCGTCGGAGCGCGGCTTGAAGAGAATGCCCGAGCGCCCCTCCTCGACGAGGTCGGGGATGCCACCGACGTTGGTCGAGACAACCGGGGTGCCGCACGCGACAGCCTCCAGAACCACGTTTGGGCAGCCCTCGTGATAGCTCCCGAAGCAGAAGAAGTCCGCCGCCTGATACCAGAGCGGCATCTGCCGCTGCTCGACGCGCCCGAGGAGGGCGACCCTGTCCCGAAGGCTCAGCGACTCGATGAGCCGCAGGAGCGTCTCCCGGTACGAGCCTGGCCCAGCGATGTAGAGGCTCGCCTGGGCCTCGCTGCCGAGGAGCGAAAGCCCCCGGATGAGGTGGTGGTGGCCCTTGTCCTCGACGAGTGCGCCGGCGGAGAACAGCACGAAACCGTCGGGCGGCAGGCCCAACGCCCGCCGCGCCTCCCCGCGGTCGCCCGGGCGGAAGAGCGCCGTGTCCACGCCGTTGGCGATCACGGCGATTCGCCCGGCCGGGGCGCCGGCCTCGATCATCTTCTGCTCGTGGTGGCGCGTGAGGGCAACGATCTGGGCCGCCCCGCGAAGCGCCGCACGGGCGAAGTATCGCACGGGCCAGCGGACGAGAAACTCGTCCACATCGCTGCCGCGGCCTGTGACCACGACCGGCCTGCCGAACCGCCGCCCGAGGCGCACGGCGGCGAAGGCGTCGGGGTAGAGCCAGTGGGCATCTATCAGGTCGAAGTCGAAGGGGGGCCGGATGGCGTCAATCGCCCTGGCCGCGCGCGCCGCGTAGCGAAAGCCGTCCACAAGCACGCCCAGCTTCGGCACGCGGCGCCACCGCGGGCGGAGCACGTCCACGCCGGCCAACGCCTCCCTGGCCGGGAGGCCCCGCCGCCACGTCGGCGCCAGCACCTTGACGTCGCACAGCCGCGCCAGCTCGATGGTGCGGCGACAGGTGGACAGGCCGAACGTCTCGTTCCCCTCGTAGGGGAAGATACCGGCGAGGACGAGGACACGGAGAGGGCCTGACCGGGACTGCGGGTCGCGGGTTGCGGATCGCGGAGTAGGCATCAACGCCCCAGCTTGCGAAAGCTCCTGGCCACCTCGGTGCGCGCCGCGAGCGCCAGCCTCACGACGAGCGGCAGGTCGTTCCTGTGGATGTGGAAGTAGGGCTTCTGGACGGCGCCGAACTTGCGGAAGGAGCCCTCGACGCTCTGGATCATCGAGCCCTCGAAGTCGAACCGCCTCGTGCGGCTGGCGACGTAGCCGATGGCGCGCTGGACCAGCAGCGTCGCCGAGTCGCTGCTGCGGTGGTCGGGGTCAATCGTGCTGATCAGGTAGTAGGCCGACCTGGCGTCGAAGACGACGAAGATCGCGGAGTGCACGTGACCCTCGGCGTCCACGGCGAGCCACGTCTTGCCCGCGCCGCGCTCGGCTGTGGCGCGGTGGATGCGCTCGAAGAGCTCGTACGTGTAGAAGATCGCGTCGCCCTGCTTCCGGAGGCTCGCCGCGTGGTGGTCGTAGAACTCGCGGGGCGGCATGTCCTCGCGCACCTCGACGAGGCGCTCGGCCTTCTTGACGTTCTTGCGTTTCGAGTGCGCGAAGCGGGCGAACGCGGCCTCGGGGTCGCTCAGGTCCTCGATGACGTAGGTGTAGCGGGTGGTCTGCTGGTAGCCGGCCCAGTAGAAGGGCAGCCAGTTCGTGAAGCTGTAGTGGCAGAAGAAGCTCGTGTGGGCAACCCGTGGGATCGCCGCGACGAGGTCGGCCAGAAGCTCCATCTCGTTCGAGAGCTGCTTCTCATAGTTCTCGCTGGTCGGCGGCCCAAGGAGCGGGCCGAGCGTCTGGGTGAGCTGCGGCATGTGGATGGCCTGGAAGCCCCACCTGCGGTAGCGGACGAGTGGCATCCCGGCCACGATTCGCCCACCCTTACGCAGCACGAGAACCTCAAACTGGCCGGGGGAGACCGCCTGGAGCCACCAGGAGCGGCAGAAAAGGCAGCCCTGGGGCGACTCGTCTACGAACCGGTCCCACTCGTCGAGCGCATCCGTGGGCCGCAGCACCGCAATGTTCGAGCCCGGGTCGCTGTCCATAGCGTCTAGCCCCCTGAGCCGCCGTGTTGCGCCGCGCCGATGGCGTCCGTCAGCCGTCTCCCGAGGAGCAGCCGGCCCGCGAGCTGGACATAGAGCCGCCGCTCCGTGGGCCGGAAGCCGACCTTGCGGATGCCGCGGAGCGAGGCCGTGTTGTCCAGCGCCGCGTCAATGATGACCCTGCGCACCTTCGCCTCCTGGAACAGCCGCCCGCACAGGGCCACGAGCATGGCGGGGTACACGTTCCGCCCGCGACGCTCTTCCCGCACCTGGCAGAAGTGGATGCAGGCCTCGCCCTGGCGGAGCGCGAGGTAGCCGTTGGCGCGGCACCGCTCCCGGGCGCACACGAGCGCCCAGGCGTGGCCGACCACGCGGCCGCCCGCGACCGCGTAGACGCCGAGCTGCCCCTCGCGCAGGAACCCGCGGAACGCGGCGGCAACGGTCTCGTCGCGGAAGTCCGTCACGCGGTCCACATTCTCCTCGGTCACGAACACCATAGCGATGTCCAGCTTCGGCTGCACCGCAAGGATGTCCGCCGGGTCGGTCAGCTCGAAGAGCTGCTGGCGCCGGACCCGGATGATGCCGCCAACCCGCCTGGCCGCCCTCAGCAACGCCGCCACGCCTCAGCCCTCCTGGAGGAGCGCGGCGCGGCGCTCCCACCACTCGGCAATCTCGCGCGCCGAGGCGCCCCAGCCGCCGTGGTCGCGGGTCCAGCCGAGCGCTCGCTCGTAGACGCCTCGGTAGCCGGGCGCGTCCAGGTCGCAGAAGTAGTTGTTGTGCCACAGGAGGCCCAGCATCGCGCCGTCCGCCTCCGTGCGCTTGAGATACCCCTCAACGAGGCCCCAGGCGGCCTCGGCGTCGAGCCCCTGTCGCTCGAGGAGCGCCCCGTCCATCACGGCGAGCGGGAGCTCCAGGAGCAGCAGTTCCTCGCCCGCGAAGGGCCGGAAGGGGAACGAGAAGCCGGCGCGGTAGCCGTCGGTGTCGTGGTAGCCGAGGGTCGCGTCGTAGCGCAGGCCGGCCTCGGCCTGGGCACGCCATGTGACGGGTCGCTCGAAGCGCAGGAAGTGCTGGCGGCAGCCCGTGACGAGGGTCACATCTTCATTTCGCACTTGCCGAGAAGTGGCAAATGAAGATGTGACCCCCAGGAGCGCCGCCACGTCGCGCCGCTCGCCGGCGAGGGCCTCGGTCGACCGATACGAGTCGAAGCTGCCGTGGAGGCCCACCTCCCAGCCGCGGGCGACGAGGCGGCGCAACGCCTCCCCGACGGCGCCAGCCCTCGCGCCATAGGAGTTCACCACCCCCACGCCATCCACTACCCGGTTCGGGCGGCCAGGCAGCGCGAAGAAGGTCGAGTGCATGCCGTAGCGTCCCTCGAGGTCGGCGATGGCGTCGAGATCGCTCCACGGGTCCGGCCCGCAGCAGAAGGCCCGTGCGACACCGGGCAGTCGCCAGGGGCGCGCGAGGCTCTTCACCGTCTCCTTGGCAAGCTGCCGAGCGGTTCGCTTGCGCCAGAGGTCCACGTCGTGGCTCAGGAGGACGGCGAACTTGCGGCCCTCGGGCCACGCGGGAACACGCGAGAGCGAAAGCCCGGCCGCCTCAGCCGCTCGGGAGAGCGCCGCGCACAACAGGCTCATCAGGTCGTGGACCATGGGGGTGCGAAGCAGGCCGGCAGCGGCGCGGGGGCTCGCGGCGCCGCACGCGCGGCCGAATGCGTCGAAGCCCTCCGCTCGCTCCTCGCCGCCGGCGAGCCAGAGGCCCGCCGCGCCCACGAGGTCCGCCGTCACGCGCACCCGCGGCCCCTCCGCCACGAGGAGGGATGGCCCCTCGCTCGTCACGCGGCGGTGCACCTGAATTGCCTCCTCAGGCGTCGGAGGGTCGCCGCACGCGATCTCGACCCCTGCGCCATCGGCAGGGATGGGGCACCCATAGCTCACAAGAAGGCCGTCCGCTCGGCGCGGAGAAAGGGACAGGCCCATGGTTCCGAGCAGCGTTCGCAGCACGTAGGAAGCCAGCGCCGCCCGCTCCTCGCCCAAGCCGTTGACCACGACGCACACGCGCATCAGCTTGCCCCCGGGGTCACATCTTCATTTCGCACCGGGCGGCCAGGTGCCAAATGAAGATGTGACCCCTCGCAGTGGCCGACCACGAAGTAGATCTTACCGATGCGCTGGATGGCAAAGCGGGCAAACCCCGCGTCGGCCATAAGCCGCTCGACCTCAGAGCGGGTGAAGAAGAAGACGGGGCAGCCGCACAGGGCCAGGCGCAGCTTGCGGACGGGTGCCCGCCACGTCCAGCGCCGCGGGAACGTGGCGACCACCTTCCTGCGGCTCACCCGGCGCATCTTCCGCAGGAAGGGGCGGCAGTCCGCCACGTAGTCGAACAGCCCGATCGCCAGCGTGACGTCGAACGGCTGGTCGAACGTGCGTTCCATGAAGTCGCCGGCGAGGAAGCGGCAGCGCTCGCCCACCCCCTCCCTTTGCGCGAGCTGCCGAGCGATCTCGAGCATGTTCTCGGCGAAGTCGAGGCCCAGCACCTCGCTCGCCCCCGCCCTGGCCACGGCGACGCTGAAGCGGCCGGAGCCGCAGCCGACGTCGAGCACGCGCAGCCCGGGCTCGGAGCACTCGCCCACGGTGCGGCGGAAGCGCTCGTACATGTCCCAGCGCAGCAGGCGGTCGAGCCAGCGCGCCGCGGCGCCCTTCTCGCCGCTGTAGATCGCGTCGAACTCGCGCGCCGTGGCGTGAAAGTGCGAGCGAACTTTCTGCCCCACAGAGCCCAACGTCAGACCCCTTCCCTGCCGGGGGAATTGCCGCCGCGCGGGGCGTTCCAGCGCACGCGCCCCGACCGTGTCAGGAGACGCACCAGGCCAACCAGGTAGGCGGCATTGATCATACAAAAGTAGAAGGGCAGCTTCAACAGCCGCGCCCGCGCCAGCCGCCGCCCGGCCAGTCCCCCCGCCGCGGCCGCCACGTAGAAGGCCCCCTGCGCGGCCAACGTGACGCGATAGACGGGGCCCGGCAGGAACACATTGAGCGCGAGCGCCGCGAGAAGGCATAGCGGCCCCAGAAGCCGCAGGAGCTTGTGGGCCACGAACCCGAAGACGAGCCACGGCCTCGGCGGCCACAGCAGCAGGCCCAGGAGGCGTACTTGGCGGAAGTTGCCGATGGCGATGCGCACGCGGCGGTCGAAGCCGCCCATCTCCGCCGCCTCCTCGCACGCCACCGCGTCGGGGGCGTAGACGGCGCGGTGGCCGCCCGCGACAATGTGGACGGGGATCTCGTAGTCGTCGTTGACGCGGATGCGGCCGAGGTCGGGGCACAACGAGCGACGGATGGCGTAGAGCGAGCCGTGGGCGCCCAGGATGCTCCCCAGGTCGCTCTCGCAACGCTTCACAAACGTCTCGTACCTCCAGTAGAAGCCCTCCTCGCCGCCGAGCCGCGTAGCCTCGGAGCGCAGCACCTGGTAGACGCCGCTCACGCAACCGACCGCGGGGTCAGCGAACGCGCGAACGAGCCGCCGCAGGCTGTCGGGCCGCAGGCGCGACGCGGCGTCGGAGAAGGCCACGATCTCGCCCGTCGCCGCGGCCAGGCCGTCGCGCAGCACGGCCAGCTTCCCCCGGTTCTCCTGGAAGGCCATGAGGCCGATGCCGTGCCGGGCGTACCGGGCGGCGACGCCGGCCGTGCCATCGGTCGAGCCGTCGCTGAGCACGAGGATCTGGAGCCTCTCGCGCGGGTAGTCGAGCGCGAGACAGGTCTCGAGCTTCGCGGCCAGGGAGCGCTCCTCGTTGTAGGCGGGCACCAACAGCGTGACGCTCGGCGTCACGTCGGCGCTTCTGGGCGGCCGGCGGAAGAGCGGCACCAGCAGCGCCAGCAGCAGCGGATAGCCCGCATAGGCGAAGCCGACCAGGCCAACAAGCACCCAGAACGCGATGGCCACGGACTAGTCCCCCCGGCGCTTGAGGACAAGGCTGCGGATGGCCTCGTAGGCGGACGCGCCGATCGCGCGGCGCGCCGCATTGCGGAGCGCCTGCCGCATCCGAAGAGGCCGATAGGCGCGCCGCACGGGGTCCACCAGTCGGCAGAACAGCTCGAAGCCGTAGGAGCGCTTGAGCACGAGGCGGCGCAGCGCGAAGAGGCCGGTCGAGCGGCGGTTGCGGCCGATCACGCCCTGAAGAGCGGCCTTGTAGCCGACCTCGCGGGCGAGGCGGCCAAAGTGGCGGCTGTCGTAGCCCGTCGGCGACGCCACGAAGTCCACGGCCCCGCCCAGCCCCGACTCGAGCACGCGCTTCGACTCGGCCAGCTCGCGGCGCAGCGCGTCGGGCGCCAGGGTCGAAGGGCTCGGGTGCGTGAGGGTGTGGGAGCCGACCTCCATGCCGGCGGCCCGCATCGCGCGCACGTGGTCCCACGTGACCCAGTCGCCGGCGCCGACGCGGCCGGCGGTGATGAAGAAGATGGCCTTCAGGCCGCGCTGCCGCAACTCGGGCAGGGCGAGCTCGGCCTGGCTGCGGTGGCCGTCGTCGAACGACACGACGATCGGCCGCTCGGGCAGTTCCTTCGCCTCACCCTGGTGCCACTGCACGAAGTCGGCCATCAAGATTGTTGTGAACCCCTCGGCGGCGAGGTGGTCGAGATGGCGGCGGAACTCGTCGAGGGTGAAGACGTAGAGCCGCGTGCCGGCCGGGCGACGCTCCAGCTCGCCCGCCTGCGCCGCGAGAGCGTGGTAGGTGAGGACGGCGACCTCGTCAGCGCCGCCGCGTGAGTTCCTCGTAGACGGCCTCATAGGCTCGCACCATCCTGTCGAGCGAGAACTCCTCCTCGACGCGCGTGCGGGCGGCCTGCCCCCAGGCGCGGCGACGAGCGGGGTCGGCGAGGAGCCTGGCGAGCGCCTCGCCCATCTGCGCCGGGTCGCCGACGGGCACGAGGTGCGCCGTCCGCCCCTCGATGGCGACCTCGGGGTTGCCGCCCGTGTGGGTCACGACGGCGGGGAGGCCCGTGGCCATGGCCTCGAGGAGCGCCACCGAGATGCCCTCGGTCTGCGACGAGAGGGCGAAGATGTCGAAGAGGCGCAGCAGGCGCGCCACGTCGCTCCTCGCCCCGGCGAAGCGCACGGCGCGCTCGATGCCGAGCTCGCGCGCCAGGGCCTCGAGGGCCGGGCGCTCCGCCCCCTCGCCCACGAACACCAGCACCGCATTCGCCGCGCGCGCGCGGGCCACGGCGAAGGCGCGAAGCAGGCACGGATAGTCCTTCACCGCCCTCAGGTTGCCCACGGTGCCGACAACCAGTGTCCCCTCCCCCACCCGCATGTCGGCCCGCAGCTCCGGCTCGGGCGGGCCGGGCTGGAACGCGGAGAGGTCCACCCCATTGTGCACGACCATCGGGCGGCGAGGACGGACGCCGAACTCGTCGGCCGCGGCGCGCTGGAGCCAGTGGCCCACGAAGACCACGCGGGCGAGCCATCGCCCCAGGCGCGGGAGAAGCCAGGCCGCGCGCTTCTGGCGGAAGATGCCCAGGCCGTGCACCGTCAGCACCACGGGCACCCTCGCCACGACCCCCGCCAGCAGGCCGTAGGTGGCCGACTGGAGGTCGTGCGCGTGCACGGCGGCGATCTTCTCGCGGCGCAACAGGCGCGTGAGGCGGAAGAGCAACCCGACGTCGAACGCGCGCCGCTTTGGGACGACGTGCACCGTGCGCCCCGCGGCGGCCAGCTCGGCGCCGAACGCCTCCTGACGGAAGCACGCAACGGCGGGGGCGAAGCGGGCGCGGTCGAGGCGCACAGCCAACTCCACGAGCAGCCGCTCGGCCCCGCCGCGGAGCAGCGCGTCTACGAATTGCAGCACCGCGCGTGTGGCACAGGCGCCCTTGCCTGTGGCAGCACAGCCGGGGGCGGCTGTGCCACATTCGGCATTCGGCATTCCGCAATCCGGATTCCGCAATCCGCATTTCCTCATCGGTCGCCGTGGGCCGCAATGTGGTCGCGGACGCTCTCGATAATGCCGTCTATGGGCATCGAGGGCTCGAAGCCGAGGAACTGGCGGAGCTTCGTGATGTCAGGCACGCGGCGGAGCATGTCGCGAAAGCCGGGGGCGTATGCCTCGTCGTAGGGCACGTGCACGATGGGGGCCTCGGGGTTGACGATGCGGCGGACGCGCTCGGCGAGGTCGTTGATGGTGACCTCGTGGTCGCTGCCGACGTTGAAGACCTGGCCGACGGCCCGCTCGTCGCCGGCGAGGCCGACCAGCGCGCGCACCGTGTCGCCCACGTGGCAGAAGGCGCGGGTCTGCGTGCCCTCGCCGTAGACGGTGATCGGCCCGCCGGCGAGGGCCTGGGCGACGAAGCGCGGGATCACCATGCCGTAGCGCCCCGTTTGCCGCGGCCCCACGGTGTTGAAGAGGCGCGCGATGACGACGGGCAGCCCGCGCTCGCGGTGGTAGGCGAGGGCGAGGAACTCGTCGAGCGCCTTCGAGCACGCGTAGCTCCAACGCCCCTGAGTAGGCGGGCCGAGCACCAGGTCGTCGTCCTCGCGGAAGCGCGCGCTCACCGTGCTCCCGTAGACCTCGGAGGTGGAGGCCAGCAGCACCTTGCGCCGCTTCTTGGCGGCGTGGCGCAGCACCGTCTCGGTGCCGCGCACGTTCGTCTCGATGGTGCGGACGGGGCTCTCGACCACCAGGAAGACGCCCACGGCGGCCGCAAGGTGGAACACCACATCCGCCTCGTCCACCAGCTCCGCAACCAGCGGGCCGTTCATCACCGAGTCGATGTGATAGTGGAACCGCGGGTCGCTCTTGAGCGGCTCGATGTTGGCGGCGCGCCCGGTCGAGAGGTCGTCCACGATGTCCACCTCGCCGCCGCGGGCGAGGAGCGCCTCAACGAGGTGGGAGCCGATGAAGCCCGCGCCGCCCGTGACCAGGTATCGCACACGCGCTCTCCTCGCGGGGCATCAGGGGAAGAGGACTTGGGTCGTGGGCTGCGACGGGGCCCAGCCGGGCGCAGCGCTCGGCACGGTCTCGCGCTCCTCCGCCGCCTCACGGAAGTGGGCGACGACCACGCGGCGCGCCGCCTCGACGAGCGCCACCGTGCCGTAGATGTTGATCGTCCACATGGTCGGCTGCGTGAGGCTGTAGGCGAGGTAGGCCAGATAGCCCATGAGCGCGCCGACGCCAACAATGCCGACCGTTTCGAGCCCCGGCACGTCGCGGGACCTTCGCACCGCGAGCCTGGCGGCGCGGATCGCGCCGAAGACGATCAGCCCATAGTAGACGGCAAAGCCTAGTATCCCCTCCTCGCACAGGATCAGCAGGGGCACGCTGTGCATCGTGTAGGTCCACTCGTGCTGGCCGAAGTCCTCTGGGTTAGCATACTGATCGTACTGCTGGAAGAACTGGCGCGGGCCGATGCCGAGCACGGGGTGGGAGGAGAGGACGTTCATGGCGGTGCGCATCTGCTCCAGCCGCATCTCGATCGAGGTGTCAACCGAGCCCTCGGCCGTCTTGTGGGTCCAGATGCTCTCGAGCCGCGCGCTGACGCGCGCCGGCTGGTGCAGCACAGCATACACGACGAGCGGCGCGGCAGCGAACGCGAGGTACCAATGGCGCCGGTAGTGCCAGAGCAGCATGGCCACCCCCAGACCCGCGCCCAGGTAGGCGGAACGCGAGTACGAACGCAGGGCCATCAGGACAAAGAGGGGGATCAGCGCGAACAGGAGCACGCGCACGTAGGGACGGAACCGCGCCAGCACGAGCGCCCCGGCCAAGGGAAGAGTGATGATGATCTGGAGCCCGAACTCGTGGAAGCTGGAGAACCAGTACGGCCGGGCGATGGTGAGCTCGCCGGTGCGGTACTTGCGCCACGCCACGTACGCCAGGTAGCCCGTGGCGAACACCAGGCAGAGGGCCACAGTGGTCACCCGCCGCGGCGTGTCGGCCAACCGCGACAGCAGGAAGTACAGCACCATGGCCTTGAAGTACAGGTCAATGTACTTGTGGCCCACGACCACGACCCCGTTGACCAGCGCGGCGGCGACCAGCACGAACAGGAAGCCCAGCACCCCCCAGTCCACGGGGCCGGACGGCATGAACTCTCCCAGGCGGCCGCCCCGCGTGGTCAGCACACCCACGACTGTGGCCAGATAGAGGAGCTCGAAGTTGCTGTTGTGGCGGAACCACCAGTAGGTCTCGGCGACCAGGACGTCGCGGAGCACGTAATGCACGAGGATCACCAGGGAGCCGAAGAACGGCCTGCGGATCGTGACCAGCACGACGATGGCCAGCCAGGCGACGAAGATGGGCACTCGGAACACGGGCGGCCCCTGACAACCTACCGGTACACGCCGCGCAGGGCCCGAAGGCGGATGCGCACGAGATCGAGAAACATGCGAGCCGAATCGCGCACGGGATGGACCCGCGAGTCGCGCGAGTCCAGCCAACGCACAGGCACTTCCCTAATATGATACCCCAAGTGCCGTGCGATCCAAAGGGCCTCGACGTCGAAGGCAAAGCCCTCGAGGGTCTGGCGGCGGAAGACTTCGCGGGCCGCCTCGGCACGAAACGCCTTGAACCCGCACTGGGTGTCTCGGAACCCTCTCAAGACGATGAGGCGCACCAGGTTGCGGAACACCCAGCCCATGACTCGCCGGAACCAGGGCTGCGGCCGCTCGAGCCGGGACTCCGAGAGCGCCCGCGAGCCGATGGCGACGTCGGCTCCGCCCGACCCGATCGCCGCGAGGAGCTTGGGGGCCTCGCTGAACGGGGTCGAGCGGTCGGCGTCGCTGAAGAGGATGATCTGGCCGCGCGCGTCCAGCGCCCCGTGCCGCACCGAGTGGCCCTTGCCGCGGTTTCGGTCGTTGCGGAGGAGGCGCACCACCGGGTGCTGCTCGGCGTAGCGGGCCACGAGCTGCGCCGTGTCGTCCGTGCTCCCGTCGTCCACCACGACCACCTCGCCGTGCAGCCCGGCTTCGCGCAGGTAGGCGTCGGCGGCCTCCATCGCGGCCTCGATGTCGGCGCTCTCGTTGTACGCCGGGATCACGATCGAGAGCGCCAGGCCTGCCGGCGCCCCCGCGGCGGCGCCGTCGCGCCCGGAAGCCGTCATGGGCCACCTCCGTCCGCATGGAGGGCCTGCTCGGGCAGGCGGTAGACGCGGATCGTTGGGCCGCGGCTGCGCCCGGGGCACTGCATCTCCTCGTGCAACGGCTCGCCCTGCGACATCAGGTCCCTGTAGAACTGGCCCACCTTGGCGTAATGGGAATCTCCCTCGACCCCGAGATACCGCGCGTAGTTGGTCGAGCAGATGACCGCGTACTGGTAGCCGCGGCTCACGTACTCCCGCAGCGACAGCGCGCCGCGGGGCTTGGCAGGGTTGCCGAAGTCCGCGTCCTCCGGGTTGTTCAGGACGATCAGCCGGTCCCCCTCGGGCTCATCGCGCCACCACAGGTGGCTGAGCTCCGTGATGTCGTAGCCCGGTGACCGGGCCGCCAGGATGCGATACTTGTAGTACTTCGAGAGATGGTAGGTGAACGGCGTGGAATTCTCCAGGTCCTTGGCCTTTGCCAGCAGCCCGCCCAGGCTCTCCGGCGTGGCCGACAGCTTGGGGCCGTACTCGTCCAGCAGGAGCCGTGAGCGTGGCGGCACGTGGGCCTCCACCCACCGGCACGCCAGGGTCCGGGTGTCGGGCAGACCGAGCAGATACCCCAGCCGCACCGACCAGACGGCCGATGGGCCGGCCAGGGCGATGGCCACGACCGCGGTGGCCAGGGCCTGCCGCTCCTTGAGCCAAGCGACGCGTCGCGACGCCAGCTCGATGCCGCTGACGACCAGGACGGCGGCGCTGAGGCACAAGAACGGGTAGAGGCCGTTGAGCAGCCACGGCTCGTACACGTGCCACAACACCGAGGCCAGCGCCCACAGCGTGGCGATGCACGCCAGGAGCACCACGTCCTGGCGCCGCCGGCGGGCCTCGACAGGCTCGGCCTGCCTTGAGCCCGTCAGAAGGCGGGCGACGACGAAGAGCAACCCCAGGCAGCCCGCCGTCGCCAGCGCGGGGCCGAGGGCGTGGGGGCTGAACACGACCTGGGACCAGCGCCAGAGCCGGGCGGGCAGGCCCTGTTCGCCCAGGGGACCCCGCGCGTGGTAGAGGTTGCTGGCCTTGCCCAGCCCGAGAAGCGGGAGCACGTTCTCGCGCAGCCAGAACGAGTCGAGGAAGTTGTACGGCGACGCCACGAAGAAGGCAAGGAGAAGCATGCCCGCCGCCGCCCAGAGCCGCGCGCCCGCTACCTTGCTCCACCACGGGGCCTCGCTGCGCCGCCAGTAGGCCACGTGGGCCACGTAGAGCGGCACGGCGAGCAGGATCGGCGTGTACTTCGAGGCCGTGCCGAGCCCCAGGAACAGGCCGGCCAGCAAGTAGTCGCGCCACTGCCCGGCCTCCGCGATCCGGAAGATGAACAGCGCGCCGAGCAGGGTGAAGAGCGCGGCGAGCTGGTCGGCCTTCGCAAAGTGCGACGAACGCACGTGGGCGTAGGCGACCGACAGGAGGCCCGCGGCCACGAGAGCCGTCGCTCTGCCGTAGTGGCGGCGCGCGAGCCGGTAGAGCACCAGCACGCACCCGATGCCGCACGCGGCCGAGGTGAGCCGGCCGCAGAGGGCGAACACCGTCTTGTCCTGCAAGTAGTGCACGGCGAAGGCATCGGCGTTCGGAAACACGCCCAGCAGCCAGCCCCCGAGGAAGTACGCGCCGAACTGGAGAAACAGGGTGTACATATACAGCGCCGGCTTGTGGAACCAGTGGGGGTTGAGGTCGCCGGTCCCAAAGCCCATCGCGAGGTTCATCTTGTGGACTTCGTCGCCGTAGTAGACGAATGGCAGGTCGTGGCCGATGCCCCACAGGCGGAGCGCGGCGGCCACCGCGAGAATGGCGACGAGCAACGCCATCTCGCCGCGCGCCGTCCTGGGCTTCGCGTCCGCGGCGGTGGCAGCGGCCGCCTCTCGACGCCCCGCCGTGTCACTCGTAGCGCTCAAAAAGCTTCCCCCAGGGTGTCTTCAGGGCCTGGCGCACCCGTCGCCGGCCGATGAAGGGATACCAGTAGAAGTCGTGGTAGAGGATCGAGGCGGCGTAGGACCAGGGGACGAGAAAGGTCCGGAGCAGGAGCCTTTCGAGGAACTTCAGCGGCCCCCAGTAAATGAGCTTCTGGCCGCGGCTGGCGAAGGTGTTCTGGTTGCCGCGGAAGCCGAAGTTCACGCCCGCAATGTCCTCGCCCACGACCTCGATCTCGCGCGGGTCGGCGCAGCCGAGCCCGTCCTCGTGGGCGAGGCGGAGGAAGTCGAGCCCGAGCGGGTCGAAGCCCATCATCTTCGCCGCAATGGCGTCAATGGCCACCGGGTCGCCGCTCGCCAGGATGTAGCCCGGCGTGTGCGGCACCATGCACCGCGGGCCCGGGCCGTCGCCCGCGAACGTGCCGTCCATCACCGCGAACAGGCCCGGGTGAATCTCCTTCTGGATGGCCAACAGGTCCACCAGCGTCTCGTGGATGCGGCTGTGGGTCCAGTGCCGCCGCTCGCTCAGCAGGCCGCCGAAGGCGTTTTTCATCGCGCCCGTCATCGTGGTGAAGACGTGTGTCTTCATGGTCGGCAGGTGGACGATGTTGCTGCCGAGGAAGCGCTTGGGGATCTTGACGCCGTCGGGGAAGATTTCGTGGAGGACGTGGAACTTGTGCTGCTTCGGCTCGAAGCGCACCCACTCCTCGCCCTTCTCGTAGAGGTGGACGTTGCGGACCCCGTATTTTTCGAGGACGGGTTTGTGCTTGTTGGCGACCTCGCCCTTCCGGGCGCTGACGACGACGGTGCGGTTGTGGGCGCCGTAGAGGTTTTCCGGGGGGTAGCCGGCGGCCACGAGGCCGCGGATGACGCCCTCGAGCTGCCAGGGGGTCGTCGAGCACGCGGGGTAGAAGCGGTGCCAGGAGATGTTGATCTTCAGAGCCGTCTCGCGGCCCTTGGGCAGATGAGCCGACACGTCGGCCAGGCCCAGCAGGCGACCGTAGTCGTCGAGGACGGTCTCGGGCGTGGCCTTGAGGACGGCGACTTTGCTCATGGGGCTCCGCTCCCGCCCCAGCGCCAGAGGATCCAGGCGCTGGTGAGGGCATAGAGGAAGACGTCGAGAAGCAGCGGCTTGTCGGTCAACAGGTGTCGCGACGGATTGCCGCCCCCGCGCTGCGCGTAGACGAGGTAGAGGTATCGGAACACGCCGTAGAGGACGAAGGGGATGGTGAACTTCAGGTTGTCGGTGCCGAACTTCGCCACCGTCTCCCGGTCAATCGTGTAGAGGGTGTAGGCCATCAGCGTCGAGGCCGTCACCACGGCGATCATCTGGTCGAGCATCTGCGGCGTGTAGTCGGCCAGGCTCCGCCGGTGGCTCGATGCCTCCGCCACCTCCACCAGCTCGTGCCGCCGCTTCGCCAGGGCCAGGAAGAGCGCGAGGAGCGCCGCGCAGATGAGCAGCCAGTGGGAGAGCGCCACGCCGATCACCAGCGCCCCCGCGCCCGCCCGCAGCACGAAGCTCGCCGCGATGCACAACACGTCCAGGATCACCACGTGCTTGAGCACCAGCGAATAGCCGACCTGGAGCACCAGGTAGGCCGCGACCACGGCGCCGAACGGCACGCCGAGTGCGAACCCCGCGGCCACCGCCCCAGCCGCCAGCAGCGCCCCGACCCCCAGCGCCCGGCCCGTCGGCAGCGCCCCGCTCGCCACGGGCCGCAGCCGCTTCAGCGGATGCTGCCGGTCGGCCTCCGCATCCAACACGTCGTTCAGGAGATACGACGCGCTCGACGCCGCACAGAAGATGGCGAACCCCGCCACGCTCAGGAGGATGAAGCGAACCGCCTCCGGCTCCAGGAACTTCCTGGCAAAGAGCAACGCGGCGAAGACTAACAGGTTCTTCGTCCACTGGTGCGGGCGCATGGCCGCCAGGAGCGCCAACCATCGGCCCGCTCCCTCCGCCGCTTGTGCTGGAGCGCTCGTGCTCATCGCAGTAATTCTACCATATGTCCCGCCTTTCATCCAACGCGACGGCCCCCCCTGCCCCGCCGCGATTCCGCCACAGAATGCCAACCGCGTACCCCTGGGGTTGGCATCCTGTGTCTCCCAACCTGAGCAGGCGGCGCCCCAGGGGCTGCCCCGCCATAACTGCTCCAACGGCAGCAGCTTACGCCTCCGCAAGACGCGTTCCGCCACCTCCCGGCGCTCCGCGTGCCACCACAGAGTGCCAGCCTCCATTCCCTGGACTTGGCATTCTGTGGCGGGGGCGCTCAGTGGCCGCATCCGGATTTCCAGTGACGTATCAAGCGCCCCGAAGCGGCCACTCTGCGGGGGGCTTGGGGGGACAGTGGAGCGGCGCGAGCAGGTGCAGCACCGCGCAACACCAGAGGGGCGGTAGCCCCTATGGAAGTGCTTCGTCTCGGCGGCGAACATACGTCACGGCAATTGCGAAACGAAGCACTTAGTCGGGGGCCAGGAGCGGCACGCGGCGCATCACGTAGAGCGGGCACGGGCGGGGCCAGAGCCTCGCCCGAACCGCCTCCGTGCGCAGGACTTCGTAGTTCGACAGGTCTATCCCCCACATGTTCAAGGGGGCGGGACGGTCGGAGATGACGTAGTTCTCCACCAGTGCGGGGGTCAGGCCTCCGGGCCACCACGCCTGCCCCGTCGTCGTGCCGCCCTCGTCGGGGTGGTCGAGGCAGTACCAGCGCCAGTGCCAGCCGTCAATCTCCAGGCCCGCGCGGATCTGCTTCGGCGGGATGCCCTCGGCGACCAGCTCCCGACGCAGCCGCTCCGTCGCCACGACCCGCGTCACGTAGAGGTCCGTCCGCACCCACGCGTAGACAAGGAAGGCGGCGAACGCCAGACCGGGCGCGAGCCACGACGGCCTGGCCCCGCGCCCGACGACGAGACCCAGCAGCGCGGCAGGCACGAGCAGCGGCAGGAAGTACCGGGGAAAGATGTCCCAGCGACTCATCAACCCGACGAGGAACACGGCGTAGATGCCTGCGGGCAGGAGCACGAGCCACGCTCGCCCGTCGGGCAGTGGCCCCGACTCCCCGTTTCGGATTTCGGATTCCGGATTCCGGATTTCCGCTTTCCCACGGCGCCAGCGCCAGAGGCACCGGAGCACGACCACGCCGACGAAGCCGCCGACGAAGCCCACGAGCACCGCCAGGACGAAGAGCTCGACAAAGCCCCACAGCACCCACACGCCCCGGAGCCGGCCCGCCCAAGCCGCGGAGCGCCGCGCGGCCGCCTGCCAACCCAACTCGCTGAGGCCGAACGCCAACACCGCGCCCAGGACCAACGCCGCGTGGACCGTCGCCACGCGAGCCGTCGCGAGCCAGTAGTCGAGGCCCATCGCCCGCCCGGCGCCCCGCTCGTAGGCGACGGTGACCAGCCTCGACGCCAGGTGCTTCAGCAGCGGCAGCCCGGCCACGAGGAGCGCCAGCGCCGCGGCGAGGGCCACGGCGGCCACCCGGCCGAACCGCGCGCCCCGTGGCTCGAGGCACACTCGGCCCGCCAGCCGGGGCGCGACCAGTCGGCCCCACGACGCCACCAGCAGGACCGCCAGCCACACGCACGACGCGGCGCCGATCGCCAGCCCCGCCGACCGAGGCAACACGTCGGTGCCCAGCCCGATGAGGAGCCCGCTGCCGCGCTCGATCCACGGCACGCTCGCCCGCGAGGCAACCGCGGCCAGGTCGAACGTCCACGGCCGGCCCTCCGTCAGCCGCGGCCCCGGGGCGCCGAGGGCCGCCACGAGCAGCAGCGCGCTCACCACCGCCACCACCGCGCGCCCGGGCCGCTGCGCCGCGGCACGCCACAGCGCCCGCCCGTACGCCAGGCCCAGCGGCAGGAGCGAGAAGGCCAGATACCCCAGGCCGATGCTCACCGCACGCGGAGCGGCCGCGTACTGCTTGCGGAGCGACGGCATCGGCAGCCCCGTCTTCTGGTAGTCGGGGATCATCTCGGCGAGCTTCACCCCCACGAAGCCCAGGACGAGCGGCGCGACCGCCGCGGCCCAGAGGCCCCACGGCGCACCGCGCCGCCGCCACACGAGGTACAACAGCACCCCCACCGGCAGCATCGCCATCGTCTGCCGGTCGAGGATCGCGACCAACGCCAGGAACGCCGCGAGGGCGGCAGCCCAACCCCCTCCCCGCCTGAAGGCGACCAGGTAGGCCCACAACGCGAGGAGCATGAAAGCCAATGAGAACACATCGGTCATCCAGGCGTAGGAGAAGAACACGTAGAGCGGGTTCGCCACAAGCACGAGCGCGCCCAGCAGGCTCCTGCGGCGCCCGCAACCCAGCTCCGCCAGCACCCCGTACGCCCCGCACGCGCCCGCCGCGCTGACCATCAGGTTGAGGATCCGCAGGTTCGAGAAGCTCGACCCGACGATCCGCAGCCACCCCGCCCCCAGGAGCACCTGGCTCAGCAGGCAGGGCACGTTGTAGCCCATGTAGCGGAGCTGCCCCGTCTCGGCCAGCCGCAGCACCTGCGGCGCGAACGACCAGTCGTCGTACACCGGCGTCTCGAAGAACGGCGGCACCACGATCGCCGTGAGAAGCACCACCCCCGCCAGCACGGCGAAAGGCGCCACGTGTGAGATTGCGGAGTGCGGAGTGCGGAGTGCGGAGTTCAAACGGCCAACTCCTTCTCTCGCTCCAGGGAGACCGTTGACTGGAGCGTGGGCCGTCCCGGACGCGCCCCCGGCACGCCCGTGCCTGACGGAGAGAATTGCATACTTGAACAAGTATGCAATTCTTCTCTCCGGCCTCGTCCCTGCCCCTGAACTGCCCATGTCTGCTCGCCGCTAGCTGCTCTCAAGCGGCTCGCTCCTTCCGCCCTCGGTCTGGGTGCGCCGTGCAGCGACGAACATCGAATCGCCCCAACCCGTGGCGCGCGCCGCCAGGCCGGCCAGCCCGATGGCCAGCCACGACAGCGCGCGCACCCCGTATCGCGGCACCCGACGGAGGGGCGACTGTCGTCTTCCGTCCGCCGTCGGCCGTCGGCCATCGGCCGTCGGGGGGTTCCGGTGGCGGCCGGCCAACACGGCCATGATCGAGTTCTCGAGCTTCCCGACGCTGTAGGCGATGGGGATGTGCTCGGAGCGCTCCCGCAGGGCCTCGAAGCCCTCGGCCCCAAGTGCCCGCCGCAGCGTGCGCCGCGAGAACTGCACGAGGTGGCCGGGCGGGGTCGGATGCTCCCACGCCCCCAGCGTGCAGGCGAAGAGGCCGTAGGTGACGCGCGGCACCAGGCCCCCAATGTCGGGCGTCGTCACCACCAGGAGGCCCCCGAGCCGCAGCACCGCGCGGCACGCGGCCAGCAGCGCCCGCGGGGCCGCCGTGTGCTCGAGGACGTCGAAGAGGGTCACCACGTCGAAGCTCTCCTCGTCGAGCGCCAGGTCGCACAGGTCGCCATGCCGCACGTCGAGACCGCGCGCTCGCGCGTCCTCGACGGCTCGGCGGTTCAACTCGACCCCCACGGCCTCCCAGCCGTTGGCCCGGGCCGCCTCCAGGAAGTAGCCCTTCGAGCAGCCGACGTCAAGGATGCGGCCACCCCGCGGGGCGAACTTCTCGATCTGGCGAAGCCGTCGGGCGAAGTAGCGCCGCCGCTCCGACTCGTCAATGACGGCGTGGTAGTCCCCCGCCGAATAAAGGGCCTCGACCTCCTCGCGCGACGGGGGCGGCCACACGTAGACAAGGCGGCAGTCGCGGCAGCGCACGACGTCGCAGCCGCGCTTCGTCACGAGGCGCCGCCGCTCCGTCCCGCCGCAGAGCGGACAACTCGTCGGGGCATCGCGCTCGGCAGGCTCACCCATTGCTCCCCGCCTTCTTGCCCCTCAGCGCGTCGCGCAGCAGGGTCACCACCTCCCGGAACAGCTCGCGCTCGAAGAAGAAGATGCCGGCGGCATAGGCGACGCCGCCCAGCACGACCAGTCCGCCCAGCGGCAGCCAGCCGATGAGGCCCCAGTGCCGATAGGCGGCGACGAGGCCCGCACACACCGCGAACGCCATCACGAGCGCCGCCCTCAACGCGGGCGTGACCACCCGGACCAGGAGTCTCAGCCGACACCGGAGCACGCGCCGCAGGACGAAGGCGTTGCAGACCATCGTGACGACCCGGGCGATCAGGAGGGCCAGGGCTGCGCCCACGGCGCCCCGCCACAGCACCAGCGGCACGACAACCGCGGCCAGAACAGCCAGGTTCACGACGCCGAGGTACATGTTGTACTTCGGCTTGCCCACGGCGACGTAGAGCTGCCCCGTCGTGGTGTCCACCGCCCGCACGAGGTAGAACAACCCGAACACCAGGAAGATGGGCACGCTGGGCAGCCAGCGGACGGGGAACGCAAGCGGCACCGCCTCGGGCGCCAACAGCACGAGGCCCCCCAGCAGCGCGGTCGAGAGGAGCGCCGAGAGCCGCACGATGCGGCAGTAGCTCGTCCGCAGGCGCGGCACGTCGTCCTGCAACTTCGCGTAGACCGAGACGGCCACGCTGCCGAAGATCGTCTCGCTGATCAGCCCCGCCTGCGACACCCAGGTGGCCGCGAACGCGTAGAGGCCCAGAGCGCCCACCGTGAGCAGCTCCACCAGGACAAGCCGCTCCAGATTGCCGTAGAGCACCATCACGAGGGCGGCCCCCCACAGGTACTTACCGTAGTGCAGGAGGTCCCTGGCCATGCCCCGGTCGAACCGCAGCTTGGGGCGAATGGGCGACACCGTCCATCCAAGCAGCGAGTGCAGGGCCTCGCGCGTGAGGCCCGAGGCTGCGAGCGCCCAGTAGCGGCTGCCCGCCGGCAGCGCCCAGGCCAGCCCGACGCCCAGGCCCGTGCTGAGCACCATGCTGCCCACCTCGACGACGAACAGCCGCCCGAAGTGGAACTCCCGGTACAGGACGCCCTCGGTCACGGCGGCGACGGGGCGGAAGAACGACAGGAGGCCGAGCGCCAACATCAGCGCCTTGTCGAGAGCATAGGCTTTGGTGAACGGCCCCACGGCCAGCAGGACGAGGTAGCTCAAGGCCCCCGTGGCCAGGAGGAGGACGAGGCCCGTGTCCACCGCCTCCTGCACGCGGTCGCGGCGCTGGATGATGGCGTAGTGGATGCCGAGGCTGGTGCAGGCGCGGATGAGGCTCACGACGACCATCGCGGCGGCCATCAGGCCGTAGTCATTCTTGTCCAGCAGCCAGGCGAAGATGACGGCACCGACGAGTTGCACGCCCTTCGTCGAGTAGGTGGTGAGCACCCGCCACTTCGCGCCGCTGATCGCTTTTTCGCGCAGGCCGTCGGGCATTCCCTGCACCATCCTTCACGTCGCTCGGGGCGCGGTGAGGCGCGCGTGGACTTCGGCCAGCTCGCGGATTCGCGGCTCCCAGGCATAACGCTCGACCGAGGGCCGCGCGGCGCGTGTGAGGCGGTCGAGCAGCGCCTCGTCGCCCAGCACGCGGCAGAGGGCCTCAGCCAGCGCCGCGGGGTCGCGCGGCGGCACGAGCAAGCCGTTCGAGCCGTCGCTCACGGTCTCGTTGAGGCCGGGGATGTCGCTGCCGACAACGGGCGTGCCGCTGGCGAGGGCCTCCACGGGCGCCAGCGGGTGCCCCTCGGCGAGCGAGGGCGCCACCAGGAGATCGGCCTCCGCATACATCGCCGGCAAAGCCTCGCGCGCCACCACGCCGCCAAACGTCACGTGCTCGGCCACCCCGAGCCGGCGGGCCATCTGGTGGAATTCGCCGTCGTCGGGCTCATCCGTGCCAACGAGCACGACCCGCACCTGGGGGAAGCGCGCGACGATGGCCGGCAGGGCCTCCAGGAGATAGCGCAGCCCCTTCTCGGGCGAGAAGCGGCCGACGAAGAGGAGCCGCCGCTCTGCCCGCTGGTGAGCGCCCGCCTTCCCCGTGTCCCACGCCGCCAGGTCAATGCAGTTCGCCGCCAGCCACAGCCGCTCGGGCGGCACGCCCAGGTTGCGGAACCCGTCGTAGATTTCCCGGCTGATGCACGCGATCAGCGGCGCCCGCCGCGCGCAGAAGCGCACCGACCACTTGTAGACCCAGGTCACTGTGCGCGGATAGAGGCCGCGCTTGCCCGGGCTGTAGACCCAGCCCTGGAAGGCCATGATCGCGGGCACGCCGAGGCGTCGGCAGGCCAGCCACGCGCCGACGTACGCCGTCGAGTCGGTCGCGAGCACGAGGTCGGGCACCCGCTCCTGCCGCCGCAGCGCCCTGCGGACGTTCCAGGCGAGGACCCACCCGGCCAGGTCGAAGGCCCGTGTTCCGCCCATCCGCACGGGCACGTAGGTGCGCAGGGCAGAGCTCTGCGCCGCGTCCACGTCGCTGGCGAACACGACGACCTCGTGGCCCGCGGCCTCGAGGTGGTCGGCCCACTCGCGGACCACGCTCGGCACGGCGCCGGGTCGGCGGAAGAAGCGGTTGACGAGGGCGACCCTCATTCGCTCGCCTCCTGGCCCTCCGAGGGCGGCAAGCGCCGGCGGCGCAGCCATTCCTGCGCCCGGCGCTTCAGGCGAAGCAGCGGAGCGGGTGTCAGTGCGCGCCCGCCATCGCGCAGCCGCCGGCCCAGGCGCGGCAGCCCGAGATGCACGCGGGTGCGGCCCGTGGGGCGCGCCAGCGTGAGGAACACGCTCTCGTTCCGCTGCGTGCCCCACTTCTGCTTGTAGGCGGCGTCGCCGCCCAGAAAATCGTACTCGCGGGCACCGCGGGCGATGCTCTCGCGGATGACGTGGGCCTTCAGCGCCGTGCCCACGTTGAGCTCCACGCAGGCGGTGTCGAATGCCTGCTGGAGGAAGTACACGCGGCCCAGGTGCTCGAAGCTGAACTCGTGGGCGACGAAGCGGCCGCCCAGGCGCAGCGAGTGAAAGCGGAGCCAGCCGCGCCGCAGGAACGCCTCGGCCATCTCGCGGTAGAAGCCCCGCCTGGCCTCCGACGCGAAGCTGCCCGGCTTGCCCTGCGCCCGCCAGCGCTGCTGGTGGAGCGCGAAGAGCGACTCCAGCCGCTCCGGCAGCTCCGCCGCGTCGGTGCACTGGTCGAACGAGGCGCCCTGCTCATCGGGCAGCTTGCGCAGGAGCGAGCGCAGCTTCGAGCGGAAGCGGGGCTGAAGCATCGCCAGGTAGCTCTCCCAGTCGCCCGGCAGCGGGATGGCGAGGCAGGGCCATCGGCGGCTCTCGACCAGCCAGTGGCGCTCGGCGGCCATGCGGCGCAGGACACCGTGGTTCGGCGAGCCCTCGGGCAGCAGCCAGAGCTGCACGAGGTCCCAGCCCGCCGGGTCGGTCTCGATGTGGCCGAGGAAGGCCCGCAGCACCTCCTCCTCGCGCCCCGGCTCGATGGCGAAGTCCAGGTACTCCGAATCGCCCGAGTGGTCGCCCAGGAACCCGAGGCGGCGCAGGGAGCCGAGGCCGTAGGAGGCGCGGATGCGGCAGCGGTAGAGCGGCGCGAGGCCGACGAGCGCCGCCCCATCCCGCGCGGCCAGGATGCACAACTCGTCGCCCGCGCGGCGAAAGTGGCGCCACCAGGGCCGAAGCCACTCCCACGTGAGGAACACCGTCGCGCTCGCGGAGCGCTCGACGAGGGCGTTCCACTCCCCCTCCAGCTCCGTCCAGGCGGCGTCCGTGGTGATGGTCTGGACTTCGATGTCGCTCACTCGTCGTCGTCCTCGTCGTCGTCCTCGTCGTCGAGCCCACGAGGAACGAGCTATGAGCGTTCGGCACCCGCCAAGGCGGTCACGGCGCCTCCTTGCGGCGGAAGACCATCAGGGAGACGGGCCGCGCCGGCCACTTCCTGTCCAGCTCGTACTGCGCCCCCAGGCGCTTCAGGAACTCGGGGAAGTACTCCCCGAGCTTCTCGTAGGCGCCGCCGAACACCTCCGTGTCGGGCCCATCGCCCCGGGTGGTGACGACGATGAACGGGGGCTGCCAGCGGTCGAGGGCCTCGAGGATGGCCTCGAGCTTGTGCGGCTGATAGTGGTAGGCCTTGTCGGGCGGCAGGCCGTAGTAGAAGTCGTAGAGGAAGGGGCAGATGTTGCGGCGGCCGGCGAGGACGTAGACCTGGGGCCGCCCGCCGCGCATGTAGATGCGGGCGCCCTCGTTCGTCTTCGAGCGCACGTAGCGCGCCACGTCGGCCACGACGACATTCGTCTGGTCGGGGCGCACGTGGCCGACGAGGACGGCGTGCGAGCGCTTCGCGGCGAGGCCCAACGGGGCCAGGAGCGCCAGCGCGGCCAGTGCGGCTCCCACGGCGGCCGCCGGGGAGGTCCGAGCCGCCCGCCACAAGCCGCCCAGGGCCACGCCGGCGGCAATGGCCAGCGGCGCCACGGTCGGCACGTAGTAGTAGTAGGCGAACTGGCCGGGCAGGATCAGCGCCAGGAAGGCCACGAGGACCCACCCGACGAGGAGAACGCCCCAGCGGCGCAACGCCGGCCGAGCTAGGGCGACCGCCATCCCGCCGAGGGCCGAGAGCCAGAGGAAGCCGTGGTCAAAGACCATCGTCCTGGCGGCCGTCACCGCGCCGGCCAGGAGCGAGCCCTTGCGATGCTCCTCCGCGTAGAACAGGTTGAAGCGCCAGGTGCACTCCCAGAACTCCCCGAACGCCCCGTGCGCCGCGAAGTACGCCACGCACAGCCCCCACGGCAGCACGGCCCCCACGGCGAGCAGGACGGAGTGAATGACGACGCGGCGGACGGCCGCCCGCCCCTCGGCGCGGAAGGCGTCCCACGTGAGCCACGCCCACACGAGCACGCCCACGGGGGCCACGATCTGCTTGGCAATCAAGCCGAAGCCGAACAGCAGCCCGCTCAGGGCCGCGAGCGAATACCTGCGGCAATCGGCATACGCCACCGCCGCCAGCACCCCTGCAACGGTGCACAGGACAGCGAGCCGCTCGGGCTGGAACGCCTCGAGCTGAAGGATGGGCATCCCCGCGAACACCGTGTAGACCAGCCCCGCCCCGACCCCCGCCCGGAAGCCAAAGAACCGCCGCGCCAGCAGAAACAGCAGCACCGCGGCCGCCGCGTCGCACAGCGCCGAGCCGACCCGCAGGGTGAAGTTCACCCCGGGGCCTGTGGCGGGGCCGAAGAGGAACAGGCCGCGGTAGACCAGATAGGTCAGTGGCGGCTTGTGGTCCCACGCGTCGCGGTAGGGCAGGCCTCCATCCGCCCACGTCGTCGCCACGGTGGCAAACACCGAGCCATCCTGGTCGAGCGGCAGGCGGAACGTGGGCACCCGCACCAGGAACGTGGCCAGGACGACAGCGGCGACCCACAGGACGGTTCGCCGCATGCCACACGCACCCTGTTCGCCGCTGTCCATGGATGCTCCCTGCAAGCTCCGGAGGGGCGAGGAGACGCCGTACATCAACGCGGAAGGGATAATACCACGGCCCATGCCCTTTCGCAAGCGGCGAGGGGAACTTGACAGGGGCGCGGACGGCGCGTACCCTCAACGCGAAGGCCACCGGGAGAGAGCGACATCCGAAATCCGGAATCCGAAATGGCGGAGCTGCTTCCCCTCCTCCGATGCCCAGCGTGCCGGGGCGCGCTCACAGTGGCCTCGGCGGGGCTTACCTGCCCCGCGTGCCCGCGCACCTTCGAGGTCATCCACGGCATCCCGGACTTCCGGCCCGACCCGCCCGAAGGCCCGCGCCACGGGGACTTCTGCCTCGAGGTGATCCGCCGCTGGCTCGACAGCTCCTACCGCGAGCTTTGGGGGCTGTATCACCGCGAGGAGGGGGACGCCCTTCAGCGCCTCTGGGACAAGCACGAGGCCGAGGCCCCCCAGCGCGGCGCGCGCCGCTGGGAACAGATCGCCTGCCACGCCGCGGCGGCCGGACGCACGGTGCCGATGGACGCCTCGGCCCTCGACGTCGGCTGCGGCGCGGGGAGCGCCCTCTTCGCCCTGGCGCGGCGGGCCCGCCTGGCGGTCGGACTCGACATCCTGCTGACCGATCTGCTGCTGGCGAAGAAGCGCTTCGCCGAGGCCGGGATCGCGAACGTGGCCTTCGTCGCCGCCTCCGCGCTCGAGCTCCCCTTCGCCGAGCAGAGCTTCGACCTGGCGAACGCGACCGACGTCGTCGAGCACGTGCCCGACCAGGAGCGGCTGCTGGGCGAGGTGCGCCGGGCCCTCCGCCCGGGCGGCCTGTTCTTCTTCAACTCGCCCAACCGCTTCACCCTGCTCACGCGCGAGCCGCACGTGAAGCTCTGGGGCGTGGGCTGGCTGCCGCGGCGCTGGATGGAGCCCTACGTGCGATGGCGCCGGGGAAAGCCCTATCGCAGCAAGCGCCTGCTCTCGCTCTTCGAGTTGCGGCGCCTGCTGCGCGCGGCGTTCGGGCCGCACTTCGCCATCCGCTCGCTCCTGCCGCGGAGCGCCCTAGCGCGGGCCCTCGTCCGCCCTTTCGAGGCCATCGCCCGGCCCATCCTGCCCCAGCACAACGTCGTCGCGTGGAAAGCCGAAGCGACCGAGGGAATACGTGAGGAAAAATAGGTGACTGTCCCCATTTGCAATCTGGAGCGGCAGTCGCACCTCGCCGAGGGCAGACGGGCACGGGCGCTCACCCTCGCGCTCGGCTGCCTGCTGATCCCGCTCTGGCAATACACGTTCTACCGGGCCGGTGACCGCCTCGACGCCCGCTACCGCCTCCAGGCGTCCACCGGCAAGCTCATGCAGGAGAAGTTCGTCTACTTTCTCTACTACCTGGGTCTCTTCCCGGTCGCGACGGAGAAGGACGACGTGGTGTTCAGCCGCGAGGGGGCGCGGGAGGTTCTCGCAAAGCACGGCGACACGCTGCTGATGGAGTGGCAGCACAGCTATCGCTCGGGCAGCCTGGGCACGGCGCTCCTCTACCTGCCCGACGCGCTGCTGAGGGGCTCGCCGAAGGACCCGAGCGTGCGGCCGGCCAACGGGCTTGCGTTCACCCTCGCGCTCGTGGGGCTGTTCGCCGCCTTCTGGTTCATCCGCCAGCCGGTGCTGGGGAGCATCCTGGTGCTGCTTCTCGGCTCCAACCCGTTCCAGTTGCACGAGGCGTACCTGCGGGAGAACACGTTCGGCTGGCCGATCACGGCGGCGGTGGCGCTCCTGGCGCTCCACGTGCCGCTGCTGGGCGAGCGCAAGGTATCACCCTGGTATCTATGGGCGGTGCCGGTCGCTTCGGGGCTGCTGCTGGCCAGCGTGAGGCAGGTGCGTCCCGAGCCGCTGGCGCTCATCCTGTCGCCGATGGCGTGCTACCTGGCGGTGTCGGGGGCGCGCTGGCTCGTCCGCGTGGGCCTGGTCGGCGTGCTGTTCGCGGCCTACCTGCTGGGCGGGTGGGGCTGGTCGGCGTGGTTCGACGCGAAGCACGAGCAGGCGCGGCGCGCGGTCGCCGCGGCGGGCGGCCACCCCTACCCCGGCCCGCGCGCCCAGAGCCACCTCTTCTGGCACCCCATCTGGTGCGGCCTGGGCGACTTCGGCCAGAAGCACGGCTACGCCTGGGACGACCAGGCGGCCGCCGACTACGCTCTCCCCCTCCTCGAGGAGAAGTACGGCGTTGAAATCCCCAAGACGAAGAGGACCCGGTCGCTCTTCAAGGACACCTATTGGGACGAGGGCCGGCACTACTACAAGACGCCGTACGAGCTGCCGCACTACGAGGAGGTGGTGCGCGACAAGGTGCTGGGCGACATCGCGCGCGACCCGCTCTGGTACCTGGGCGTCCTGGCGCAGCGGGCCTGGCGCATCCTGTGGCAGACGACCCCTCCCCGCCTGAGCGTGGGGACGGCCGGCGTGGACGTGCCGATGCACGGCGTGCTGGTGCTGCCCGTGCTCGCGTTGCTGGCGGCGCGGCAGTGCTGGTGGCTTCTGAAGCTCGTGTGCTTCAGCCTGCCGCTGTCGCTCCCGGCGTTCGCGATCTTCTCGGGGCTGGGCATGTGCCACTACTCGTGCTATCATCTCGTTGTCGTGGCGCTCGGCGCCGCCTGGCTGCTGGAGGCCACGCTGCGGCGCTGGTCGCGCCCACGGCGGGCGGCCGCCCGGAACGAGGCCGGACCATGAGCAGCGAACCGGCCAGGCCGTGGCGGCGGGGCGAGCCCTCGACTAGGCTCGGGCCAGGCCCGGTGGCCATCCCGGGCGACTACCAGTACCGCGCACTCACCCAGGGGCCGGCGGCGCAGCGCTTCTGGCACCAGCGGAAGCTTGAGCTCGTCCGCACCCTGGCCCGGCCGCGGGCCGGGATGCGCGCGCTCGACGTCGGCTGCGGCTCGGGCGTCGTCGCCCACTTTCTTGCGGAGCAAGGCGCCGTGGTGGACGCCGTGGACACCAACGAGGAGGCCCTCCGCTTCGCGCGGGCGCAGTTCGCGATGGCCGACCTCCGCTTCCACCTCGGGCCGGCCAACGAAATGGCCTTCGCCGACGAGAGTTTCGACCTCATCGTGTGCATGGAACTCATCGAGCACCTGCCCGCGCGACAGGTGGTGGACCTGTTGGGGCTCGTCCGCCGCCTGCTGCGCCCCGAGGGCGTGCTGCTCGTCACGACGCCGAACTACCAGAGCCTGTGGCCGGCGATCGAGTGGCTGATGGATGCCTTGCGCCTCTCGCCGCCCATGCGCGGCAGACAGCACGTGACGCGATTCACGGCCGAGCGCCTCGAGCGGGTGCTGCGAGCCGCGGGGCTCGCCGTGCGGCGGGTCGGGCGCTTCTGCGGCCTGGCGCCCTTCGTCAGCGCCCTGTCGCGGCCGCTGGCCGAGCGGCTCGACGCCGCCGAGTGGCAGGCGGGCCAGCCCCTGGGGAACCTCCTCTACGCTCTTGCGGGGAACACGTGATGCGCCTGTCGGTCGTCATCCCGGTCTACAACGCCGCGGGCTTCCTCGAGGAGAGCCTGCGCGCCCTGGCCGCCTTCCTCGAGCCCAGGTGCCCCGAGCACGAAATCGTCGCCGTCAACGACGGGAGCACGGATGACTCCCTCGCCATCCTGCGGCAGTTGGAGAGCGGGAAACTCCGAATCGTGTCCCTCCCCGAGAACCGCGGGAAGTTCGCGGCGATCCGCGAGGGCATGCAGGCGGCCCGCGGCTCGTGCCGCATCTTCACGGACGCCGATGTGCCCTTCGAGCGCTCCGCCCTCCTCTACGCCGAGCGGCTGGTCAACGAGCGGGGGTTCCACGTGGTGATCGGCGACCGCACGCTGCCCGACAGCCTGTACAGCGAGGGGCTGCCGTGGGCGCGGCGGCTCACGTCGCGGCTGTTCCGCCACGCGGTGCGGCTGCTGGTCACGGGCGGCATCCCCGACTCGCAGGCGGGCCTCAAGGGCTTCCGCGCCGACGTGGCCGACGCCCTGTTCCCCCTGCTCACCGATGCGCGGTTCGGCGGCGACATCGAGCTGCTCTACATCGCCCTCAAGTACAACCTGGAGATCCGCCGCATCCCCGTGCGCCTCCAGCGCCAGGGGGCGTCCACCGTGCGGGCGCTCCGCCACGCCGGGCCCATGCTGCGCACCGTCCTGCGCCTGCGCCGCAACTGGCGCCGCGGCCTCTACCGTAGCGAGGCCCTCGCGGCTCTCGCCGCCCAGCGCTACTGGGAGGCCTGAGCCGCGCGCCGCGGATCGGCGCTGATCATCTGAGGGGGGGAGGGAACTCCTCCCCGAACGCCATAAAGCATTACCCATCCAGTGGTTACGCTGGCGGCCTGTCGGGGTTCAGATGATCAAACCCAGGGGGAGAGATTTGATCATCTGAGCGCCTGAGGCGAGCGGTCAGGGGAGCAGGGCGCGGTCCTTGCGGAGGTAGACGACGTAGGGCCGCGTCTCCTCGATGCGCCAGAGGTCGTAGTGCTTGTTGCGGAATTCGGCCCACTCGCGGAGCGGGCCGCCGTGTTCGGGGGCGCTCAGCAGAGCCGCCTCGGTGGTCACGAAGAAGGCCGGCTCCGCGCGAATGAGCGCCCGCCCAATGTCGTCGAAGACCTCAGGACCGCCGAAGAACTCGTTGACGACCCAAGGGACGTTGAGGGGCCGGTTGTAGAAGAGGCGGTGGGCGGCCGGGCGGTCGGCGAGCACGTAGATCTGGGGCCCGACGCCCCACACGTAGATGGGTTGGCCGGCCATCGTGCGGTCGCGGATCATGTTGGCGACGGACACTGCGACGCGGTCGGCGCGCGAGTCGGTGCGCGACGCGTGGGTGCGGAAGGCTCGCCACTCGGTGTAGAGGAAGCCGAAGGCCATGCCCGCCGCCAGCAGCACCAGGAGGAGGCTGCGGGTCTCGAGGCGGCCCCGCGCGTCCCGGGTGATGAAGCGCTCGGAGGGGTTGGTGGCGGCCAGCGCGGCGCCGATGGCCAGGGGGGGAACGGTCTGCTGGAAGTAGGCCGCATCGAGCTGGCGGGTGACGAGCGCGGCCGCCACGGCGCAAAGGCCCCAGTAGGCCACCAGCCGCGTGTGGCGGCTGAACCCCATCGAGAAGGCGTGCAAGGCCCAGCCGCCCGCGAAGAGCCACAGCGCCCCCTGCTCCGGGGCGAGCGAGCGGACGACCTGCCAGTAGTACGCCGGCGTGCGCGTGGCCACGGGGAACCAGCGGTAGAGGACATTGTAGACGACGGCGCTGCGCCAGAAGTCGCCGAACGCGCCGCGCGCCCAGAAGTAGGCGGCGAAGCCGGCCATCGGCAGCAGCGCCGCCCCCACCACGAGGGCCGGCCGCAGCAGCCATCGCTTCGCGGCCGGGTCCGCCCCCCGCGTGCTCGACGCGGCCCACAGCACGACGGCCAAGGCGTAGAGAAGCGCCGTGAGGTCGAAGCACGCGGCAAGGCCGCAGGCCAGTCCGCTGAGGGCGAGCCATCGCGGCCGGCGCCCCTCCGAACGCAGGGCCGCCAGGATCGCCAGGACCGCCAGACAGCTCACGGGCGGCCCGGCGCCCAGGCAGTCGCCCTGCACCAGGAACGCCCCGCTGAAGAAGCCGCAGATCCCGGCAGCCACGACCGCCTCGACGTGTCCGGTCCACAGGCGCACGAGGCGGTAGACGAGCAGCACCGTCGCCAGGTCAATCAGCCACATCGCCAGGCGACACGTCTCGGGCATGGCCTCGCCCGGGGTGATGCGCACTACCCGCGCGCTCGGCCCCAGGAGCAGGCGGATGAGCCCCTGCTCGGCCGCCGCGCCCAGGGGCGCGAGGCGGCGCACGACGAGGCCCGACAGCAGGTAGAGCCCGGGCGGCCGGTGGTCCCACGCATCGCGGTACGGCACGGCGCCCTCGAGCCAGCGCTGGCCCACGTAGGCCACCGTGCCCGCCGAGGAGCCCATCGGGAACCGCGTCAGCGGCAGCCGCACCAGCAGGGCCAACGCGAGAACGAGCAGGACATGGTGCACCACGCGGCGCCGGCGGCGCGCCGTGGCAGCCTGCGCGTCCCCGATCGGCTGGCCTGCTTGAGCGTTGTCTTCCATCGCGAGCTACCAAGGGTGTCGGGCCATCAATGCGTGTCCCGCGCCAGCGACCACGTCGGGAGCGACGCGTCCGCGGCGCAACGGTCGAAGAGCTCGCCCAGGGTCCCGAAGGCGAACTCGGCCAGCAGGCGCGGCACCTTCACGCGGAAGGCGTCGAGCCGCGCATAGTGGAGCACACGGCTGCCGAACGGCAGTGCGAGCCGCGGCTTGCCGGGGTCGAACTCCGGCGGATGAATGTAGACCAGGGCGGGCCGGCCCGCCCGGCGAAAGCGCCGCATCGCCCACCGCACGAAGGCGTAGGGCAGCAGGCGCAGATAGATGCCGCCGGCGAACGGCAGGTTGCGCACGGGGAAGCGGAGGACCGAGGGCGGGAACTCGACCAGCTCACGGTCGCCGGGCGTGCGCAGGCGGAACGGCGCGCGCGGCGCGTCGGGCACCCCGTACAGACTCGTCCGCGTCGGGTAGATGCTCGAGTCGTAGGCCAGCCCCTCGTCGGCCAGGACATCGAGCGCCCAGGGGCACGCCCGGGTGATCGACCAGTAGGCGGCGCGGTAGCCGCGAATCGGGCCCTTCGCCTGTGTGCGAAGCAGATCGAGGGAGCGGCGGAGGTCGTCGCGGAACTCGTCGGGCGACTGGGTGTAGACGAGGCGGTGGGCGTAGCCGTGGCAAGCGATCTCGTGGCCGGCCGCCTCGATGGCGGGCACCAGCTCGGGGTGGCGCTCGGCCACGTGGCCGAGGACGAAGAAGGTGGCCCGGGCGCCCCGCTCGGCCAGGCACCCCAGGAGGCGCTCGGTGGCCGGCACCACGCGGTCCTCGTGGCGCGGCCAGTCGCTCGGCTCGACCTCGAGGACCGAGTGATACCAATCCTCGAGGTCCACGGTCAGGGCGTTGGGAAGGTCGCTGTGGCTCGTCACTTCTCCACCTGCTTCGTGGAGGCGGTTTCCATCGGGTGTGCGGGCCGCTTGATGCCGCGCGTGGCCTTCCAGAGTCGCCAGAGGCCCTTGAGGGCGCCGGGCACGCGACGCAGGATGTTGACGGGGGCGGGCCGCTTCTCCTCGATCTCGAGGGGGATTTCGCACAGGCGCAGGTCGGCCCGCTCCATGCGGATCACCAGCTCGGTCGTGAACACGTCGCGGTCGGTCTTGCAGGCGTCCACGAGCGGGCGGACGGGCGCGGCGCGGAATGCCTTGATGCCGTGGGTGTCGGTGCCGGTGAAGCGGAAGACGATGCGGAGGAAGAGGTTGAAGCCCCAGGTGATGAGGCGGCGGATGAAGGGCCGGCGGTCGCGGGCGCCCCGGGCGCGCTTCGAGCCGATCACCGCGTCGTACTTCTTCAGCAGCACGTGGGCGATCTCGACGAACGGCACGTCGTAGAAGTCGATCTCGAAGCACACGATGTTCTCGCCGCGCGCCTCGCGGATGCCCATCGCCAGGGCCGCCCCGTAGTTGGGCACGGGGCAGCGGAGGAGGCGGACCGCGGGCAGCTCGCGGCTCAGCCGCTCGCCGATCTCCACGGTGCGGTCCCTGCTCCCGTTCTCGCACAGCACCAGCTCGTAGGCGAGGCCGAAGCGGTCCACGCCGCTCACGAGGTCGCGCACGCTCTCCTCGAGGATCTTCTCCTCGTTGTAGATGGGAATGAGGATCGAGATGGCGGGCCTGGATTCGTCTTGCGGACTCACGTCGGGTGCCTCTCAAGCAATCGTTGCGCTGTCTCGCGGCCCTGGAGGATCGCGTCCTCCATGGACGAGTACTCCCACCGCCCATAGCGACCGATGGAGTAGACGCCGCGGCGTTCCAGGTGGCGGAGGATGGTGCGGCGAGCGGCGCGGTGATGCGCGTCGTAGGTCACGTAGGCGTAGGGGATGTCGAGCAGCCACTCGGTCGCGATGTCGCGGCGGCTCCGCAGCCAGCCCATCTCCTTCAGGCCGTCGAGGGTCTGGCGGCGGGCGAGCTGGCGGTCCAGAGGGCGCTGTGCCGTATGGGTCACCTCGCTCCACACGGCGGCGTGGCCGGGCGGGGCCATCGAGCGTGCGGCGTTCGAGAAGCAGCCGACGCGGTAGAAGCGGAAGCCGCGCTCGGGCACGTAGACCCAGTGCCGCCCCTCGGTGGGGTCGGCGCGGAGGCCGAGGTTCACGGCGAAGAGCGATGTCCAGCGCAGCTTCGCGGCCGCGGCGCGGAGGCCCTCGGGCAAGGGACGGAGCCGGGCCACCAACTCGGGCAGGGGCAGGGTGCTCACGAGGGCCTCGTAGTCGGCGCGGGAGCCGTCGGCGAAGCGCACGCGGCGACGGCGCAGGTCCACCTCGGCCGCCTCGGAGCCCGTGTGAACCGACCCGACCCGGGCCACCAGGGCGCGCACGAGGGCCTCGATGCCGCCCTCGCGCGGGTAGCGGAAGGTGGCGTTGTAGCCTTCGCCGGCCGCCTTGTCGGTCAGCGCCCCCTCGAGCACTTTCTCGATGGGGGCGGGGGGCACGTAGCGGCCCATCCACTCGGTGGTGAGGAACCGCGGGTGCAGGCCCCAGAGCTTCTCGTTGTAGGGGATCATGAAGTGCTTGGCAATTCCCGCGCCAAAGGTCTCATACACCCATCGCTCGAAGCTCTGCCGAGGCTCGGGGAGCGGGTCCGACATTTCGGATCCCGTTCCGCACTCCGCACTCCGCATTCCGCATTCCCGAGGCTTCCGACAGCGGGCCTGGATGTAGCCGAGGAGCACCTCCTTGACCGTCTCGATGGGCAGGCCGAAGGTGTGGGTCTGGAAGGGGTAGCGGGTGAAGACGCCCTGCGACCAGATCCAGGAGCTTCGGGTGACCGTGGCCAGGTCGCGACCGAGGAGGCGGCTGGCCAGCCGCCTCATCTCGGGCGTGCGGAGGTGGAGGAAGTGGCCGGTGCGGTCGAAGGTGAAGCCGTCGCGGGCCTCGGAGCGGCAGAGGCCGCCGGGGCGCTCCTCGCGCTCGTGGAGCGCAACGTCTCGGCACCCACCCCGCCGCAGATGATAGGCTGTGCTGAGGCCGGCCAGGCCGGCCCCGAGGATGAGGAACATGCCAGACCCTCAGTGCAGAATGCAGAATGCAAAGTGCAAAGTGCAGAATCGGCGGAGGAAAGGCCGTGGGGCGAGCTCCTGGCATTTTGCCTCTTGCATTTCGCACTTTTCACTTTGCATTGGGCTCTCTCCGCCGCGGCCGGGTGAGCGAGAACCGCAGGATGTGCCAGATGGCCGCCAGGCCATCCGTCCAGGTGATCTTCTTGCCGTGCGCGTAGTCGCGGCCGAAGTAGGAGACGGGCACCTCGTAGATGCGGCACCCGAGCTGGGCCACGCGGGCCACCAGCTCCGGCTCGATCCCGAACCGCTCGCTGCGCAGCACCAGCCGCCGCAGCACGTCCGCGCGGAACACCTTGTAGCAGCACTCCATGTCGGTCAGGTTCAGGTTCGTGAGCACGTTCGAGAGGGTCGTGAGGAAGCGGTTGCCCAGGTAGTGCCAGAAGTAGAGCACGCGATGCGGACCGCTCAGGAACCGCGAGCCGATCACCACGTCGGCCACGCCGTCCACGATCGGCTTCAGCAGCGCGGGATAGTCGGCGGGGTCATACTCCAGGTCGGCGTCCTGCACGAGCACGATGTCGCCCGAGGCGGCGTCGAACCCGGTGCGGAGGGCGCGGCCCTTGCCGCGGTTCGTCTCGTGGCACAGGAGGCGGAGCTTTGTGGCGCCGCCGCCCTCGGCTGTGCTGGCAGAAAGCCGCTGGAGAATCTCCCGCGTGCCGTCCGTCGAGGCATCGTCCACGACGAGGATCTCGTGGGCGAGGCCCGCGGCCTCGACGCGGCGCAGGATTTCCTCGATCGTGGTCCGCTCGTTGTAGACGGGGATGACGACCGAGAGCTTGAGGCCGCGAAGGTCGAACCGGGCATCAGTCATGGCGCTCATCTGCCTCGGGGGAGATGCCCATGGCCGCGTACGCCTCCAGGAGCGCGCGCTCGGCGAGGGCCCAATGGTAGCGCTCGCGGCCCGCGCGGCGGGCGCGGGCCTGACAGTCGGCCAGCCGGGCCGGCTCGAGCACCTCGCGGAGCGCCCGGGTCAGGGCCTCCACGCTCAGCCCGGCGGCGACCACGCCGCAGCCCTCCGCGCGCACGATGCGCCCCAACTCCCCGCAGTCGTTGCACACGACCGCCTTGCCCGCTGCCAGGGCCTCGAACAGCTTGTTCGGCGCGCCGTACCGCGCGTTCGGGTTCGACGCGTCGAGCCCGTGGTAAACCACGTCCGCCACGCAAGTATACAGCGGAACCCGCACGGGGTCAACAAAGCCCAGGTAGCGGATGCGCGGGCAGCGGGCGGCCGCCTCGCGCACGCGCGGGGCCAGCGTGCCGTCCCCGCCCACCACCAGCGCCACGCCCTCCAGCCCCGCCACCGCGCCGAGCAGCGGCTCGATCCCACGGTCGGCGTTCAGCCAGCCGATGTAGGCGACCACGAGGCGGGCGTCGGGCGCCAGCGCGCGGCGCTCGGCCGCCACGGCCGCGGGGTCGAGGGCGAACTCCGCGAGCGGCTTCCAATTGCCCACCACCCACGTGCGGCGCGCCCCGCGCCGGCGCAGCTCGGCCTCGAGCAGCTCGCCCACGGTCAGCACCGCGTCGGCCCGGCGGCACAGCAGGCGCTCGACCCGCGCCGCCACGCTCTTGATCCAGCCCGCCACGTTGCCGCCGAGCATGTCGGCGTAGCTCTCGTGCGCGTCGAAGACGAGGCGGCAGCCCTTGAGCGCCGACGCGAGCCAGCCCACCGGCAGCGTGTCGAAGTCGTGGCAGTGAATCACGTCCACCCGCACCTCCAGGAGCCGCCACAGGACGCGCCACCAGAACGCGAAGAAGTAGAGCGCCTGGACCGAGCCCCTGTGGTGCCGGCTCAGCGGGCCGAAGCGCTCCACCCGCACGCCGTCCCACCACTCGACGGCTGGCCGCTCCCCCTCGCGGTCCCACGCCAGAATCGTCACGCGGCAGCCCGCGCGGACCAGGCTCCGCGCCTCGTTCGCCACCCGCGGGTCGGGCAGGAACGCGTTGTCGAGGAGCATGAAGACAGAGATTTCCGACTTGCGATTCCCGATTGGCGATTGCTCCGGTCAGCGGACGTTCAGCTCAACCTGGCCGAGCGAGCGAACGACGGGCTTCGGGTTGCCGAGAGCGCGAAGGGTGAGGAGGCGCAGCGCCAGACGCATCAGCCGCGTGCCGCGGCCGACCGTTGCGGCGTCGGTCGTGCACAGCCGCAGGGCCAGCTCCGCCCGACCGCCCTCCTCGCGCCAGGTCTTCGGCGCCACGACGAAGTAGCTGGCCGACGCCTGCGCCGGCATCGAGACCGCGCCGAGCACCTTGCCCTCGTTGCCGAGGAACCGCACGTGCCACTCCACCGTGTCCCCAGGCTGCGTCCTCGGCAGCGCCGAGAGCGTGGGGCCGAGCGAAAGCAGCGGCGAGCCGTCCCTTGCCGGCACCACCGTGTAGACCAGCTTCTCCAGCGACACCCCGGCGCTCAGCTCCTGCTTCTCCAGGCGCCCGAGGATGCCATCTGCCCACGACCCTCCTTCGTCGGGACCGAAGGCCACCAGGGAGCCGCAGAGCGTCGCCGGGCCTCTCCTCAGCAACTCCCCGCCGAGGGCCGCGTCGCCAAAGGGATGGGCGAGGGGTGCGAAGACCTTCGTCGCCCGGCTCAGCTCCACGACCTTGGCCGGCGTGTCCATGTATTCGGCCACCCGGCGGTCGGCGACGAAGCGCATCTGCTGCGCGTAGTGGAGGACGAAGGCGCTCTCCTCCTCGAACGCCGTGTGCCGCGCGAGGTCCGCCGCCCAGCGCACCTGCCGGTGCCGCAGCGGCTCCCAGCGATCCGTCTCCGTCACCACGTAGAAGGAACTCAGCAGCAGGAACACCCCGCCCGCACCCGCCACGGCCGCGCGCCACCCCCCTCCCCCGCGAACCCACGGCTCGACCACCAGCGCCACCGTGACCACCACCGCGGGGAGAAAGAGCAGGTGATAGTAAGCATGGGCGTAGAAGATCGTGGGGAACGCCGCCACGTAGGGCAGCGGCCACAGCCACAGGAGCACCACGTGCTGCTCGCGGCGGTTCTCGCGCGTCCAGGCCGCGGGCCACGCCTTCCGCGCCAGCCACACGAGCGCCAGCACGCACAGCGGCGAAAGCTGCACGAGGAACTTGCCGAGGAAGTCCACCGCGAGGGCCTTGACCGGCACGTGCTCCATCTCGGGCACGCCCCCGCCGACCATCCAGCCGCGGTAGGCTTCGCCAATGGGCTGGAGCAGGTTGCCCTCCTTTGGGATCGCCCGCGCGTAGGCCAGGAACCCCACGAGGCAGGCCACCGCCACGGCGGGCAGCGCCAGCATCGCCGACCGCCGCGCCTTCGAGCGATAAACGAGTGCGTGACCCGCCAAGGCGAAGCACAGGACGTAGGCCGGCCAGTCCGTCAGCAGCCCCAGCGCGCAGGCCCCGGCGAGCAGCCCGAAGTCCCGCCTCGCTCCCGTCTCGCAATAGCGCAGGTAGAACAGCGAGGCGAGCGCACACCAGAGCACGAGCGGCGGGCCGACAACGTCCACGAACGCCCCGCCGTACTTCACCGCGATGGGCACCGCGGCGGCCAGCACCGCGGCCCAGGCCCACGACGTGCCGCCGCCCACCCGCTGCGCCAGCGCGGCCAGCACCCCCACCAGCGCCAGCCCGCACAGCAGGTGCGGCAGCCGCACGGCCCACGCCTGCGGCCCGAAGAGCGCGACCCCCACCGAGCTCAACAGCGGCGCGAGCGGCGGGTGATTCTGGTAGTACACCCGCTGCTCGGGCGGCAGGACAGGCCCTGGCGACGAGATCTGCGCCAGGCCGAGCCCCTCGTAGCCGTACTTCAGGTAGTTCCGCGCCACCATGCCATACACCCCCGCCTGGTGGCGCGGAATGTCCACCAGACAGTTCCAGCGCCCGAGCAGGCCGTAGACGCCTGCGACGGCCAGCAGCCCCAGAACCAATCCACGCAGCGGCTTCCTCGCATCAGACCCCATGTTACGCATGCCTCCTGTCCTCAAGCGCGCGGGCCGGCCCTCGCTGCCGGGCCCGCAGAAGCAGCGCGACCACGACGTCGCACAGTTCGCCAAGCACCAAGTGCACCCTGAAAGCCAGCGCGATGGCCGCCGCCAGCGGCAACGGCATGTACGCCGACAGCAGGGCCGCAATCGCCCCCTCCCGGAAGCCGATCCCCGCCGGCGCGAACAACGCCACCAGCCCCACCACCAGCGCCAGGGCCAGGATCCCCGTGCAGTCCACCACCCGCGCCGCCGGCATCTCGTGGAAGGCGGCCACGAAGAGGTAGAAAGGCAGTCCCATCGCCCCCCAGGCAACGATGTACCCAAGGCCCAGCCTGGCCATCGTGCCGTACGACAGGCCCTCCACGGCCACCTGGCGGCGGAAGAGCCGCCCCGCCACGGCCACGACGGCCCGCACCACCCGGGGGTGCAGAGCCGCAATCCCCGCCGCCGTGGCCCCCAGGCTCACCCAGCGATACGCCGCGGGCAGCACCTGGCTCGACACACCGAGCCAGAAAGTCACGATCATCCCCCCGCTGATGAGCAGCAGGGCCTGATCGTAGGCCGCGGCCATCACGGCCACGCGGAGGCTGATGCCCTCGCGTGCGCACAGGTAGACATTCGTCGCCACGATCGCCACCTTCCCGGGCACATAGCGCCCGAGTTGCGAGAGCACGCCGATGACGTACGCGCGGCCGACCGACAGGCGGCCGCCCAGGCTCCGCAGCACCGCCAGCCACCGCAAGCGCGACACAAGCACCGCGAAGCGGAAGAGCGCGAACGACGCCGCGAGGAGCCACCAGTCGGGCCGCAGCGCCTCCTTTGGCACCCGGCCCCACCCCCTCACCACCAGCCACACCAGCGCCCCGAGCAAGCCCGCGGCCAGCACGACTCCCACCACGCGCGGCCAGGTCGGCTGGGCGGCAGGGGCCGCCTGGTCCAACACCGGCCCTGCCGCGCTCGGTGGCACCGTCTGGTTCACCTCAGCCACGGCCCCCTCCTGCGCGCTTGCGGGCCACGTAGACAAGCTGGTAGCTGAGACACTTCGGGCAGGGCGGAGCCGCGACGATCAATTGCAGGCCCACCGCTCGCACCGCCTCTGGCTCGAAGCCGGCCACGTCCAGCATGCGCTCCACCCAGCGCGCGGGGAACGCATAGCGGTGCTCGCGGCAGTAGTAGAATCTCTTCACGCGGAACAGCTCGCACAGCCCGATGGGGAAGCCAAGGGGGTTGGGCGTGGACAGGATGAGGCGGCCGCCGTCCGCCAGGAACGGGTGCAGCCCCCGCAGGAAGGCGTACGGGGCCTCCAGGTGCTCGAGCAGCTCGGCCGCGACGATGGTGTTGAACTTCCGCTGACCGAGCGACGCCGCCAGGTCCATGGCGTCTCCCACGATCTCCTCGGCGTAGCCCGAGGGCTGCCTGGACCGCTCCAGGTCCAGGCCCACCGTTCGGAACGCCCGCAGGCCGACGTTGGGCGACTGGGCGTACCCGAGGTCCAGCACATCCGGCCCGATCGCGTACCCGGCGATCAGCCTCTGGCGTTTCCGGTCGTAGGCCTTCGACCTGATCGGCACGGCTCTCGTCTCCTTTGCGGCCGATCGCCTTTCTCAAACGCAGTAAAGGTGACCAGCCGAGACCGGCAGGGGATCGGAGGTCGAGATGCTCGAGTTGGATTCGACGTGATGGATGGAGTACCCACTCGAAAGAAGGAGACCCACCACGCTCTCCACCGCCCGGCCATGCAACTCGACGAAGAGAGCTGGCTTCCGCTCTTCGAGCGTGCGCGACATCCCGCGGAGCACCTCCGCCTCGAATCCCTCCGTGTCGATCTTCACGAGGTCGGGCAGGGGCAAGCCCTGCTCGGCGATGAACTCGTCCAAGCTGACGACTTTGATGACGTAGGTGTCATGCCCGCGCCGCGCCCGCAACGCCGGCTTCTTGGTGTCGGCGAACGTGCCCCTGGTCGGGTAGAGGGGGTCAGTGACCATCTCGAGCTCTCCGGCTTCGTCCCCGACTCCGAACGGAAACGTACTGACGTTCCTGCACGGGTTCAGGCGCAGGTTTGCGAGCAGTTCCTCGTAGTTGCGCGGGTTCGGCTCAAAGGTGACGACCCTCCCCTGCTCTCCCACGGCGCGCGAGAAAAAGAGCGTCATGATTCCGATGTAGCCCCCAACGTCGTACACGGTGTGTCCGCGCAGGTCGAGCCCGAGCAGGAACTTCTCCTCCTCGGCAAGCGAGAGCCTGGGCCTGAACCCGAGCCCGTACCTGCGCTTGAGGCCCTTTGCGACGCCCGTCCTCATGGTGAACACGACGTGGCCAAAGAGGAGCGACAACACCCTCAACAGCAATCGCAGCATCAGATTGGCTCCGTCACCTGCTGCCAGTGGCCGACAGACGCGCCTCGGAAGCGCGAACTCACCACCGGGGTATGGCGTCCCTCAAGTGGAATCGGGTTGTCGCCAAGAGGACGCTCTAGCACATGGGCAGTACGTACACTTCGCTGGCTCGTCAGTACGGCCTGAGCACTTGGCCTGCCCCTGTGCCGTCCAGAAGTCCAACGAGATCCACGATCGGTATCCCTTTCAGGCCCCGGACCGCCTCGCGGTAGGCGGGGTTGGAGCTTGCGATGACAACCGCTTCGGCTCCCGCCAATGCATCCTGGAGGCTTGGCACGAGTAGTTTCGCCAGGTGCGGGAGCTTGGCGTTGACGTATTCACGGTTTCTGCCTGTCAGGTTCGAGTAGACCACGTTTTCGTCATGGACGGTGACCTCGTAGCCCTTCCCGATCATCCGCTCGACGAGCTCCACGGCGGGGCTGTTCCGCAGGTCGTCGGTTCCTGCCTTGAAGCTCAGCCCGAGGACGGCGAAACGCTTCTTTGCGGTCTGCTCGACCAAGCGCCACGCGGCGCGCTTTTGCTCCTCGTTGCTTTCGTGCGCCGCTTCGATGACCGGGGCGGCCACGTAGCGATCGTGCGCGAGGGCACGCAGAGCAGCAAGGTCCTTCGGAAGGCACGAGCCGCCGTAGGCACACCCCGGCTGGAAGTAGGCTGAGGAGATGTTCAGCGCGGTATCGGCGCAGAAGATGCGCATGGCTTCCCTGGCATCAATCCCCAGCGTCTTGCAGATGCGGCCGATCTCGTTGCCGAACGCCACTTTGAGCGCGTGGAAGGAGTTGTTGACGAACTTGATGATCTCGGCCACGCCAATTTGAGTCTCGATAACGGGCGCGTCGATGCCCCGGTACAGCTCTTTCATGGCGGCCGATGCCCGCGGGCAGTCGCTGCCCAGCACGATCATCGGCGGGTGCAAGAAGTCTTCGACGCCCGACCCCTCGCGCAGGAACTCCGGGTTGGCGAGCACGGCGAAGCTCTCTCCCGCGCGCTTCCCGGTTCTCTGCGCGATGATCTCGGAGAACCGCCTGCTGGTCCCTGGGGCGACGGTGCTGCGGATAGCGATCGTGTGGAGGCCCGCCTTGCTGCCGAGGGCCGCGGCAAACTGCTCCGCCACACCAAAGATGTGCGAAAGGTCCAGGTGGCCGTGTTCCGACGACGGCGTGCCGACGCACACCAGGGAGACGCTGGTTCCGGAGATCGCCTCCTCGGCACGGACGGTGGCGCGCACATGCCCGGCCTCGCGCTGGGCGGCGATGAGGTCGCCAATCTGCTCCTCGACAATGGTCGCTTTCCCGCTGTTGATGAGCTCGACCTTCGTCGGGTTGGTGTCGATACCAATGATGCGGTGTCCCAACCGGGCCAGGCACGCCATGGTGACGCACCCCACGTAGCCGAGCCCAAAGACGCTAACGTCCATGACGGAGCCTCCAGTTCAGGGGCCTTTGTCCCCCGCGAGTTCCATGAGAGCGCGGTATACGGTTTCGTTCGGGTCGTCCCACTGCTCGAGCAATCGCTGTCGCCGCGCGCGCTGCTCATCGGCCGACACATCGAACGCTCCCGCGGCAAGCCCTTGGAGAATCGACTCGGGCTCGGTGACGTGATGCAGGAACCCAAGCTCCACCAGCAGCTGGTTCGCTCTCATGAGGCGCTGCCCGCAGTAGATGGCTGGAACACCCAACTGTGTGCCCTCTCGCGCCATGCTGTCGCCGCTGGAGATCACCAGCTTGCTGTAGTACATCAGCGAGTGAATATCGCCCACAGGCTCCTCCAGGATCTGCCATTGGGTGTAGCGCTCTCGGATGGCCTTGTTCTCAAGCGAAAGCACGACCTTGGCATCGCACAGCCCCTTCTTGTACAGGAGCTCGATGTTGTTGACGACCTGATTGCGATAGTTCAGGCTGGAGGTGTCGACGTCGCGGACGAAGATGTACTCTTCGGGCTTCAAGCCGTGGCGAGCCAGGGCACCTTCGTCTGGCCTGAAGTACGCGGGCGAGAGATACGCCCATTCCTTCAGGCCGCGAAACGGAACAATGTTGGGGCCTGAAACGCCCAGGCATGCCGGCACCACCAACCGATGCAGGAACCGCCGGCAGAGGCGGAAGGCAAGCTTGTACTCGGGGTCGTCGTGGACTCCCAAGCTCTTGAACCCGAAGAGCCGCGAGAGCGCGCCGGTCTGGAAAGCGGCCACGCCCACAGACACATCGGGCTTGGCGCTGAGAACCAGCCGCGCCAGGGCCAGCTCGCGCAGAAGGCCCGTTCGGAAGTACAGGCCCAGTCTGGTCCTGGCGTAGCAGCCGATCGGCCTGACAGCGAAGCCCGGCAGCTCGCTGGCCAGAATCTGCGGCACCTTGCCCCGGTTGAGGCAGACCAGGAGAATCTCATGGCCTTCACTCCGAAGCCGGCGGATCAGGTGCTTGAAGAAGTTGATGTGCGCGGGGTGCAGGAGGTCAAAGAGGAGCTTCATGGTTGCCTCGCGTTCTCGTGGGCACGCCCGGCGCGCGCCGCCCAACTCAACCGGGCTACCCGGCGCGCGCGTCTGTGGTCGCTCCAGATTGTGCGGGCGTCTTCCGCGCGCGCGTCGGGCGGTTCAGCGGCTTGTTGTGGTCCATGTCGAACCACATGCCGAAGAGGAGGAACTGCATGCTGGAGAGGAACAGGGTCATCGCAGCCAGGGCGTTGATCGGCGGGATGCGGCCCGAGAGGCGCCACCACACGAGCATCCGCACGCTGAGCGCCCCGCATAGAATCAGCAGCAGGAAGCCCACGAAGTAGAAGAAGATGAGCGGATGGAAGTCGCGGATGATGTACTTCTCCTTCATCCGCCACAGGAAGCACTTGAAGAGGAGCCACGACATCCTGGGGATGACGCTCCGAAGGCGGATGCCGGACTTCTCGCCGATGTTGTAGACGGGGGTGACCGGCACGTCGGCGACGCGGCAGTTGCTGATGTTGAGCATCACGAGCAGGTGGTTGGGGTAGCCGTAGCGGCGGTAGAGCTTCTGGAGCGGCAGGGTAGCAAGGGCCTCGCGGCTGATGGCCGTGTAGCCGGTCTGGCTGTCCGCCACGTTCCAGTAGCCCGAGGCGATCTTAGTCAGCAGCGAGAGGAAGGCGTTGCCGAGGTAGCGGTAGTGCGGGATCTTCTTCCAGGCGTCGCCCGTGAAGAGACGGTTGCCCTTCACGTAGTCCGCCTCGCCGTCCACCACGGGGTCGAGCACGGCGGGCAGGTCGGCGGGGTCCATCTGCGCGTCGCCGGCCATGACGGCGGCGACGTCCATCCCCTCCTCGAGGGCGCGGCGGTAGCCGGTGACGATGGCGGCGCCGACGCCCTGGTTCTTCTCGTGGCGGATGAGCACGATGCGCTGGGGGTCGCGGGCGGCGGCCTCCCCGGCCCGGGCCACCGTGGCGTCCTTGCTCGCGTCGTCCACCACGTACACGCGGTCCACGAAGCCGGGCATGGTCTCGAGCACGCGGCCGATGAGACGCTCCTCGTTGTAGGCGGGCACGACGACGGCGATGCGCTTGTCCCGGTACATCCTGTCGCCTCCTCACTCGGGGCGCGGGGCCTCGGGCACGGAGATGGCCTCGAGGGTGGAGCGCTCGAGGTCGAGCCGGTAGTGGTGGCGCCCGGGCCGCTTGGCGGCAAGGAGCCCGTTCTTCGGCCCCAGGTCGCGCGCGTAGAGAATCGGCCCCTCGAGCGCCGGGGCGTTCCGCGAGACGGCGGCGTAGAACTTGCACGTGTGGGCCGAGCTGTCGAGGACGCGGACGAAGATGAGCGCGGGGCGCTCGACCTGCGCCTCGGCCCGCTGGTAGAGCCGCACGTCCACCGAGTGCAGGGTGCGGTACGCGGCGAGCTCGGTGGTGGCCACGCGCGCCCACGCGTAGACCGAGCAGAAGGCCAGCGCGACGAAGAGCGTGGCCCGCGCCCGCGAAGAGGCAACCCCTCGGGCAATGGCCCTCTCGTAGACCGCGACGATGGCGCCCGCGGCAAGGACGATGATCAGGGGGAGCGTCTCGAAGACGTATCTCGGCCCGCCCATCGCCTCCGAAGAGCTGCCAAACGAGGCGTAGACCAGGATCTGCGTGAGGATCGACAGGGCGACGATCAGGGGGGCGCGACCCTTGTCCGACGGCTGCCGCCGTCCGAGGACGAGGAGCAGCCCGAGCACCAGCCCCAACTCGGGGACCGGCCAACGGAAGACGGCGGAGTTGAGGCCATAGGCCATCTCGCCGACGCGGCTGAGCCCGACCGGCGGCCGCCACCGCCAATCGCGGGCCTCCGGCCTGCGCCATGGGATTTCCGCCGCAGACACGCGGTACGCGAACGTCGTGGCGCTCCCCGTTGTCGCCGCGTTGTAGAAGAGCACGCCGGCCACCGGCAGCGCCAGGGCGAGCGCGAAGGCCACGGTGGGCCGCCAGGCCGCCCCGGGGCGGCGAACCAGCCAGACCCCCCAGGCCACCGCCGCAGGGAGGCCGAGGCCGAACGCCGTCACGGGCCGAATCGCCACGCCGATCCCCAGGAACAGCCCCGCCACGGCCCCCGCGCGCCACGAGGAGCGAGCCATCGCCCGAAGGGCCGCGACGAGGAACACGGTGAGCGCCAGGGCGCATGGCACGTGGGTGAGGTACTCGCCCGACATCAGGATCAGCCACGGCGACAGGGCGGCCAGCGGCAGCGAGACCAGGGCCGCCGTCGCCCCGAACGCCTCCTTCGCCAGGAAGTACGTGGCGACGACGATGCCGCCCCCCAGGAGCGGCGCCACGAGCCACGGACATCCCAGCAGAATCCCCACCGCGTAGAGCAGGGGTGCCCCAGGGAGCGCGATGCAGAAGAAGCGATCGCCCACGAACGCATACGACCCCGCAGCGGGGTCGGGGCACAGGGCGGGGTCCAGGAACTCCCTCAGCCCCAGGCTCGGCGACGTGAGGCGTCCCGAGGCAAACGTCTTCGCCTGGAAGAAGTAGGCCGTCGCGTCGTTGAAGTGCGGCTGCCCGTCGAGCACCTTGAGCGAGAACGCGGCCGCAGAGGCCACGACCGCGCCGCCCGCCGCCCCCACCAGCAAGGGCCGAGGCAGGCGCTTCAGCCAGCCCAGCAGCCGATCGAACGCGCCGGCCGGCCACCGCCAGCCACCCACCAACAGATAGCCCGTGAGAGGCAGCAGCGCCGCGAGCCAGAACAGCTTCAGGCTCACCGCCAGCCCGAGCGCGCGGAAGAACTGGCACCGGTACCAGCTCGGGTTGAAGAACGCATAGTCCAGCTCCACCCGTCCATCGGCCCAGCCCACGGCGAGGCCGAGCGGGAGAGCGGTCGCCAGAAGGAGGAGCGTGGCGAGAGGCACGCGCCAGCGCCATCCCGCGGCACCCTCGCCCTCCGATGCGGCCGCGGAGGAGGCCAACGCGCGCCGAAGGGCCAGCGCCGCCACCGCCACGCACCCCAGCGCGAGCAGGGCCACGCCTGCCGCGAACCACGTGAACGCCGCGGGCGACAGCTCGACGCGCAGCCCCCGCACCGCGAAGGCCATCCCCTCCCCCATCGGGGCGCGGGCGCGCCACAGGAGCTCGACGACCAGCGCGGCCCCCAGGAAAACCAGCCCGAGCCACAGCAGCCAACGGCTTCCCGGCGCGGCGGCGCGCCCGACCGATGCATCCTCCTCACTTCCCTGTTGGCCACTCATCCGTGGGTCCTCATGCATTCATGCCTCGCGCCCGGCGGTCACCGGCCCGGCGCGTCGGCCTGGAGCCTCACCGGGCCCAGGTACACCAGGCTCTCGAACCTGCTGGCGTGGCGCTCGTTGACGACGCGGAAGCGAAGCGCAAGGCGCTCCGCCCCCTTGGCCACCTCCGTCACATCCACATTTAACCACTCGGCCGCTGGCCCCGCAACCCCGACCTCGTGCGCGAGGAGCCGCCTGCCATTCCCCCACAGCTCGGCGACGACGCGCGCGGGCCGACCGCCCCCGGCGGGGGTGGCCAGGAGCAGCAGGAGGCCGAGGCGCCCCGCGAACTGGGGGACGGGCAGCTCGGCACGCACCTCCGCATACTCGCCGCGCTCGACGGGCACCCAACCGGCGGGCGCCGGGTGTGCAACGGCCACCGCCTCGAGGCCGTTGGCCTTCGCCAGCCCCGCGGCCCACAGGCCCCGCGCGAGCGCGGGGCGACGCAGCCAGTCGGCCGGGCGCAGCTCAGCAAGCACGCGGCCCTCGGGCGGGGCAGGCACGCCGGCCAGGTCCTTGGCGACGTCCCGCTCGCGAAGGAAGCCGCTGATGCGCCCCTCGATGGCTTTCTGGCGCTCGGCGGCGAACGCAGGCCAGTACGAGAACCGCTCCAGGCGCTCGCGCAGGCCGGCCAGCCAGTCCTTGACCCCCCACAGCTCGCCCAGGGCGGCCTCCGTCTGCTCGATCTGGGGGAGGAGCTTCTCGCGCGCCTGGAGGAGCTGCTGCTCGGCCGTCGCCACGTCCCCGTACGCGAGTTCCTCCAGGAGCCTTTCCTCCAGTTGCGCCATGGCCGGCGCCGGGCTCTCCCATTCGGCCATGCTGCGGGCGTAGGTGACTGTGGCGCGCATGGGCTCGAGGAACAGTTCCCCCAGCCGCGTCGGCTCCGTCGTCGTCTCCGAGGGCGCGGTGGCCTCGAGTTGCTTGAGCCGCGCGTCCAACTCGTCCACGAGCCTCAGGGCCTCGGGCCGATCCTCCGCCTTCGCCAGGCGCGGAGGCCAGTTGTAGCCAGGCCGTGGCCCGGGCCGGGCCAGGACGAAGAGGGTCTTCAGGCGGGCCAGCCGGTCGTCGAACTCCTGCGCGGCAGCGGCCGCGGAGGGGCCGAAGACGTGGGTGTAGACCGTTTGTCGCGTGCGCCCCCAGTCGTGCCGCTCCGGGCGCCAGGCCCAGATGCCAAGGACGCCGGCGGCGTACTCCTCCACGAAGTACCGCCAGAACATGACCGTGTCGGTCCACTGCGCGGCGCCGCGGAGGACTTCGTAGCTGGGGTTGTGCCAACCTGTGCTCAGCGGCTGAATGTCCATGTAAGCTGGCTGGCCGCCCGCGCGGAGCGACTTGCCTCCGTACTCGCCAAACAGCAAGCCTTCACCCCCAGAGGGCCAGTTATGCCACCACCCGGGGCACTTCAACCCGACCCCCCGGGCCGCCTCTGCCATGGCCTGTGTGGGTGGACAGGTGAATATCCACATGGCCTCATCGAAGCCGGGAACCTTCGCCATCTTGCGCGCATAGTCGGTCGCCGGCCGCTGGTAGGCGCCTATCGGCGGCGTCGTTGCCACCGCTCGCCCGATGATCCCGACGCGCTGTCCTAGCCTCACAACACGCGCCACGAGCTCAGGCGCACCTTCGGGCGCACCGCGATCGTTGAAGTCAATCCAGAATCCGTCCACCCCCAGATCGCGCAACTCCATGAATGTCTTTTCCACCCCCGAGGGATCCTGATCTCCATGAGAGCAGGACACGGTGCCGTAGACGAAGATACCCCGGCGATGCGCTTGAGCGACAATGTCGCCCACCTCCTGCTTGTTGAGGGCCTCGCCCGGCGCAAAGCCGAATGCCCCCATGTACACGGGGGCATTCCGGAGATCGATGAAGTTGAACCTCGCACGAACATAGACGTCGAACACCCCCGGGCGCCCGTGCTGACGCAGGTCAGGATGCGGCCTGCCCCGCCAGGCGATGCTCGGCCAGTCGCGCACCGAGACGATGGGGAACACGACCTTGCCATCTTCCGAGCGCAAGAGGTCGAAGAAGGCGTCCTGGCCGTAGATCACCCCGCGGTCGTTGCTGCCGCCGATGAGGACGACCTGTCGCTCGCCGTCGTCGAGCGCCTCGAGGACAAAGCCGTCGTGCCCGGGCGATGCCTCGCCGAGGTCTATCTCCCTCTCGCGGCAGAGGCGGTCGAGCCACTCATTCGTCCCGCGCTGGCCCAGCAGGAGGATCTGCCGCACACCGTCCTCCACGCTGTCCTCCACGCGGATGGGCAGTTGGCGGCCGAAGCGCCGCTCGAGGAGGCCCTGGAGGCGTTCGCCAGCGTAGCGCTCGGGCTCCGTGGCCCTGGCGCCGAGGACGATGGCCGCGCGGGCGGGGCCAAGCAGCTCGGCGGTGCGCCCCTTCTCCGTGTAGACCTTGGGCTCGGGGATGATCGGACAGGTGATCGGCTCCTCGGCCGCCTTGGGCACGGGCGTCACCACCCTCTTCCTGGGGGGCGGAGCGACCTTGCGCGCCGGCATGGTCTCGGGGGGCAGCGGGTTGCGGAAGCGCGCGATGGCGCGGTAGGCCGCCACCCCGCCAAGGGCCAGCAGGCACACTGCCACCACGCCCATTGCCGCGGCCAGCAGGCGCATGGGGGCTCCTCAGAGCCTGACCACGCGGGCGCCGCCCGAGAGGCCCTTCGTGGCGTTGCGGGTGTCCACCACCAGGCGGGCGTGTCGGACGACAGCCGGGTAGTCGAAGGCGGTGTGGTTGGCGACGATGACCACACAGTCGGCCGCGGCCAGACGCTCGGGGGTGAGCTCCACCGAGGCCATGTCGAAGCCGTTGTAGCAGAGCCTGGGCACGTGGGGGTCGCTGTAGGCGACCGCCGCGCCGCGGGCGACCAGGTGCTTGAGGATGTCGAGGGCGGGGGACTCGCGGACGTCGGCGACGTCGCGCTTGTAGGCCACGCCGAGGACGAGGATGGCCGAGCCGCGGACGGGTTTCGCCTCGTCGTTGAGGGCGGCGGCGATCTTCTCGACGACGTGGCGCGGCATGGCCGCGTTCACCTTGGCCGCCAGGTCTATGAAGCTGGCCTCCACGTCGAGCAGCTTCGCCTTCCACGACAGGTAGATCGGGTCAATGGGCAGGCAGTGGCCGCCCAGGCCGGGGCCGGGGTAGAAGGGCATGAAGCCGAAGGGTTTCGTGCTCGCCGCCTCGATGACCTCCCACACGTCGAGGCCCATGCGGTCGCAGATGAGGGCCAGCTCGTTGATCAGCCCGATGTTCACGCTGCGGAAGGTGTTCTCCAGCAGCTTCACCATCTCGGCCGCCTTGGGCGAGGAGACGGGATGCACCCGCTCGATGATCGCGCCGTAGAGGGCGCAGGCCACGCGCGTCGATGCTTCGTTGATGCCGCCCACGACCTTGGGGATGTTGCGCGTGGTGAACTTCTTGTTCCCGGGGTCCACGCGCTCGGGCGAGAAGGCCAGGAAGAGGTCGCGGCCGGGCTCCAGGCCCGCCTCGGACAGCATCGGGCCCACCAGCTCCTCGCAGGTGCCGGGGTAGGTCGTGCTCTCGAGCACCACGAGCTGCCCCGCGCGGGCGTGGCCCCGCACGCGGGTCACCGCGTCCACGATGAACGACACGTCGGGGTCCTTCGTCTTGCGCAGCGGCGTGGGCACGCAGATGATCACCGCGTCGCAGTCGGCGACGACGGCGGGGTCCGTGGTGGCGCGCAGAAGCTGCTTGGCGACCACGCCGGCGAGGATGGCGGAGTTCACGTCGCTGATGTAGGAGTCGCCCCGGTTCACGGCCTCCACGCGCGCGGGGTCCACATCGATGCCCGACACGTGGAAGCCGACGAGGGCGAACTCGGTGGCCAGCGGCAGGCCCACGTAGCCGAGGCCCAGGATGGCCACCCGGGCCTCGCGCGCGCTGATCTTCTGGAGGAGAGCGGTCTCGTGGGGGCTGGGCACGGCGAAAGCTCCATCAATGACGAATGACCAATGACCAACGACCAACGAAGGCATGCGGCAGCGCCGTCGGTCATTGGTCATTGCCCATTAGTAGTAGTAGCCCCGGTCGTAGTAGCGGTAGCCGTAGTGCGAGAGCACCATGTCGCCGCGGTTGAGGATGAAGCCGAGGACTTTGGAGTTGTGGAGGAGCTCGACGGCGCGCTCGACGGGGCGCTTGCGCACCTTGCCTGCCTGGATGACCAGGATCACCCCGTCGGTCATGGGGCCCAGCAGGATCGCGTCGGCCACCGTGAGCACCGGCGGCGTGTCGAACAGGATGAAGTCGAACCGGCTCTTCAGCTCCTCGATGAGCTGCCTCATCCGGGGCGAGCCCAGCATCTCGGAAGGCGTGCGGGACGACCGCCCCCCCGGCAGCACCGTCAGGCGCGGCACCGAGTCCGTGATCAGCACGTCCTCCGGCAGGGCATCGCCGCCCAACACGTCGCTCAGCCCGCGCCGCGGGGTGAACCCCAGGAGGCGATGCAGGCGCGGGCGCCGCAGGTCGGCGTCCACGATGCACACGCGGGTATCGAAGTCCTGCGCCATGGCGATGGCGAGGTTGAGGGACGTGGTGCTCTTGCCCTCGCCCTTTCCGGCGCTGGTGATCGCCACGGTGCGCAACTGGTCGGCCCCCGCAACGCCCCGGAGCATGGCCTTGACGCGCCGGAAGCTCTCGGTGAGGTGCGAGTGCGGGTGGTGGTAGGTGACGATGTGCGGGTCCACCTGCCCGGGCTGCGGGGGGCGCACCACGTAGGCGGCCTTCGCGGGCCCGTCGTCGAGGGCCAGGCCGGCTTGCGTCTGCTCCGCCTTGGCCTTCTCCAGGGCCTTCTGAATCTTCGACACGGCTGCCTTTCTCCCGGCGGCGCGCGGGCGCCCGGCCGGGTCACGACGCGCGGAAACCCTACCTGCCCATCACGGTGCGCCAGAACTCGCCGACCGGCCCGGCCGTCCCACGCTGCACGAGAAACAGCGCGGCCGCGAGGCCGAGGGCCAGCAGCACGGCGACGGCGGCCGCCAGGGCGCGGCCGCGCGCGGGCCGCGGCGCCGACGCCGGCCCCACCGGGGCCGGGGCGCTCGACGCCCTCGGCGGCTCCTCGAGGGTCGCGGCCCGGTCGTCGGCCAGCTCGCGCAGCGCCTCGCGCACGAAGTGGTCGTTGAACACCCGCCGCTCGTCCACGAAGCCGGCCAGCAGCGTGGCGTCGCACGCCACGTTGATCAGGCGCGGCAGGCCGCCCGAGTAGCGGTGGACCAGCCGGCTCGCCGCCGCGGTGAAGCGCACGCTGCCGTTCGACCCGGCCACCTTGAGGCGGTGCCGGATGTAGCTGCGCGTCTCCTCCTCGTTGAGCGGATAGAGGTGGAAGCGCACGGTGATGCGCTGGCGGAGCTGCTCGAGCTCCGGCCGGCGCAGCAGGTCGCGCAGCTCCGGCTGCCCCACGAGCACGATCTGAAGGAGCTTCGCCTTCTCCGTCTCGAAGTTCGAGAGCATCCGCAGCTCCTCGAGGACCTCGAGCGGAAGGTTCTGGGCCTCGTCAATGATCACCACCACGCTGTTGTGGTAGCGGGCCTGCTCGACCAGGTAGTCGCGGAAGCGGCTCAGCAGGGCTTCCTTCGTGAGCTTCTGGTCGGCCGGCACGACCTCGAGGTCCTCCAGGATCATGCGGAGGATCTGCACGAACGTGCCCTTGGAGTGGATGACGTAGGCGACCTTGACCTCGCGGCTGAGCTGGCGCAGCAGGCACTTGATGAGGGTGGTCTTGCCCGAGCCGATCTCCCCGGTGACCTGGATGAAGCCCATGCCCGACTCCAGCCCGTACACCAGGTGGTCCAGCGCCCGCTTGTGGACCGAACTCAGGTAGAAGTAATCAGGGTCCGGAGTCAGATTGAAGGGCTTCTCTGCGAAGCCGTAGAACCTCTCGTACATCGATCCCTTCCTGACGGGCTGGCTGGCACCCATTGCTGGCTATGGGCGCGCCTGGCTCAGGAGTACTCCAGCCACTCCTTGAACTTCACCCAGCCCATGTCCAGGTAGCTTCTGATCTCGGGCACCGTGAGGTAGATCGCCACGCCCATGCCCACCACGAACACCGCCGAGCTGATGGCGAGGACGCGGAACAGGAGCTTCCTGCGGTGGTCGCGCGGCGTGAAGATGGCGGGGATCACCCCGAGGGCCGGGATGCCAAGGTAGTCGCGGGTGTCGTCTATGCTCTTGAACGTCTGGTCGAGGTACTCCACGAGGCCGATGAGGGCGGCGCCGACGAGCAGGCCCAGCATCACGCCGAGGGTGACGATCTTCATCTGCGTGACCTTCACGGGCCGGCGATCGTCGCGCGCGTACTCGATGACGCGGAAGCGCGAGCTGTAGGCCTCGCTCAAGAGGCGCTGCATCTCCCGCTCGGCCACACGCACGCCGCTGGCATACTCGGCCGCCGTGCTCGCCGCCGTGGAGCGCTGCTCCTGAAGGGCCTGGCGCTCGCCCAACAGCTCGGGGGCCTTGCGCCGGCGGATGTACAGCTCGCTCACCCGCTTGTTCGCGTCGAGCTTCCGCCCGTTGAGCTTCTCCTGCTCCTTCTGCAGCAACGCGATGCGGTGCTGGAGGGCCGCATACTTGGGGTTCGGCTCCACCGTCTTCACCGGCTCGGGGTCCCCCGTGTCCTTCTCCTTCAGCTCCGCCTCCGCCTTCTTGAAGATCCCGTAGGCCTCCTGGAAGCGGGGGTGGGCCGGCGTGTACCGTCCCTGCACCTGCTCGAAGTACCTCTTGGCCTGCTCGTGGGCCTTGCGGAGCTCCAGGACTTCCTTGGGGATCTGGCCGGGGGTGGACTTCTCGAACTCGGGTTTCTCCTTGGCCAGGTCCTTGCGGAACTCGACGAGGTTCTCCTCGGTCGCCTTGATCTGCCCGCGAATGATCAGCTCGTCGGCCTCGGCGTTCTCGTACTCCTTCTGGATCTCGGCCAGGGTGTCGGCCAGCCAGGGGTACTGCTGGTTGAACTCGCGCATCTGGTTGTCAATCTCCGCGAGGGCGGTCTTCGCGGCGGCCCGCTTGTCGCGGTAGTACTTGAGGTCGGCCTTCGCGCGGTCCTGGGCCTCGCGGCGGTCCTCGCCGACGAACTTCTTGACGATCTCGTTGACGAGGCTGGCGTTGAGCTCGGGGCTGTGGCTCTTGTGCGCGATGACCAGGTATCCCCCGCCCATGGTGCTCACGCGTGTGCGGCGCTCGACATCGTAGTAGATTTTCTCGAGCTCCCGCCGATCGTCGGGGTCAATCTCACGCCCGAATTCCACCTTGCGGCTCAGCACGATCTCCCGGATCGCCGCCCAGTTCATCGCCCGCGTCTTCACGGCCGAGGCGGCGGCGCTCGCCCCGCGGCGCGGGCCGCCGCCCTCGCCGATGGGGTGCGTGTCCTGGATCTCGAGGATCGCCTGCGACTGGTATTCCGTGGGATACCAGTAGGCGATCAGAATGGCGGCGGGAAGGCAGACCCCCAGCGGGATGATCAGAAGCCACTTGCGGCGCCAGATCACGCCGAGGTACTTGTAGAAGTCGAACTGCTGCGCCTTCTTCGGGTGCGCTGCCGCCGGCATGGGGAGTGCCTTTCCAGGTGTTCCTTCGGCCCGCGGGGGCCCCTTCGCTCTCACGCCGGGGCGCGCTGCAACGGGCTAGTAGGGGGTTGACGACGCCCTGCTCGAGCGCTCCTTGGCGTTATCGGCGGCGTACGGCAGCTCGGTGTAGGTCCGGATGCCGCTGATCAGCGAGCGGGCCGGCGCCGTCAGCTCGTCGGCGAAGAACCCCACCTCGGCCCACAGGGTGGCCGGGATGTACAGGATGTCGCGGTTCTTCACCAGCACGTTGGTCTTGAAGTCGCCGCGCAGAATGTGGTCGAAGCGGATGCGGTAGATCTCCTTGCGGTCCGGGTTGTCGCGCATCAGCCGCATGCGGCTCGAGTAGTCCATCTTCGTGTACCCGCCCTGGAGCGCGATGAGGTCCACCACCGTCATGTCGCCGGTGAACCGGTAGGCGCGCAGGTTGCTCTGCGAGCGGCTGCCCAGGTAGACGGTCTTGCTGTACAGGCCGGTCACGGTGACCAACACGTCCACCTTCTTCACGTAGCGCTCGAGCTCCTTCGCCAGGTAGTCGCTCAACTGCATCGGCGTCAGGCCCTCGACGTACACGTCCTTGAGCAGCGGGAACGAGATGTTGCCGTCGGGGCGCACCTCGTAGGAGCCGCTCAGGTCGGGGTGGTCCGGCACGCTGATGTTGAGCACATCGGGAATGCCGACCCGATACGTGCCGTTGAAGTGCTCAAACCGCTTCTCCACCTCCCGAAGCTGGTGCCGGGTCGCCGTCTTCTCGATGTCGTCGAACTTGTGCACCCAGCAGGGCCATCCATCGCAGCCGGCGACCACAACGCCAAGCAAGCTGACCAACCACAGACGCGTCTTCGCAGTCATCCTACTCTCCCTAACAGTTGGGCTGGGAGCCGGGAAATGGGGTCTGGGCACGCGGTCGCCCCGCCGCATGTCACCATTGACACATCCTGTCGTGGAACGCCACCAGTTGACTGAGGTCCTCCTGCTCGTAGACCCGCCATCCGCGCCAGTTGCGCTTCGGCTTCGGGGTTTTGCCCGCCTTCTCCCAACGAAGGAGGGTCTTCGGGGTCACTCCCACACGTTCGGCCACCTCCGTGATCGTCATGCGACCGTTCGCCATCTTCACTTCCATCGGCTGCCGTCCTCCAGGACTCGCCATCGGTGCGTCCAGGGTTGTCCCGGACCGTCCAGGACAGCAGACAAAAGCATGTACACAGAGCCTCCGGCGCAGCCGAGAAGCCGGAAACCGCTACGGTAATGGTGTAGCACGCAAACCCCGTGCCACGCCGGCACGTCCCGGCTCCGATCCGGCGTGAGTCCCACCTAACTCTATAGCGCCTAACCATTTGCATTGCGCCAACCACCCCTGCGCGGCGACAGCTTCCCGCACCCGTAGCCACCGCGCTTTCCGGTTTTGCCGACAACCCCCGCCTGCGCTAGGTCGTCCCGGCGCCATAACTCTCGCGCGCCCAAGACTCTACGTCGAGTTGGAAAAAGCCGACAGCCGTCGGCGCTCGGCACACGCCTTCCAGTCGCCTCTGCCGCGTCGCCGACAGCCCTCCCGCGCCCCAGGGCGCGCGGGAGCAGAAGCCAAGCCGGACTCGCCCTCCCGGCGCACCCCTCTATCGTCGTGCGCCGGGGGCCTCCTGCTGCAAGCGGCTGAAGGCAAACTGCGTGCCCGGAACCACGTTGGGGTGCCCATCGTGCCGCGGCCATCAGCCCTAAGCTCCTGCTGCCCAGTGCCTTACACGCTCGACGCCCGCGACGGCACGCTTGATGGCCAGTTCGCAGGCCCCCGGGCACAAAGCGCCCGAGGCTGGGAAAAGCCGGCCCGGGGCTCGCGCCATCACTCCCTCACTCGCCCGTGTAGCGGCTCACGCCGAACACGATGTAGTTGTAGGGAATGAGCTGTGTCGGATTCTCCTTGTTCACCACCATCCCGTTGGCCGGGTTGTAGCCCCACAGGCTCCAATCCCACACCGCCTGCATCGCCTCGGGGACCTGGATGGCGAGGTAGGAGCCCTCGGCCAGCCGGGCGCTCGTGGCCAGCGTCGTGAAGTCCAGCCCCAGGAAGAAATCCTGCACCGGCACGTTCCTGTTGCGGCCCGCGATGGACCTCGTGATGCCCAGGGCCGTGCCCGACAGCAGCGCAATCGCCGGCTGCGCCTTCTCCACGAGCTTCAGCCCCGACTTGAAGACGTCGCTGTCGAGGAACCCCAGGAACTTCTCGTCATCGTCGTTCTTCACGTTCACGGTGAAGCACTTGAAGGCGACGCCCTCCGCGCTGACCTTGAGGCCCACGAAGATGGGATAGCCCAGGATGGCCGCCCGCTCCCCCTCCAGCACGCGGAAGGTCGAGTTGAAGTGCAGGTGCTCCACGTTCCCCGGCACCTGGTTCTGCGCGTAGAAGTCGAACAGCACGCGATGCATCCCGCCGCCGGGGTAGTCGGCCACGCGGATGCCGCCGAGGGTGATCTTGATCCGCTGGTCCCTCAGCGTCGTGTCGGGCGCGATGTTCCCCGCGTGCTGGATGGCCTGGAGACTCGTCGCGCCGGGAGCCACGGGGGCCAGGTACCCGAAGGCGTGCGCCGTGTGGCTACAGGGCCTCTTCCCGAAGGGCCAGAGCTTTGAGAGCAGCCCGCCGAGCACCTTGGCCTCGGCGCCCGGAGGGGCCTCCAGTTCCTCGGCCGGCTTGTCCTCTCCCACCTCGCGCAGCTTGGCCGCCGCCTGCTCGGGCGACAGCTTCCCGATCACCGGCAAGTCCTCGAACCACGCCGACGTGTCCATTGTCGCCTCCTCTCGCTCCCAGGGACGGGACCCCCCAGCCGTGGGCGACCGTGCCACGCGGCCAGACCAGGTGGAGGGTGAGCACGCCTTGGCCCCTCGCTGGGTTGAAGCGTTGACGATGCAGCGGAGAAGATTGTAGGAGGGGAAGGGAGAAAAGGAGGGGAAGGGAGAAAAGGCAAGTGGGGATTCGGTTGAGGGCACGTGGCTCTCGTTCGGGGGGAAGCTCTGTATCGAGCATCGTCGTCGTCCTCGCCGTCGAATGGTGTTGGGGGTGGGGGAAGCCGGGGAACTCGACGACGAGAACGAGGAGGGGTTACTCGAAGTCGTAGTGCTGCACGTCGTCCCAGGAGTTGATGCAGCGGGTGCCGTGGCGGCCCTGGAGGATGATGTAGGCGAGGTCGGTCGGCACGTCCACGAGGCTGACTTCGCCTGTGGAGTGGTGGCGGGCGAGCCTGACGCGCTGGTCGCGGATGCGCTCCATGAGAGAGCGGACCTCGCCGCCGCGGGCGTCCTCCTCGCCGCGCTCGGTGGTGGTGACGAAGCCGGGGGGGCGCGTGTAGTCGTGGGAGAGGGCCTTGCGGAGGTAGGCGGCGGGGTCGCGGACCTTGCCTCGCTCGTGGTTGTAGCGGGTGATCTCGATCTTCTCCTGGATGTAGTCGGGCGGATACTCGTGGGCGAGCTTCTGAGCAAGGGTGTCTGTGAAAAACTGTTTCAAGGAATCAACAACAGCAGGCTTGGGGCCGTGGTCTATGTTGATGTGGACGTCGCCGTGGATAGTTGTTGTAGTTTTAGTTGGGATCTCAGAGGTTGTTTTCTTTCTCTTGTTCGTGACCTTCTGGGGGGGTAGCTTGTCTTCCTGGGGGGCAAGGGATTCGAGGGCGAGGGGTGTAGCCTTGTCCCGCGGCGGGGCTACCCCTACCCCTGTGGCGGGGGTAGCCTTGCCCCGCTGCGGGATAAGGTCTATCTGGCAGCCGGGGTAGGCGAAGCGGAATTCGTAGGTGTTATTGCGGTTTCCGTCGCGGTGCTTGCCGGACCAGATGCGGATGAGGCCGCCTTGTTCGAGGCTGCGGAGGGCCGAGGTGATGCCGCTGTTGCCGAGGCCGCTGAGGTCCTTGAGGCGCTTGAGCGAGGGCCAGACGGGCTTGAAATCCCTGTCGGTGTGGACGGCGAGGACGGGGTAGAGGGCGCGGGCGGAGGGGGTGAGCTTGCGCCACGTCCTGGACAGGACGAGGTCCTGGAAGAACTTGAAGAAGGCGTTGTTCGGCATGGGTCAGCTCACGGCCATCAAGCGCGCGTCTGCAGGAGTCCTGACGGGGGCCTCGGGCTCGAAGCGCTGGTTGGCGTAGGCGCGCAGGCGCTGTATGTCGTCGGGCTCGAACACGCGGTAGCCGTTGCGGTCGCGGGCGACGTCGGCCACCCTGGCGGCACGGAACCAGCGCTTGAGGGTCGCGGGGGAGACGCCGACGGCCCTGGCGGCATCCGCAATGAAGAGGGCCATACGTCCTCCACTACTAGATCACGAGGCCGCGGTTGGGCGCAACACCACAGCTTGTGCTGCGCCGGGTCGACATAGGTTATACCGGTCCGCGCCGGTGCTGTCAAGTCGAAAATCGCTCGCCGGGCACATCATTTTGCGGCCCGCCGCGCCCGCCCCACAATGGCTCGTGTCTGGCGTGGTGCCGGGGATGGAGCGAAGACTGCGTGGGGGGCAGGACTGCGAACAACGAGGGCCGCCCGTCGGGCACGGGGTTTGCCCTAGCACTGGATGACAAGTGGAACAGGCCCTTTTGCGGGAAAGGGCGCGCCGAGGGGCGGAAAAAGGTTCCGCCCGAGGCATCCGTCCCGCGGGTCTCAGGAGGCCGCAATTCTCCGCGTCGCCCCAGCGGGCCGCGCGGAAGTGAGTATGGGGGGAAGGACACGTCGCACATCTCGGATCACTGGGCTAGGGCGTGTGGCTCAGACTGGCTCGATGGCAAAACGGTGCCGGACGTCTTGTGTGTCCTTCCCCCTCCTTTTTCCCTTCCTGTCGAGCGGGTGGCTGACCGGGCGGCGGATTGTGGTGCCGACTCCACGGCCCGCGCGCCTGAGTCGGCCCGTCGCCGCGGCTGCGGGTGAGCGCGCCGTCGCCGCGCCCGCGCCGCCTGCCGTGGCCGCAACTGCTCTTGGCTGCTTGAGTTGGCGTCGCGCCGCTGCGTGCGCGGGGTGGCGCGGCTCGCGCGCTGGCGTGGCGTGTGCCCGGTTTGGCACGCGGCTTGCACTCGCCCGCTGCCACGTTCGGAGGAGTGGCATTGCGGATCATGGCAAGGAGCAGGACGAGACGCCCCAGAAGGTCGCAGGCTCTCCCGCGGGCCACCGGCCGGGCCGGAGCCCGTGCCGCGGAAGCGGCGGGCCGCTGAGCGACCCCCCTCCGTTCTCTCAACGCCCCGCACCCTCGTCCTGCTCCAAGCCCTTCTCTGAGGAGAGCGACGCATGAGCGAAGTGGCAACCCCTGCCGCGCCGGTGGGCGAGGCGCTGGTCCGCAGCTACGCGCGGGAGGCGGAGATGTACCGGGACCTCCTGTTCCTGGCCAGGGAGCAGGGCGGCCTGCTGCAGCGCGACGAGGATGTGGGGCGCTACGCGGCCCTCTTCCCGCGGAAGGACGAGTTGCTGCGCTCGATCGGGCGCATCGAGGGGGAGCTCGAGCCGCTGAAACGGCAGTGGCTGGCGGCGGACGCGGGCGCGGAGGTCCGCGCGCGGCTCAATGGACTCCTCGACGGGCTCCTGGGCATCATTGAGGCGATCCGCGAGCAGGAGGAGCGGAACGAGGCCCGGCTCTGCAGCCGCGCCGCCGCCGCTCGACAAGCTGTCCACCGGGCCAGGCTCAGCACGTACCCGCCCGACGAGCTCTCCTCTTGTGCCGTGGCCTGCACGGTGTGAGGGGGAACGCATGGCCATCGAGAAAGTGCTGGTGGCCGGCGAGGACGCACCGACCCGCGGGCTCCTCGCCCGTCTCCTGGCGGCCCGGGGCTGCCAGGTCACCCTGGCTACGAGCGGTGCAGAGGCCCATCGTATCCTCGAGAGCGAGGCGGTGGACCTGCTCCTCGCCGACACGACGCTGGGCGACCCTTCGGCCCTGGGCCTCCTCGAGCGCGCGCGCAACCTCGACCGCAACGTCCCCGTCGTCCTCCTTGTTGCCCCCGCGGCCGCGGACGAGGCGACCGAGGCGTTGCAGGAGGGCGCCGTCGGCTGCCTCGCCAAGCCGCCCACGCCGGACGACGTCGCGCGCTTCCTCGACCGCGCCAGCCACTGGCAGGCCCTTCTCAGCGCGAGCCGCGCCCTCCCGGGCCACCGCGACGCAAGCCAGAGCGACGACCTGGTGGGCCGTCACCCGCGCCTGACGAAGGTGCTCGCCACCGTGCGGCGGGCCGCCGCCAGCAAGGCCACGCTCCTCGTTCAGGGCGAGAGCGGCACGGGCAAGGAGCTGGTGGCCCGCCTGGCCCACACGGCCAGCCTGCGGGCGCTCGGGCCCTTCATCAAGGTCAACTGCGCCGCTCTGGCGGAGACGCTGCTGGAGAGCGAGCTGTTCGGGCACGAGAAGGGCGCCTTCACGGGGGCCATCGCGCTGCGCCGCGGGCGCTTCGAGCTGGCCCATGGCGGCACCCTGCTCCTCGACGAAATCTCCGAGATCCCCCCTGCCCTCCAGGCCAAGCTCCTGCGCGCCATCGAGGAGGATGAGTTCGAGCGCGTCGGCGGCACCCAAACGCTCAAGGTGGACGTGCGCCTCGTGTGCACGACGAACCGCGACCTGTCGTGCGAGATCGCGGAGGGCCGCTTCCGCGCCGACCTCTACCACCGCCTCAACGTCATCGCCGTCGTCCTGCCCCCCCTGCGCGAGCGGCGCGCCGACATTCCCCTCCTTGTTCACCACTTCCTTCGGCGGTTTCGCAGCGAGAGCCCCTCCCCCGCCCGGGCCGTCGGCAAGGAGGCGATGGACATCCTCTGCCAGTACCCCTGGCCGGGCAACGTCCGCGAGCTGCGCAACCTCATCCACCGCGCCGTTGTCCTGGGCGATGGCGAAGTCCTGCGCCCGGAGGACCTGCCGGCCGACCTCACGGCGGCGCGGCCCAGGGGCCTGCCCGCCGGCATCGCCGTCGGCCGCTCCATTGACGACGTCGAGCGCGACCTGATCCTCAAGACCCTTCGCAGCACGGGCGGCAACAAGACCGAGGCCGCGCGGCTCCTGCGGGTCACCCCCCGCACCCTCCGCAACAAGCTCGGCCGCTATGGGGAGGATAGCCGCCCCGACGAGCGCTCGTCGCCCACCGTGGGAACGGCGTAGCCTGCGTCGTTCGGCCCGCCCTGTGTGCAATCCCGATTCTATTGATTCCTATGAAAACAATATGGCTCATCCGACTCAAGCGATCATCCGCGCGGCTCTCGACACGCGTGTCGCCCAGTAGGCGCTCACCTGCGCGCCACGGGGGGTGAGCGCCTAGCGCGGGCCGGCGCCCAAGTGCCGTGATAGCTGTAAGCGCCCAATCTGCTATAGGTTACACGCCCTGGAGGGCCCGCCGCAGCCGGCCTGTTGCGCTAGGCGCTCACGTGCGCGCGATAGGGGGTGAGCGCCTAGCGCGGGCGCCTGGGTGGGCCGCTCCGGGCGATCGCTTGAGTCGGATGAGCCAAGACAATATTCCGCCCGCGGCCCGCACGCCCGATCGCCCGAAGCTCTCTTGGCGCAGTCGAAGCCAAGGCTGGCAGAACGGCGGGATGCCGCCACCCCCAAGTGAGAGCTTCGTAGGGGGGGCTGTGGGCGGGGACCGCCCCGCCCTAGAGGCCGGGTCGGACGGGAGCCAACGCCCCGACCGGCTTGCGGGACCGGACGGGCCATGCCCGCGACAGCCCCGGAGCCGAGGAGAAGATTGCCTGCGGGCAGGGCTCCCACGCGGCCTACGCCTGGGAGCTGGCCCGGGCCTTCAGCTCGACGAGCAGGCGCTCGACGTCGCCCGCGATGCGCGGGAGGTCCACCGTGTCGTTCGCCGCGCGCGGGAAGCGGATGGTGTACTTGGCGGGGCAGATGGCGACGCGGACGCCGCGGTCGAAGGCCATGATGCTCTTGGACACGGCGGGCGGCGCCGCGGCGGGCCGCAGCAGGGCGTCCACCCGCGTGCGCAGGTCGCGGGTGGACATGCCGCGCTCGACGACGGCGAGGTAGAGGGCGTGCTGGGCGTCGCCCGGCTGGAGCCGTGCCAGCTCCTCGAGGTGGGTGAGCGACACGCCGCCAGGCGGCTGGCTCCGCACGTGCTCCTGGATGCGCTCGTCGAGGTTCAGGAGGCGCAGCTTGTGGTTGACGCGGGTGCGGTGGACGCCGACGAGTGCGGCGACCTCGCCCTGGTTGGCGGCGTAGCGCTCGTCGAGGATGCGGCGGTAGGCCGCCGCCTCGTCCAGGGGGTTGAGGTCCTCGCGCGCCACGTTCTCGGCGACGGAGAGGAGGAATGCCTCGCGGTCGTCGAGCCGGCGGACGATGCAGGGCACGGCGTCGAGGCCGGCGCGGCCTGCGGCGGAGTAGCGCCGCTCGCCGACGACGATCTCGTAGGCGTCGGGCTCGCCCGTCACGGGCCGCACCAGAAGGGGCTGGATGACGCCGCGGGAGCGGATCGACTCGGCGAGCTCGGCGAGGGCCTCCTCGTCGAGGGCCCTGCGGGGCTGGAGCGGGTTGGGCCGGAGCTGGGCGATGGGGAGCTGGCGCACCTCGGCCTCGGCGGCCCGGGCGGCGGGCGCCCGACGGTTCAGGCTCAGCAGGCGCTCCATCGCGGTCAGCTCACGGTCGGACGCAAGGACGGCGGCGGCTTTCGTTTGCATCGCGTTCCAGTGCTCCTGTGCGTTGTCGGCTCCTGCCCCGAGGAATGAAGGGACCCAAGGGAGCTGCGCACCGGCCCCCCTCACGCGGGGGCCGCGGCGAAGACGGCCTCGCGCTCGACGCAGTGGTCCACGACCTCGGGGTCCACGATCTCGCGCTCGTTGAGCACGATGTACTCGAGGGCATTATGGCACAGCATGGTGATGGGCCGCGGCAGGCCGCCCGTGGCCTCGTAGATGGCGTGGACCGCCTCGTCGGCGAACAGGGGCCTCTCGCCCTGGTAGCCGGCCACGGTGAGGCGGTAGTTGATCATCTCGGCCACCTCGTGCTCCTGGAGCGGGTTGAGGATGTAGCGGAGCGCGATGCGGTCGAGGAAGTTCCGCCGCCCCCGCAGGCGCTCGAGGAGCTCGATCTGCGCGAAGATCACGAGCTGGAGGAGCTTGAACTTGTCGGTCTCGAAGTTCAGGAACATGCGGATCATCTCGAGGATGGCCGAGCTGAGGATCTGCCCCTCGTCAATGAGCAGGATGGGGGTCTGCCCCTTCTCGACCATCTCGAGGAGGAAGTTGCGGAAGCACTCCTTGTAGTCGTAGCCCGACCGCCCCTGGCGCGGCACGCCGAAGGCGTGCAGCAGGTAGGCCATGAACTGGTACTCGCTGCGGAACGACGGGTCGTCCACCACGCGGATCACGTAGCCGTCCTCGCGCGCGATCTCGTCGTAGAGCTTGCGGCACAGGGTGGTCTTGCCCACCCCGATGTCGCCGATGATCACGTTGAGGCCCCGCCGCTGCCGCAGCGAGAGCTCGAGCCGCAGCAGCGCCTCGCGGTGCTCCTGCGAGGCGTACATGAACGCGGGGTCCGCCGTCGTGGAGAACGGCTCCTGCGCCAGGCCGAGCGCACTGTAGAGGTCCACGGGAAGACCAGTCCTTTGACGGGGAGAGTACCTCTGCGGGGATGCCTCTAGTATAGCGGGCCGCAGCCCAGTGTCAAGGGGCAGGCGAAAAAATCGCCCCGAAATGCGAAAAAGCCGGTTGACAAGTCGCCCCTTGTGCGCTTCATTGTCTTCCCACACGGCCAAGTGGGCCGTGGCAGCAGCGGAATGACCAAGGAGGCAGGATCATGAGCAAGTGGCGATGCACGCTGTGCGGCTACATCTACGACCCCGACGAGGGCGACCCGGACAACAACGTGGCGTCCGGCACCCCGTTCGAGGATCTGCCCGAGCACTGGGTGTGCCCCGACTGTGGCGCGAGCAAGGAGGAATTCGAGGAGCTGGAGGTGGACGAGGAGGAGTGAGCCTCGGGCATTTTGCCTTTTGCATTTTGCGCTTTTCACTTTGCATTGGGCTCTCTGCGGCGCGGCCGGAGGATGAGGAACATGTCAGACCCTCAGTCGAGAATGCAAAGGGCAAAGTGCAAAGGGCAAAGTGCAAAACCGGCGCCGGCCCCAGGCCATTCTGCTTCCTGCGTTGGAGAAGGACCATGAACGCCAGTCAGATCGTGTCGTTCCTGATCGTCGGCGCGCTGGCGGGGTCGCTCGTCGGCGGCCTCGTGACGCGGAAGAAGGAGGGGTTCGGCTTCGTGCTGAACCTGTTCTGCGGACTGGTCGGGGCGTTGATCGGCGGGGCGATCTTCAACCTGCTCCACATCAACCTGGGCCTCGGCAGCATCGCCGTGAGCCTCGAGGACCTCATCGCCGCCTTTGCGGGCGCCCTCATCCTCCTCCTGCTCGTCGCCCTGATGCGCAAGTCGCCGAAGAGAAGCAAGAAAGCGTAGAGGCGTGAGGGAGACTATCTCCCCACCAGCAGATCCGCGGCGCGCTGGCGGAGCTCTTCGAGGGCGCGCTCTTGCTCGGGGCTGAAGTGGCCCTGGCGCTGGGCGTAGGTGTCGAGCCAGGTGATGAGGCGGTCGAGGGCGTCGGCGTCGAGCTTCACCTCGTTGTGGCCCTTGCACAGCATGGCGAGGAAAGGGCTGGAGCGGGCCACGCCAAGGCCGACCTGCGAGTAGCCGCCGCCGTAGTCGCGCCGCACGAGCCCGGCGATGTTGAGGCCGCCGTGCTTGACGAGGGCGTCGTAGGCCCCAGGGGCGGTGAGGACGATTTTCTTCGCCGCCTCGGGCTTGCCCGCCGGGCTGTGGCACTTGACGCAGTTCTGGTCCAGCACGGGCTGGACGAGTCGGTCGAAGCGCAGGGGCCAGGAGCCCTGGGGGCCGGGCGTGAGCTTCGACGGGGCGCGGGTCATGGCTGCGGCCAGGACGTTGTGGGGGGCCTCGCCGCGGTGCTCGTGGCAGCCGATGCAGGCGAGGGTCTGGCCGGGCTGGGCGTAGGTGATGGTGCGCATGGTCTGGAGGGCCATGCCGTCGGCGTCGAGGGCCTGGAAGAAGAGGTTGACGCCGGCGGGGACGCGGAAGTGGGCCGAGCCGTCGGGCTCGACGGGTGCGGTGCCGAGGACGAGTTTGCCGGGGTCTTCCGAGGTGAGGCCGAGGTTGGGGTGGTTCATCTCGGGCTGGGTCTTGGCGGGGACGGCGACGATGCGGATGCGCTTGACCGCGCCGCGCTCGATGCCGGGCAGGCCGCGGTAGACGTCGAGGACCATGAAGGTGGCCCCGTCGGTCGTGCCGTCGGCGGCCATCTGGGGGAGCTGGTGCGGCTTGGGGCGCGGCCTGAGGGGGAGGGGCCACTCGGAGGAGATGTTGGGGTCGCGGCAGAGCAGCTCGAGGTTGCCGAAGGCGTCGGCGAGGTACAGGCCGAGGCAGTTGGTGGCGTTGCGCCCGCCCTCGCTGTGGATGGGGTGCGGGCTCCAGGCGACGAGGTAGTATTTCTCGGCGAGGGGATAGGGGCTGTTGTAGTACGTGCGGGGCCAGCCCTCGGTCTCGGGGAAGCAGACCTCGGGGGTGTAGCGCGTGAGGGGGTCCTGGGTCTCGGTGGCGCGGGCGTTGTCGAGCAGGCAGATCGAGCCGGCGGTGAAGGCGTGGTGGGCGCTGGCGGTGAAGAGCAGCTTGTCCGAGCCGGGCACCTGGCGGGCCTCGAACGCGCAGTGCGGGCTGCGCGTGAAGTTCTTGTAGACCAGGTTGGGCATCGTGCCGTCGGGGTGAGTGGACCACAGGCTCATGAAGGCGTTGTTGTGGCGGTCCACGTAGTCCCATCGGGCGAAGAGGATGCGGCCGTCGGGGGCGACCGAGGGGGTCCACTCGAAGTTCTCGAAGGCCGAGATCGCCTTGAGGTTGGCGCCGTCGGGGTCCATCACGTGGAGTGTGTACACGGCGACGGGCCGCGATTTCCCGCCGCCGCAGCGGACATAGCTGTCGGGCAGGAACTCGTCTTCGAGCGTCTTCGCGGCGCTCTCGATGCCGCACACGAGGTCCTGGCCGCGGCGGGTCGAGAGGAACACGATGCGCCCGTCGGGCAGGTAGCGGGGGTCGAAGTCGTCGTAGCGCCCCTTGGTGAGCTGGCGAAGGCCCGAGCCGTCCACGTTCATTTCGTAGACGTGGTATTTCATGTCGTCGGGCAGGTTCTTCTTGTCGGTCTTGTCGCCCAGGCCCTGGCTGTTGGGGTAGAAGCGGCAGTAGGCGAAGACGAGCTTCTTCGCGTCGTGCGAGAGGTCGGGGCGCAGGAAGCTGCCGGCGGGGAGCTCCGGCGTGATGCTGGCGACCTGTGGCTCGCCGCCCTTGTAGCCGCTGAGGACGAAGAGGCCGCCACCCGGGCGCGACCAGTGGCCGTAGTTCTGGTCGGACATGTGGCTGTAGGTGCCCGGCGCCCGCTTGGCGAAGAGAATGCGGTCGAAGCTCAGCAGCGGATTGGCCAGGGCGAGGCGGCGAATCGTCCAGCGCAGCTCGTAGTAGAGCTTCTGGAACGCCTCGGGCGACGCGTCCCTGGGGAGCTTCTCGATCTGGGTGGCGAGGGCCTCCAGCTTGGCCGCGCCCTCCGCTAGCGGGGCGCCGCTGGCCAGGAGATCGGCGGCGAGCTTCCGGCCGCGCTCGAGCACGATGGCGAAGGGGTAGGACTTGCGGGCCTCGGCGACCGCCTGCGGCGCCGGCTTGCTGTGCGTGGCCGACCACTGGCTGGTGGACGACTGGTCGGCCGGCTTTCCGAGGGCGATGTTCTTCTTCGGGTCGGCCGTGGCGAGGACGTCGACCTCGTCGAGGTGGAAGTAGCCGGTGCCCTTGAGGCCGAGGCGGACGAAGCGGGCGGGCTTGCCTTCGAGCTTGATCTCCAAGGGCTTCTTGTCGGTGAAGCCCTGGAAGACCGTGCCGTTGTGCTGATATGCCTCGGCCCAGGCCTTGCCGTCGTCGGAGAGCCAGAGGACGATGCGCGCATTGCGGGCGGCTACGCCCTGGTCGCAGCGGTTCCACACGGCCACGCGGTCGAGGGCGACCTTTTCGCCGAGGTCCACGTGCCACCACGGGTTCGCCTCGTTCTCGGTGTGGAAGCCCCACTTGCCGTCCTTCACGCCGTCCACGCCGCCGCCGGCGTCCTGCCTCGCCGAGACGTTTGGGTTGCTCGCGACCCTCGGCTGCGCGCGGCCGCGGGCGTTCGCCACCGTCCGCACGTCATCCTGAAGCAGCCAGTCGGCCTCCACGGCCAGCCGGTGGGCGGCGGGGTCGAGCTTCTCGGCCGAGCCGCCCAGCGTGATGAGAGGCAGCGAGAAGGCAAGGGCGAGGAGCATACGGTGCACGGCGGATCTCCTGGTGTGGCCCGAGGAGCTTACAGCAGCGCCAGTCCCCCCTATGAAACCATAGCACGGCCTGAAGATCAACCCCAGACGGCGCCGGGCTACGAGAAGAACGCGGCGGCCGCGGCGTCGAAGCGCCGCAGGTCCTCCTCGGTGTGGCAGGCGCGGGCCGCGCTCCGCAGCAGGTTGGCACGCGGCTCGCACGGGTATCGGGCGTAGCGGACGACGAGGCCGCGGGCCTCGAAGTGCTCGGCCAGCCGCGCCGCCTCCGACTCGTCCCGCAGGGCCATGGCGACGATCGGCGTCTGGTCGCACACGACCCCGACGCCGTGCGAGGCGAGGCTGGCGCGCATGCGCCTCGCGTTCTCCGCGGCTCGCGCCCGGCGCTCGGGCTCGGCCTGGACGATGCGCAGGGCTTCGATGCAGGCGGCGACGACCGGCAGGGGCGACGGCGTCGCCCCTGCGGAGCCGCGCTGAAGCCTTTCCACAAGGGCCTTCCTGCCCACGAAGAAGCCGCCGCCGGCGCCGAGGGCCTTGCTCATCGAGCCCAGAACCGTGGACTCGTTGGGCCTGAGGCCGAACATCTCGCCCACGCCGCGGCCGGTCCGCCCCAGGGCGAAAACGCCGTGGGCGTCGTCAATCAGCAGCTCGGCCTCGAACCGCTGCGACAGCCGAGCCAGCTCGGCCGCGGGCGCCGCCTCGCCGCTGATGCCGAACACCCCGTCGCTCGCGACGATCGGCCGCGGCCCGCGGTAGCCGGCCAGTTGCCGCTCCAGGTCGGCCGCGTCGAGGTGTCGGTACGTGCGCACCTCCAGCCCGGCGGCCCGCATGCCCTGGAACAGATTGGCGTGCGAGTGCTCATCGCAGAAAACGGTTCGGAACCGTTCTGCCATGGCGTGGAAGTACACGAGGCCGCCGAGGTACGCGACCGGCAGCAGGCAGGCGGCCTCGGCGCCGAAGAAGGCCGCGAGGTCGGCCTCGAGTTGCTGGTGCAGCGCGCTCCAGCCGAGGAAGAAGCGTCCGCTGGTCGCGCTGATCCCATGCTCCCTGGCGGCCCGGCACGCGGCTTCGGCCAGCCGCGGGTCTCGTGCCAGCCCCAGGTAGTCGTTGCCCGCGAAGACAACACGTTCCATGGTCTATGGTTTCAGCAAGCGCGCAAAGCCTTCCTGGTCGAAGTGCTCGTCGGTGGTGAGCGCCTCTGTGATTCCCTGCCTGCGCATCAGGATGAAGCTCACCGCGTCGCACAGCGAATACGTCTTGTCGGGCCTTGCCCTGAGAAAGGCCAGAGCCGTGTGGTGGAGGGACTGGTCAACCCAAACGATCGTAACCCTGGGATTGTCCTGAAGCCTTGCAAGGAACCCGAGGCTTCTGACGCGGTTCAGCCGCCGCACATGACAGAGGGGGACGAATTCGGCCAGGACGTAGTTGTGGGTGAGGAGCACGGGCGCGGAACTGACCAGGCGTACGGCCTCGTCGTTTCGTGAGTCGCCCCGGTCGAAGTAACAGAGCAGGCCCGAAGTGTCGAGCAGCACTACTCCACCTCCTCGTGCGTGCTGCCGTACTCCCGCGCGAGGTCGGCGTCAATGCGGTCGTTGTCGCCGGAATGCGGGTCACCGCTGCTCACCGCGCCGGCGAACTCCAGGAGGCCTTCCAGCGCTGCCCGGCGCTCCTCCTCGGACAGCTTCGGGCGGCGGCGATCGGCAGCTTCCTTGGCAAGCCACTCCAGGGCAACGTCCTCGACCGTGCGATGGTCCTTCGCCGCTATTTCCTGGAAGGCTTCGTAGAACTCGTCGGGCACTTCGAACGTCAACGTCTTCATCCGGCTACTCCGCTATCGAGAACACCCCACGCCTCATATGCTAGACCTTGTGCGACGGGATGTCAAGCGCCGGGCCGCTCAGCCGCAGGATGCGGTCGGCTGGGATCGCGCCATTGGGCCTCAGGGCGCGCATGGCCCGTCTCCTTCGCCGCTTATTCCACCGCTGCGCCGACCGGGCTTCAACCTGGGATTCCTGCTGGCCGGGCGCGGGTGGGCAAGTTGTTCTTCAGATCCGCGACTCTCTCTCGCATTCGCTCGGTTGTCTCGAATTGTCTGGCCATCCCCCGTCTCCTGCACTCGGCTCGGAGCGCCCGTCAGCAGCCTCGCCGCAGGAATCAGGTTTCAACAGGGAATCCCTACGCCTTCAGACCCTCCAACCTCGGGTCCACCTTGCGGCTCTCCTTCATCATCTCGTCCCAGGTCACGGGGGCCTTCTTGTAGGCCGACTCGCGGCCGAGGATGCAGGTGAGGTTCGAGCGGACGCTTGGGGCGACCGTGTCGTTGGCGAAGTTCCCCTCGGTGATGTTCTTGTGGAAGTCCTTGATGTTCTGGATGCAGCCCTGGGTGAACACGGGGCCGGTGCTGCCGCCGCGATAGGACTTCTCGCCGCGGACGAGCACGTTGCCGCCGTAGTGGGTGTCGGCCGTGCCCTTCTGGGCGAAGACGCGGCAGCCGATGTCGTCGTAGCCGCGGGTGCACTGGGTCGAGCTGAAATCGAGGATCACGTCGTCTGGGCAGTGGTAGAGGACGGCGAAGTGGTCGCTGCACGTGCCCTTGTGGGTGTGGAGCGCGTTGCCGCCCGTGCCCACGGCGCGGATCGGGTCGGCGTTGAGGAACCAGGTGGCGATGTCGAGGGCGTGGATGTTCTGCTCGACGATGATGTCGCCGGAGAAATCCCGGTCGGAGAACCAGGCTCGGAGGCGCGCCTCGGCCGAGTCGTTGGCCGGGCTGGGCGCGAACGGGCCGGTGAAGTAGTTGGCCTGGATGAGCACGATCTTGCCCACGTTGCCGTCGTGCACCCACTTCACCGCCTCGCGGAAGAAGGTGTCGGCGCGCGACTGGAAGTCCACGAGGAACGCGAGCTTCTTCTCGGTGGCCTTCTTGCCCGCTTCGGCGATGGTCAGGCAGCCGGCGACGTCCACGGCGATGGGCTTGGCCACGAGCACGTGCTTGCCCGCATCAATCGCGTCGGCGGCGTGGATCGGGTGGAAGTAGGGCGGGGTCTCGACGGCCACGGCGTCGAGCTTGCCCTCGAGGAGCTTCTTGTGGCCCGAGAGGCCGCTGAAGCGCCGACCGGCGTCCACCTTCAGCCGCTCGCCCGTGCGATCTGCCCGGTCGGCGAAGTAGTCGGCCACCGCCGCAACCTTCCACGGGGCGTTCTTCTCGAACAGGTTGGCGATCCAGTTGCCGCGTCCGCCGCACCCGATGAGGCCCAGCTCGAGCGTGTTGGCCGCCTCGGCGCCGCGCGCCGAGCCGGGCTTGACGATGGTGAGCGCCGCGGCAGCCGCGGCCCCAGCGAGGAAATCACGGCGGGGTATCGTGTCCTTCATGAGCCTGTCTCCTTCACGGTGAGCGTTCGAGGACGAGGACGAGGACGACGACGAGGACGAGGACGATTACTCCTTCACGAAGACGATGACCTCGCCGCGGAGGCGGCTGCGGGCGATGCGCGCGTCGCGGTAGGCGGCGTAGGCGGCCTTGGGCGCGGTGAGGGCCGAGCGCTCCCACGTCTCGCGGAAGCGCACCACGCCCTTCGCGGACGGGTCGGCGGCGAACTCGGCGGCGAGGGACCAGCCCTCGCCCTTCTTCTCGAGCTTCGGGCCGACGGCGTAGACGGCGTAGCCGGCGGGGGCGCGGAGCACGAAGGTCGTCTCCTCGCGCTCGGCGCCCTCCCAGAAGAGGTCGCGCTCGCGGGTGCTGCGGCCGACGTCGGTCGCCGAGACGCTGGCGTTGGGCAGGCGCAGCACGAGGAAGCTCCCCGCCTTCTCCGCCAGCATGGGCATGCGATAGGCGAAGCTCAGCCGCTCCTCGGCGTTCGCGTTGTTGAAGTCCGAGTGCGTGAACTCCAGGAGGTCCACGCCCGTCCCGTCGCCGCCGACGTAGCGGGCCGCCCACTTCTGGAGCTGGTCCTCCGTGAGGTCCTTCAGTTGGCGCAGGTCGGCGGCGAAGTGGCCGGTGAGCTTCAGGGTCTCGCGCACCGTGGCCGTGCCGTCGGGCGCCAGCTCGGCCTCGACCGAGCGCACCCTGGCCTCGGCGGCCGGCGGCGCGAGGGGGATGGTGACGAGTTTGCCCGTGGCGAGGTCGAGGCCCTCGCCACCCTGGACCTCGGGGGCCAGCTCGCCGAAGCCGCGGTCCTGGCTGTCGGCCTCGAGCCACGTCTCCTTGCCATCGGCGGCGGCGAGGCGCACGACGGCCTCCGTGAGGCCGGGGAGGCGGGGCGCGGTGCCCAGGAGCGGGCCGTCGCCGCGGCCGCGGGCCAGCACCACGTCGGCCCGGTGCCCCGCGCCGCGCAGGAGGGCGGCGAGGAGGAGCGCGCGCTCGACCCGGGTGCCATAGCCGCGCACCAGCGTGGTGGCCGGAGCCGCGGGGCCGTCGGGCAGGGCCTCCAGGGGCACGCGCTCGAGGCGGATGCTCTGGCGCACCTGGTCGAAGAGCGCCCGCGGCGGCACGCCCTTCGTCGGCAGCGCGGCAGCGCCGCCGGCCCGCTCGAGGAACGCCTTGGCCACGTCGGGCCACTCGGCCTTCGGATAGGCGATGACGAGGCGCGGCGCGAAGCTCTCCACGGGCGCCATCCTCGGCTCGCGGAAGAGCTGCGGCGCATCCTTCACCTCCCACAAGCCGTCCTTCCCCCAGTCCTTCGGGCCGTTCGCCGTGGCCGTGGCCACGAGGTCCCTCGTCTTCTCCTCGACGGCGAGTCGCACGGAGCGTTTGAGGGCCGGCGCCTCCTCCCAGAACACCTCGTCGAGGACGAAGGGCTCGAGGAGGCTGGCGCGCCCTCGGTGTGCGGTGGCGAGGAAGAGGGTGGCGCCGGGCACCGCCCCCTTGAGGGTGAAGCGCAGGCGGTGCTGGAAGTTGTAGGCGGGCAGGCGCGAGTAGAGCGCCTCGTCCTTCATCGCCGTGTCGGCCAGGTGGCCCACCGCGCCGTCGGGGGCCACGGTGAGGCCGAAGAGCACTTCGGCCTCCTGGCGGCCGGGGAAGTAGGCGAGCGAGCGCATCGCCGAGTCGGCCCCGCGGTCGGCCAGGATGCGCCAGGCCTCGAACCGCTTGATCTCCCACGCGCCGCTGGCGTTGAGGGTCACAACTGTTTCATCGGCGAGGACGACGACCCCCGCCTGCGGGAAGCGGCGGCGCAGGTCCTCCGTCTTCGGCCCGAGGGCCTCGGCGAAGAAAGGGGCGCGCTGCGACAGGTCGGCCGCCGTCGCCGCATCGTCGAGCAGCCGGCGCCGCTGGAACTCGATGCGGTGCACCTGGTCGAGCGGGAAGGTCTGCGCCTGGCCGCCGACGAGGGCGTGGAGCTGGCCCTTCGCAATCCGCTCGACGGTGCCGACGTACTCCTCGCCGCTCTGGAGGTAGATCGCCTCACCGCCGAGGGCCGGGAAGAGAAGGAACGATAGGACGAATAGGGCGGATAGGACGCGGCAGAACGGGAGTCGCGTGTGTCTCATTTTTCAGCCCCCGTTTTGGTTTCGCGGAAGACGAGCTTCAGCTCCGACCACCCCGCGATTCGTGTGGCCTGGGCGCGATACTCCGCGTAGTCCTCGGGCGGCACGCGGCGGGTGAGGTACTTGAGCGTCTGGCGGAGGGTGAGGGACTTGCCGTCGGGCGCGGCCGCGACGCTGCCCTCGAACCACAGGTGCTTGCCGTGAACGGCGAGCGGCTCGGGCAGGCCCACGAGGGCATAGCCGGGCGGGCACGCGACCTGGAGCGTCGTGCGCATCTCCTGCGTGGTGGGCCGCTCGATGGGGAACTTGCGGGTCTGGAGGCTGGCCTCGGGGAAGTCGTGCGAGAAGGCCGGCGGCGAGAAGATGTAGAGGTCGCGCGTGCGCGTGGCGGCCCCGGGGATGCGGTAGCGGATTTCCATCGTGAGCGGCTTCCGAAGGTCGTCCACGTCGCTCAGTTGGAAGCCCGTGCACGCTGCCCCTGGGCAGCGGCGCTGGAGGTATTGCTGCATCATGTGGGCGTGAAGGGCGGGGGGCACGCTGCGCCAGAAGCCGCGGATGGCCGCCTCGTAGTCGCCCGTGTAGGCATTCTTCTCGACCGCTTCGCCGGTGCCGTCGGCCTTCAGGGCCAGCTCCTGCACGCTCTCGCGCAGGTTGTCCTGGGGCGGGGGCACGGGCACGTCGAGGATCTGGCCGGTGATGTGGATGATGGCCTTCACGCCGTGGTCGTCGGAGCGGAAGTAGGGGTAGCGGTGGTCGGTGGCCGTACTGTCTATGAAGCGGGGCTTGCCGTCGGGCAGGACGAGGCTGATGCAGTGGTTGGCGTCGGGGAATGGGATGTCGGTCACGGCCTGTCCTGCGTCGTTGGTCTGGAGGATGGCGGGATAGGCCACGATGCCCACGGCCTTGGCGAGGCTGGCCAGCACGATCGCCTTGTCGGTGCAGTCGCCGTAGCCGTTCCGGAGCGTCTCCGAGGCGGGGTGGCCGGCCCAGCCGCTCGACAGCGAGCCCTTGATGGACATGTAGTTGACGTTGCGCTGGACCCAGTGGTAGACGGCGGCGAGCTTCTCGTCGTCGCTCTTCGCGTCGCCAACGATCTTCTTGGCGAGGGCAACGATGTCGGGCGTCGTCTCGATGCGCTCGCGCTGGTAGCCGCCCGTCCGCTTGTGCAGCTCGTTCCAGTCGAAGAACAGCGAGCAGTGGACGGCAGGGACAATCTCAGAGCGGTGCGGCATCGCCGGCTCGGGGGTGTAGGGCGGAATGTCGTGCATCTCCCAGCGATACACGTCGTAGCCGCCGCGGGCCGAGCGCTTCGGCTCGCGGGCCTCGGGCGGCATGTTGCGGGTCGTCCAGTTCAGCTTCCGCCCCTTGGGCACCGCTACGTCAATCACCGAGTCGAGAAACGCCTCGTCGCCCTGGAAGTAGAAGCTGGGGAAGAAATAGTCGGGCACGTCGGGGTTGTAGTTCAGGTACTCGTAGGCGTACTCGACCAGGCTGTCCACCTCGACGCCTGGGATGCGGCCCGAGAGGACGCGGCCGCGGGTGTCGAGGAACTGCGCGCTCTGCGAGGGCGTGGCGACCTCGAGCGTGGCGGGGTCGAGCCACTGGACCCGCCCGTCGGGCGAGATCGAGCGGGCGAAGAACACGCGCTCGCGGCTGCGGCCCTCCTCGAAGCCGAGCGTGAGGTCGCCCGCCTTCCTCCCGCCCTCCTTCAGCACCAGGTGGACGGCGTGGTAGCGATAGATGTGCTTGCCGTCGGGCGTGAGAATCTCCTGGCCGTAGTCGAGGCAGAGCACGGAGTCGGAGCCGGGCGCTTTGGCCGCGATGGCCTTGGCCCGCTCGCGGTAGCGGGCCAGCTCGGCGTCGCTGAGCGGCTGGAGGCCCTCGACCGCGCCCGCCGCCTGGCGGGCCGTTGCCTCAGCCTCTTGCACGGCCAGCGCCACCTCCTCGCGGTTCAGCGTCCGCCAGCCGACGCCGACCCGATCGCCCTCCATGCGGAGGGCGCCGGCGTGTTTCTGCCCGTCCCAGGTCTCGACGACGAACTTCGGCCCCGACGGCCCAATGCACGCGGCGAGGCCGCACGCGAGGAGCACGAGCACGGCAGCGAGTCGCTTCATCCGCATCTCCGTATCCGATGGTCCCCGACGGAACTCCTCCCCTGCCCCACCAATCCTAGCATGAGCGCCCGCGCCGCTCAAGACGGAATGTGCCTTCCGGGCCGCGGGTCAATACAGAGGTTCTTGGGATGGAGGGGGTGCGGGGGAGGAAGCCCTTCTTCCCCAAGAAGGGCTTCCTCCCCCGCAATCTGCACACCTACTCCACATCTCTTCCATGGATGCCGTAGTGGGTGAGGCAGGGGTTCGGCTTGCCGTCGTTGGCCGGGCGGAGCCTCGTGGCGGGCACGAACGCCACATGGCCGTCCGCGAACAGGAAGTTCCGCGAGCCCTCCCACGTCCACCACCCCGTGTCGTTCGCCACCCGCTCGTGGTTGCTCGTCCACTCGCCCGCGAGCACCTTGTCCACAGGGTTGCTCACCTGCGTGGCGCGCTGGCCGAGCGAGGGCTGGGGACTCGAATAGCTCGCACTCGTCGCCGTCATCGCATCAATCTGGGCGGCGCTGTGGTAGAAGGCCATTGAGTAGGCGTAGCTGGTGGACTCGTACTTGACATCCGCCTGCTCGTCCTGCTTGCAGTACAGCACCGAGGGGTTCTTGGGATCAATCTTCTGGCCGAAGAAGGGCGCGACGACCCCGCGCCAGCCCCGGCCCATCCACAGCCAGTAGAAGGGGCTGGCCGAGATGGGGTCCTGCGCGCACGGATAGAAATCGTCGTGGGCATTCAGATAGGTCGAGAAGGCGATGCCGATCTGCTTGAGGTTATTCGAGCACCAGGTCCGGTGTGCCGCCCCCCGCGCGCGCGTCGCGAAGGGCAGAAGCATGCCCATCAGCGCGGCGATGACCGCCACGACGACCAGCAGCTCGATCAGCGTGAACCCACGCCGCGCGACAGGTGCACTCATGACGCCCCCATGCCGGCCCCAACGCCCCACATGGTAGCACATCCCGCGGATGCGTCAAGCCCGCACTGGGCGCGGGTGCGTGTAATCTCCTTCGAGACAGGTGGCCGCGTTCTGAGCCTCCGAAGGGGGCGGAGGAATAAAGCCCACGGCGATGCTTTGGGAGCCGTGGGATGGTAGGCGCAAGAGGGCCCAGCCCCCGAAGCGGGGCGGCGGAACGATGGGTTGGCCAAAGGGCTTCCGCCGCCCCGCTTCGGGGGCTGAGCCCTGGGTGCTCCCTTACCCACGGCTCCCAAAGCATCGCCGTGGGCATTACTCCGCCACGCCCTGCGGGCGTTGGGTCAGCTGCGGGATGGGGGGTGCCCGC
>DATKZY010000186.1:0-10565 GCA_035527715.1 Planctomycetota bacterium | reverse complement strand
GGCCAGGATGAAGACGATGTTGGGCTTTCCGGCGGCGGGCGCGGCCGAGGCGGCGGAGCGGGCGGCCGCGCGCGGCACGGTCAGCGCGGCGGCCCCCAGACCCAGGGCATTCAGAAACCTGCGGCGGCTGAGCCGCATGGGTGGCTCCTTCCTTGTCCTGATTTGGCCGACATGCGGCCGAGCAGTGCCTCCAGTCGGGTGGCGAACCGCTCGCCGCCCATCGGGCGACCGCTCCGCTCGTGGCGGTGGGCCTCCGCGGCCTCCTCGATGCTCAAGCCGTTGGCGAAGCCACGATGCGGCCCACTCCGGCCCTCACGGAATGCTACCCCCCGCAAGCCGGATTGTCAAGAGACCGCGACCGACAATCGGGAAGGAGGAATGTATTCCCGCCCCGGATCCTCGGGCTGCCGGGTCACCGGCCGGCGCCGCGTCAGGGCAGGGCCTGGATCGCCTGGTCAATCCGGGCGGCGACGCGCGCGTACGCGCTGTTGTACAGGTGCAGCTCGTTCACCCAGTCGCGGTCGGGATCAATCATGTCCCGCAGGTCCACATAGCAGAACTTCGGATGGTTCGCGGCCAGGCTTGACAGCATGAGGTTGAAGGTGTTGATGACCCTGACGACGGTGTGCCGCTGTTCGATGGGGTCCAGCACTCCCTTCCTGGCCAAGGCGGGCCGCAGCCAGGGGCCGGCGAACCGGAAAAACAAGATGTCCACCCCTTCGCCCGTCGGCACCGTGTGGCCGTAGCCGTGGGTCACGACGTAGGTCTCCGGCGACACGGCGGCGACCTTCGCGATCAGGTCCTCGTAGTACTTGCGGAAGACGACGTTGACCATGCGATCCAGGAAGTCCTCGCGCAGGACGGGCAGCCCGGAGTCCCTGTGGTTCAGGTACGACTCGAACTCCTCGCCCGCCACGTCGTTCCCGCCGCCGGAGAAGAGGAAGACTTTGGGCTTGAGCTGGCCGAGGCGGCGCAGCACGGTGCCGATGGTGGGCGCGGTGCGCTCGAATCGCTTGTTGATGCCCGTGCCGTAGATCATGTTCTCCAGGGTGTCGCCGGCATTCGCGTAGTTGCCGATCCGGTAGCCGTGACGGCGGCGCAGGCAGTCAATCACGTCGGTGCCTGGCAGGTAGTCGAACCACGAATCGCCCTCGGCGACCAGCGCGGGGGGGCCGCCGGCCTCCAGGGTCTCGAGGGCGACTTCGTACGGCGCACGCCCCTCGTCCTTGAAACGGGCCACCTCCTCACTGGTCCACGAATCCATTTCCCGCAACGCGTCCGACATGGCCGACCTCCTTTCCTGTTGGGGTCACATCTTCATTTGGCACATAGCCGCCATGTGCGAAATGAAGATGTGACCCCGCGCCTCGGTGCCTCAGCCCCGTTCTCGCGGCGGCCGCTCACGGCTGCGCCGGGAGCTGCGCCGCGCGGCGGAAGATGTGGACGCCCTCGGCGCCGCTGTCGAACGTCTCGACGGGGCGGAAGGCGTGCCAGAACAGCTCGGGGCGCGTGGTGTCGCGCCAGTAGTTGGGCAGCGTCTCGGCGGTGTAGTAGCGCAGGCCCTTCTGCCGCCAACCCTCGAGGACCTTGCGAAGCGGTCCCACCACCGGGCCGAAGGCGATGATGTAGTCGGGCGGCACCCGGTCCTTGAAATGGATGTCGGGCAGGCCGCGGAACTGCTCGTGCGGCGGGTCGCTGAGCTGCCAGGCGTAGACGGCCTTCGGCGCGTGGAACATCAGCGGCGACACGGCGTACTCGGGCAGCACCCACACGCTCGCGCCGTCCGCGACGTAGTCGTTGACCCACGCGGCGGCGGCCCCGTAGGCCGTCTCGCGCGGGTGGGCCAGCTCGCCGACGTATTCGGCGATGGTCGAGCGCGGTGGGTCGCCCCACAGCGGCGCCCCGTGCAGCAGGTTCGTGCCGAATGCCACGATGGCGAGGAGGTCGGCCGCCGCGGGCAGCCGTCGCGTCAGAGTCCGCAGGGAACGCACGCCCAGGATGACGCACAGGGGGATCAAGGGCACGAGGTAGCGCACGTCGGCCGCGTCGGTGACGCCCACGGGCTGTGGCGAGAGGAGCGTGGCCGCCACCACGTACGCGAGCAGTGCAGCGAAGCCACGCAGGAGCCAGAGATCGCCCTGGGTCCCGCAACCCCTCTCCCTCCCAGGGAGAGGGCAGGGTGAGGGTCGGACCGTGGTTCCACCCTCCCCCTTCCCCCTCCCTGAGAGGGAGGGGGGTTGGGAGACCGTCGCGCGTCGTGCGGGCCAACCCAGCCGACCCGCGAGGTAGAGCAGCGGCGCGGCGAGGAGGAGCAGCCCGACGCCGAACTCGCAGCGGTTCAGGTCGCGCAGGTTCCACCAGAGTAGCGTCGCCTTGTCGGCGAGCCACGAGGCGCTCTCGTGGGGCACCACGGCCTTGCCGAGGGGGTTCCACACGCTGACGATGAGCGCGCCCAGGATGAGCTGCGGGGCGAAGAGCAGCAGGAGGTCGCGCCGCGAGAAGCGGCGGCGCATGCGGCCCCAGGCCAGGTAGTCCACGGCGGCGCAGGCGTAGAAGGCGGCGTAGTTGATGTAGTTCGTCGCCAGCAGACACACCGACACCGCGGCCATCGCCGCCAGACCGCGCCGGCTGCCATTCCAGTGCAGATAGAGGTAGGCGAGCGCGGTCGAGCACAGCATGGCCAGGGAGTAGTACCGGCACTGGCGCGAGTAGAGCATCAGCGACACGTTGCCCAGGACCGCGATGGCGAGGACGAGCCACGTGAGGCGGCTCGCCCGCTCACGCCAGGCCCAGCGCACCATCAGGGCGATGGTGGCCAGGCCGCAGAGGGCGAACGGCAGGCGGCCCGCGAGCGCGTGGTCGCCCAGGAGGCCGAGAAACGGGGCCGCCACGTAGTAGGCCAGGGGCGGGTCGAAGCGGTGGCGGAGGTTCTCCAGCGCCGCGCCGCCCTGGAACGCGATGACGTTGTGCCCGAGGACAGCGTGGGTGTCACCCGTCCGCCACACGCTCTTGGCCAGGAGCGCCGTGTACGCCTCGTCGTTCCAGAAGGCGTAATGCCCGAGGTGGGTGAAGATGAGCGCGGCGCTGCCTGCCAGGATCGCCGCCGCGATGACAGCCTCGGCACGCCTCATCTCACGTCCCCCGTTGCACACGCGGCCCCGTCACGGCATAATGATGGCAGGTTGGTGCAACGCCGTCAAGACAGGACGCGGCCTGCTCACCAGGCGAGTTGCCATGCGACTAGCTCCCAGATGCCTTCTGCTCTGCCTGCTCCTCGCCGGCTGTGCGGCACCCGCGCAGCAGGACACGTGGAAGGGCGTCGAGCGCATCGTGGCCGTCGGCGACGTCCACGGCGACTTCGAGCAGTTCGTCAAGGCCCTCCACGCCGCCGGCGTGGTGGACGAGCGGAACGACTGGGCGGCCGGCAAGACGCATCTCGTGCAGACCGGGGACGTGTTCGACCGCGGCCCGGACTCCCGCAAGGCGATGGACCTGTTGATGAAGCTCGAGGCCCAGGCTGCGAAGGCGGGCGGCGCCGTCCACGCCCTCATCGGCAACCACGAGGCGATGGTGCTGGCGGACGTCTGGTTCTACCTCCACCCCGGCGAGATCAAGGCGTTCGGCACTAAGGACGACTTCCGCAAGGCGATGAGCGCCGAGGGCGTCTACGGCAAGTGGATTCGCAGCCACAACGCCGTCATCCAGATCAACGACGTGCTCTTCGCCCACGCCGGCCTCCTGCCCGAGTGCGCCCGCCTGTCGCTCGGCCAGATCAACGACACGATCCGCAAGGAGCTGGGGAAGGAGGACGAGGAGGGGCTGGCCATGAGCGACACCGGCCCGCTGTGGACCCGCTTTCTGGCCCTGGGCGACGAGGATGAGGTCGCCAAGGCGCTCGACGAAGTGTTCAGCAAGTACGGGGCGAACCGGATGGTCGTCGGCCACACTGTCTCGACTGATGGCGTCACGGTCCGGGCCGGCGGCCGGCTGATTCGGGTGGACGTTGGGATGTGCGGACACTACGGCAGCCGCCCCCCCGCCTGCCTCGTCATCGAGAAGGGCGTCTTCTACGAAGCCACGCATTCCAAGGGGAAGCGCAAGCTCGACCTGGAGCGCGCCAGCCCCGCCCCGCCCGTGAAGGCCAGGAAGGCGGGTTGACGTTCTTTTCCTGCCCCCCCCCTGCTGGGAGGGCGATGTAGTCAGGAGACGGAGAGGCCGGCCTTCCGGGCGCGTTGGGCGATTGCCTCGAGGCGGGCGGCGTCCTGGGGCTCGCGCGCAACCTCGAAGCGCAGGCCGAGCCACTCGTACTTGGCCGCCGAGGCGGGGTTGAAGGGGAGGAACTCCACGCACCTCAACCCGCTGTCGCCCAGAAAGGCATAGAGGCTGCTCAGGTTCACCTCGGTGTCCGTGATGCCGGGGATGAGGGGTATGCGCACGATGACGTTCCGCCCGGCCAGCCGCTTGGCGTTGTGGAGAATCCGGCGGTTGGGGGCGCCTGTCCAGCGGCGGTGCTCCGCATCGTCCATCAGCTTCAGGTCGTAGAGCACGAGGTCGCTCCGCGCCGCCAGCCGCTCCAGGGCCTCCCAGGGGCAGGCGCCGCACGTCTCGATCGCCGTGTGAATGCCGCGTTCCTGGCAGCCGGCGAGCACGGCCTCGGCGAAGTCCCTCTGGCCCGTCACCTCGCCGCCGGTCAGCGTCACCCCGCCGCCCGAGTGCGCGAAGAAGGGCTTGAGGCGCTCGGCCTTGGCGACGACCGACTCGGCGGTCACGCGAACGCCCTTGACGGCCAGCGCGCCCGACGGGCAGGCCTCGACGCATTGGCCGCAGACGACGCACCTCTCGCGGTCGAGCGTGTGACGCCCGCCGGCCAGGGAGTGCACGCCTTGCGGGCAGACTGCCCCGCAGCGGCCACACAGCACGCAGCGGTCTCGCAGGAAGATCACCTCGGGCTCGGGGCGGATCGACTCGGGGCTGTGGCACCAGCGGCAGGCGAGCGGGCAGCCCTTGAGATACACGGCCATGCGAATGCCGGGGCCGTCGTGCACCGCGAAGGTGTCGAGGTCGAAGATGAGCCCTTCGGCGGCGCTCACGGACGGGCCTCCTGGCGGCGGATGTGGTGCTCCTGCTGCTCGCGGCTGAGCATGGTGAAGTAGGCGCACCAGCCGCCCATGCGCACGCGGAGCGAGCGATGGCGATCGGACTCGCGCTGCGCGGCGCGCAACTCCTCGGTGTCGGCCACGGTGAGGGTCATCATCGAGCCCCCCGTGTCCACGAAGCTGCGGACGAGTGCGGCCATGCGCCCCGTGCCCTCGTCGCCCTCGACCAGGCGCCGCGCCAGCCGCAGGTCGAGCGGGCCGCCGGCGGGCAAGCGCTCGTGGTGCATCTTGGCGTAGGAGAGGATGGCGCTGGGGAGGCCGTCGAGGTCGCGGCCGAGCGCGGGCGAGAAGTTCGAGGAAACCGGCTCGCCGGCGAGCCGCCCGTCGGGCGACGCGCCCAGCCCCTCGCCGATGCCGATGTACCACGAGAAGGTGGCGACGCCGGCGGGGAAGAGCACCCTGGCGCGATGGGTCGCGGCGTGGCAGGCGACCCCTTCGGTGAAGGCAGCAATGACTTCGCGGCCGAGCGCGTCGGCGCGCTCGTCGTCGTTGCCGTACTTGGGGGCGTCGAGGAGTTTCTTCCGCAGCGGCTCGTGGCCGACGAAGTTCGCGGCGAGCGCGTCGCACAGCTCGGCCATCGTGGCCGCGTTGTGCTCGAAGACGACCGTCTTGATCGCCACCAGCGAGTCAATGGCGTGCGCGGCGCTCTCGGCGAGCATGCCAAAGGTGCGGTACCTCGAGCCGCCCGCCGTCATGTCGCGCCGCGACGCGATCGCCCCGTCCATCAGCGCGCTCAGCAGGGGCACGGGGGCGATCGTGCTGCGATCATTGCACGTCTCGGTGACGCTGCGCACGACGCGGCCGACCATCGCGTCCGCCTGAGCGGCGAAGGCGCGCCACACGTCGCCAAAGCTGGCAAAGCCGCGCGGGTCGCCCGTGTCGGGCGCGGCCTCGGAGCGGTCGCGGCCGAGCGCCCAGAGCAGGCACAGCATCAGGCTGAGGCGCTGGAACACGAAGTTCGTGCGGCCCGGGAGGATCACCTCCCAGCAGCCGTCGTTGGTGTAGTCGCGCGCGTCGGGGGTCGGGATGCCGAGGCGTTCGAGTGCGGGCACGAGCGCCTCGTCGTTGAAGAGCGCGGGCATGCCGCCACCGTCCTTGAGCACCTCGCAGGCGTGGCGGAGCAGGGCGTCGGGCGAGCCGCGGTGGACGCGCACCGTGAGCAGCGGGTTGGTCATCTCGTTGCGGCGATAGGCTTCGAGGAGGAGGAACGACAGGGGGTTGGTGCCGTCGTGGCCATCGGGCGTGAGGCCGCCGACGATGGTGTTCTGGAGCCAATGGTTCGTGGCGTCGAGGCCGTCGCGGCGGGTGCCGATCTGCGACGACGTGTAGTGGCGCGTGCGGCGGGCGGGATCAACAGGCTCGGGCTCGCGGGCGTCGGGGCGCTGGTCGTCGGTCGTCTTCGCCCGCTCGTTGAACTTCAGGCAGAAGCAGCCGACGAGTTCGAAGGCTTGGGCCATGTCGAGCCGGCCGGCGGCCAGGTCGGCCTCAAGCAGGGGCCAGGCATACTGGTCGAGGCGGCCCATCGCGTTGCCGTTCATCGTCGAGTGGAAGACCATGTGGAGCAGCCACACGCTCTGGAGGGCCTGCCAGAAGGTCAGCGCCGGCCCCGCCGGCGCCTGGCGCAGATTGGCCGCCATTTGGCGAATCTCTGCCGCGCGCAGCGGAGAAAAAAGACTCCCGGAGTCTTTTTCAGCGGCCGCAGCGTCGCATCGGGCGGCGAGGCGGGCCGCGAAGCCAATGACCGCGTCGAGGGCGATGGCGACAGAGTCGAGGAAGGCCGTCTCCTGCGGCGTCGTGGCGAGGGGCCGCTGGGCCTCGGCATCGGCCCGGATGCCGCGGAGGCCCTTGGCCAGCAGGGTCGGATAGTCGGGCACGACGTGGCCGAAGACGGAGTGGATGCTCAGGCCGCGCTGGCGCGCGGCGTCGCGCTCGGCGTCGGTCACGTAGTCGGGGAAGCCCCATTCGGCGTGGACGCGTGGCTCCTCGAGCGTCATCGAGCCGGCGAGGAGCTGGCCATCCCACAGGTCGGTGGGCATCTTGGAGAGCTTGAGGGCGATTGCCCGCGCCTTCCGGACGGCGAGCGGCTGGCCCATGAAGCGCTCGTCAATGCGCGCGGGGCAGTCCCAGCGAACGGGCGGCCGCTCCATCGCGTCGCGCACCCGCCGGCGCAGGTCCGCCAGGCGCGGGGTATCGGGAAGCGAAGAGAAATCCATAGGAGTGGCCCACGAATCACACGAATCACGCGAATGAAGAAACGGAGCAGACACGAAGCAGAAAGACTCGATTGGGGTTAGGAACAGAGAGCCGGGCGACCGTCGGGCATGAGGGCCCACCGGTGTCCGAACGTCCCCTACTTTGCCAGATCCCCTGCCTTGCCGGTGAGAATGATCCGTTCGTACTCCAGCTTCGGGTGGTGGCCGAAGTTGACGAGGATGCCGAGCTTCAGGCCTGTGGCGTTGAGGTAATTGAGCAATTGCGCGCGGTGTTCGTCGAGCAAGTGTGCCACGGCCTTGGCCTCGACGATGATCTTGCCGTAGCAGATGAGGTCGGGCTTGTACCGTTGCTTCAGCTCCCTGTCACGGTAATGGAGGATGATCTCCCTCTGGGCCTCGAACGGGATCCCCTGGTGCTCCAGCTCGATCTCGAGGCATTCCTGGTAGACGGGTTCGAGGAAGCCTGAGCCCTTCTCGTTGTACACGTTGAAGCAGGCGCCCATGAGCGCGTAGCTCTCGTCTGGATGGACAATCTCAGCCAAGGCCCTTCCTTTTCATCCCACGACAGCAGCGGGAAGAAGATCTGGGTCACGAATCACGCGAATCACACGAATGAGAGTGGAAAAGGGAAAGAGCATTGGGAAGCGCGGAAAGCCCTGCGGTCGGGCCCGGCCTCCACGCCTCCTACCCAAGTCTCTCTCTTCTCTTTGCTTCATTCGCGTCATTCGCGCGATTCGTGGGCCACTCTCTTCACTCTTTATAGGTCGTGATCTCCAGCTCGGGCAGCTTGTCCTTGGAGGGGGTGAAGCGGACGGTCCAGCCGTCGTCCACGCCGCGATTGGGCACGATGCGGAGGGCGAGGCCGTGCGGCTTCTCGCCGCCGATCCAGGTGCGGACCGCCTTCGTGACGTCAATCTCGTAGCGCAGCGGCGGGTCGAAGACCTTGTCGCGGCCCGCGCCCTGCTTGACGATGGCCGAGCCGACGTTGTCGCCGAGGCCCTTGAAGTCGTAGGGCTTGCCAGCCTCGAAGGGCGCCTTGAGGAGGACGGCGGCGGCCTCCATGTTCGCCTTGTCGTGGGCCTCGATGACATAGAAGGTGAGCTTGGCGGAGGCAAGATTCTTCGCCTCGGGCAGCTTCACGTCGTCCACGCCGATGAGCAGGATCCAAGCGGCGGGGCCGGCCGGGTCGTTGGGCTTGAGCCACTTGATGAAGTTGTGGGCGAAGACCTCGCCCTTCAGGTTCACGTAGGAGACGCGCTTGAGGGGGAAAGTAGTGGCCTTCGTCGGCACGTCGGCCCGGCTCGCGGGCTTCGCGGCGCCGATGAGCCACGGGTTGGGCGTTGTGGCGAGGACGTCGTTCGCGCCGACCGTCGGCGTGGAGGGCGGCGTGGGCGTGGCCATCGGCTCCTGGCCGGGCGCGAGCACCTCGCGTCGCAGCAAGACCATGCGCGGATACACGGGGTACTTGCCCTTGGGCGTGGGAATCGGGACCTCGAAGGTGTAGGGGAACTTGTCCACAATCTTCTGGACCACGATCGGCGTCTCGGCCCAGCTCGCGTAGTGCGCCCTGGCGACCTCGGCGCCCTTGTCGAAGACCTGCTCGTAGGAGCAGTTCCGCGATCCCAGGCAGTAGGCATAGGTGACAACGAGGCGGTTCTTGCCCAGCGCCTGCGGGTTCTCCGCCGTGATGGTCACCGTGTTCCTGCCCGGTGCAAGGAAGGGCAACGCCTCCTGGTTGTGCTGGACGATGCTCGTCAGTTCGAGGGCGGTGATGGGCTTGGTGAAGGTGACGCGGACGAGGTAGCGGTAGCTGCCCATTACGGACTTCGCGAAGTCCGTAATCTCCACCGCGGCCCAGGCCTTGCCGTCCTTCGAGACCTCGGCCTTCGCGTCGTCGCCCGTGAGCTTGCCACTTGCCTTCGCCACAATGTAGGGGCAGGCCATCTCGACGACGAAGCTGGCCGGCTTGGCGGCGTCCTTGGGCTTCAGCGCGCCGCCCTCACAGGCGACGTTGTCGGCCTGCTGGAGGCTGGCGAGGAAGGCGTCGTTGCGCAGGTCGGGCTTGAAGACGAGCGTGCCGTTCGACCAGGTCTGGCGTCGGTCCTTACCCGCGTAGGGCTCGAGCAGCGGCCCAATGGAGGCGCAGTTGCGGTAGTTCTTGTCGCCGCAGGAGTGGAAGGGCGCCTTGTCCTTGCCGTTGAAGTAGAAGGCGCCTTCGACCTTGTCCCAGTCGAGGGTGAGGGCGTAGCCGACGCCAAGGTTCACGGCGGTGTTGTAGCGGGCCTCGTCGAACTGGATGCTCGCCCAGCCGCGGGGGCTGCCGGCGTCGCGGTTCGCCTTGCAGCCGGCGATCACGCCGGGCAGCGAATCGCCGCACACGAGGAACGCGGGAGCCGTCCAGTTCGCCTTGTCGCCGAGGTATTCGAAGCGGTTGTCCTTCATGTACCACACTTTGCGGCCCTGGTCGAGGACGAAGGCGTCGCTGACGAGGGCGGGATTGGCCTTGATGTCCTGCTGCCCCGCGACGGTGCGGCCGCCGGAGGCGTTGGCGTCGGGCATCCAGCAGTAGAACTTCAGGAAGGTGTCGAAGTAGTGCCAGCGGCCGCCGTACTGGCACTCGACCGTGGTGTGGCCGGGCCAGCCGCGGTAGCGCCACTTGAAGCCCGCCTTCTCCCACACCGCGGCCAGCACGCTATGCTGTCCGCCGCAGAGGCCCCAGCCGTAGACGTTGATCATCTTGAGCGCGCCCAGGCCGCCCGGCTCGCCGGGATAGGCGTGGTGGTAGTAGAGATAGCGGCAGGCGTTGTAGATCGCGATCGCCTTCTCGTCATCCGTCTTGCACTCGCGGCTGATCGAGGCGACGAGCGCCTCGAGCGACGAGCAATCGGGCGCCTTGTCGCTCACGACCTTGATGTTGCCGAGCGGCTCGGCCCACACGGCGCCCGCGGCGACAACGAACACGGCGGCCAGCCATCGCGCTCCCATGGACTTCTCCTGTGCTCCGTGGAATGGCTCCCCGCGAGCATTGTATTCTCCGGCGGACGGGCATGCAAGCTCGCCGTGGGCTGAGGGTGCGGGCCGGAATTGCAGGTGGACTCACTCCCACGGGCGCGGAAAAGACACCCGCTGTCTTTTGTGCGACGCACCCGCCGGGCCGTTCCGGCAAAAGACAGCGGGTGTCTTTTCCGCTTGTCTG
>DATKZY010000185.1:0-35240 GCA_035527715.1 Planctomycetota bacterium | reverse complement strand
GATGGGCTTCCTCCCCCCGCACCCCCCCACCATCCCAAGAACTCTCACGCCGGGCTGCGGCGGGCGAGCCGCCGGGCGGCGAGCCACGTCACCCATTGTAGGCGGGGCGTCCCTGCCCCGCGTCCGCCTCTGCCGTGACTTAACCCACCCCTCCCGCCGCCCGACCAACTCGCCCGCTGCAGCCCACTCGCCTCCAGGCCAGCCCTGGGACCAGCGCGCCCAATGAGAGGCAGATGTCCTTGACTCAGCCTGTCAACCCCACTACAATCGGCGGCGCTGGGTTGGGCGCCCGGTGCGTCGGGGCCTGGGCCGGCCCTGGTGAGAGGGTACGCCACGCACACCCGCGACGGGGACCGCCCCGGGAGGCCACTCCAATGACAGAGCACGAGACCGCGCACGAGACAGCGGTTGAGGGGAAGCCGCAGCATGGCGTCGTCTTCGTCGCCTCGACGGTCCACGATCTAGTGGATGTACGCCGGGAGCTCGAGGTGTTCCTTCGCGAGCTGGGACTGGAACCAATCGTATCCGATAGCGAGGAAGCTGGACTGCAGCACCACGACGCGGAGTCGAAGCTCGCCGCGTGCCTGCAGAACATTCGCCATTCGGACCATGTGATTGTGATCCTCTCTCAGCGATACGGGGTTGCGCCACCGGGTCACACAGTGTCCTATACCCATCTCGAGTACAGGGCGGCCATCGCAGCGAAGATCCCCGTTCACTTCTTTATCCGGGACAGACTCCTTGCAGCCTACGTCGGATGGAGCCCCGAACGAAGCGCGCTCCCCGAGTGCCCCTGGGTCTCCGACGCCGACTCGCTGCGCCCCCTGTTGGAGTTCATCTACGAGCATGACCGAGGCAGGGGCGAACTCGTTACGTCTTTCCGGACCATCGTGGACATGAAGCAACGAATCAGGTGGCGCATGCGGCTTCCCCACACGGTGGCGCAATTCAGGCGGGCACAGGCTTCGGGCACGCTTCCCGTGGTCCAGGTGGCCGTCAACGACCGCCCAATCAGGCCAGGGGGGCCGATGGACTTCGACGTGACCAATATCGGCGCAACCCCGGCGCTCTTTACCAAGGCAGGGGGCGTGTATGCCCGGAGGGAACAGCCGGATCCCAACGAAGAGGCGCCCGAAGAGAAACCTGCAAGGGAGCGGGTAACCCCCGCCGAGCGCGAGTGGGCCGCATGGTCGTCCCAGTCTGCAGCGCTTCGGCCCACGGATAAGGCCACTGTGCGCCTAGACCCGACGAGTATCCAGAAGCGGTTTGGCGACCTCCTTGAGTTGTGCGTGGCGTACCAGACCGTTCAGGGCATCCCAGTCCGAGACGTGTACAGGGTGAGCTTCGTAGGCTCCGAGAGGCCGACGCTGCACTTCGTGCGCAAAGAACTTCACGATCCCAAGGAGGGCTGAGCATGGCCGAGCGTCGCACTGCGAGGGGGCGCAATAGCCTGAGCCTTGCTTCCATTGAGGGGTTCAAGCATGTCCTGGAGGGCGAGGCTGGCTTTCGCTACAGGGCCCGGGACGGCCTGAACATCGCGGTCTCTGGGCCGGCCGGCTCGGGGAAGTCGCTTCTTGCTCTCCAGACAGCCGTGGGTTCAGCAGTACGCCAGGGGCGGAATGTCATCTACCTGTCAAAGGACGCACCGCCGGAAACTATCGTTCACCACGCGTGGCGCGATTTCCTACTGTTTGGTGAAGCCGACGAGAAGGAGGCCGAGGCAAGAGGGTACAGACTGCCACCCAGGCGCGTCAAGTGGGAGGAGACGCATGGCGCCCCCGATGTAAAGGAGGACCCGGCTGGCTACGCCGAGTGGCTCAGGAGGAGCCCGAGCAGCGACCCCAGTGATCCAAGACCCAACATCCGCTGTTTCTGCACCTGCCACCTTCCCCTTTCTCAAGCGGATGGCCATTCCTCGAAGCAGCGACCCGCGGGCCTGCTCTTCGTCTTCCTCGACCGGCTGCTGGAGGCATTGTGTCACGCCAGGATCGAGGGTAAGGACCTCGGACCTTACCTTCCTTACCTTCAGGATTGCCTCTGGTCAACTGAGCCGGTCCTTGCCGTAGGTGGGCTTGGTGTCGCAACGTCTTTGTCACCAAGCTACTCCGAGAACGTCTGGAAAGGCCCCCTGCTTGGCAGTCTGGCGCGTGTCCGCGAGGACCTAGCGCCATTCTTCGCCTGGCTGGCGCAGGGCGCCGCGCGAGGCGAGGGTGCGACCCAGTACTGGGCAGGCAATCTGCTGGTGGTGCTGGACTCGCTGCCGGTGAAGCTCCTGGAGGATTGCCTGAAGGCCCAATCCGAACGCCCTGACACCCCGCAAGGTGGCGAGCGCTTCAGCCGACCCGCGGCCGTTTACGTTGCCGAAAGCCCCGACCTGCCGGAGTCTCTCGTTTCCTCTTTCCCGCCCGACGTGCAGATCAAGCTCGGCTTTCGCGATGACCCGCACGCAACGAGGACAAGAACCATCCAGATCCTCAAGGCGCGCTTCCAGGCGGCGCGGACCGAGGAGTTCCCTTTCGTCATTGTGGACAAGAACGAGTGCCGGGTCGGTCGGTCCGAGGTGCTCCAGATCGCCGACGGCAATGTTGCCGTAGGGGGTGCGAAGCACGAGCTAACCTGGTTCGAGCGCCGCGAGCCGGGCATCACGATCCTCCCCTCGGTGGCGGACGCGGCGACATGCCGCGGCTGCTCACCCGACCGTGTTCCGATGCCCGTACGGTTTGGGGACAGCGAGTTGGACAGCCTGACCATGGAGGGGAATCTGGCCGGCGGTTGCACCCTCCTGGCCACCGAGAACCGCTGTCATTCCACCATGCTGGGCCTTCACTTCCTTCTGGGTGAGATGGCTCGGTGCGTCGCTGCTAGGGACAAAGCGGAACCGGTTCAGATGCCCCCCCAGAAGATCCCCGGAGTGGACATCCCGCGCAGCGTGCTGTATCTGGCGGTTGACCAGGACCTACGCGGAGTTCTCCACGACATCTGGCGGTACGCGGCCCTGCGCAGTGTGATTTGGAACAAGGGTGAGCCTGGGAACCCAGGAGAGTTCTGGAACCATCTGAAGCAGGTGATGGAGAAGCTCAAGTCGGGGCAGAAGTGCGGGTTGCAGTGGCTCTACAAGATCCCGTTGCGGCATAGGGAATGCCATGGGAAGCCGCAGCTCGGTCTCGGCCCCTATCTCTATGTCTTCACCCCCGACCTCGTCTGGTGCACCCAGGAAGAGGTTCTGGAGAGGATCGCGCGGGTATTGGACTACGACAAGCACGCAGGCTGCCCCCAACCTGACCCCACCAAGGGCAGGAAACCGCCAAAGGAGCCCGGCTACTGCCTGGCGGTGGACCGCGTGCTCTTCAATCGCGTGAGCAGGCTGGAAAGCCGGTGGCCCTTGATGAGGGACCCTACCGTATTCGTCTCCTCCCTCGCGCAGATGTGCCGGGTCCGGCAGATCGAGTTGATGATCATTGACGACACGGCACGGCAGCCTGCCACGAGCGGGAACATCACCTCCAACTGGATCAGCGCCGCTCAGAACATCATCCGGCTCAAGCGCGTGCCCTTCCACGGTACCGAGGCCGTGGCTCTTGAGCTGATCCGCGCCCACGGCAGGAGCCCGCGCGTCACGCGCCCTATGGAGCTTCACTCCGAGCTCATCACCCGGCCGGAGGAAGAGGAAAGAAAGGCGCACGAGTGGCAACTGCGCGTCAAGGACTCTTTCCGGGGGTACACGGGCCTGTTCACCGGCCGTCCGAAGCGCTGCCGCATCACGGTGGACCTCCCCTATGACAGAAAGGACACGCCCCTTTACCGCGACATGATGAACACGAAGGCCAACCTTGTGGCCCTGATGGAGGGGATCAAGGTGAACGTCAATGGCCCAGAAGAGCGCCCTGGCGTGAACTCTGCGCTCCGCAACCTCACGGAGGTTAGCCACGACACCTGCCACGTGGCAGCGGTGGACGAGATATGGATCCATTCCATAATAGGTGACGAGTCAGAAGATCCCTCCGTGCCCAGCCACGGGCCGGGCCTGGCTCGGCTCCCCATCCAGGACCTGCGCAAGGCGCTCTTCGAGCAGGCCGATGAGCCGCCTAAGCCTTCGCCACGGGGCAGCTTCCAAGAGATCAAGAATCACTATGTCACCGAGTCCATGACCATTGCCTGCAAGAAGGCAAAGCGGCCTGAGGGCTTCTACGCCGTCCCCTTCCGCCACAACTGGGGGGTTCTGGCGGTCTCCCAGCCGAGGCGCCTTGCCATGCAGGGCCTGGTCGAGTCCATCCGCAAAGCCATCGCGGGTGCCCCAGGGCTGGAAGCCCTTGATGACTTGTCCCGCCCCATGCGCCCGGTGGACTTCTCGGAGTGGGGCGGGGAGAGTTTCGTGGGTCTTTCATGCGTGCTGCGGGACCGTGAACCAAGCGTGGACGAGATCACGGACAAGCAGTTGAGATCCCTCTGCTGCGCTTTGCGCGAACTCATCTGGGAGGACGGAGCCCTCCCGGAAGATGTCACGTGGCAGACGTTGGTCGACTTCAACCTCCGGGTCTGGGACCCGATCCGGAAGAGCCCGGGATACGAGAAACTGCACCGAGACATGGCGGCACAGGCGCAGGCGGCCGCATCGCTGGCCAAGGGATCCCTTGATCTCCGCGACTTCCGTCAGTGGTTCGGGCGTGGGACAGAGGTCAACTTCTTCGATTTCGACAGAGGCACTCCGGAATCAATCGTGTGCTTCCTGTTCGAACTCCTCCTTGCTCACTGCGACTGGGATGATCTCTTCCTGGACGTGGGCGAACAGGGCACAACCAAGGAGACGTACGGCACGGGGTCGCTGCTCTTCCTGCGGACAATTCCTACCCCCGGGCAACTCCCGGCCATGACCAATGCCCTGACCGTGATGTACCGTCTGCTCTCCCCCAGGCAGCGTCGCGAGATCGCCATCGGCCCGGTGATTCGACACCGTTTGCGGGATGCTGACGACTCTGATGCGCGAAAAAGGGGACGGCGACCACCGCTCGACTCCCCGCCGTCCACTTATGCGCTGATCTCGCGCGAATGGATCAGCACCGTCCCAGACCTGGGTGCCCACAGGGACATCCGCGAGCGCATCGTCCTGCGGCACCTGCCCCCCGCGGCGGAGGGCGAGATTGTGGCGAAGCGGCGGCTCCGCCGGGTCATCTCCGAACCCAAAGAGCCGTCCCCCGCCGACGAGGAGGAACTCCTGGCCGAGTGCCTCGGGAAAGGCCCAACCGTCTCAGGCACTTGGTATCTAGGTGCACTGAGCGGCGGAAACGTGGACGTTGCCAGGGACGTGATCCACGAGCTTGTTTCCGAATACCACGAACGCGACCGGATGATCACTGGCGGTGCGGCGCCCGTCACGAAGCGCTTCTACAGGCCATTTCCCGCCTCTGAGGAAGGCTCGCAGGCAAGAGTGCCCTACTCCGCGCCCTACGCCCGCCTGATCAGCCTCGTGTATCGTGAGCGCGGAGATGAAACGAACTCCAAGCATATCCCAACGTTCCCGTTCTCTCGCACAAGGCTCAGGGAGTACACCTCGACGGCGTTGGAGCTCGCCAAACTCGTCCGCCAAGTCATGGAGATCCCGGATCCCGCGGATCCCGGTCTGGCGGCCAACGAGGCGTTCCGTAAGGTGGTGAGTGACTTGATCTGGCAAACGCTCCAGTCCATTCGCCACCAGATATACATCGGCAGGGGCCGCGAGGATGAGTTGATCGAGCGCGAAGGCCTCTGCCCTGCTGTCGGCAATGCCCCAAGAACCGCGTAGGGGATAGCTAGGCACGGGGGTCTGCGGCAGCGGCTAGAGGAGGCCGGCATGCCCAACGTACCCCTGCGGTCAGGTCGCAGAAATCCCGTCTCCGTGTCTGACCCTCCCCATCCGTGCCATCCGCGGTTGAAGCGCTCTTGGCTGCTCGCCTTTCCCTCTCTCTGCTCTCGATGTCTCTGCTGGCGGCCTTGGCGGCTTGGCGGTCAACCTGTCTTCTCTGCCCTCTCCGCGGTCTCTGCCCCTCCCCCATCCGTGCCCATCCGTGCCATCCGCGGTCGCTCTCTTCTCCGTGCCCTCCGTGTCTCCGTGGTGGGCTTCTGGATTCGCGCAGATTCGCGTGATTCGCGCTCGGAAGGGCTCACGGGGCCGGTGGGACAGGGGCGGCGGCGTAGAGGCGGCAGAGGACGGGCCAGTACTTCTCGACGACGGTGATACGGGAGCCGAGGCGGAGCAATTCGGCCTTGCGCGGCACGACGACCTCGAACAGCGGCTCCTTGCTGCCGCTCCGGGCCGCGGCGACGAAGCCGGAGATCGAGCCCCATGCCTTGGGCGCCGTGATTCCGGCGATCTCCGCAATCACGCGCGTGTTCAGGGTGCGCTTGCCCGCCTGCACGAAGGCGCGGAGAACGCGCCGCTGGGAGTCCGAACTTCTCTTTGTCAGGTCGGGATCGGTCCACTCGATGGTCTTCCTGGCCCATCCCTTCCACCTGGTGTGCCTGCGGGGTTTCTCTGTGTCGCGGGGGGCGGGTTGGGACGGGGTCGGGTGGCTCTGAGGCCGGGCGGCGACAGGGACATCCTTCGGCTTGGGAGCCTGCGCGGCCTCGCGGACGCCGTAGAGGGTGCGGAGGGTGTCGAGGGAGCGTTCGAGGCCGGCACGGAGGCGGCCGAGCTTGCCTTCGACGGTGCTCTTCTCGGCGCCGAGTTTCTCGGCCTGGGCCGCCAGGTCGTGGAGCTTGGCCTCCAGGCCCTCGCGCTGGCGGTGGGCCTGGGTGCGGAGGGCGGCGAGGTGTTTCCAGGCCTGCTCGCGCCTGGCTTGGGCCGTGCGGATGCTGCGGTCGGCGGCGCCGCTGACCAGGGCGCGGGCGCCGAGGACAGCGCCGAGGCGGCGGGCGGCCACTGTCCCCGCCAGGTCGGCGCGGCGAACGCTGAGGAGGAGGGATTCGGCGAACGACGGGGCGTTGGCCCACAGGGGGACGTAGATGCGAATCTCGTCGCCGTTGGTGAGGACGGCGAGGAGGCTGCGCTCCTGGTAGGCATAGCGTTCGAGCTGGTCGAGGTGGCGGTCGAGGGGCTCGCCGGCGCGCTTCGTCTCGATCAGGACGGCCATGCCGCGCGGGAGGCCCTGGGAGAGCACGATGTCGCGCTGGCGGTGCTCGAAGCGCAGGCGCGAATGGCCGAGGGCCTCGAGGAGGGGCACGGCGAAGTTCACCTTCACGCTTTCCTCGTTGGGGCCGATGTCGTCGGGGGTGAGGGCGGCGAGCTGGCGGAGCTTCGCGTAGTCCACGGGAGGCATGGGGGCCATCCCCTCCTCGGGCGGGACGAGACCCGCTCTCACGCTGCGGGCCTGCGGCGGCGCCGGGCGCGGCGGGCGGCGAGGGCCAGGCCGAGCAGCGCGAAGGTGGCGGGCTCGGGCACGACGGTGAGCTGGGTGAGGCGAACGTCGTCGAAGAAGCTCGTCACGTCCGGCCCGCCGAGGCCCAAGCCGCGAAAGGTCACGACCGCGGTCGGGGCGGTGGCGAAGAACTCGTCGGAGAAGCGCGCCTCGTAGGCGTTGTTCGTAGGCCTGTAGCCGCTCACGCCGCCGAAGACGGTCAGGCTGTCCACAAGCACCTGGTAGGGGTTGCCCTGACTCTGCGAGTTGCGGGCCGCGTCGTACCAGGTCAGCTCGTACGAGGCGCCCGGCTGGAGGCCGGTGAGGGTCTGGTAGAAGGTGCCGATGCGCTGGATCAGCGCGTGCTGGCACCCGACGATGGCGAACTGGCCCGGGCCCTCGAAGGCACTGCCGTCCTGCGAAATCCCCGCCGCGCCGGTCCAGGTCCACAGCGACCCCGCGAGGGTGCCGTTGCCGGTGCCGCCGGCCTGCTTGAAGAGGTCGAGGGGGTTCGGCCCGGGCTGAACGGGATTCTCGAACCCGCCGTCGGACAGGAGCCGCGTGACGGGGGCCTCCACGAAGCTCACGGCGTCGTAGAGCACCGTGTTGTCGCCTGAGGCGTACACGGAGCCATTGCCAAGCTCGATGGCGAGGGTGGCGCTGGAGGCGACGAAGGGCTCGCTGAGCCGGAGCCGGAAGCCGAGATTGCCGCGGATGCGGTGTTCGGGGACGACGGTTTGGCCGCCCACAATGACGTAGGGGCTGGCCGGGCCGCCCGCGCCCCGCTCGGCCTCGTAGTACCGCATGCGATAGACCTGGCCGGGGACGAAGCCCGAGACGTCCTGGCGGAGGTATCGCCCGCCGGCCTGGCTTCCCTGGATGAAGGCGGCCTTGGTGCCGGCGGGTGGCGCCTGGCCGTTGAGGAAGGGGTTGAGCGGGTTGCCACTGGTGACGGGGTTGATGCCCGTGCTCGTGAGCCGGTTCGTTGTCCAGCCCGTGATCGGGCCGTTGTCCGGCGGGCTGCCAAATTGGCTGTAGCCCGGCCACTCCGCAAATGTGTCGGCCTCGAAGCTGGAGTTGGTGACGATGGGCGCGCCGATGGCGAGCGTGCCGCTGGCGGCCAGCAGGGCGAGGCAAACGAGGGCTGGCGAAGCTCGGAACCTGCCCATATTCTCACCTGTAGTCCAGGGGCCGCACGCGCCCCGCGAACACCACAACGTGCCTTGCAGCATACGGGGCCGGGCGCCGCTTGTCAAGCGCTTTCCGATTGAGTATCATTCAGCGGTTGTCAACGGGTTGTCGCGGGACAGGGGAACCCGCCAACAGCTTTCAGGAGCGAGGCGATGGCAAGCGGCGGCAAGGGTGTGGGGCGGCGGGAGTTTCTGCGGCTGGGCGCGGCGGCGGCCGCGGGGGCGGCGGCGTTGGGCCGCGGGCCGACGATTCTGGCGGGCGAGGGGCCGCCGCCGAGCGGGAAGCTCGGCGTCGCCGTCGTCGGCGCGCGCGGCATGGGCGGCTATGCCCTCGACCAGAGTCTCAGGGAGCGGCTCGTCGCCTTCGTGGAGATCGAGGACAAGCGGATCGCCGAGACGATGAAGATCGCCAAGGAGCGCGCGAAGGGCGCCCCCGAGCCCAAGGTCTACACGGACTATCGGAAGATGCTCGACGAGTGCCACAAGGACATTGACGTGGTGCTCACGAGCACGCCCGACCACCATCACGCCCCGGCCTCGATCCGCGCGATTCAGCTCGGCAAGCACGCCTTCGCGCAGAAGCCGATGGCCCACAATATCCGCGAGTGCTACGTCCTGGCCCAGGCGGCCCGCGAGAAGAAGGTGTGCACCCAGATGGGCAACCAGGGCTACTGCGGCGAGGGCATCCGCCGGCTGGTCGAGTTCGTCTGGGCCGGCGCCATCGGCAACGTCACCGAGACCCACACGATCCTCGGCCGCAACTTCGGCGGCAGCAGCGGCATCCCCAAGGGCAAGCCCGTGCCCGCCGGCCTCCACTGGGACGAATGGCTCGGCCCCGCGCCCGTCCGCGAGTACCACGACGGCCTCCACCCCTTCTCGTGGCGGTCGTGGCGGCAGTTCGGCACCGGCACCATCGGCGACATGGCGTGCCACCACCTGGCGTGCGTCTTCTGGTCGCTCAAGATCGGCACGCTCAAGAAGTACACCATCGAGTGCCTGAACACCACGAGCGGCAGCGACGAGCAGTATCCGAAGGACAACGTGATCTGCTGGGAGCTGCCCGAGCGCGAGGGCCAGCCGCCGTGCAAGGCCTACGCCTACGACCACGGCGGGCTGAAGCCCGAGGTGATGAAGCAGGTCGAGAAGGAGCACAACCGCAAGTTCGGCGAGGCCAGCCTCTTCGTCGGCGACAAGGGCATGATGGGCCACGAGCCCTACATCATCACCGAGGAGCGGCGCAAGGAGTTCAAGCCGCCGGAAAAAACCCTGCCCCGCGCCCACGGCGGCCCCATCGAGGACCTCTACCACTGCATCAGGAACGGCGGCGCGCCCGCGTCGAACTTCATTGACGCGGCCGGCCCGCTGACCGCGTGGGTCCTTAGCGCCCATCTCGCCATGTTCGCCGGCAAGGGCGTGAAGCTCGAATGGGACGTCGAGAAGATGGAGTGCACCAACCACCCCGAGATCAACAAGCTCGTCAAGCGCGACTATCGCAAGGGGTGGGAGGTGTGAGACGTGACGCGTGACGCGTGATGCGTGACGCGTGACAAGACAAGAGCCCCTCCCGAAGGTTCCAATACCTTCGGGAGGATATCTCGATGCGCTGCCTCTCGCACACGAGGTGATTACCCATGAAGGCTAGGGAAACCGTCTTCGCGTGCTTGAGCTGCGGGGCGGACACGGGCTGCGCGAACAGGCTGGTGTGCGAGAAGTGCCGGGCGAAGCGTCGGCGCGCTCAAGGGGGCGAGCCGCGCGCCGAGGCCAAGAAGCCAACTCTAGCAGGAGTGAGCAAGTGAATGAGAGCAGCGTCGGAAAGAGGTCATCGCGTCGGGAGTTTCTGGGCGGGGCGGCCGTGGCGGCCGCGGGGCTGATCGTGGTGCCCCGGCGCATCCTCGGCGGCGAGGGGCAGGCGGCGCCGAGCAGCACGCTGAACGTCGCGAAGATCGGCGTCGGCGGCATGGGCGGCGGCGACCTTAACGCGGTCGTCGGCTGCGGCGCCAACATCGTCGCCCTCTGCGACGTGGATGAGAATACCCTCAATGGAGCGGCCAAGCGCTTCCCAAAGGCCAAGACGTATTTCGACTTCCGCAAGATGTTCGACGAGATGGAGAAGGAGATTGACGCGGCAGTGGTCTCGACGGCCGACGTGAGCCACGCCGTGGCCTCGATGTGGGCGGTGAAGCGGAACAAGCACTGCTACACTCAGAAGCCGCTGACCCGCACGGTGAAGGAGGCCCGCCTCCTCACCGAGGCCGCCCGCAAGCACGGCGTCGCCACGCAGATGGGCAACCAGGGCCACAGTGGCGGCGGCCTCCCGGCCACCGCCGAATACCTCCGCGCCGGCGCCATCGGCACCGTCACCGAGGCCCACACCTGGAGCGACCGCCCGAAGGGCTGGTGGCCCCAGGGTGTCGCCGCCCCGACCTACAGCGACCCCGTGCCCAAGCACCTCCACTGGGACCTCTGGCTCGGCCCGATGCCCGAGCGGCCCTTCATCGCCTCCTGGCGCGACGGGCAGTTCAAGGGCAAACACGTCTACCACCCCCACAACTGGCGCGGGTGGTGGGACTTCGGGGCCGGGGCGATGGGCGACATGGCCTGCCACAACATGGACCCCGCCTTCTGGTGCCTCGACCTGGGCGCCCCCACGTCGGTCAAGGCCACCTGCTCCGAGTTCAACCACGTCATCTTCCCCACCTGGTCGGTCATCGAGTGGGAGTTCCCCGCCAAGGGCGACCGGCCCGCCGTCAAGCTCTTCTGGCACGACGGCGGCAAGCAGCCCCCGCGCCCCGAGGAGTTGGAGAAGGACCGGCGGATGGACAGCAACGGCTGCATGTTCGTCGGCGACAAGGGGAAGATGATGGGCGGCGGCTGGGCCGGCTTCTGCCGCATCGTCCCCGAGGCGAAGATGAAGGAGTTCCCCGCCCCGCCGAAGACCCTCCCGCGCTCTCCCCACGGCCACTATAAGGACTGGGTCGAGGCCGCGAAGGGCGCGAAGGTCGTGCCCGGCTCCAACTTCGAGTACTCCGGCCCGATGACCGAGGCGATCCTGCTCGGCAACGTCGCCCTCTGGTATCCTGGCGAAAAGCTCCTCTGGGACGCCGAGAAGCTCGCGTTCACCAACAAACCCGAGGCGAACAAGCTGCTCCACTACGAATGCCGCAAGGGGTGGGAGCTGTAGAGCGCGCCGCGTTTGCCTTCCTGCGTGAAGGTCAATAGTCTTGACTTTCACGCCAATAGAGATAAGATAGTACCGACATGAACGTGGAGTTGACTCCCGAAGCGGTCGAGCAATTGCACGACCTTCCTTTCGTGATCGTGGCTCGCGTCCGGAAGATCGTCCGAAGGCTACAGGAGTGGCCAAGAGTGAGCGGAGCGAAGCCCCTGCGAGGTCCCTTGGCGGGCCACTACCGCATCCGTACGGGCGACTATCGCGTTCAGTTCAGAATCGAGCATGCGGCTGTGGTCGTGGAGAAGGTAGGCCACCGCGACCGCTTCTATGAGGAGTGACCCATGAGCGTCCAGACCCTCACCCTCAATGGCAGGAGGTATGCGGTCATTGAGGCGGAGGAATACGATAGACTCCGAGCGCTAGCCGGAACCGAGGACCACGAGCTTCCTCCGCTTCCAGGGCCGAACAGATCGGGGAATTACCCCGCGCTGGAGTACACCACGGCGCTCCTCGCGCGCAAGATCGTCCGCGAACGGCGGGCCGCCGGTCTCACCCAGGCCGACTTGGCGCGACGGGCCGGCATCCGCCCCGAGACACTGAACCGGATCGAGCGAGGCAAGGCCGCGCCCAAGATCGCAACAGTGGACAGACTCGCGAATGCTATCGAGCAGGCCAAGGCCGAGGCCGACGCCACGACAGGATGACAGGTGCGCCCGCCGTATTCGAGCCGGCGCCCTTCCGGACTCGGCAGCAGGCCATTCGTATGAGGGTATGGCACTCTCTGTGCTAGGGGGATAGCTCAGATGCGAACACAGCTTGGTGTCATTCCATTTTCGCCCGCGGCTCTGCTGGCGTTCGCGGTCGCGCTGAGGTGCGGAAGCCTTTGCGCTGCGGAGGCCGCCCCCGTGCCCCCGGGGCCGCTGGCTGCTGCGCGGCCCCCAGCGGAGTCGAAGTGCCTCGTGATTGATGTGGACGAACGCGGGAGGTTCGTCTACGCCGGTGCGGTCCGCGACGAGCAATGGCTTCGCGAGAATCTGGGCCGAGAGGCCAAGGCCGACCTCGACCCCGAGACGGGCTTCAGCAGGGTCGGGGCGAGGGCTCGCCTGCACAAGGAGGCACGGTTCGGGGCGCTCCGAAGGCTGTACAAACTCTTGGTGAGCAAGGACGTCCAGATCTGGCGCCTCAAGCTGGCCCGTCTGCCAGAGGCAGAGGAGTGCAAGCAGGAGGAGAAATCCAAGGAGGACCAGCCGGGGGCCGCGGACCATCCCTCCGTCCCGCGTCCAGCCGCGGAGAAGGGGGATGAGAAGGGTGCCGTCACCAATGACGAGGTATGGATCCGCATCGGGGTCCGCCAGGATAGCCCAGCCAACCGGCCTCTCCCACGCATCATCATTGATCAGCGGGCCATGGCCGACTGGACCGAGGCCAATGAGACCCTCAAGAAGATCTCCAAAGTCCCGGGCCTCAAGAACGCGGCCGTGATCCTCGATGTCCAAGATGACGCTCTTTGCGAATGGGCCCTCCAAGCCCTTGACACCCTCCAAGAACTTGGGTTCCGGGGCATCAACTTCAAGCAATGAGCCGAGAGCGCGGGCCTACCTGGCAGCGGGGACGAATCGGACGCAGACGGGCGCCGGAATGTCGGCCTTGGCGCCCGTGGCGCTGAGGGCGCCGGTCTTGGGGTCAATGCGGAAGACGATGACGCTGTTGGAGTTCTGGTTGGCGGCGAGGAGCCAGGCGCCGGCGGGCTCTATGGCGAAGTTGCGCGGCTCGTTGCCCAGGGTGGACTGATGGCCGGCGGGGGCGAGCTTGCCCGTCTCGGCGTCAATGCCGAAGAGGGCGATGCTGTCGTGCCCGCGGTTCGAGCCGTAGAGGAACTTGCCCGACGGGTGCACCACGACCTCGGCCGTCGAACGCCGCCCGCCGAATTCGGCGGGCAGGGTGGGGACGGTTTGCAGTTCCTTCAGGGCGCCGCGCTCGGCGTCGTAGGCGAAGGCGGTGACGGTAGCGGCCATTTCGTTGATGACGTAGGCGAAGCGGCCGTTGGGGTGGAAGGCGAAGTGGCGCGGGCCGGCGCCCGGGGCGACGGAGGCGGATGGCGGGTCGTTGGGCGTCAGCGTGCCCTTGGCGGGGTCGAGGCGGTAGATGAGCAGCTTGTCGAGCCCCAGGTCGGCGGCGAAGGCGAAGCGGCCGGCGGGGTCGAGGTTGATCGAGTGGGCGTGCGGCCCCTCCTGCCGCTTGGGGTCGGGGCCTGTGCCCTTGTGCTGGATGGTGCACGAGGGCTCCTTGAGAGAGCCGTCGGCGGCGATGGGGAGGACGGCGACGCTGCCGCCTCCGTAGTTGGCCACGAGGAGGTTCTTCCCCTCCTTGTCCACCGTCACGTGGCAGGGTCCGGCGCCGCCCGAGGGCTGCTGGTTCAGGGGCTTGAGCTTGGGGCTGTCGGGGGCGATGGCGAAGGCGCTGACGGCGCCGCTGCGGCGCCCCGCGAAGTTGCCGATCTCGCCGACGGCATAGAGGAAGCGTTGCGTCGGGTGGATGGCGAGGAACGTGGGATTCGTCGCCTCCGCGGCCAGTTCAGGCGCGGTGAGCTTGCCCGTGGCCAGGTCCAGCTCCATCGCGTAGATGCCCTTGCTCGCCTTCCAGGTGTAGGTGCCGACGTAGACGCGAAGCGTCCCCGGCTTGGCCTCTGTCTCCTGGCCCCCGTGTGCGGCGGCCAGGCACAGAACGAGGGCGGGAACGAACATCGCCAGCCACTCCTGAGCAGGCATCATCATGTGCTCCTTCCCTGCCACGCGGTTACGGCACGGAAGCCCGTGGCAACGCGTTGGCCGCCACGGGCTTCCTGCTCGACTTGGGCTTGCACTTCAGGTTGGCAGGCTTACCAGGAGGGCCGCCTGCTGCCGCGGTCGCCGCCGCGGTCGCCACCCCGGCTGCCGCCCTCGCTCTTGGAGCGCGCTTCGCTGATGTTCAACGAACGGCCCTGGAGGTCGGTGCCATTCAACGCCTGGATGGCTGCCTGGGCCTGGTCGGGGGTCGGCATCTCGACGAAGCCGAAGCCGCGCGAACGGCCCGAATCGCGGTCCATGACGACCTGCGCCGAGGTCACCTCGCCGTGGGGCTCGAAGGCGGCCCGCAGCGCGGCGTCGTCCACACCGAACGCCAGATTCCCTGCGTAAATCTTCATCCACAAAACTCCAGAACAGAACCTGACAAGGCACCCGCGGTCGGCGGCCTCGCGCTTTTTCAAGGCAACGGGCAATGTGCCAGTAGCGGGCACGACCGTGCAGCTCCTGCACGATGCGGAGCGTGTGCGCGGCCGTAGCTGCGAATGGAGCGCGGGACACTGACCGAGAGCGCCTCACGGAGGGATTGTACGTGGGGGGAGCTATCGTGAGTGTCGGGCAGGCGTACCATTCGTAAAGCATTTTACCAGATAGCCGCGGACAATGCAAGCCCTTTGCAGAGGATTCTGCGCGCGGCCGGCCTGCCCCGCCTACAGCGTCCACGGCTCGCGCATGGGGCGGGAGCGGAGGCGGTTGGCCTCGGGGTCGCCGGGGAACTCCTCGGCCACGGGGTCCCACGTGAGCTTGCGGCGGAGCAACATGGAGATGGTGCCGAGATGGCAGACGGACGCGCAGCGGTGGCCGACCTCAGCGGGGAAGTAGGGGTCGCGGCGCGTCTTCACGCAATCGAGGAAGTTGCGGTGCTCGCCGGCCGGGCAGGTGAAGAGGTGTACGCCCGTGACCGGGACGGGCGCGGTGAGCAGCTCGGGGCGGCTGGCGCGGATGGGGGCGCACCAGGAGGGACTCTCGACCCAGCCATCGGTGCCCTCGAAGCGGAGGCCGGTGCCGCCGCTCTTGATGTGGAAGACGACGCCGCTGGCGTAGCGATAGGTGATGTCGTAGGTGTGGAAGGTGTCGTAGAGGCCGTGGCCGAAGCGCTGGCCCGTGCCCTCGATCTCGACGGGGCCGCTCCGTTCGGTGTCGTTGGCCCATTGGGCGGTGTCGCACTGGTGGCAGCCCCAGTCGGCCAGGATGCCCGCGCCGGTGTTGGCGCAGTAGCGGAAGTTGAAGTGCACGCGTCCCGGGCAGTACGGCGCCCAGGCGGCGGGGCCGAGCCACATATCCCAGTCGAGCCCGGGCGGCACGGGCTGCGGCGTGGGGTCGCCGGGGCTGCCAGGGGCGGCGGGCAGGGTGAGCTCGATGCGCTGGAGCTTGCCAATGAGCTGGTTGCGGACGACCTCGGCGAGGCGATGGTAGATGCCGATGGAGCGGTCCTCGGTGCTCGTCTGGAAGACCGCGCCGTAGCGCTTCACCGTGTCGGCCAGGGCGCGGCCCTCGGCGATGCAGTAGGTCGGCTTCTCGCAGATCACGTCCTTGCCGGCCCGGACGGCCCAGGCCGACATCAGGCAGTGCCAGTGGTCGGGCGCGGAGACCATCACGGCGTCCACCTCGGGGCGCTCGATGACCTGGCGCCAGTCCTTCGTCTTGAGGATGCTGGTCAGCTCGTCGCCGAGGCCGCGGTTCTTGTAGGCCTGCTCGGTCACGTGGACGCCGCGCGCGAGGCAGCCGTCGTCCACGTCGCACAGGGCGGCGACGGCGGCGTCGCGCTGGCCGAGGAAGCCTTGGAGGTTTCGGCCGATGCCGTGGCCTCCCGTGCCGATGAAGCCCACGCGCACCCGGTCGCTGGCCGGGGCGGCGCCCGGGCCGCCGAGGGCGGCGGAGGTCAGTACGTGCGGCGCCGCGAGCGTCGTGGCCGAGGCGGCGGCGGCTCGACGGATGAATTCGCGGCGCGTCGCGCTCGCAGTGGCGTTCATTCCTGTGTTCTCCTGGCGGCGTGCGGGAAGCGTCCGCACGAAGAGTATACTCCGCGCGTGGCCCAGGTCAAGGCCGAGCGCGGGCGGCTACCTCCCGGCCCCGATTCGCTTGACGACGACCTCCTTGACCCAGATGTCGCCCGGGGCGCCCACGCTGTCGGTGCGGAAATTCCAGCCCCAGTTGTTCGCGAAATTCGCGTCGCGGACGCGGAACGTGTGCTGCTGCCACCCCGGCCCGGCAGGGACGGTCCACCACTCGGCGGTCGCACGATAGCCCTTAGTGGACTCGTAGCAGAGCTTGCAGCCACCCGCCTTGGTGGGGTCCACCCTCCTCGCCACGAGCGTGATCTCCAGCTCAGCATCGCCGACGGAGGCGTACGTGTCGTCCACATCGAAGTAGACGTAGGGGCACTTGTTCGCGATGTCGGTTCGGCGAGCATGCTCCCCGTCCACGAGTCCCAGCACCGTCCTACCGTCCCCGCGGTCAATCTGCGTCAGGCCGCCGTCCACGTTGGCGACACCCATCCGGCACGACACCGACTCCGCCCGGCCGTAGTCCTTGAGCCAGGGGAACGGCTGGCCGTGGTGTGTGCGCGCGTCGGCCACCCACTTTTCCGGCAGGCCGGTGACGAAGACCGGCACGGTGGTGAGGGCCAGGTCGCGTTCAGCCTGGGTCTCGGCAGGCGTCCCTGCCAGGTCAACGACCGTGACGCCGGCCGGAAGCCGCACGGTGTCGCCCTCTGGGCTGGCGGCCCAGGCGACCAGGACCGGGCCGGCAGCGCCCTGGAACACGAAGGCGTAGCTCCGCCCGGTGGGGTCGAGCCACCCCAGGCATTCGGGCCGCGGCCCCAGCAGACGGGTCAAGGTGCCCAGCGCCCGGTAGGAGGGCCGCGGGGTCCAGTTGCTCCGGAGAATGCCGAAGTCGCCGCTCGGCCCGTAGGCCGGCCCGCGGCCTTCGAACCAGAAGACGCGGGCGATGCCCTGCGCGAGACACAGCACGTAGGCCTTCGCGATGGCCTCGGCCTGCTTCTTCTCGGGCCCGGGCGCATCGGTGGAGGGCACGCCGATCTCGCTGACCCATAGGGGCAGCTCGGGGCTCTGCCCACACCTGGCCAGCATCTTCCGCAGGTTCGCGGCCAGCCGCAGGAACACTGCCTCCCGGCCCTCCATCACCGCGCCCATCAGCGAATACGGGTGCACATTCACGAAGTCCACGCAGCCGGCGGCCCCCTGGACGAATACCTGCTCGAGGAAGCTGAGGTCCGCGTCGGCGCAGCCGATCCCGATCTTGCACTCAGGGTCCACCTCGCGGGCCGCCTCGTGGGCCTGACGGACCATTCCCACGTAGTCCTTGACGGTGGCGTTGCGGGCGAACGCCGGGGAGTTGAACTCGTTGTACACCTCCCACCACTTCACATCGGCGTGGTATCGCGCGACCACGCCTGCCACGAAGTCGCGCCAGGTTCGCATGTCCTTGATCGGAAAGGTCCGGGTGCGATTCCCATGGTCGGCGCCGGGTGCCGCGGAAGACGCCCACGGCGCCAGGTAGCAGAGCACGCCGGCGATCTGAATCTGGTTCCTGCGGGCGCTGGCGATCAACGCGTCCCCGCACGCCCAGTCCCATTTCCCCGGCTCGGGCTGGAGGCCGGCCCATTCGGGGAAGGAGCGCACCATCGTGATCCCCGCCTCGTGGAGCAGGGGAAACAGGCGCGCGTGGTCCCCGAACGACTCCCCGCTGGAAGCGATGCCGAACGCACCCGGGCCGCCGGCGCCCCGCGCGCCGGGGGGTGGCAGGGCAGGCTTCGCGGCCGGCGCCGGCGAGCGCTGACGGTCACAGGCGACGAACGCCTGGGAAAGCAGGACCGCACCGAGCGCGACGAGACTTCGCATGCGTCTGGCCCTTTCGCAACTGGAGCTTCCCATAGGGCAGGCTGCCTGCCGTCCCCGCAACCCGCTCCCCCGCGATTGTAGCGCGAACGCGGCCCCCTGCAAACTCCCCCCAGAGCGCGGCCTCGGGTCCTGGCGGACGCCGGGAGCCACCCGCTCGGGGCAGTGGTCGTACAGGGCCTAGCTGGCCACAGGGGAGGGCTTGAGTGGGCCGCCGCCGAGGGAGTGGGCGAACACGGAGAGGAGGGAGGCCGCCGGGGCAGAGCCGGCGGGTTCGCCGTCCGCCTCGTCGCGGAGGCGTTCGGCGATCTCGCGGACGCGGTCGGTGAGGCCCAGGAACACGCCGAGCACACGCGGGTCGAAGTGCTTGCCCGCCTCGCGCGCCATGATCTCGAGCGACTGCTCGAACGAGTAGGGTTCCTTGTAGGGGCGGCGCGAGATGAGCGCGTCGAAGACGTCGGCGACGGCCACGATGCGGCCCGAGAGAGGGATGTCCTCGCCCTTCAGCCCGCGTGGGTAGCCTGTGCCGTCGTAGCGCTCGTGGTGGGTGAGCGCGATCTCGCTGGCGACGGTGAGGAAGGGGATGCCTTTGAGGATGCGGGCGCCGTTGACGGCGTGCTGCTTGACGATGGCGAACTCGTCGGGGGTGAGCTTGCCCGGCTTGCCGAGGATCTCGGGGGGGATGGAGATCTTGCCGATGTCGTGCATGGGACTCGAGTAGGTGATCTGCTCGACGAAGTCGGTGCTGCACCCGAGGGCGCGGGCGACCTCTTCGCAGTAGGCGCTCACGCGGCGGATGTGGTTCCCGGTGTACTCGTCGTTGAGCTCGGTGACACGGGAGAGGACGAAGATGGACTCGAGGTGGGCCCTCTGGATGTCCTGGAACGACTGCTCGACGCGGGACATGGCCTCGGAGAGCTGGCGGGTGCGCTCCTCGACCCGGGCCTCGAGGTTGCGCTGGTGGGCGCGGTTCTCGGCCAGCAGCGCCCGCCGCTCGGCGGCGCGCGCCACGCTTAGCAGCACGTCGTCCACGTCGAACGGCTTCGCAATGTAGTCGTAGGCCCCCAGGCGGATTGCGTCGCGGGCCGAGTCCATGTCCGCGTGCGCGGTCATGATGATCACCGGCAGGTCGCCGTCGCGCGCCCGCAACTCGCGCGAGAGCTCCAACCCGTCCATCCCCGGCATCCGGATGTCCACCACCGCCACGTCGGGCTCCCCGGCGTGGCCGGTGGCGTCGGTCGCGCCGGGACCGCTCTCGGCCTCGCGCAGGGCGGCAAGGGCCTGTTCGGCGTCGGGAAAGGTCTGAACGCCATAGCCATTGGCGGAGAGTGCCGCGTCGAGGAGGCTGCGAATGCCTTCTTCATCGTCGATCACGAGCACTCTTCGGCGGGGCTCAGGGCCGGCCCGGCGTGCCGGATCGGACATGGGGTTCTCTCCTTCAGACAGGGCGCCCGCGCCGGGGCGCCCGGGGGGCCGAATGGGTGCGCGGGTTCGGGCGGCCCTACGTGGCCGCCCCCACGCCTGCCTGTGCCACTTGCTCCTCCAGCGCTCGCCGCACGGCGTCCAGCAAGGCCCGCAGCTCGACCGGCTTGGCGAACAGCCCGGCGATCTGGGGCATGGCCTCCCAGACGGCGAATTCGTCGAACAGCTTGGGCACCCCGGAGCACAGGACGAGGGGGAGTCGCGGCCAGGCCCTGTGGACGTGGTCGAGAAGCTCGAGGCCGTGCATGTTGGGCATGTGGATGTCGACGATCGCCGCGTCCACCGTCGCCGACCTGAGGAGGCCCAGGGCCGTCTCGCCCCCTTCGGCCTCCAGGACGGAGTAGCCGTCGTCCTCCAGGGCGTCCCGGTAGAGCTGGCGCACGGCCCAGTCGTCATCCACGACAAGGATGGTCTTCATGACCCGTCTCCTGTCCAGAGGGGGTGGGGTGAAGTGGCAGGGTGAAGCGGAACGTGCTGCCCCTGCCGGGTTCGCTCTCGACCGAGATGCGGCCGCCGTGTGCCTCGACGGCCATGCGGCAGAAGGCGAGGCCGAGGCCCGCGCCGCCCATGCCGCGGTGGGTGGGGAGCTGATAGTACTTCTGGAAAATGGCCTCCTGCTCCTCTCGGGGGATGCCCTTGCCATTGTCGGCCACGGCGAAGAGCACGGAGCCGTCGTCGGCAGGATTCGGCGGGCCCACCCCGCCGTGAGCCTGTCGAGGGGCGGGCCGCGCCTCGACGCGGATGCGGCAGGCCGGGGGCGAGTGTTTCGCCGCGTTGGCCAGCAGGTTGCTCAGCACGCGCCGCACGAGCTCCCGGTCGGCCTGGGGGGCCCCGACCGCGGGGTCGCACTCGACCTCCACGGTGCCGCCCGAGGCGGCGACGAGGGGCTCGATCTCGGCCGTGGCCTCGCGGAGCAGGCGCGACACGTCCAACGGCACGCGGGCGAGCGCCAGGACGCCTTTCTCCATCCGCGCGACGTCGAGCAGCGTGGTGGTCATGCGGAGCACGTCCTTGCAGCTCGTGTAGGCCTGCTGGAGGTATCGGAGCTGGCGCTCGGAGAAGCTGCCGCCGCCCTTGTGCTCGAGGAGTTCCATGTAGCCCATCGCGCTGGCGAGGGGCGACTTGAGGTCGTGGACGAGCATTTGCACGACACTGTCCTTCATCTCCGCGATCTGCTCGAGCCGGCGATGGCTCTCCGCCAGCCGCTCCTGGGTCCGGCGGGCCTCCACGAGGCGCTGGTGCGTCTCGATGGCCGAGGCCACGTGGAGCACGACGTCGCCCGGCGACACGGGCTTGACCAGGTAGTCGTAGGCCCCGAGGCGCATCGAGCGGATGGCGGTCTCGACGTCGCCGACCGCGGTGACGACGATGACGCTGGTGTCGGGGGCCTCCAGGCGCGCCGTCACCAGGAGCTCCACGCCGCTCATCTCGGGCAGCAGGAGGTCGCAGAGCATCACGTCGAACGGCTGCCCCTCGGCGGGCCGGGGCGGGCCCGCGCGGGTCGCCCGGCGCTGGCGCAGCAGGCTCAGGGCCTCGGCCGCCGTGGCGGCGCCCGCGCCGCGGTAGCCCGCCGCCGCCAGGCTGTCCAGCAGCAGCGCGCGGATGCTCGCGTCATCGTCCACCACCAGCACTTCGCCCCGGCGGGGCGCAGGCAGGGACGCGGGGGCGAATGGAGGTGGGGGGGATTGGACGGCCGGATCGGAGGAGAGGTGTTCGGCTGCGGTGCATTCATCCATTCCCCCGGCCCTCCTTTCCCCCCACCCTTCCATTCGTTGGCCTGGTCGTCGCAACGGCCGGCGGGGTTGTGCAATTCGCGTGCCACGGGGTCGGGGGATGCTGCGATGCCGCAAAGCCTTGCGGTGTTGGCACTTAGCGCGCGAGCCATCCCGCGTGAGGGGGTGCGGCGCGAAGGATTATGGCGCCGCGTCCATAGCGCGCACGCGGGAGTGCGCGGGGGTCGCCTCTTCATTCCGCACCTGGCGGCCAGGAGCGACATGAAGATGGGGCCCCTCAGTGGCCGAGCTCCTTCGCCTTGTAGTAGAGGGTCTTGTAGTCCACGTTGAGGATGCGTGCGGCCTTGCTGCGGTTGCCGCCCGTCTGCTCGAGCACGGCGGCGATGACCGACTGCTCGACCTGGCGCACGCACTCGCGCGTGAGGTCCTTCAGCGACCATTGCCCCTGGAGCACCTGGGCGATTGCGGGTTTCGGGTCTGGGATCTCGGGTCTCGATCCGCAATCGCGGGCGCTGGCGGCGCGCACGTGATCGGGCTCGATGACGTCCCGGGCGAGGAGCACGGCTCGCTTGATGACGTTGCGGAGCTCGCGGACGTTTCCCGGCCACTCGTAGTCGTAGAGGATCTCCGTCGCCTTGGGGGAGATGGCCTGGACGCTCCGCCCCAGCTCGGCGTTGGCCGAGGCGAGGAAGCGCTCGGTGAGGAAAGGGATGTCCTCCTTGCGTTGGCGCAGGGCCGGGAGCTCGATGACGAACTCGTTGAGGCGGTGGAAGAGGTCGCGGCGGAAGGCGCCGCGCTCGACGAGGCGGTGGAGGTCCTGATTGCTGGCGGCGATGACACGGATGTCCACCGCGATCGGGTCCTTGCCGCCGACGCGGTAGATGTGGCGGTCCTCGAGCGCGCACAGGAGCTTGCGCATCATGGCCTCGGAGAGGTTGCCGACCTCGTCGAGGAAGAGCGTGCCCTGGTGGGCCAGCTCGAAGTAGCCCTGGTTGCGGCCCACCGCGCCCGTGAAGGCCCCGCGCTCGTGGCCGAACAGCTCGCTCTCGATCAGCGTGTCGGGGATGGCCCCGCAGTCCACCCGCACGAGGCGCCCGGCGGCGCGCTCGCTGAGGCTGTGGATGGCTCTGGCGACGAGGCCCTTGCCGGAGCCGGTCTCGCCGTGGAGGACGACCGTGAGACTCGTCCCCGCCACCTGGGCGACCAGGCCGCAGACCTTCTGGACCGCGACGCTGCTGCCCATCAGGTTCTCGAGCGAGGCCAGGGAGGCGAGCGGGGCCTGCTCGGCGCTCTCCTCCGGGCCGCCGGCGGCCGCCCGCTCCACGATGTCCAGGAGGCCGGCGAGCCGGATTGGCTTGGCCACGAAGTCCTCAGCGCCGAGCTTCATGGCGGCCACGGCGGCGCCCACGGTGCCCTGCCCGGTCATGAGGACGACGGGGATCCGCCGATTCAGCTCCTTGATGCGAGCCAGTGTGTCGAGGCCGTCGAGGCCGGGCATGCACAGGTCGAGCAGCACGGCGTGCGGGCGCGCCTGGCCGATGAGCTTGAGGGCCTCCTCGCCGCCCGCGGCGGTCCGGGCGCCGTAGCCCTTCGTCTCGAAGAAGCCGCGGAGCATCTCGCAGACCGCTGGCTCGTCGTCCACGACGAGGATCTGCTTGCGTTCCTCCAGTCGTGCCATGTTCGCGCGTGTCCCCAGCGAGTGTGGGAGGCCCGCCGGCCCGCGGGCCCACCCGGATGGCTGTGGCTATGCGAAGAACGACCCCTGCGCCACGGGGTCCCCCGACGGCGCCGAGGGGGCTGCCTCGACGGGTGGCGCGCACGCTGGCAGGAACACACGAAGGGTGGTGCCCCGGCCGCTCTCGCTCGTCACGGCGGCCCACCCGTCGTGTTCCCTGAGAATGCGCTGAACCATGGCCAGCCCGAGCCCCGTCCCCTCCCTCTTGGCGGTGAAGTACGGCTCGAAGATGCGCTCGAGGGTTGCTCGGTCCATCCCCACGCCCGTGTCGGCCACCGTGAGGCACACCCAGCGGCCCGGCCGGGCAGGGCGGATGCCCGCAACGCGGGTGCCCGTGAGGCGGGCATCCGGCCAGCCCTCCTCGCCCACGACGACGTTCTCGGTGCGGACCGTCAGCGTTCCTCCCGCGAGCATCGCCTCGCGCGCGTTGTCCACCAGGTTGATCACCAGTTCCTCGATCGCCACCGCGATGGCGGGCGCCCACCACAGGCAGGGCTGCAACTCGATCTGGACCCCAACATCCGGGGGCAGCAGGGGCCGGAAGATGTCCAACGCGTTGCACACCACGGCGTTGATGCCCGTGGGCCGCGGCGAGCAGTCGTGTCCCCGACACGTGCCGAGCCACCGGCCGGTGAGCGTGGCGCCCAGGTCGGCCGCGTGGGTGATCTGCTCCAGCGACGTGTGGACCGCGCTGCCCGCGGCGGCGCAGTCGAGCGCCATCTCGGCGTGGCCGAGGATCAGCGCGAGCAGGTTATTGAGGTCGTGAGCCACGCCTCGCGCGGCCATGGGGTCCTGCGCCCAGCGGGTCGCCGCCCACGCGGACCCGTGCGGCCAGGGATGGGGCGGCAGCGCGCCGGGCGCCCTCTTGGCGGCCGGCGAGCTGCCCCGCCCGAAGGGCACGGCCCAACTCGCTCCGCCCATCCTGCCTCCCATCTCGTTCCCGCCGGCCACAGTCGTCTGCTCACCCACGGTCTTCCTCCAATCACAGGGCCAGCGCAAGGCTGGCACGCGGTGATGCCCGCTCCGACCGAGAGTCGAGGCACACGTCCTCCTCCCATCGGTAACCCGAAGCGCCGCCGGTTGACAACGCACCCGCCATGCTGAGCAAATTCCGTACCGCACACTGCGAGCCACCGGTAGCGCTGCGCACAGTAGTCTAGGTGCTGTGGTGTCAATTGCTTATGGCTCAGCCCTCAGGGCGGCCCGCCACGGAGCGGGCGCCATTGGGGAACGGTCGCTATACGCCTCGCGCCAGGGTGGCGTTGCCCCGCGCCTGCGGGGCAGGCTCCGCGGGGCTGGGTGTACTCTGTGACGCGCGGCGCACCCTGCCGGCCGACGCCACCCTATTGCATCATACACCGCGCGTTGCCGCTGACAAGCCGGGCGCTCATCTGGAGTAAACGGGGGGCTGTAGAGGGGCCGGAAAGTCCGCCGCGGCACACACGGAGCAGAGGGGCGCGCGCCGATGGGCGCTGCGCCCTGCACGGTCTCGCCTGGCTGCCGCCCTCAGGGTGCCGCGCGGGGCAGCGCCACGCGGAACACCACGCCCTGCGCCATGTTCATCGCCTCGATCCGCCCCCCATGGTCGCGCACGATGGCGTCGCTGACGCTGAGGCCAAGCCCGGTGCCTTCCCCTGCCTCCTTCGTCGTGTAGAATGGCTGGAAGAGCTTGTTGGGCTCGGCGATCCCCGGCCCGTCGTTCTCGAACTCCATGACGACCCAGCTATCTTTCGGGAGTGTGCGCAGGGTCAGGTTGCCGACCTGCCGGGCCTCTCGGAGAGCGTCCAACGCGTTGTTCACGATGTTCTGCACGACCTGCTGGAGCTCGCAGAAGTGGCCGAGGACGTGGAGGGGTTCCGGGTGGAAGCACTGGTGGATCCGCACGCGACAGGTCTGGATGGGGTACCGGAGCAGGTCCAGGGAGTCCGCGACCACGCGATTGACGTCCACCAGGGCCTTCGTGTCGTTCTTGCGGCGCGTGAACTTCAGGAGGTTGCTCACGATGAAGTCGCAGCGGCGTGCCTCGCTCCAGATGCGCTCGATTTGCGGCCGCGCGCCGTCGGGCAGGTCCGCGCGCCGGCGCAGGAGCTGGGCGAAGCCCAGAACGCTGGTCAAGGGGTTCCTCAGCTCGTGCGCCACGCCCGACGTCATGGTGCCTGCGGCGGCCAGGCGTTGCGAGGCGATGACCTGCTGCCGCAGCTCGCGCTCGACCGTCACCTCGGCGATCATCAGCACGGCCCCCGTCACCTGCCCGTGGCGCTCGGCGACTGGCGAGGCGACCACGCGCAGCGTGGCCCGGCCGAACGGCCTGTCGAACTCCTGCACGTGACCCGTCCTCAGCGTCTCTCGCACGCGGCAGAAGGAGCAGCGCTTGGGCGCTGCCTGCTGCGGGCCTCGGGCTTCGGAGCCCGATGCGCGGTCCGCGGCTGCTGGCCCGCCGTGCGGTGGCTCGCCGAGGGCCTCGTAGCAGTGGCGCCCCAACACCTCCCCGGCCATGCGCCCGCACAGGACCGCGAAGGGGCCGTTCACCCGCACCAGCCGCAGGTCCTGCGACACGTATGCGATGGCCAGTGGGGAATCGTGGAACAGCGCCCGCCACTCCGTCAGCGGCACCGCCTCCGGCGCCGGGTGATATGCGGTATCGGCCACTTCTACAATCACTCTGCCATCTCCGATCTGCTGCGCGGGAACGAGCGGCATCCTTGGAATGCCACAGGCGCTTCCCCTGCTTGTGCAACAAGCGTGCCAGGGGGTGCCGCCTCGGAAGTGCCGCTCGCCCCGTGGCCGCAACCGTCTCCGAGGCAAGTAGTTGTGGCACTGCTGGGGCCAGGGACGGACCCGCGGCAACACCCCTCTTGAGGGGGTCGTTCCATACAGACCGAGCCCACGCGGAAGGGGGAACGGCAAGGCGCCCGCTCGCCGACCGGGCGTCACTTGCCCAAGGCGCGGCCAATGAAGGTGTAGGCGGCCTGACGCGCGGCCGGCGGGAAGCCGTGGCCGCAGTCGGGGTGGATGGCGACCAGTCGGTCCCTGGCGCCGAACAGCTCGTAGACGGGCAGCGCCGCGCGAACGCAGTCGTCCACGCCCGACAGCTCGAAGTTATCGTCCTTCGTCGGCGCGCTGACGAAGCAAGGGCGGGGGGCCAGGGCGGCCAGGACCTCGGTGAAGTCGAACGGGATCTTCCGCGCGTCCCTGCCGTAGACGCTGGCAATGCGGGGCATGTAGCCCCCGTGGCTCCACCCGCCCAGGTTGCCCCCGTGGTACTTGGGGAACGAGTTGAAGCCGCAGCTTGTCACGGCCACCTTGATCCGCTCGTCGAATGCGGCCAGGAACAGGGTGTTGTGGCCGCCGAGCGAGTGGCCGATGCAGCCGATGCGGTCGGGGTCAACGCCGGGCCACGACTCGAGCAGGTCCACCGCCCGCATGTGGTTCCAGATGCCCTTCATCGTGGCGCTGGCATAGCCGCGTCGGTAGGCGTCGAGCTTGTAGTCGCCGAAGTTCGGGTAGTCGGGCGCGAGGGTCACGTAGCCGCGCTCGGCGAGCTCCAGGGCGTAGTGGAGATTGGGGTCGCCGCCGAGGCCGGCTGGCTCGCCCTTGCCGATGCCCGTCGTCTGGTGCAGGCAGAGCATGGCGGGAGCTTTGCCCTTAAGGTCTTTTGGCACAAAGAGATACGCAGGGACGCGATCATCCTTCTCCGCGGCGTAGGTGACCTTCTTCCGGGTGACCTTGGCCAGCTCGGCCTCTTCGAGCACCAGCACATCGAGCGGCACCCTCTTCGAGGCATCGGGCAGCGGCCCCATCACGAGCTGCATGTCGGCCAGAATGCGCTCCCGCCGCCGCCGCCAGGTCCGGGTGCTGGCAATGGCCCGCTCGCGGCCACTGGCGGTCAGGCAGACCAGGAGCTTCGCCTTGTCGGGGTGCGGGACCATCACGGCTTGCCTTCCACAATGGACTCCTGTCACGCACAGCGAGAGCAACGCGGGAAGCACTGCACGACGCATCGGCTGCTCACCTCACGGGCCCGAAGGCTTCGACGCGGCGGGCGATCTGGAGGAGGCGGCGGAAGTCGGCCGCGGGCGGCGTGGTGTCGGAAATGCCCAGGATCAGGCGGTCGCCGCGGCCCATGTCCTCGAAGAAGCCGTCGAGGAAGCGGCCGAACTCGCGGTCGGGCATGGCGTCGGGCAACAGTGCGACCGAGGGGATGCCGCCCATGATGGTGATGCGCCCGGCAAAGGCGTCGCGCACTTCCCTGAAGCTCAGCTTCGTCATCGGCGCCGGGCACACGGAGTCCGCGATGTCCACCTCCGCTGCCAGGTAGTGCTCGAGCAGCCCGGTGTTCTCGCCGTCGGTGTGGGTGAGGAGATACCTGCCGCGGGCGTGGAGGTCGCGGGCGAAGGCCCGGAGGCCCGGCAGAATATGGTCGCGGAAGAACGGCGGATAGGTCACCGTGGCGTCGTAGTTGGCGCCGACCAGGAACACCTCGGCCGGGCACTCGAGCACGACGTCCCGAATGCGGCCCCAGTAGGTTCCCACCTGCTCCGCCAGCCGGGCCATCGCCTCGGGGCGGTCGTGCATCTCGTAGAAGAACGTGTCCATCCGCATCAACTCGCGCTGAACGAAGTGCATGGGCGACGCGGCGGCGCTCACCCAGGCCACAGGCAGGCCGCGGTCGCCCGCATGGTCGGCAAACGCCTGGAAGCCATCGAACTGCGGCACGACGCGGGCGTTCTCGAAGATGTGGCCGAGCGCCGCGTGGTCGCGTTCGCTCTGGAACGGCGGGCGCTCGACGTGGCTGATCGTGATGCCGGCCCGCCGCATCGCCTCGTCGTAGAGCACGACGGTCTCGATCGGGCCGTAGGGGGTCCGATAGGTCGCGACCGTGCGGTCGCCCGCTCTGTGCACCGTGCGCTCGACGTTCTCGAGCACGGTGCGATACGGCATGGTGCGGAGGTTGAAGATGCCCAGGCCGCGGTCGAGGTCGTCCTCGGGCGAGCGGAGGTCGCGGAAGTCGGGCACGACGGCGTGGAGGTCGAAGCCCAAGTCGTCCACCATATCCCGCAGCGAGGCGGCTCGGTACTTGCGTGGTAGGGTGCCGGCGCGCTGATTGGCCTTGAACCACAGGTCGAGCCGCGGCGCCCAGGGCATCCGGTCCGTCGGCCATCCCTGGATCGCGGCGAGCATGCGTTCCCTGCCGGTCATGGACCCCGGGGCCTCCTTCCGTTGCGCCCATTATACCGCGGGCCCGTGCCCCCGCAAGGGGCGCGGCCGCCGATTGAGTATGGCTCCAATTCCGGGGCATGCTCTCCGCCGCGCACTCGTGCTCGTCGTCGTCCTCGTCGTCGTCGTCGAATCCTCGGTTCGTGCCTCTGGGGAAGATTCGAGAACGAGGACGACGACGACAACGACGACGATTCAAGACCACGGTCGGGAACCCCCAGGTTCGGGATCAGACTCCCGCCGATTGCTTCTCTTGAAAACCCCCGCGCGATGTTGTAAGATGGCGGCGACGGGAGACCCTAGGCGGCCATGGCACTGGAACGGCTGAACAAGATTCTGGCCCACGCGGGCCTGGGCTCCCGGCGAAAGTGCGACGAGCTGATCGCCCAGGGCCGCATCACCGTGGACGGCGTGGTGGTGACGGAGTTGGGGCACAAGGCGGACCCGTCGCAGGCGGACGTCCGTTGCGACGGCGAGCGGGTGCAGGCCGAGCCCGTGGCCTACTACCTGCTCAACAAGCCGCGCGGGGTCGTGTGCACGTCCGACCCGCGCGAGGGGCGGCCCCGGGCCGTGGACCCCCTGCGGGGCGACCACCGCCGCCTGTACACGATCGGGCGCCTCGACGCCGACAGCCGCGGGCTGATCCTGTTGACGAACGACGGCGAGCTGACCCAACGGCTCACCCACCCGCGGCACCAGGTGTCCAAGGTCTACCGCGTGTGGGCGCGGGGCGCGATGAGCCCCGAGACCGTCGAGCGCGTGCGGCGAGGCGTCTTCCTGTCCGAAGGCAGGGCCGCGCTGGGTCGCGTGCGCGTGTGCCAGCGCCGCCGCGAGGCCACCGAGCTCGAGATCGAGCTGCGGCAGGGGATCAACCGCCAGATCCGCCGCGTCCTGGCGAAGGTCGGCCACCCTGTCTCCGACCTCCGCCGCGTCGCGATTGGGCCGATCTCTGACCCGGGACTCCGCGAAGGAGCGTGGCGGCGGCTGCGGCCCGACGAGGTCCGCCGCCTCCAAGCCGCCGCGCAGCCCGCGAAGGCAAGGAGCCGCAAGGAATGAAGCGATTGCTAGCCTGGACCGCCGGCCTCTTCCTCGGCGCAGCGTTGCTGGCACTGGGCGTCCGCGCCCAGGAGGGCGAGCCGGGCGACGAGCCGCCGCCCCCCAGGAAAACGCCATCCGCCAAAGGCCCTGCCGCCAAGGCCGCGCCCAAGGCCGCCCCGAAAGCCGCCCCGAGAGCCGCGCCCAAGGCCGCCCCCAAAGGCGCACCGAGGAAGGGCGCCCCCAAAGGCGCACCCAAAGGCAAGGCAGGCGAAGGCGAGGAGGGCGAAGGCGCGCTCGTGCTCCCCGACTCCGACGCCGTGGTCCTCCGCGACGGCACCCGCATCAACGGCACCATCCTGTGCGCCGGCCAGGCCGGCGTCACCCTCCTCACCCCGGAGGGCGAAAAGACGATCCCGCGCGAGAACATCGAGCGGGTCGTCCAGAACGCCGACGCCGGTCTGCCCAAGAAGTTCATCGCCGAGAAGGACGAGGCGGACGGCCATAAGTACCTGAAGGACACCGAAGGCGCCTTGCCTCCGCCCCCCAAGGCGCCCGGGGAGCCGAAGGGGCCCGACATCCTGCCTCGCGAGGCCCCCGCGCCGGCCGCCGCTCCGGCCGGGCCCGCCGCGCCGGCCGCGCCGGCGGCGGCGCCCAAGGCGCTCCCGACGCCGGTCGCCCCTCCGCCGCCCGCCAAAGTCGTGCAGCCCGTGGCGCCGCCCCCGAACGGCGAGGCGCCCCCCGCCGCCAAACAGCTCGCACCGGTCACCTTCCCCAAGACCCAGGCCGAGCTCCACACCCTCATCGAGAAGCTGCGGAAGGAGGGGACGCTGAACGACTACCTGGCCGACCCCAAGTTCCGCGACGGCTTCCGCCAGGCCGTCCGCGACGCCTTCCGCAACGAGGCGCCGAAGCAGAAGGGGGCCGGTCCAGAGTAACGCGTCGCCGAGCCGGCCGACGCTCGCGCAGGGCCGTGTTCTCGCGGGCGGGCGCCCTGAAGGACCTCCGGCACGAGTACACAACCGTCGAGTTGCACCGGGCCGAGCGGCAGCTTCGCCGCGACCGCGGCCTGCGACATGGCCTGCACAAGGAGGGAATAATTGATATTTGAAGATTTGACACCTTGTCCCTGCGGCGGTCCACCACGCCATCGCCGAGGCCCTACGGCCGAGCGAGGGCGCGGCGCCAGCCGTCTTTGCCTCCGACCTCACCCGGTTGGAGTGCCGCGTCGCTCCCCTGCGGGATCGTGACGAGGAACTGCTGCGGCACCGATCATGCCCGAAATGCAGGGCACGTCCCTAAGTGAAGCAGCCGCAGCCTCTTACGTCCCTCAATCGTGACAGGCGCCGTTCCGGCACTTGACAAGAGGGGGCCTGGCAGATAGCTTCAGTGGCTGGATGGGGATTGGAGTCGATGTCATTCATTAATGTGAGCGCATGTTGAAAAGATGCAGGCGGATCGCCGCAGTGTTGACTCTCTGCGTGCTGGTCTCACGACTATGCGCCGCCGACTGGCCGCAGTATCGGTGCACACCGCAAAGGACGGGACGAAGTCCGGAGAAATTCGCCATCCCCGAGGGAGCAAGACCGAAGGTGCTCTGGCAGAAGAAGTTCTGGCCCGAGCGGATTATCGACGCTGTCCAGCCGATCGTGGCCGACGGGAAGGTGTATCTCGGCTCACGAGAGGGGACTATGTACTGCCTCGACGAGAAGGACGGCAAGGAGGTCTGGGCAAAGAGAGGCTTCGGCCCGATTCTTTTCGCCGCCGCCTGCGTGGACGGCAAGACGATCTTCGGCAGTCTTGACGGCTGCGTCCGTGCGCTGGACGGAGAGACGGGAAAGGAAGCGTGGAAGATTCCCGGACCCAAGGGATTCACTACGGCGCCGCTTATCGCCGAGGGCAATGTCTTTATCGGCTCCCGTGGCGGAACGTTCTTCTGCATCGAGCCGAAGCATGGCAGAGTCCTCTGGCAGGTGGACACCCAGTCCTACATTCTCCAGTCGGCCGCATACGACGACGGGAAGGTCTACTTCGGTACAGAGGACTGCTGCATGCGCGCTTACGAGGCCAAGACGGGGAAGCTGATATGGAAATCCCAACCCCTCTACATGCAGTCCATGGGGCCTTATGCTCCCGTCGTGCACGACGGATACGTCATCTTTCGCTGCGGTTGGACCCAGAGAACGTCGTGGCGCGAGGAAGCGGATCTGTCTAAGGGAAGCAGCTGGGGGATCGGGAAATGGGCAGAGACATTCCGGAACAAGGAGCCTCTCCCAGCGTCGTTCTATGAAGTGCAAGATGAGCTCGTGAAGCGCCTCAGCAAGCCTGGTGTTCGGGAAATGTATGTCCTGAACGCAGAAACAGGTGTCGAGGAGTTCATCGTTCCTCACTGGCCGAGCAACGGTTCGCTCGGCGCAGGTGCTCCAATCCCTCCACCCATAGTAGATGCCGACGGTCTGTTGGTCTTGACGGTGGTACTGCATGCGGGAAGCGGTAGAGGGTCTGCCTGGGGACGGCTGGACCTCAAGAAGCGAAGGGTCGTAGACGTCCTTGTCGACCCGAGCAAGGGTAGCGCATTTGATCAGAGCAAGTATGTAAGTGCCGCGGGTGACCTGGTCTTCTGTTTTCATATATCTGGAACCCCATGGCTTGCTTATCAAGGGGTTGTCCATCTTCCTTCACGCACTTGGCAGCCCATCCCGGCATGTGTGGGGGGAACCGCTGGAAGCGGCTTTACTACCCAAACGGGTGTGGGCTGCGCGATATCAGATGGACGCGTTTATCATGTCGAGCGTAACTTCCTTATCTCCAGGGGGTGGCGATGATGAGGAAGGAAGCGATTCTCGAGACCATTCTCCTGTCGCTCTGGGTTGGGCTGGTCGGGGCGGCCGCGATGGCGGAAGACGACGCGCTTCTAGCCTGGCAGAAGGAAGCCGTAGGGCTGCGGGTGATTCCAAGAGGGTTCGCACGATTCGGCCCCGGTCTCGCATACAAGGCCATAGCTGGGGGCTTGGGGTTCCAAGTCTATGAGGAAGACGGCAACATGCATATCCAGCAATTTACCGTGGTCGGCATCAATAGATGCATCATCCACAACGAGAATGCCGAAGGCGCGGCGAACATGGTTCCCTGGCGTGTTGCCAAGTTGGGCTTTGTGGCATTGGAAGGGGTTCAGGGTAAGGGCAAGATGGCGCAGGAAGACGCAACGTGGTCGCGGGGCGAATGTAGTTTCAGGTGCTCTGCGAGCGATGGCTTACTCAGTGTATCTGTGAGCCGCCTGTGCCCGGGACTTCTTGTAAGATCGAGCAAGAACCGCATGCTTTTCTTCGGCGGAATCGAACCTCCCTCACGTTTTGCCTTTCATGACGGAAAGAACGCCGTTGTACGGCGGATGGAAACAGGAAGGGGATCGATTGATATCAGCACGATGAAGGAGCCCTGGCTCCTGTGCTGGTTCGGCGAGAAGAGCGATTTCCTTTCGAATCGAAGCATAAAGCCGTCCTACAGCAAAGAGAAAGGGGCAACGGGCGACGTCCTAGGAGAGTACTTCCAGGCAGACATGGCGATTCTGTTCCTGTTCCAAAGACCTCCAAGGGCAATCAGCGCCAGAAACTCAGGGCTCACGTTCGAGCTGACCCCTGTGAAGGGCAAGGAAGACCTGGGCCATAAGGTGATCATTATCCCTCTTTTCGGTGAGTACTTCCCGGCGGTTGCAGAAACGAGCGGGTGGGACAAGGCGGTGCCCAAGGACGTAGTTGGCAAATGCCGGTGGTGGAACGAACATGTGGATCAATATCCGACTGCGGTCGCTGAGACGTACGCGTACGATGAGAAAACCGACACGATCACAATCCAGGAGAGATTCGAGTACGAGAAGTTCCGTGAAGGAGCGGAAGGCCACTACGCACCTATTCCGCCTATGGCCGCCATAGCCCATAAGTACGGCTTCCCAATACGGTTCTCAGATCCGGCAGTGGCTACAGGCGTGCTAACATCGTGGGGCCCATGCAAGGCGATAGAAAACAAGAAGGTCTATACGTGGTCAATTGCCGGCATCGGCGAGTATGTACTGGAGCGGCCCGTCGTCAGTAAGAAGACAACGGAGCCGCCACATCTCAGCAGCGAGATGGAGAAGGCCGTCGCTGATGTGGTCAAAGCGGGTCATGTCGCGCCGTATATTCCTCTGAACGAAGAATGTGCCGGACGGGAATTCATGAATCACCCGGAGTGGTCCTGCCCGGGGGACGGTCTGTTTCACATGGCAAGGTGCTATCCCCTGGTCAGCGACACCTTGAAGGATGGTATACGCAAGTGGATGAGGAAGGAACGCGAAGCGTACCCCCCGGAGAAGGTCATCCAACTGGACTACGCGGAAGGAGCACGGCGCGAATCCTATCCTGTCGTCAACAAGCAATACTTCGGGCATCAGAAAATGGAGGAGGGGAGAAGAAGTCTCCACCGCCTGAAGCGCATCGTTCCTGTCGAAGGGATTGCCGCCCTGTCGGCGTATGGAACCTGCGTGAACGACGAACCTGCCGATTTAGACGCGCTTGACACTGTTCTCAGACCATACCTGAAGCAGACCGACTGGGCCAGCATGGGGTCCTTTACCTGGGTGCCGAGGTATCACGGGCCGTGGCAGGCGCCGCACATACATGGCAAGGGGAGCGTCATGGAGGTGAACATCCTCTTCAACGCCCTCGTTGGATACACCCGTCTTGCGAGAAAGGCAGGACGCCGGGATGCAGAACAGATGGGATGGGGACTATTCGGCAAGACAGCGGCTCTGCGTTTCGCCATGGGCAAGTACAAGGACTATCTGTACGACAGCGGTCTCCAGGACTTCCCGAAGCAGCCTGACATCTGGCTTGTCAGACACAAGCCGTGGGCCAGGGACGGGCAGCCGTATTTCAGGGATGTGACCCTCTTTACGGACTGCTGGAAAGACCGACTTGACGATGTGCGACAGATTGCCTGGATGGATGAACTCGGCACCTTTTTCAACGAGACCTCCAACATGGGTGACACGAGCATTCTCCTGCCTTTCAGGGACCTGACACCGGAGCTGGGCCGGTTCTTGCACGATCACCTCAGGCCGGAGGCCGAGGCCTACGTGAAGCGAGTAGAAAAGTTCATACCAGAGTGGTATATCAAGCTGTGTTACGTTTACCTTGGCTCAGAGGACTGGGCCCTCTACATCGGCGACTCTCATCAGATCTTCATGGCCAAGGCATGGGTTCTGGGCGAGGACGGTCCCACGCTGGAGAAGTACCTCGACATTCCGTGGCTCAAGGTCGGCGATTTTTTCTACATGGACAAGCTCGCAGCCACTATAATGGCATACCGCGGTGTTGAATGGGTGAAGGACGGTGCCAACTAGCGCAAGAGGGAAACGCTCCTGAGGGGGTGCGTTCTAGCCCCGGTAGCCGGTCAGGATCTGAGTCCTCGTCGGGGAGCCACGATTCGAGTCCTCGTCGGGGAGCCACAAAAGTTCTGCCCGAAGCCGGGCCGCCCCCGGTTGACTGGAGCCGTTGTCGGATGTCGCCGGCGACGGCTCCCCGCATGTCTGCCCTGGATGCAGGCTTACGGCCTCGCCCCCATCG
>DATKZY010000184.1:0-38518 GCA_035527715.1 Planctomycetota bacterium | reverse complement strand
CCCTACGGGGTGGCGGGCTGGCGGGCCAGCCAGTCGGCGGGGGACATCTTGGGCACGACGGCCGGGGCGCGCTCGAGCATCTCACCATCCCAAGTGATCAGCGTGGCGGCAGATGCCTCCGCCACGGCGACGTAGACGGAGTCGGCGCCCTTCAGACGATACGTCATGGCGATCTCGGCGGCGCGCGTGGCGAGGCTGTCGTCAATCGTGACCAACTGCAGTCTGGGCAAGCTTCGGATGTCGCCGATCATCCTGGCTGCTTTGGCGACGTCGTCAGTCGCCCTGGCGATCGCTGCCGCGGATTCAGGGAGGACGAGGACCGGGCAGAAGAACGTGACGCCGCGGGAACGCTCCTCGTCGAGAAGCCTCCGGCTCGCGACATAGCCAGGCTCCTGCGCACGCGACGACGCGACCCGCTGGCGTCGAGCGTGCAGTTCACCGGCGCATCTCCGAGATCAGCTCGACCGCGCTCTTCTCGCTCTTCCATGCCTTGCTGATTTCCTGAGTGAGGGCATCCCATTCGGCGAGCCATTCTGCCATGGACATGGCCTCCCCTGGCCTGTCGTTCACCGTAACCACCACGGCAACCCGCCTTCCGTCAGGGCCAACCAGGTTCACCCTCTCGCCCGGCCGCAGGCGCTCCACCGCCTCCTTCAACACTGGCCCCGCTTCCTCGATGCGTATGTCAGTGGCCATGAGCCGTCTCCTTCAATCCGCCATGCACCTGTAGTATAGCACGGGACCGCCGGAATGCAGCCGCGCGGAGCGCTACGCCGCGGTTGCAGCGCGGCGGCGTTTTCGATAGAGTATCGCCGTTTCGCGCAATTGCTGCGAGACCGAACTCCGTGCGAAAAGGACCGCCAGCATGGGCTACGCGACGAAATGGTACCCCTTCACCTGCCATCCCGTGTCCGACTCGTGCTGGTCGCTCTCCGTGGGGCCCGACGGGCGCATCTACGCCGCCGCCTGCTGCGAGGGCGTGCCAGGCGGAATCGTGAAGCCCGTGCGCTACAACGAGGCCACGGACAGCATTGACGTGCTGTTCGACATGGACGTGATGGCGGACGACCCGCACGACAGCGGGCGTGCGACGCAGTGCAAGATTCACTACAGCTTCGCGCCCTCGATGCGCGACGGCGTGATGTTCATGGCCAGCCACCTGTCCGGCCCGCCGATTGACCGGCCGGCCTACTCGCCCTGGATGTCGTGGAACGACCCGGAAAGGTGCTTCCGCGGCGCCGCGCTCCTCGCCTTCGACACGAAGAGCGACACGGTGCTCTGGTCCGACACGCTCATCCCCAAGGAGGGCTGCCGCTGCCTGCTGCACGATGAGGAGCGGGGCCTCCTCTACGCCCTCAGCTATCCGCGCGACCATTTGTTCGTCTACGACATCGCCCGCCGCCAGCGCCGCGACCTGGGCCGCATCGGCTCGGTCAACGCCCAGGCCCTGTTCATGGACGCCAGGCACCGCGTGTGGACGACCTCCGACTACGGCCGCCTCATCCGCTACGACCCTGAGAAGGACAGGATGGAGGCCAGCCCCTACGTGCTGCCCCACAACCCCGAGTTCCAGACCGGCTGGCACAGCGTCTTCTACGACGCGGTCGCCTCGCCCGACGGCAGGGCCATCTACGCCGTCACCTGGATCGCCAACCCCTGGCTGATGCGCATCTGGCCCGAGGAGGGCGAGTGGGGGCGGGTGGACGACCTCGGCCCGGCCACGCAGCGGCGCGACACGACGATCCCCTACAGCACCGGCCTCGACCACTGCGGCGGCCTGGTCTTTGCCGCCGACGGCATGCTCTACTACGGCGCCTCCCGCTGGCGCGACGCCGTCCACAACCCCCTGCCCGAGGGGCGCAAGGACCAGGAAGGCGTCGTGTGGCGCCTGAACCCCGGGACGCTGGAGCGCGAGGAGGTCGCCTTGCTGGAGCGGCCCGACGGCTTCGCGCAATACGTCTCGCGTGGGGCGGTGGACCACCACGGCGACCTGTTCTTCGGCCACTGCTGCGGCCCGAGGCCGGTGGGCCTCTTCAAGGTCACGCTGCCGCCCGAGCGCAAGCGCCCGAACGCCCACCTGCCGATCCGCATGTGGGGCTGAACGATTTCCGATTTGCGAGTCCCGATTGAGGCCAAGCCGATGAGATGGATCATGGCCGTGGTCGTGGCTACGGGCGCAGCACATGCCGGGACGTTCGAGGGGCTGCGGGCGCTGGTGGTCGAGCCGGAGAATTTCTGGGGGTGGGACGCGGCCGTCTACGGCGCGCTCCAGGAGCGCGGGTTCGACGTAACGTATGCGAAGCCCGACACGGTCGAGGATGCCGCCGCCCTGTCGCAGTTCGACCTCGTGGCGACGAGTATCAAGCGGAGCTTCACGCCCGCTCAGGCGGCGAACCTGAGGAAGTTCGTCCAGGCCGGCGGAGCGCTCTACGGGAGTTGGGGCGGGCCAATGGGCAACGGCGAACTGCTCCGCGACGTGTGCCGCGTGGCCTCGACCCGCAGCGTGCGAATCGCCGGGATGAGCCTGCTGCCCGACACGCCGCTGTCGAAGGGCATCGCAGATCTCGACGTGCCGTTCCCGACCCTCATCGGCCACGCGGCGAGCAAGACGTGGGAGATCGTGGCCGTGACGCCGCTGCCCGGTGGCATCCCTGTGGCCAAGGACGCGGCGGGCAACGTCCTCGGCGTCCTCGCCCAGCATGGCAAGGGGCGCACCACCATCCTCGGCTTCGGGCCGGAGAAGGAGAAGCAATTCGTCCGCCGCGAGATCGGCCCCGTCATGATGGACGACCTCCTCACCTGGCTTCTGGAGGAGCGGCTGAAACAGGCCCCCGGCCGATGGTCGGGAGTTGTCGAGGTGGCCCTGCCCGCGCGTGCCGAGGTGCTCGAGGTCCGACTGAATGGCAAGCCCGTCGCCAGTCCCCAGATTTCACAATTCGGGTCATCGCAGAAGATTCGGGTCGGTGTGGGCAACGTCGCCGAGGGCGAGGAGGCCGCGATCGGCGTGACGTGCAAGCCCTTGGCCCCCGCGCGAAGGGTCGAGACGCTCATCCACCTGCCTTGGGCGTCGCTGCCGCGGGGCGGGCCGCCGAAGAAGCTTGCCGCGTGGCTCAAGAGCGTCCACGCCACGATGGTGCAGCCGCTGCTCCGCGAGCCGAACGGCCACGCCTACTATCGGGGCATGCCCGAGGACACGCCCGACCCCGTGTCGGTGACGCAATACCCGGGCGACTTCCTTGCGGAGTTCGTCGAGGAGTGCCACAAGCTGGGCATCGAGGTCATCGGGGGCGTGTACTTCGAGAGCCGCACAACCCTCAAGCGGCACCCCGAAGCCGCGGTGGTCGAGAAAGGCGGCACGAGGAGCACAAAGCAGGCGTGCTTCAACAACCCCGATGGCCAGGAGTACAACCTGGCGACGATTAGGCACCTGCTCGACAACTACAAGCTCGACGGGCTGATCCTGGACGACAACTACGAGCTTCAGAACTACGGCTGCCACTGCCCTGTCTGCGAGAAGGGCTTCAAGGACTACTGCGCCCGGAAAGGCATCGCCCCCGAGGAGGCCACGCGGGCCGGATGGGGTGCGGCCCCGCACTGGCTGGAGTACCGCTGCGAGGCCACCCGCGCCTTGGCCGCGAAGGTGGCCGCAATCGCCCACGGCCACAAGATTCCCGCCGGCGGCTGGGTCGGGGCCAGCAGGGGCTCCGCCCATCTCGGGCCGGTCTTCGACTTCCTCGGCGGAATGGTCTACACGGAGCCGCCGCGGGCAGCTCGGCTGATGCTTTCCCTGCTGGGGAAGTGCAGGTTCATCACGCTCCTGTGGGCACCGGGCGAGCGGCCCGAGCGGATCGAGCAGGAGTTCCGTGAGGCGGTGCACGCGGGGAGCGCTATCGCCGGCTTCTGGGTCTATCCGCCCGGCCACGAGGGGACGGCGGGGATGAAGATGCTCCCAGGCAGCCACGAGGCGATTGGCCGGGCGTTCGCCAGGGCCGAGGACGAATGGCTCCGCTTCTACCGCGACAACCTCCTCACGGGCGACCCGCGCTTCGTCATCCTCGACGGAAAGGTTGGCAGGCAGGAAATGGAACTTCGCGTGAAGAACGCCGGCAGAAGGGCAGCGGAGCGAATCCAGGGCCAAGTCAACCTGGAAGGGCTGCTCAAAGCCCAACCGTAGTGCCCCAGAAGGGATTCTGAGAGGAGAGGCAATGGAACGCGGCTTGGTCCTCAAGCGACGAATCCGGGTACTCCTCGCGATTGTCATGGCCGGCCTGCTGCTGAGCGGCGTGACGGCCTTCCCGCTCGAATGGGAACTGGAACTCCTCACACGGCTCCTGGGGGTGCCGAGGGGTGCTTGCCCCGACAACTACTCAGGCATCGTCGGGTGGCTCGCCGAAGTCCGCGAGGGGCTTCAGGAAACGTATTACCGCTACCCGTGGATGGCCTACGGGACGGACTGGCTGGCGTTTGCCCACATCATCCTGGCCGTCCTCTTCGTCGGGCCGTGGGTGGACCCGGTCCGCAACCTGTGGGTGATCCACTTCGGCCTGATCGCCTCGGCGCTGGTGATTCCCCTGGCGATGGTGTGCGGCCCGATCCGCGGCATCCCGTTCTACTGGCGACTCATTGACTGTTCCTTCGGCGTCCTCGCCTTCGTTCCGCTGTGGTTCGCCCGCAGGTTCACGCTGGAGCTTTCGGTCCCCGGCCCGAACACCTAGCAGCATTGGAGCGCAAGATGGGCATGAATAGCGATGCCAGCCGAGCTGTCCGAGTGATTCTCGCGTGGGCTGCGGTGGCCCTCGCGGCTCTTGCAGGCGAGGAGAAGAAGGTGGTGACACCACAGAAGGACGACGGGTATCGGGGCATCTGGTACTACAACCAGCCGTCGAAGGACGAATACGTCTACAAATACAGCGGCGGGCTGGGCACCTACTGCGCCAAGCACATCCCCTTCTGCGTCTACGCGCCCGCCGTCAACAAGACCTTCTTCGTCTACGGCGGCACGTCGAAGGGCAAGCGCAATCTCCTGGAAATGGTCTCGTTCTACGACCATGCGACCGGCACCGTGCCCCGCCCCCGCATCCTGCACGACAAGCAGACCGACGACGCGCACGACAACCCGGTGCTCTCGATTGACGGCGAGGGGCACCTGTGGGTCTTCTGCTCCGCCCACGGCACGTCGCGCCCCTCCTTCATCTACAAGAGCGTGAAGCCCTACGACATCACGGCCTTCGAGCTGGTCTGGAAGACGAATTTCTCGTATCCCCAACCGTGGTGGATCGAGGGGAAGGGCTTTCTCTTCCTCCACACGCTTTACCGCGGGGGGCGAATGCTCCACTGGTCCGCCAGCCCCGACGGGCGGACCTGGAGCCCGCCGCAACGCCTGGCCGGCATCGCCCAGGGCCACTACCAGGTGAGCTGGCCCCACAAGGGCAAGGTCGGCACCGCCTTCAACTACCACCCGCCCAAGCTCGGACTCAACTGGCGCACGAACCTCTACTACGTCGAAACCGACGACATGGGGAAGACCTGGAAGACGGTCGAGGGCAAGGCCATCGAGCCCCCGCTCACGACCGTGGGGAACGACGCCCTCGTCCACGACTACGCCGCTGACAAGCTCCTGGTCTACATGAAGGACATCAACTTCGATGCCGGCGGCAATCCCGTCATCCTCTACGTCACGAGCAAGGGCTACGAGAGCGGGCCCAAGAACAACCCCCGCACCTGGACCACCGCCCGCTGGACCGGAAAGGAGTGGGACATTCAGGGCAGCATCACGTCGGACAACAATTACGACACGGGCTGCCTGCACATCGAGTCCGACGGCACGTGGCGGATCATCGGCCCGAGCGAGACCGGCCCCCAGCCCTTCAACCCCGGCGGCGAGGTCGCCATGTGGACCAGCAAGGACCGGGGCAAGTCGTGGGAGAGGGTGCGGCAGATGACGAAGGACAGCCCCTACAACCACACCTACTGCCGCCGGCCGCTGAACGCCCACCCCGACTTCTACGCCTTCTGGGCCGACGGCCACGGCCGCAAGCCGTCCGATTCGCGCCTCTACTTCTGCGACAAGGCCGGCAACGTCCGCCGCCTGCCGCCGCAGATGAAAGAGGAAAACGAAAAGCCGATGACCACGGAGTGACACGGACACACACGGACAAGGGAAGAAAGGCCAATTGCCCTGCCTTGTCTGTGTCCGTCCGTGTCAGTCCGTGTCCGAGCCTTCTTCCCCGAAGACTTCGGCGGTGTAGGTGAAGACCTCGGCCTCGCCGGTGCGCCAGGCGTCGGGGGGGAGGCCGGCCTTGTGGGCGCAGCAGGAGGAGAGGAACTCTTCCTTCGACATGTGGTGCTCGGTGGCGACCTGGGGCAGGTAGGTGCCGGAGCCGCCCTTGCCGACGACGTAGATGCCGTGGACGCCCAGCTCGATGTCGAGGGGGTTGGCGATCTTCGTCATGGGGGAGAGGACGGAGATCTCGATGCGCAGGTGGGGCAGGTCGGTGGGGGTGAGCTGGGCGCCGAAGAAGCGCATGTCCTCGGTGGCGGAGGCGCGGGCCATCTCGGCCACGGCCTTCCAGAGGGGCCGGCTGGTCGTGAAGCAGCCGAGGCAGCCGCGGAGGCGGCCGGCGGTCGTCAGGGTGACGAAGCAGCCCCGCTGGGCCTGAAGCTCGGGGTCGTCGCTGTGCGCGGGGGGCGAGGGCGTGCGTCGCACGGCGGCCTCGACGCTCGCCCGGGCGATGCGGAGGAGCCGCTGGCGGGCCTGCGGGCCCAGCTCGTTGGCCATCCGTCAACCCTCCTCGGAGTCCTCCCCTTCGTCCTCGTCGGGTTCCTCGTCAGCGAGTTCCTCCACCTCGATGTCCTCGCCGATGGCCTCCTCCTGGCCCTCGAGGTCGTCGGTGGCGGTGGTGACGGCCGGGATGGGGGCGGCGCCGACGCCGGCCTCGTCGTCCTCCTCCTCCTCGACGACGCGGCCGATGGCGACCAGGCGGTCGCCCTCCTCGCAGTTGATGAGCCGGACGCCTTGGGTGTTGCGGCTGATGGTGCGGATCTCGCTGACCTTGGTGCGGACCACCTGGCCCTGGGCGGTGATCATCATCAGCTCGTCGTCGTCGCGGACAGTGAGGAGGCCGATGACTTTGCCGTTTCGCTCGGTGGTCTTGATGTTGATGACGCCCTTGCCGCCGCGGCCGGTGCGGCGGTATTCGGCGAACTCGGTGCGCTTGCCGTAGCCGTTTTCGCACGCGGTGAGGAGCGTGGCCGTGTCGTCCACCACGACCATGCCGACCACGGCGTCGCTCTTGCGGAGGCGGATGCCCTTGACGCCTGCGGCGTTTCGGCCCATGGACCGCACGGCGCCCTCTGGAAAGCGGATGGCGTAGCCGCCGCGGGTGGCCAGGAGGATCTCGTCGTCGCCCGTGGTGAGGCCGGCGCGGATGAGGCGGTCGCCCTTCTTGAGGTGGATGGCGATGATGCCGCGGGACATCGGGTGGCTGAAGGCGGCGAGGGGCGTTCTCTTCACGATGCCGCGCTCGGTGGCGAAGGCGACTTGGCGGCCGTCGAAGTCGCGGACCGCCAGGCACGAGGCCACCGCCTCGTCGGCCGCCAGCGACAGGACGTTGGCGATGGCGCGGCCCTTCGAGGTGCGGCCGAGCTGGGGGATGTCGTAGACCTTCTGCCAGTAGACCTTACCCTGGCTGGTGAAGAAGAGCAGGTAGTCGTGGGTGGAGGCGATGAAGAGGTGCTCGAGGAAGTCGCCCTCCTTGGTGTCGGCGCCCTTGATGCCCTTGCCGCCGCGGCCCTGGCTGCGGTAGGTGGACAGCGGCAGGCGCTTGATGTAGCCCTCGTGGCTGAGGGTGACGGCGACCATTTCCTCGGCGATGAGGTCCTCGCGGTCGAAGGCGACGGCCTCGCTGCTGATCTGCGTGCGACGCTTGTCGCCGAAGCGCTTCTTGAGGTCGAGCAGCTCCTCCTTGATCAGGTTGCGGACGAGGGGCTCGGAGGCGAGGAGGCTCTCGTATTCGGCGATCTGTTCGAGGAGCTGGCGGTACTCTTCCTCGAGCTTGTGGCGTTCGAGGCCGGTGAGGCGCTGGAGGCGCATGTCGAGGATGGCCGTGGCCTGGCGATCGGAGAGGCCGAAGCGCTCCATGAGCTGGTGGTGGGCGGTCGGCACGTCGCGCGCCTTCTTGATCAGCTCGATGATCTCGTCGATGTGGGCGAGGGCGATGCGCAGGCCCTCGATGATGTGGGCGCGGGCCAGCGCGCGGTCGAGGAGGAACTGCGTGCGGCGGCGGATGACCTCGATGCGGTGATGGACGAAGCACTCGAGGAGCTGCTTGAGGTTGAGCGTGCGGGGCCGGTTGTCCACCAGCGCGAGCATGATGATGGAGAAAGAGGACTGAAGGGGGGTGTGCCCGTAGAGCTGGTTGAGGACGACCTGTTCGTCGGCGTCGCGCTTGAGCTCGATGACGAGGCGCTGGCCGGCCGAGCCGCTCTCGTCGCGCATGTCGGCCACGCCCTCGACGAGGTCGGCGTTGACGGCCGCGGCGATCTTCTCCTTGATCTGCAGGCGGGTGACCTGGTAGGGGATTTCGGTGACGACGATGTTCTTCTTGCCGCCCTTGATGATCTCGGTGAACGCCTTGGCCCGCACCTGGATGATCCCGCGGCCGGTGCGGTAGCCGCTGAGGATGCCCTGCCGCCCGCAGATGATGCCGCCCGTGGGGAAGTCGGGGCCGGGCACCAGCTTGATCAGCTCGCCGATGGAGACGTCCGGCTCGTCAATCAGGCGGACGGTGGCATCCACGATCTCGCCGAGGTTGTGGGGCGGGATGCTGGTGGCCATGCCCACGGCGATGCCCGTGCCCCCGTTGCACAGCAGGTTGGGGAAGCGGCCGGGCAGCACGGTCGGCTCCGTGCGCGTCTCGTCGTAGTTCGGCACGTAGTCCACCGTGTTGTACTCGATGTCGGCCAGCATCTCCATGGCGACGCCGCTGAGACGTGCCTCGGTGTATCGCATGGCCGCGGGCGGGTCGCCGTCGAGCGAGCCGAAGTTGCCCTGGGCGTCCACCATCGGGTAGCGCGAGGTGAAGCTCTGGCCCATGCGGACGAGGGTGGGGTAGACGACCTCCTGGCCGTGGGGGTGGTAGTTGCCCGAGGTGTCGCCGGCGATCTTGGCGCATTTTCGGTGGTGGGTGCGCGGCCCGAGATTGAGGTCGTGCATCGCCACCAGGATGCGGCGCTGCGAGGGCTTCAAGCCGTCGCGCACGTCGGGCAGCGCGCGGGCGATGATGACGCTCATCGCGTAGCGCAGATACGCGTCGCGCATGTCGTCTTCGATCGCGATGTCGCGGATTCGTTCGCCGGGATGGTCCATGCAGCGAGCTGTCTTCGCAGTGAAATCGTAACCGCAGGTGCCGCAACCACTTACGACGCTTCCCCCCGAAGGGCGAAAGGGCGCCTCAACGCCCCTTCTCCGCCTCTGTGGAGGAGCCGTGATTATACCATTTTCGGGGCCTCCTGAGCAAGCCCTTTTTGGCCGTTCCCGCCGCCATTTCCGGTGGAATTCTGCGAGGGAATCGGGTAGACTCCGGGCTCGGCAGTTTCGCCCAGCGACCCATAGGACCCATAGGTCCTATCGGCACGTTCAGGAGCCGCTATCATGATCGGGCGCTTATGCAGTTGCGTCCTCATCGCGCTGCTCGTTGGCTCGTCTTCGGCCGCCGACTGGCCGATGCTGCGCGGGAACGTGGCGCGCACGGGCTATGTGGACGCCGAGATCAAGCCGCCGTTCCGGCTCGCGTGGGTGCGGCACTTCGTGGGCGAGCGGATCGGCAGCGCCGTCGAGCCCATCGTCGCCGACGGCAAGGTCTTCATCGGCACCCACAGCGGCAACCTCTACGCCCTCGACGCCGAATCCGGCAAGCCCCTCTGGTGCTTCCGCGCAAACGGCCCGATCCTCCACTCGCCCGCCTGCACCGACAGCGGGGTCGTGATGGCCAGCACCGACGGCCTTCTCTACGCTCTCGACCCGGCAGGAGGCAAGCTGCTCTGGCAGTGCGGCGCTCAGCCGGGCAGCATTGCTGCTTCCCCGGCTGTTGCCAGCGGCGTCGTGTGGGCCGGGTACAGGACAGGCGTCCTCTTCGCAGCCGAGCCGGGTCGCGGAGAGCCGTTCCTGCGCGAAGAGGTCACCGCGCCGATCCGCCAGACGGCTGCGTCGGCCAGCGGCAGGGTCTTCTTCACCGGGGAGGACCTGCGGGTGAGAGCCTACGACTTGAAGGCGGGCAAAGTGGTCTGGACCTCCGAGCCGCTCGTCGGCCAGACGGCGCGCGACTACTATCCCGTCGTCGCGAAGAAGGGCGGGCGCACGGTCGTGATCGTCCGCACGAACCCCGTCATCCAGATGTCGCGCCTCATTGGCCAGGACCGCCACATGCTCTGCCAATCAGCGGGTGTAGACGACAGCGGCTGGCAGAAGGTGGATGCCTGGATCAAGAGCAAGGATGCCCTTGGCACACCTGAGCTATGGGAGAAGGAGCAGGCCGCCATCTGCGACTACCTGGCCAAGCACCGCGAGGCCCAGACCTTTTTCGTCCTCGACGCGGAGACGGGCAAGCTGCTGCCCCCGCCGCCCGTGCTCTGGGCCGCCGGCTGCCAGGGGGTCGGCACGCCGCCCGTCGTGATGCCCGACGGCCGGCTCCTCGTCCTCTACCGCAGCGCCTACGGCAACTGGAACCACGGCGTGGCGCCCCTCGTCGCCCTCGGCCTGCTCGACCTGGAGAAGAACCGCATCGAGCCGCTTCAACACGCCCACGGCATGCAGCCGCCGTGGAACACTTTCTGGGGCACGGCCGACGAGAGTCAGAACTTCCTCGTCGCCCGCGACACGGTCGTCATCATCCACCAGGGCACGCTCAGCGGCTTCGACCTCAAGACGAGGAAGCTCTTCCTCATCTGGGGCAACCGCGACACGTGGGGCGGCTTCAAGAACCTCCCCTGGGCGCGCAACGAGTGGCACGGCCCCGCCCGCGGCGGCGTCGCCATCGTCGGCAACCGCATCTACTGGCAGACCGGCAGCCGCGTCCTCTGCATCGTCTCAGGCGAAAAGGGCGAGCCGGCGAAGGATGAAGGCATTGACGGGGAGTCGTTCGCCGCAGTTCACGCGTCGTCACAGGGAGATTACGGACCTCGCGAGGTCCGTAATGGCCTCACCCGCACGGCGACGGCGCTGCTCAGCAAGGCTTGGGCGCCGCTCTATGTGGAGCCGGGGCTCTCGGGGCGCGAGTTCCACTTCGATGACAGCGGAGAGCTGTTCGAGGCCATCGCCTGGGCGTTCCCTCACGCGGACGCCCAGGTGCAGGCGAAGTTCAGGGAGTTCCTCGCCAGCGAATGGCAGGCGCATCCGCCCTTCACAAAGCAGGCGTGGTATCCGCTCGGCCAGGGGGAGAGGCGGGAGCTGTTCTGGGTGCCGCCAGAGGTGCTAACGTCAACGGGCCAGCCGAAGCCGCACCATCCCTTCGGCAACGTGTATGCCGTCTGGCTCTACGCCGAACGCTGTGGCGAGTGGGACCGCGTGAAGGCGGCCTGGCCGCAGATCAAGGCGTGCTTCGAGGATTTCGCGAAGACCAACTGGAAGCTCGACCCCGAGAAGGGCGACCTGTATGCCAACCGCTACCTCGCCTCGCTCCTCGCCTTCGCCCGCATCGCCGAGAAGGCCGGCGACGGCGATGCCGCGAAGCAGGCCGCCGCACTGGCCGACAAGACGAGCGAGGCCCTCATCGCCTGGTGGAAGGCCGTGGCCGCGCGAATCACTCCCCGCATCTTCGCGGACATTCGGGAGTGGGACGACTTCATCGGCAAGGGGAATGGCCTCTTCTTCAAGATCATCGCGCACAAGAGCAAGGTCGCGCTCTTCCACGACCTCACGCCCGAGGTGGCGGCCATCGTGAAGGCCAAGGCCCCCGAGGCCGTCGAGAAGGTGTGGACCGCCTTCGAGACCCTCTGCCCCACCTGGTATCTCGTCGGCGAGGAGCGGCAGGTGCACTTCGGCGAGAACTTCGTGGACCCGCCCGACTTCGCGCTCAACGCCTTCAAGGCCCTCGCATGGCTTCGCGGCGCGAAGCCGGCCGAGCTGGCCGCCCGCGTGGACATCCCGTTCTGCAAGGCCGACCTCGCCCACCTGGCCAAGCTGGCCATCGCGTTGGAGAGCAAGTAAGGCTTGTGAGGCGGTTGCCGTGAGCAAGTCAGCGACACATGCCTTCCCGCTGGTTGACCGATACATGGGCGTCCGCATGGGTGTCAACCTGGCCACGGTCGAGCCTGGGCGCCTGATGGTCGTGGAGTCCCCTCGCCGCCTGCGGCGGGAGCAGAGCTACGGCTTCGTGCATGGCCTGTGGTTTCTCTGGCTGGCGGATGGGCGGGCGGCGGTCAGCGTGCCCCCGGGGGCAGGGGGTGCCGTGAGGGCCATCCTGACAGGCGTTCGCGATCGTCGGGCCGTGTTGGACCCTGACCTCGGCGAACGGCTGAAAGGGCCGGTGGGTGGAGCGCTTCGCAGTGCCGGGCTGAGGGGCATTGACCGCGCGCTGCGCGATCTGGACTTCGCGTGCAACGCCTCGCTGCTCCGTCGGCATCGTTGCGGCGCCTGCTATCGCCTCACCGATGGCCGCCTCCCGATTGCCAAGGGCATCGAGTATCCCGACCACTGCTTCCCCGACGGCATCGTCTACGGCGTCGTGGCCGACGGGAAGGTCGTTTCCCTCGCCCACGCCCATCGGCCCGGCGTGATGGAAGGCCAGGTGGCCGACCTCGGTGTGCCGGGCACCGTGCCGGCCTGCCGGCGCCGAGGGTTTGCGAAGGCCTGTGTGTCGGCTGTGGTCGAGCACGTTACGCGAATGGGGGGCGATGCCCGCTACGGCTGCGACCCGGCCAACCTGGCCTCCATCGCCACCGCGCGCAGCGTCGGCTTCGTGCCCTACGGAACCCAACTCGTCCTGGCGGCCCCTGCACCCGACACGGAAGGCTGACGACGCCGCGCGCCCGCCGACTCACCAGGAACCCTTGCCTTCGCACGATGCCTGGTCCACAATGAAAGATGAGTAGAGATGCGACGAAAGGTGGGACTGGACATGGCTGCCGCGACAGCGGAACTCAGGATCACGAAGGAGGCGCTGGACGACCTCTACGCGCGCCTGAACCGCCGCGAATTCGTGCGCCCTGACCCGCTGGAGGTGCTCTACGACTACCCCGACCTCGCCGACCGCGAGATCGCCGGCCTCGTCGCCGCCTGCCTCTCCTACGGCCGCGTGCGGTCCATCGTCAACAGCGTCCGCACCGTGCTGGGGCGAATGCCCTTGCCCGCCCGCTTCCTCGCCGAGGCGTCGGCGAAGTCGCTTCGGGAGGCGTTCGCCGACTTCAAGCACCGCTTCGCCACGGGACGGGAGCTCGCGGCCTTGCTCCTGGGCGTGAAACGCCTCGTCGAGCGCCACGGCTCGCTCCAGGCCGCCTTCGTGGCCGGCCTGGCGGCGGAGCACGCGGACGTGGTGCCCGCACTCATCCGCTTCGCGGGCGAGCTGCGCGAGGCGGCGGGCGGCCTCGACGCCCATTTGCTCCCTTGCCCCACGCGCGGCAGCGCCTGCAAGCGACTGAACCTGTTTCTCCGCTGGATGGCGCGGCGCGACGCCGTGGACCCCGGGGGCTGGGACGGCGTGTCGCCCGCGAAGCTCCTCGTGCCGCTCGACGTGCACATGCACCGCATCTGCCGTGCGTTGGGCCTCACCCGGCGCGATTCCGCCGACCTCCGCACCGCCGTCGAGGTCACCAACGCCTTCCGAGCCTTCGCCCCCGACGACCCCGTCCGCTACGACTTCGCCCTCACCCGCCTCGGCATACGTCCCGACACCGACCTCGACGCGTTCCTCGCCAAGTGGGGACAGCAGACCGCCTGAAGGCCGAACTACGAACGGGGAGTCTCGGCGTTTGTAGTTCGGCCTTCAGGCGGTCTTCGGCTCCCGTGGCCTTCCGCGACAGGAACTACTTGGTGAGCGCGCCCTGAGCCTTGAGGTACTTCCTCCACGCGGCGACGATGCGCCCCTCGTCGGCTTCCTCTGCGTCCCGCGGCCACTTGGGGCCGTCGGGGTAGATGGCCATCAGCACTTCCGCGGCCCCGCGACGGGCGGAAGGGTGGGCACTTCTGGATTCCAGCAGATCGAGCATCCGGGGGGCGGCGAGAGGGGATTTCAACTCCCGCAAAGCCCACAGAATCCCCTCCGTCGCCTCATCTGTTCCAGAGGTCCAGCGGGCCAGTCGGGCGAGCCGAAGGACAGCCTGGAGGGCTTCGTCACCCCCGATTCGGCCAAGAGCCCACGCGTGCCCGAACTTCTCTAGGAGGGGGACGGCTTCCTTGAGCCTGATATGGCCGGCAGCCCTGGCAGCCTCGCTAAACCATTCGGTCTTGGGGTTGGCGAGCGCCTCCAGGACGAGCGCTCCCACCTTGCCGCGCAACTCCTTCTCGGCCGATTCGTCGAGGAGAGAAGGCCAACGCGGATCGGGTATGTCCGGAGGCCCCTCGCACCACATCCAGCCGAGCCCCTGAAGGATCGCCTCCTTCTCACCCCCCTCGGCACTTTGGTATGCCTCGATGAGGATGGGTGTTACCTCGCGGGATCCTCTCTCGGCCAGCGACCGAAGGACCCACATCCTCCTTATCTTCGGTGCTGGCTTCTTCAGGAAACTCAGCACGGAGCTTTCGGCCGCCCTATCCTGGATGGAGCCGATGATCCGCAACGCCGCGCCAGCTTTGTCCTCGTCGCCGCCTCGCGCCAGCTTCTCCAGCTCGGGAATGTGTTCAGGGCCGGCCAGGCCCATGAGCGCCCTAAGCGCTCCAAACGCCCGTTGGCATCCCAGGGGGAACTCCTCCTCCCACTCCTCACCATCCGGAGACTTGATGCGGACCTTGGCCGGGCCGGTGGGGTGTGTGAGGTAGTCGAGCAGCTTGGGGACAGCTTTCTTGCCGGCCTTGTGCGCGTAGATCTGCATGGCTCGTGGCAGATCCGACTTGCCTTCGTACACCCCGCCGGGCGCTATGGCCGCCTCCAGGAATGCCTCTATCGCGGGATCATTCCCCCAGGCCGCATCACGCACCAGCTCGCCTTGTTTCATGCGCTCGATGAGCGCCGTTGCGTCCAGGCGCGCGGCGAATGACGACGCCCAGCCTGGCATCGGCGGAACCCGTCCGCTCCCGACCTTCTCGCGCCACTGTTCGTCGGTGAGCCGGTCGGCGATGGGTTGGCGGAATTCGTAGTGGGAGTAGACGCCGCCGGCCAAGAGGTGGTACTTGCCTTCGTGGGGGACAACGACGTAGATAGGCATGGCCGCGCCGACTCCCTCCTCCAGGCACTGTCCGCTCGCATGCTCCGTGTGGACGTCCACCACAAGCGACATCCAGGGCAGGTTGTCCTCTACCTTCCATGAGCCATCCTCGAAGTACCCCAGGCGGGCAATCGTGGGGCCGTACGAGGCGAACAGATCGCGGTCATCCGCGCCCAACTCCTGGCCGTTCGCCTGCTTGCGGCCCGTTGCCACAACCTGGCGAAGCAATCTGCCGAAGTCCTCAATCCGCCTTCTCTCCACTCCCTCGATGGGCTGGAGGATGCGCAGTGTTTCAGTGACCAGCTTGCGCAACTGCTCGTAGAAGGCGAAGTTGGGCTCCACCCAGCCGGGCGGTGGCTCTTCGCCCAAACAGAGGTAGTCCACGCTCTGCTTGGCTTGCAGTATCCACGCGTGCCGAAGCGAGGTCCACATCGCGAGGGCGGTCATGAGGTTCTTGTCGGCGTAGGCGGGGGTCTTCATGAAGGGCAGGGCTTCCGGGCGGGGCGGGGCGAGAAGGGTCTGGGTGAGGCGCAGCGTCTCGATGTAGTGGGACGGCTCCTTGGCTGCCAAGAGGGTGTCGAGTGTCTTGCGCGACTTGCTGAGGCCCTCGCTGTAGCCGGGAAGCTTCGTCTCGCCAGCGGCGTCCTGAAGCTCGCGTGCCCGCGCAGAGCCGAGGACGGCCATGACGTCGAGGCCCGAGGGGAAGCCACGGTCGGGCACCGCCGGGAGCGTCAAGTGCATGAAAACCTCGCTGTCGGGCAGGTAGCGCTTGCCGAAGAAGCGCAGGCCCTTGCTCAGCTCGCGCCAGCGGGGCATGTCCTGCGGAGCGATGACCATCGAGTTGATCTTCGGGTCGCGAAGCTTGCCGGCGGCTTGCTTGAACCACTCGACCGGGTCGCCGACGATTCGCCGAACCTGCATGGAGCGGATGATTCCTGCGTATTCCTCGGGCGTCAGGTCGTCGGCGGAGGCGATGAGGTGGGTGTAGATGCGGTCGGCCTTCTCCCAGCCTTTCCGCACGCCTTCGTCCGCGGCGAAGCGCCCGGCGACGAGCATGGCCGCGCGGGTCTCGCGGTCCGAGACGAGCCGAAACGCGGCGTTGCCATACCAGCTCATCGCGCGGAAGTAGCGCTGGAGGAGCGGCGTCTCGGCGTAGAAGCCGCGGGGCTTGAACTGCGAGTAGTCCATCTCGTAGCCGAAGAGCGGGGAGCGGGCGACACCCTGGGCGGCTTGGATGAGCTTGACTTCCCCCGCCGCGACCGTGTCAACATCCGCGCCGCGCTTCGTGTCCTCCCCGAGCAGCCGTACAGCGACGGTGAAGTATGCGTCCGCGAGTTGAGCCGCGTCCTCGGCCTGCTGGGTCCGATCGCCCGCCTTGCGGAGGGTATCCAACTCATCGGCCATGCTCCTGGTGAGCGCGGCCACGTCCTTCGCCAGAGCCGTCTCGACCCGCTTGATCTGCTCCTCGAAGATCACGTGGAAGGTGCGGTGGAGCGAGTCGGTGGTGATGAAGGGCGGGAACGGCTCCCGAATGTACGGGGAGAAGATCTGACGATAGAAGCGGGGGACGACGACGAAGCCGTTCCGCTTGAGCAGTTCGCGCGCGGCCGGCGGGGCTTTGAACTGCTCGATCCCCTCGACCTTGCCGAGGTCGGGCGCAACATCTGCCGCCCGCGCGACGAGGGCGAGCAGGACGGCCCCGCATATCGCGCCGGCCCACGTCCGCCATCGCTGCGCCATCGCGCCCCTCCTTTCCAGCAGCCCTCCCAGAAGAATCATAGCCGGCTGCCCATGAGAATTCAACCCCCTCAGCCCACCCGTACGAAGATGAAAGCGGGCATGATTTCTGCGGCCGGCCCCGGCGGAGAGGGGTTGGGGATCTTGGCGGGCGCCCGGAGGAAAGAGGCGCATGGGATGGCTGTGCCGCATGTGATGAGATGGCAAGCGCTTATGGCGTACCGTTCCGCGCTGGATGGCCGTTGTCAAGATCCCCACCACCTATTGCGCGCGCGTGGGGATCTTGGGGATCTTGAACGCCTGTCGAACCCTCCCCCAGGGGCTCACATCCCATTGTGCACAGGTGAGCCCCCGGGGCGCCTGGGGCGAGGGAGATTCGCCCGGGATGCCTCGCGCCCGAAGTGCCGTTGCCCCCGCGCGGCAGCCGGGTTAGAATGGAGTCGGGGGACGAATGCCAAGGTGACCGTGATGGCGGAGAAGCTCGTCAACATCCCGGTCGAGTTCTGGAGCAACCTGCTCGAGATGGCGCCGTACCTGCTCTTCGGCTTTCTCGTGGCCGGCGTGCTGTCGGTGATGATCCGCCCCGAGACGGTCGAGCGGCACCTGGGCGGGCGCGGGCTGTGGCCAGTCGTCAAGGCCGCGGCGTTCGGCGTGCCGCTGCCGCTGTGCTCGTGCGGCGTGATCCCCGTCTCCGCCTCGCTGCGGCGGCACGGGGCGAGCCGGGGGGCGACCACCGCGTTTCTCCTCTCGACGCCGCAGACGGGGGTGGACAGCTTTATGGTGACGCTGAGCCTGCTCGGGCCGGTGTTCGCCATTTTCCGGCCGATTGCGGCGCTGGCGACGGGCATCTTCGGTGGGGCGCTCGTGGCCCTCTTCGAGCACGAGCGTGGCGCCCGAATGGCCCCCGACGCCTGCCAGGACGCCTGCTGCACGGGCGAGGAGCAGGGGAACAGGCTCCTCCGCATCCTGTCCTATGGCTTCGTCACACTGCCGCGCGACATCGGCAAAGCCCTCATCGTGGGCCTCGTGCTAGCAGGCATCATCGCGGTCGTGGTGCCGAAGGACATGGCGGCGGCCTACGGCACGGGCTTCGTGGGGATGCTGGTGATGATGGCGTTGGGCATTCCCATCTACGTGTGCGCCACGGCCTCGGTGCCCATTGCCGCCGCGCTGATGCTCAAGGGCGTGTCGCCCGGCGCCGCCCTCGCCTTCCTCATCACAGGCCCCGCCACGAACGCGGCAACCATTGCGGTGATCTGGAAGACGATGGGCCGCCGCACGGCACTCCTCTACCTGGCCTCGGTGGCCGCGGCATCGCTCGGGTGTGGCGCGCTCCTCAACCTCATCTACACCAGCACGGGCGCGGCCACAGGGCACCACGTCCACGAGTTGCTGCCGCACGGGGCAAAACTGGCCTCCGCCATCGTGCTGATGGGCGTGCTCGCCTTCGCCCTCCTCTGGCGGCCCAGGAAGAAAGGACACGAGCACATGGCCGGCGAAGCACCGGAGACCATCGAGCTGACGGTCCAGGGAATGACCTGCTCCCACTGCGTCCAGGCGGTCACGCGGGCGCTTCGCGCGTGCCCGGGCGTCGCCTCGGCCGAGGTGGACCTCAAGAGCGGCCGGGCCACGGTCCGCGGGACTGGCCTCGACCCTCAATCCCTCCGCAAGGCCGTCGAGGCCATCGGCTACACAGTACCTGAGACATAACCGCCCTTCCCGCAACCGCGACGCCACCCGACTGTGAGGCCTGCGGGACGGTCCAACATTCTATAGAATGATTGAATGTCCCGCAGCGAACGAAAGGCGCGAGCGGGCCTGTCGGCGACATTCTCACATTCTTGAGAACGTGAGAATGTCGCACACGGCCGCGTCCCGCGCCGTAGCGCCCGCGGCACAGGGCGGCGTCGCGAGCCGCCTGGCCTTTGACACGTCCGCCGCGCCTTGCTAGACTCCCCGTCGCTGGCCACCGTTCCCCTTCCCTTCGTGGAGCAAGATGGAATGCGCAACGGCAAAGTGGGATTCGCGGTCGTCGGGTGCGGCGTCATCGGGCCGTGGCACGCCAAGGCCATCTCGCTCGCCCCGCAGTGCGAGCTCGTCGCCCTGTGCGACGTCGAGCTCGAGAAGGCGCAGAAGCTGGCCGCCGAATACGGCAACGTGCCCTGCTACAGCGACCACCGCAAGATGCTGAGGAAGGAGCCCGACATTGATTGCGTGTGCGCCTGCGTGCCCAGCGGCCTGCACTGGCGGATCGCGGTGGACGCCGCGAAGGCGGGCCGCCACGTGCTGAGCGAGAAGCCGCTCGACATCACGCTGCGCACGATGGACAAGATGATCGACACCTGCCGCGCGCAGAAGGTGAAGCTGGGCTGCATCTTCCAGCGCCGCACCACGGCCATGACCAGGATGGCGCGGCAGATCGTCCAGGAGGGGCGCCTGGGCAAGCTCGTGCTCGCCGACTGCTATCTGAAGTACTACCGCTCGCCCGCCTACTACAAGAGCGCCGGCTGGCGTGGCACCTGGGAGCTCGACGGCGGCGGCGCGCTGATGAACCAGGGCGTCCACGGCATTGACCAGCTCCTCTACGTCGCCGGCGACGTGGCCACGGTGACCGCTCACGCCGCGCCGCTGGTCCGCGACATCCCCGTCGAGGACACCGCCGTCGCCATCCTCCAGTTCCGCAGCGGCGCCTTCGGCGTCCTCGAGGGCACCACGTCCGTGACCCCGGGGATGTCCACCCGCACCGAGCTGCACGGGGAGAACGGCACGCTGATCTTCGGCGACCACGGCCTGGTGAAGTACGCCCTCGCCGCGGAGAAGGCGGGGGTGGCGAAGGATGTCGAGTTGAAGATCGAGGAGGCCGAGCCGCCGAAGAGCGCGGCGTCCGACCCCAAGGCGCTGAGCGTCCTGGGCCACCTGGTTCAGATCATGGACATCGCGGACGCCATCGCCCAGGACCGCGAGCCAATGGTCCCTGGCGAGGAGGCCCGCAAGGCGGTCGAGCTCATCCTGGCCGTCTACAGGTCGGCGCGCACCGGCCGCACCGTCACGCTGCCGCTGCGGTAGGGGAATGCGACGCTATCGGTCCTTTGGCCCCTCGCCGCCGGCGGCCTTGGTCGTGAGGGTCACGCGGGTCCTCCCGTCGTCCTCGCGGACCTGGAGGGTGACCTCGCCCTTCTGCTGCGGCAGGGCGGCCTCGATGGCGATGGCGAGGATCTTGTCGTCCTGGGTGAGGTCGCGCCGCTTCGGAGCGGCCCCGATCCGCCTGAGGACGGCCAGGTAGTAGCTGGCCACTCGCACGGGCGAGTGCGTGGTGTCGAAGGTGACGATGGTCGCACTGCCCAGCGCGATGCTCCGAGGCGTCGTGCCGGGGTAGGTGGGAGGCCAGGCCTGGAGTATCGCGCCTGCGTCGGGGCCCGGGGCCGGCGGCTCCTCCTTCACTGCGGGCTTGGGCTCCTCGACCTTGGGTGCGGGTTCCTCGACCTTGGGTGCGGGTTCCTCGACTTTGGGCTTCGGCTCCTCGACTTTGGGCTTGGGCTCTTCCTCCTTGGGCGCCGGCTCTTCCTCCTTGGCCTTGGGCGTCGGCACGGGCACGGCGAAGGGGTTGTCGGTCTTTGTGTAGCCGGCGGGCAGCTCGAAGAGCTCGGCGGGCTGGGCGCCGACCTTGAGGTTGCGGTACTCGGTGACCATGCCCATCATCTCGGTGCGGAGGGGGAAGCCCAGCTTGTCGGCGATCCACATGAGGGTGGTCATCGGCTCCGGGGCCATGGCGTGCTTGATGGTGATGCGGTACTTGGTGCAGGTGTAGCCCTGGATTTCCTCCTTGCCCAACTCCTCTTTCTTGATCAGCCCCGGGGGATTGGCGGGGTCCGTGGTGGCCATCTTGGGGTCGAGGGGCGCCTCCATGTAGACCTTCTTCTGGGTGTAGAGGGTCCAGGTGAGTTTCTTGTCGCGTCGCATGATGATGATCATGCCGCCCATCATGGGCGTCTCGGTGCGGGTCTTCTCGCCCGAGAGGAAGAGCTTCATCGTCTGCATGACCTGGTCGCCCCGGGAGGTGACCATTTCGGCGGAAAGCTCGGGCACTTCGGCAGCGGCGGCGGCCAGTGCTCCGACGAGCAGAATGGCGAGGGTGCGCATGGGCCTCACGGCGGTTGACTCCTGCGGCTGCGGTCGTGCCTCCCTGTCCCTGCTTGAGGAGAGTGTATCGCGGGAGCGGGGCGGCGTCAACCCGCGTCTCACCTTCTCACGCGGCCCGAGGCGGCGCCGTGGAGGAGGGCGGCCACCTCGTCGCGGGTGACGTAGTTGAAGTCGCCCTGCACCGAGTGCTTGAGGCAGCTCGCGGCGACGGCGAAGCGGATGGCCGTCGCGGGGTCGGCGTAGTCCGTCGAGTGGAGGGCGTAGAGCAGGCCGGCGGCGAAGGAGTCGCCCCCACCCACGCGGTCCACGATGTCGCGAATCTCGTAGGGCTGGTAGTCGCCATCGGCACTGACCGGCGCGAAGAAGGCGCGGTCGGCCTCGCGGTCGAAGAGCATGCCGCCCCAGTTGTTGTGGTCGGCGGAAATGCTCTCGCGGAGGGTGATGCCGACGCGTGAGACGCCTGGGAACCGACCGATGAGGGTGCGGGCGACGGCCTCGTAGGCGGCCGCGTTGATCCTTCCCTGCTCGACCGACGTGCCCTCGGCGTGGATGCCCAACACGTCCGCCGCATCCTCCTCGTTGGCGACCACGAGGTCCACGTGCTTGAGGATCGCCGACATGCACTCGTTGGCGAGCTGGTTGGGCTTGACGCCCGCTTTCCAGCGCCAGAGCTTCTTGCGGAAATTCAGGTCGCAGGAGACGCTGACGCCCTGCTCCTTCGCGAGCTGCACGAGCTTGAGGGTGGAGAGATAGGCGTTCTCGCTCAAGGCGGGCGTGATGCCGGTGACGTGGACCCACGTGACGCCGTCGAGCGCGGCGTCGAGGTCATACTCGTCGGGCTTGGCGAGGGCGATGGCGCTGCCGTCGCGGTCGTAGAGCACGACCGAGCTGCGCTGGTTGGCGCCCGTTTCGAGGAAGTAGATGCCCAGGCGCCCTGCGTCGCGCCAGAGGATCGAGCCCGTGTCAATCCCGATGCCGCGCAGGACGGCGGCCAGGCTCTCCGCGATGGCGTGCTTCGGCAGGGCCGTGAGATAGCGCACCTTGGCGCCCAGGAGCGCGAGCGACGCGCACACATTGGCCTCGCCGCCGGCGAACGTAACGTCCACCTTGCCCGGCATCGCCTGCCTGAAGCGCAGCCGCCCCTCGGGCGCGACCCGCATCATGATTTCGCCGAAGGCGAGGAACATCGTCTGCCTCCGTACCGTACTCCCCGCCCCTATTGTAGCCTTGTGTGCGACTTGCGCAAGGGGGACAGAACTCATTTGACAACGGCGCGCCCAGGGTGTAGCCTTGGGATCGAAAGGGTGCTCAGGTGAAGACACTTCGCCTCTACCTCGATACCCCTGTGATCAACTTCCTCTTCGCCGACGACGCGCCGGACCTCATGGCAGTGACAAAGGAGTTCTTCGAGACCGTGGTGGGACCGCGTGTTTGCGATGTCTTCGTCTCGAGCGTCGTGATTGATGAGATTCTTGAGACCCCGGACGCCGAGCATAGGCAGCGACTGCTCGGTGTCGTGACAGACTATTCGTTGGCCAGCCTACCCATGGAACCCGCGGCGGAAATCGAAGATCTCGCATCGTCGTACATTGAGACCGGCATCATTCCCCCAAGCAAGCTCGACGATGCCCTGCACGTCGCGATTGCCACGGTTCACCAAGGGGATGTCCTCGTGAGTTGGAACTTCAGGCACTTGGCGAACGTGAACAAGGAGCGGCGTGTCCGGGCGGCCAACGAGCAGAAGGGCTACCTCTATCCGCTGCGGATTACAACTCCTCTCGAGGTCATGGCCAGTGGAGAAGATCGTGGAACGGCATGAACCGAAGTCGCTCGCCGAAGTGCGCGAGTGGAAGGAGGCCCGCTACCGCGAGGTGGCAGCCCTTCCACTCCGGGAGGCGATACGCAACAGGCTCCGGGACGCCTCCGCCCGTGCGGCGGAAGCAGGTTTCCCATGCATCCCAAGCCTGGCCCCTCTTGTGGCGGAAAGCCGGTCCGCGTACCGCAGGAAGCCGCGTTGACGGCCTCCTTCTCCGTCTCTTCACGCGTCACGCATCATGCCTTTGCCAGCACCTTCGCGCGAATGCGCTCCAGCAGCTTGCGGGCCTTCACGATGTCCTTCTTCTGCTGGTCGCCGGTGATCTCGCGCTCGATGGTCAGCGGCCCCTTGTAGCCGAGGTCGGCCAGGGTCTGGATGAAGCGGGGAATGTTCACCTTGCCCTTGCCCAGCGGCACCTCGGTGCCCAGCTTGTCCTTCTCGGTCGGCCAAATGCCGTCCTTGCAGTGGACGCCGGCCACGTGCTTGCCCACGAGCTTGAGCGCGGGGATCGGCTCGCCCGAGCCGTAGAGGATCATGTTCGCGGGATCGAAGTTCACCTTCACGTTGCTGCGCTTCGTGTCCTTGATGAACCGCAGGAGGCACTCGCCGGTTTCCTGGCCGGTCTCGAGGCAGAGGCGCTGGCCGTTCTTCTTCAGGTAGTCGGCGAACTGCCCGACCGTGCGGACGATGTCCTTGTAGTCACGCTCTCTGGGGTCTTCGGGCACGAAGCCGATGTGGGCGGCGACGTTCCTGACGCCGAGGATCTTCGCGAAGTCGGCGATCTGCTTCGCCTTCTTCACGCGGGCCGCGCGGGTGGCCTTGGGCACGAGGCCCACGGTCGCGCGCACGGTCGGGATGTCGGCATAGCTCTCGCCGTCGAAGCCGCAGAACACGGTGGTGAGGGTGATCCCCGACTTCTTGACCATCTTCTTCAGGGCGGCGGCCTTGGCCGGCTTGAGCCAGGCGTCGGGCGGGCGGCCCATCTGGGCGCTGGTCACCCCCACGTCGAGCACCTTCTGGAGGCTCTCCTCGGGCGATTCGCCCACGCCCAGCATCACCCCGATCGCCATCGGTTCCAGTGCCATCGCCTGTCTCCTCAGTGCGGTTGCCGCGGCTCCCCCACGTGTCGCCAGTCTACCCGCGCCCCCGCATCGAGTCAAGCCCCTGCCGCCGGGTGGGGCGAGGCCGCCTCACGGGCGGGCCGAGGGGCTGCTCGTCGAGGCGACGGTGGGAGCCGATGCCTCGTCGCCGCGGGCCTCGACCTCGATGCCGGACAGGACGTTGGCAGGCGTGCCGGGCGCGCCCCCGGCGAGGGTGATGTGGAGGTAGAACCGCCGGGCGTCGGCCAGGGCGGCGGGGTCGTCGAGGCGCAGCTCGGTGACGCCGGCGAACCCCGCGTCGCCGCCGGGCGTGGTGCGCTGCGCGACCAGGGTCGCGCCGTTCAGCGAGATGCCCACGGAGTTCGAGCCGCCGGGCGCCTGCGGGCCGACGGCGTGGCGCACGCGCACGACGATCGAGCGGAGGGGACACGGGGCGACGAATCGCTGGCGGATGGCGACCTGGGCCGCGCCGCCGTCGCCCCCGCGAAGGAAGGCCATGCCGCGCCGCCACTCGAGGGCCTGTGCGTTCTCGACCTCGGCCAGGTGCAGGAGCCGGCTGGAGGCCAACTCGTCGCGGTAGGCCATCCGCCCCTCGGCGTCGGGGGCCAGGGTCACCTCGCGGCGGCCCGGCGGCTTCACGCGGCAGTTGGCCGTGAACTCGCTCAGGCTCACCCGCGCCCCGGGCGCCAGGTCGGCCGCGACGCGGATCCAGAAGCTCGAGCGGTCGAACTGGTAGCTCGCCGCGCTCGTGAGGTGGAACGCGTTGCCCTCCGCCCGCCCGCACGCGCGGGCCGGGTGGATGAACTCCTTGCCGTCGGTGGACATCGTGAGTTCCACGCGGTCCGCCCGGCCGCCCCGCACGACCCCCTGGACGCTGGTGACGAGCTCCTTGCCGTCGTAGGGCGCGGTGAAGTGGTAGGTGAGGCTCATCCGCCGCCGCCCGGGGCCGCGGCCCTCCAGGTGCAGCACGGGAGCCGAGCTGTCCCAGCGCAGGCAGCTCACCCCCTCGATCGCCGCGTCCTCCGTGAACCACGGCTCGGCGAAGGTGTCGCAGTAGACGAACCGCAGCACGCGGTCGCCGCCCATCTCGACCGGCTGGCCGGCCGTGCTGTCCACCCCCGCCGGCAACCGACGCTGAAGGGCAGCCAGCGGACGAGCGACGCGGGGCGCCAGCGACCCGTCCACGCCGCCCGGCCCAACCCCCGCGCGGGCGAGACGCACCTCGCGTCCGCTCGCCACGGCGCCGCCCGCCGACGCATCCCCCTCGCCCGCCGCCGAGCCCACGGCCCCGACGCCGAGCGACGCGATCCACACCGAGACCCGCAACACACCGACCCGAAGCGAATGAGCCACTGTAAGACCTCCTGGGGCCTGGACCCTGGAGCGCAAGGCGTGGCTCGATTGTGGAGGGAGCCATGAAGGCGGCTGGCCGGCCGCGAGCGGCCTGGCGGGGTGCGCTCGCGGTATGTTGGATGGCATAGAAAGCCTACCGCAGGTCCCGCACGCGCGCAAGCCGCCCGGCGGTTTTCTCCTGATTCCGCGGCCCCGCGATTTGTAGCTCCGCCGGCTTCGCCTCTTGCATTCCGGGGCCGCCTGTGGTACGAAGGGCCCACGCGGACACACCCTCGGTCCGTGCGCGAGACGCGCTCTGGAGGGGATGAATGGAGGGGTGGATGGGTGTCGGACAATCATCCATTCATCCAATCATCCATCCATCCTCCTCGGAACCAGAGGCTCCCCTTTGGTCGCGGTCCCTTGCCGGCTCAGGAGGATGTTCATGGCCAGGCTCAAGGTCGGCACCATCGGCCTTCGCGCAGGGCACCCCCGCCAGTGGGAGGGCAGCCAACTCGTCGAAACCCACGCCGTGTGCGACACGGATGAGGCGCTCCTCCGCTCCGTCGCCGCCGAGTGCGGGGCGAAGGTCGCCTCGACCGACTACCGCGACCTCGTGGCCTGCCCCGACCTCGATATCCTGTTCATCGCCGCGCCCGACCAGTGGCACTGCGAGATGGCCTGCGCCGCGATGAACGCCGGCAAGCACGTCCTCTGCGAGAAGCCGATGGTGATGTCCCTCGACGAGTGCGAGCAAGTCGTTCGCACCGCCGACGCCACGGGGATGAAGTTCCTCGTCGGCCAGGTCTGCCGCTTCGCCCCAGGCTTCGCCATGGCCAAGCGCCTCCTCGAGCAGGGCCTCGTCGGCGACCTCTTCTTCCTCGAATCCGAATACGCCCACGACTACACGCACATCCGCGGCGTCGGCGGATGGCGCACCGACCCCGTCCGCCTCCGCCACCCCTTCCTCGGCGGGGCCTGCCACGCGGTGGACCTGCTTCGCTGGGTCGGCGGCAACGTCGCCGAGGTCTTCGCCTACGCCAACCGCAAGGTGCTCACCGACTGGCCCGTGGACGACTGCACCGTCGCGGTGATGAAGTTCGTCGAGGGCGGCGTGCTGGGAAAGGTCTTCTGCGGCGTCGGCGTCAAGCGCCCCTACACCATGCGCAGCGTCTTCTACGGCACCGAAGGTACAATCGTCTGCGACAACACGTCGCCCGAAATCCAGCTCGCCAGCGTCAAGGCATTCGGCCACCAGCGCTTCGCCGCCATCCCCGTCGAGGTCGCCAGCCACAACAAGCGCGCCGAGATGGACGCGTTGGCCCGCGCGGTCCTCGACGGCACCGAGGTCGCCCTCGACGAGCGCGAGGGCGCCCGCACCGTCGCCACCTGCCTTGCCGCCGTCCGGTCCGCCGCCGACGGCCGCCCCGTGCCCGTCCGCAACGACTGGTAGCCGCCCGCGCAGGGCGCGAGTCTTGGCCCCTTCCCTCCTTCCCCTTGACACCCACCCCCTCCCTGTCTCCAGATGATCGCCTGCGGACACGGTGGACAGGGTGGACATCGTGGACACGGCCGATGGGGCATTCGCTCTGTCTTGTCGACCCTGTCCACCGTGTCCATCCTGTCCACATTCCGCCTTGACTCTCTACCCCCGCCGCGGCATGATGGGGCTTGTCACCCCCGCGGCTGGAGGGCACGCCATGCCGGACAGCGACTCCAAGCCATCCAGAATCGGCGGCTTCGAGCTCCTCGCCACACTCGGCAAGGGCGGCATGGGCGTCGTGTTCAAGGCACGCCAGATCTCGATGGACCGCATCGTCGCCCTGAAAGTCCTCCCGCCCCATCTGGCGAAAAACGAAGCCTACGTCGCCCGCTTCCTCCGCGAGGCACGCTCCGCCGCAAAGCTCAACCACCCCAACATCGTCCAGGGCATTGACGTCGGCGTCGCCGAAGGCAACTACTACTTCGCCATGGAGTTCGTGGACGGCACGACGGTGAAGGACATGATCAAGGCGAAGGGCCGCCTCGACGAGAAGACGGCGCTGAACATCGTCGGCGCCGTGGCCCGCGGCCTCGACCACGCGGCCAAGCACGGCATCATCCACCGCGACATCAAGCCCGACAACATCATGGTCGCCCGCGACGGCAGCGTGAAGCTGGCCGACCTCGGCCTCGCCCGCTCGACCGAGACGCCCGACACCATGACCATCGAGGGCACGGCACTCGGCACGCCCTACTACATGGCCCCCGAGCAGGTCCGCGGCGAGGTCGAGCTCGACACCCGCGCTGACATCTACGCCCTCGGCGCGACCCTCTTCCACATGATCACCGGCGACCACGCCTTCACCGGCCCCAACGCCGGCGCCATCATGGCCCGGCACCTCAGCGACCCCGTGCCCTCCGCGCGCGACAAGCACCCCGACGTCTCGCGTGCCACCGACGACCTGATCCAGCGTATGATGGCCAAGGACCCCGCCGACCGGCCGCAGACGCCGGCGGAGTTGCTTCACGAGATCAGGGACGCTCTGGCGGGCAAGGTGCACCTCCGCGCGAAGCCCGTAGGCGGGAGGCCGTCGGCCGGAGGCGGTCCGACCCCGTCCCATGTCCCCCGGCCTACGGCTTCCGGCCTACGGCCTCCGTCTTCCTCCAAGGCCACCTGGCTCGCCCTCGCCGCGGTCGCGGTCATCGCCATCATCGCAGGGATCGTCGTCCTCCGCCGCGGCTCCAAGCCCGCCGACACCGCCACCGCCCCGCCCCCCTCCGTACCCGACAACCGACAACCGAAAACCCCTTCTCCTCCCCCCTCCGTACCCGATAACCGACAACCGAAAACCGAACACCCCTCTCCTCCCAAGGTCAAGGAGTCGCCCAAGCCCCCCAAGCCCACGCCCGTCCCCGCCCCCAAGGACGCCGCCGCCTGGGCCAAGTGGGACGAAACGAAGTTCGCCGCCTCCAAGCTCATCGCTGCCGGCAAGCTCGACGAGGCCGCGAAGCTCCTCGACGGCGCGAAGACCCTTCCCCTCGACGGCATCGCCGACCTCGTGGCCGAGCAGATGGAGGCCATCGAGTCCGCGAAGCGCAAGGCCGCGGCCGCCGCCCTCGCCGCCTACCAGGCCGAATCCGACAAGCTCTGGGCGCTCTTCAAGCAGCGCGACTACCCCGCGGCCGACAAGCTCCTCGGAAACCTCCCGCAGGTTGCGAACCTGCGGGAGGTTATGCAAGCCGACCTCGAGGCCGCCAGGCTCCTCAAAGAGTTCTGGGCGGCCGTCGAGCGGGGCGTCCTGGCCCGCAAGGGCAAATTCGTTTCTATCGCCGGCAAGGGCGGCAACGTTGAGAGCATCGCGAACGGCCAGGTCACACTCAAGGTCGGGACCAAGGAATTCGTCCAGCCGCTCCTCGGCATGGACGCCGCTCAGGCCGCCGCCCTCGCCGACCTCAAGGACGACGAGCGCGGGAACCTGGCGAAGGCCCTCTTCCTCCTCGCCGACGGCGCCGACGCCGACGCGGCCGGCAAGGCCCTCGCCGCCGCCGGCAAGCCGCCCGGCCTCTCCTGCTACAGGGATCGCCTCGACGCCCTCACCCTCGGCGCCGCCGAAGTCGCCGCCCGCAAGGCCTGGGCCGAGATCGAGGCCGCCGCCAAGCCCAAGCCCACCAAGCCCGAAGCCGCGCACTTGCTCGGTCTCCTCGAAGCCTTCGAGAAGGCCCACGCCGGTACGAAACACTTCGCCTCCGTCCGCGACAAGCTCCCCGACCTCCGCGCCCAGGCCCAGCCCGCCCCCAAGAAGCCCGAGTGGGTCAGCCTCTTCGACGGCAAGACGCTCGACGGGTGGCGTGTGGCGAAGGAGTTCCCAGGCAGAGGCAAGGGAGGAGAGGTGCGCGTGGAAGATGGCGCAATACTCCTCCAGCGCGGGCCAATGTACACTGGGCTGAGTTGGACGGGTGAACTCCTTACGATGGACTACGAGCTGGTGTTCGAGGCCATGCGGTTCGCCTCGGACGAGCCATGCCTGTGCCACGTGATCTACCCGTTCCGGGACGGCCACGCGGCACTGCTTCTTGGGGGCAAAGGCAACATGTTGGAGCTTGGCGCGGCCCCGCATCCTGGCGCGCGGATGGACTTCGAGCCACGGCGCTGGTACAGCGTTCTGCTCCGGGTCACCGAATCGAAGGTTCAGTTGTGGATTGACGGCAAGCTGGCTGTCGAGGGCGAGACGCGCCGGCGGGCCCCTGACTTCTGGTGGCAATGGAGTCCCATCAAGCCGCTGGGGTTCTTCACCAATCTGATGACGGCATCGGTGCGCAACATCCGCCTCCGTCGCATCGAGCCGGGGGCCGCCGAGGCGCCGACGGCGGGCGAGTGGCAGAGCCTGTTCGACGGAAAGTCGCTGGAGGGATGGCGAGCATCTGCGAAGGCACGCTTCGCCAAAGGGGGCGACGTGCGCGCGGAAGACGGAGTCATCAAGGTCGGCCGTGGCGGGCCGTGGACGGCTGTTGTCTGCACGCAACGGCTGCCGGCGCTCGACTACGAGCTTGAACTGGAGGCCCGGCGGGTGGGCGGGGCCGACGACTTCTGCGACATGCTCTTCCCCGTCGGCAGCACATACGGCCGTCTGTTAGCAGGTGGGGACAGCGGAGGACGCCTCGCCGTCTCGGTGAAGACGCCCCTGGCTGAGGGAGCAGGCAGGGTGCGCACGTGGCATCGGTTCGAGAACGACCGCTGGTATCGCCTGCGGCTGCGGGTCGGCCGCGAGCGCTTCGAAGTCTTCGTGGACGACCAGCGGCTGCTCGACGCGCCGACGGCAGCCATCGAGGCTGAGTTGACGGATGGGTACGACGACCTTGTCCCCCTGGGCATCTTCACATGGGGGACGGGCTCTCACCTGCGCAACATCCGCCTCCGCCGCATCGAGCCGGGGGCCGCCGAAGCGCCGAAGGCGGGCGAGTGGCAGAGCCTCTTCGACGGCAAGACGCTGAAGGGGTGGACGCCGTTGCGAGAGGGGGAGTTCCAGCAGGGGAAGGTCGGCGTGCAGGACGGGTTGCTCGTGGCCGAGGGCGGGCAGCCCGTGGCGGGAATCGTCGCCTCGCACGACGTGCCGAAGATGGACTACGAACTGGCCTTCGAGGCGAAACGCGATGGCCCCGCCGACCTGTTCTGCCAGGTTATCTTCCCTGTTGGCAGCTCGGCCTGTTGCCTTGCCGTGGGCGGCTACAGAGGAGTGCGGGTCGGCCTCGAGTTCTTCGATGGCCGTTCTCCCGACCGGCGGGGAAGCCCCGCCGACAAGGTGATGAAGTTCGAGGACGGACGATGGTACTCGGTGCGGCTGAGGGTGACACAGGCCGACCTGTCCTACTGGATTGACGACGAGAAGCTCTTCGAGACGCCGATGGCGGGCCACGCGTTCACGATGCACCGGCGTTGGAATGCGCTGAAGCCCCTCGGGTTGCTCACCGGGCAGGCGAAGGTGTCCTTCCGCAACATCCGCCTCCGCCGCATCGAGCCCGGGGCCGCCGAGGCGCCGAAGGCGGGCGAGTGGCAGAGCCTCTTCGACGGGAAGACGCTGGCGGGGTGGAAGGATCTGCGGGCGGGGGGCAATTGGCGGGTGGAGAACGAGGAGATCGTGGGCGGAGGACGAAACTATCCGTCGCTGGCGACCGAGGAGGCGTTCGAGCCGCCGTATGCCCTGAGCCTGGAGGCGATGGGGCCGGCCTCGACGGCGTTCGCGTCGGCCCTTCTGTTCGGCGTGCAAGCGGAGGCGGGGAAGGACGGCCGGTTGGGCTACTCGGTGTTGCTCTATGACCTGCGCGGCCACGCGCTGGCGCTCACGCGCGGCTTTCCTGGCGAGAGCACTCCCCCCCGGCCCGTGTGGCAGTCGAGTGATGCGCGCTTCCCAGGAGACCAGTGGCACAAGCTCGTGCTGCTGGTGGGCAAGAGCGCCGCGGCGCTTGAGTGCGATGGGAAGCGCGTGTTCCAGGCGAAGGTGGAGCATCCGACGGCGGGGCGAATCGGCCTGCTGGCCCGCAACGCCACGCGCTTCCGCAACATCCAGGTGAGGCGGGCCGTGAGCGAGACGCCTTAGCCCCGGGCCTGCACCGCGTATAGGGTGCGTGAAGAGCGGCATCGAGATGCCGCAGTCCGAGGGGCTGTCGCACGGGGGCGGACACCTGCCGAGAATGCGGGCGTGAGCCTTTTGGAGTGCGGCGGCCCGACGCCGCTTTGCCTCGCGTCCGGCCGTGGTGGACGAGGACAGACGGAGAAGCCGGCAGGAAGTGGGAAGACACGTCGGCAGGAGGCAGCAGGCAGTGGACAGTAGAGGGCCTGGGGCCAGGCCCTGATCTCTGCCCACATATCGAGGTCTTGTAGCCCGCGAACGCGGGCGAGCCAGTCGTAGCCCAGGGCGACCGAAGGAAGCCCTGGGGCCATGGCGTTGCCCTCATGGAAGCCCCCGAAGGGGGTGCTTCTCGGCGCTTGAATCGCCCCCTTCGGGGGCTCCCCGGCGGGGGCACCTTTTCCCAGGGCTAACTGGGTGTCACATCTTTATTTTTGAATTAGTCCTTGGCCTTCTCGTCCCGACGGTCCTCCGTCGGGATGCGGTGTGCCCTCGACGGAGCCTGCCCTGAGCGAAGCCGAATGGGCTCGGGCCAGGCCTGGACGCTCCCGCGTCCTTTCTGCCGCTTCTCGTGCGACCAGGGAAGAGAGACGCCGGAGCGTCCGGGACGGGCCGTCCCCACGGGCACCGTAGGGGCGAGAGGGGTGTTCGGTGCTCGGGGTTCGGGGTTTGGGGGCCACCTGCATTCAGGCGTCCCTGCCGACCCGCACTTGACTCTCTCCGCCCCCTGTTGTTTCATAGAGGGACGGGGACGTGTGGACAGTTCACGGGGTAAGGAGAGACTCATGCTCGGGCATCTTCTCGACCGACGCGGCTTCCTTCAGACGGGTGCAGCGGCGGCCGCCGCCGCGGCCATGGCGGGGCAGAGACTGGTCCAGGCCGCTCCGGGCGGGCCAACCGTCGTCATCATCCGCGACAAGACGAAGAAGGTCATCGCCGACAACACGGTGGACGCCGCACTCGTGCAGAACCTGGTGGACCAGGCGGTGATGAAGCTGAGCGGCAAGGACGACGTTGCGAAGGCCTGGGGCGCCTACGTCGGCGCCAAGGACAAGGTGGCCGTCAAGTTCAACGGCCTCTTCGCCCGCGCGACCACCCACCCCGAGGTCGTCGCCGCCGTCACCAGCAGCCTGATCAAGGCCGGCGTGGACCCCGCCAACATCGTCGTCTACGACCGCGACGACAGGGCTTTCACGACCGCCAGGGTCAAGGTCAACCGCGACGGCGACGCCCCCCGCGCCTACCCCACGGTCAAAGACCTCGGCCCCAAGGTCAAGGCGGGACCCGTGGACACCCAGCTCTCGAAAATCCTTCTCGACGCCGACGTGTTGATCAACGTGCCGATCATGAAAACCCACGTCCTCGCCGGCGTCACCGGCGCGCTCAAGAACCACCTCGGCACCGTGCCCAACGCCAATCAGTTCCACCGCGACGGCTGCCAGTATGTTGCCGACATCAGCGCCCTGGAGCCGATCAAGGCCAAGACCCGCCTCTGCATCTGCGACGCCCTCTACGGCCTCTTCGACAAGGGGCCGCAGTTCAACCCCGCCGGCCGCTGGGACTACTACGGCATCGTCGCCTCGGTGGACCCCGTGGCGATGGACGCCACGCTGGCCGACATCATCAAGGCGAAGCGGGTCGAGAAGGGCCTGGCGCCCTATCACAAGGACATCAAGCACGTCCTGCGCGCCGCCGAGCTGGGCATCGGCGTCGCCGACCTCGCCAAGATCAACCGCGTCGAAGCCGAAGTCTGAGCAACCCCGCCGCCTGCTCACCCAACCTCCCGCGGGTTCCCAACCCGCGGGAGGTTTTCTCATCCGCTTGCGAGCCGGGAGATTCCCTCCGCCGTCCTGTCTGACTTGGTCATTGGTCATTCGGCATTGGTCATTGTTGACTCCCGCCCCCTTGCCGCCTACAATCGCTCCTGCCGTCGACTCACCCCGTGGCCCCTGGAGCAACCGATGATGGACAAGGATGCGCTGGCGTTTCTGGAGAAGCTCGTCACCACGCCCAGCCCGTCGGGCTATGAGCAGCCCGGGCAGAAGCTGATGCGCGAGCGAATGGGGCTGTTCAGCGACACGGTGCGGACCGACGTGCACGGCAACGTGATCGCCGCGGTGAATGCCGCGGCGCCGCTGCGCATGATGCTGGCCGGGCACGTGGACGAGATCGGCCTGATGGTGAACCACATCACCAAGGAAGGCTACATCTACGTGACCCAGATCGGCGGCGTGGACCCCGTCGTCGCCGTCGCCCAGCGGGTGACGATTCACGGGCCGAAAGGCCCCGTGCCCGGCGTCATCGGACGCAAGGCCATCCACCTCACCGACCCCGACGACCGCGGCAAGCCGATGAAGCTCCACGAGCTTTGGCTCGACATCGGCGCGAAGAACCAGAAGGACGCCCAGAAGGTCGTGAGCACTGGCGACCCGATCACGTTCGACGTCGGGCTCACCCACCTGCGGAACCAGCTCGTCACCGCCCGCGCCTTCGACGACCGCATGGGCGCCTTCGTCGTCGCCGAGACGCTCCGCAAGGTCCAGGGCAAGAAGCTCAACGTCGCCGTCTTCGGCGTCTCGACCGTGCAGGAGGAGATCGGCCTGCGGGGCGCCCGCACCAGCGCCTTCGGCATTGACCCCCAGGCGGGCATCGCCATTGACGTGGGGCACGCCACCGACACCCCGGGAGTGGAGAAGACTCGCGCGGGCGACTTCGCCTGCAACAAAGGCCCCATCGTCTGCCGCGGCGCGAACATCAACCCCGTGCTCTACGGGATGATCGTGGATGCCGCGAAAAAGGCGAAGATCGCCATCCAGATCGAGGGCACGCCCGGCGGCACGGGCACCGACGCCAACGCCATCCAGATCAGCCGAGCCGGCGTCGCCGCGGGGCTGGTGAGCGTGCCTTGCCGCTACATGCACAGCCCGTGCGAGGTCATCTCGCTCAAGGACCTCGACCAGGCGAGCGACCTGCTGGCGGCCCTCCTCGCCCGCATGCCGGCCGAGATGGACTTCACGCCGTGAGGCGGCTCAGAAGTCGGGTTGCTTCAGGGCCTTGAGCTGGGCCTCGTGGTCGTCGCCGGTGACGAAGATCGAGCCTCCGCGCCGCAGGACGGGCTTCAGCGGGGACAGGTCTGCGACGCCGTCGCAGCCGGCTACCACGACGCGGTTGAGCTTGGGCAGCCGACCGAGAGGCGTCACGTCCGTGACATTCTCACAGCCCCAGATGTCGAGTTCGCGCAGGTTGCGGCACGCCGCCACCGGCGACAGATCGGTCACCCCAGTGCAATCCCACATGCGAAGCTCCTCCAGCTTGTCGAGCTTGGCGAGGGGCGAGACGTCCGTCACCTCGGCGCACTCCTCCAGCGAGAGTTCCGCGAGGTCCCGCAGGCCTCCGAGCGGCGCAATGTCCGTGATGGCCCGGCACGCTTCCAGCCTGAGCCAGCGCAGTTTGGCGAGGCCGGCCAGGGGCTTGAGATTGGCCAGACGCGGACACCCCCAGAGGCCGAGCCCTTCGAGGTCCTGAAGTGCGGCGAGCGGCGATATGTCGGCGACCCGAGGGCAGTTCCAGAAGCTGATGGCCTTCAGGCGGGTGAGCTTCGCCAGGGGGGTGAGGTCGGACAGCTCATCGCACCATTGCACGGTCAAGCCGGTCAACTGGGTGAGGTGCCCCAGAGCAGCAATGTCGGACAGGCTGCGACACCCGCTCAGTTCCAGCCTGGGCAGCTTCCTGAGGTTCTCCAGGCCCGAAAGGTTGGTCAGCCGGGAGCAGAAGCCGAAGTTGAGGTCAGTCAGGTCCGTGAGGCCGGCGAGCGGGGAAAGGTCCTCGACCCCTTCGCAGCCGTAAAGGCTCAGGCAGGTCAGCTTTGTGAGGCCGGCAAGAGGCGACAGGTCGCGGATGCCCGAACAGCCGCCGAGGTCGAGCCGCACGAGCCCAGTGAGCTTGCCCAGGGCAGCGATGTCCTTCAGGCCGGGACACCTGAGGGCGAGCCAGGAGAGCTGCCGCATTTCGCCGAAGGGAGGCAAGACGGGAAGCTCCGAGGCCCCCGCGATGTCCACGTGGCGCAGGCGGGTGAGCCTCGAGAGCGGCGGCAAGGCGCCCACCATCTTGCACTCCAGGACTTCCAGGTTCCGCAGGCCGCCGAGCGGGGTCAGGTCGAGCTGCCCGGCCCCGCTGACCTGGAGGCTGGTCAGGGCCTCCAGCCGGGCCAGAGGCCGAAGGTCCGCATTGTCCCAGCGCCAGCAGAGCGACAGGGCGATGATTCCGTCCTGGCCCGCGACGGGCGTGGCATCTCGTGTCGTCACCGCGGGCTCGTGTATGCCGTCCGATCTCCCGTAGTTGTTCACAGCCAGTGCGAACCCGCGGCCGGGCGGCAGCCGCGGCAGGGCGTTGAGCTTGTCGGCCTTGCACCAGACCGTGAGGTCCTTCTCGCCGTCGGCGATGGCCTGCCGAAGCGCTGCCTGGCCCTCCGCCGTGTCGGCCACGATGCCGGCCAGGCGGGCCGGGGCGCCGTCTACCTGGACGAACCGTCTTGGCCCGCGGCTCTCGAAGTGGAGCTTGCGCCCGCCGCGGTACAGGAACTGGCCGGCGTCGAACGCATGGACCCACTTCCCGGGGACCACGAGCGCCGAGAGGCGACGACCTCCGGGGGCCGTGACGGTGACTTCGGTGGGGGTATCAGCAGGTCGCGTGGGACGCTCGGCCGCGCCGGCAGCGCAGAGGGCCAGGGCGCTGTGGAGTAGGACCGCCGCTCGCCGGGCAAAAGCCATACTTCGCCGCTCCCAGGTCAGGTTCCGCCGAAGTCGTGCCCACACAGACCAGTGTCGCGCGCGCCCGGCAGGGAGTCAAGAGAATGCAGGCGCCTTGCGTGCTTGCGTCGCCGAAGGGTCTTCGCTACTATGCTGGTGTGTCATGGACAGGCAGTTCTGACAGGCGCCATGCCGTCGGTGAGCAGTTCGTGAAGGGATCGGTGGCCAGGTGAACGAGTGCATCGTCGCTCTCGAGGGCGTGACGAAGTCGTATGACGCGGGCCGCGTGGTGGCGCTGCGGGAGGCGACGCTGCGGGTGGGGCGCGGGGAGTTCATGGCGATCATGGGGCCGAGCGGCAGCGGAAAGTCCACGCTGCTCAACGTGATGAGCGGGCTGGACGAGCCGACGGAGGGCCGAGTGCTCTTCGAGGGGGCGGCGCCGCGCGGGCGGCGGGCCTGGTCGCGCATCCGCGCGCGGCGCATCGGCTACGTGTTCCAGCGGTTCAACCTGCTCGCCACGCTGAACGCCCGGCAGAACGTGGAGCTGGCGATGTTCGGGGTGGTGGGCGGGGCGCGCGAGCGGCGGCGGCGGGCCGACGTGCTGCTCGAGCGGGTGGGGCTGTCGCACCGGGCCTCGCACCGGCCCAACGAGCTGTCGGTGGGCGAGCGGCAGCGGGTGGCCATCGCCCGAAGCCTGGCGAACTCGCCGGTCGTGCTCCTGGCCGACGAGCCGACGGGGAACCTCGACAGCGCCAGCTCGGAATCGGTCCTGGCGTTGCTCAGCGAGGTCCACGCCAGCTCGGGCGCGACGCTCGTCATCGTGACCCACGACGCGGGCATCGCGGCGCGGGCGGGACGCCAGGTGCGGATGCTCGACGGCGCGATCGTGGGCGACGAGCGGACGGGAGGGACGCCATGAACCTCGCCGGCGTGGCCATGCGAAACCTGACGAGCCGGCCGCTGCGCTCCACGCTCACGGCGCTGGGCATCGGCGTGGCGCTGGCGAGCTTCATCGCCCTCGTGTGCACGGCGCGGGGGGTGACCGACTCCTGGCTGGGCCATCTTGCGATGCGGGGCACCCACCTGATCGGCGTGCGCAAGGGGGCCGTGGAGTTCTTCAGCGCCTCGATGGACCAGTCGGTCGTCGCCGAGGTGCGGCGCGTCGAGGGCGTGGAGGCCGTGGCGGGCGAGCTGGTGAGCCTGGTGTCGCTCGACGACCGCATGATCGTCGCGGTCGGCTGGGACCGCACGGAGTACCTGTGGGAGAACGTGCCCCTCATCGTCGGCACGATGCCCGCCCCGGACCAGCCTCGCGGAGCGATCCTGGGCGAAGACGTCGCCGAGCTGCTCGGGAAGACGGTCGGGGACACGGTGCGGGTCAACGGACGCGACTTCGTGGTTTCGGGCACGATCCAGCCGGTGGGGCCGCTGGCCCGGAACTCGGTGGTCATGGCGCTGCCGGCGATGCAGGAGTTCCTGGAGCGCCCAAGGAAAGTGAACATCCTGGAGCTGCGAGTACGCGACTCGACCGACAAGGAGCGGCTGGCGGCGCTGAAGAAGCGGCTGAACGAGCGGTTCCCCGACCTGCGGTTCTACGAGACGGGCGAGCTGTCCGAGCAGAACTACATGGTGCGGTTTCTGCACGCCGTCACCTGGAGCGTGTCGTGGATCGCCCTGTTTATGGGCGCGCTGGTGACGATGAACACGCTGCTGATGTCGGTGACGGAGCGGACATATGACCTGGGGGTGCTGGCGGCGATCGGGTGGCCGCCGGGCCGGATTCTGGCGATGATCCTCATCGAGGGAGTGGTGCTGGCGACCGTGGGATGTGTCGTGGGGGCGCTGTTGGGGCTCGGCGTGCTGCACTTGCTGGCCGAGCTTCCGATGCTGCGGGGCATCATGGCGCCCGCGGTGAGCGCGCGGCTGCTTCTCGAGGCCACGGGGGCGGCCCTGGGCGTGGGCCTCGTGGGCGCGCTCTATCCCGCCTGGCGAGCCGTGCGGTTGAACCCCGTGGACGCCTTGCGCTACGAGTAGGCGGGTTCAGTAGACCAGGTGCGCGAAGCCGACGGAGAAGCCGGCGCTGCCGATGACGTGGAGCATCCGCATGCCCCGCTTGAGCCGCCCGTGCTCGATGGCCCAGCACATGGCGGTGGGGATGCTGGCCGAGACGGTGTTGCCGAA
>DATKZY010000183.1:0-6861 GCA_035527715.1 Planctomycetota bacterium | reverse complement strand
CGGAAGAGCGACTTGACCCGCCCGAGCACCTGCCCCATCTGCCGAGAGGACAGATGGGGAGCGCTGGCCCGGTGGATAAGTTCGAGGAGTTCCTCATTGCTCACGCGCCGGCTGGGCATGCTGCATGCGATGCCGCGGATCCTCATTACGTCACTCCGCCTCCACTCCCCTATCCTCCAGTATACGGAATCCGCGGTCCCGATCCACCGGGCGCGGGGCGGGCCGCTGCCGGGGCCCCGTCTGCCGCGGTCGGCCTGCGAGTCACGAGTCGAACAGGCTCGTGTCCTGTCCCAGGCCCTTCCTGAGCGCGAGGTTGAATCCGATCTCGATGGGCCACTGCTTCCCGGGCGGCAGGAGGATGCGCCGCGCGATGTTGCGCCAGGAGTAGACTCGCTTCCACGCGCGGAGGAAGCGCTGCCGGAACTCCTCCTCAGCCGCCGCCCCGCCGGGGAACTTCAGGGGGCCGAACCTGCGCGCCAGGTCGCGCCGGAGCCACCAGCGCTCGTCCTTGAGCTTGCCCTCCGCCTGCAGCCTGGCGAGCAGCGCGGTCCCGGGGTACGGGGTCAGGGGGAACCACTGCGTGAAGGGCACGCGGTTCTTCACCAGGAAGTCGCACGATTCGTCGAACGCGTGGGTGTCCTCGGTGTCGAATCCGAAGATCAGGGTCGCCGAGGTCGAGATGCCTGCGTCCCGGTAGGTCCTCAGGTGCGTGGCGTAGTCCTCGACGACGTTGTGGGTCTTGCGCATCAGGCGCAGTTGCTTGCTCGACAGGGTCTCGATCCCGAGACACAGGAAGATGCAGCCGCTCCTGGCGGCCAGCTCGATCAGCTCTCGGTCCTTCGCCGCCGCAAGGGTGGCCTGGCCGAGCCACTTGATCTTCAGGGGAAGAAGCGCCCGGAAGAGCTCTCGAGCGTGCGCCGGGGACGCAAGGATGTTGTCGTCCACGAAGAAAGAGCCCTTCGCGCGGGCCGCCTGGATCTCGGCGACTACGTCGGCGATCGGGCGCGTGCGGTGCTGCCGCCCATTGAAGACGGCCACCGAGCAGAACTCGCAGTTGTGGGGGCAACCCCGGGCCGCCTGGACGGGCACCAGGGGCGTGGGAAGGGGGCGGTAGACGCCCCTGGGCCGAAAACACATGTAGCGCGACTGATCGAGCAGCGAGAACTTGGGGGGCGGAAGGTTCGCCAGCGGGGGATAGCGCTCGGCCACGTACCGCTTCTTCGCACGGCCCTTGCGGAAATCGTCGAGGAACTGGGGCCACGTCTCCTCCGCTTCCCCCACGACGACCGTGTCGGCGTGCTCCGCCGCCTCGTCCGGCGCCAGCGAGGCGTGGATGCCGCCCATCACGACCGGCACGCCCCTGCGGCGGAACTCGTCGGCGATCTCGTAGGCCCGGAGCGCCCGATTCGTGTACGAGGTGATGCCGACGAGGTCCACGTTCTCCTCGTAGTCAACCTCCCCGAAGAAGTCGTTCTCGATGACGAACTCGACGTCGTCTGGCGCCAGAGCAGCCAGATACGGCAGGGTGAGAGACGGCGAGATCAGCCAAGATCCCCTCAGCAGCTTGCCGCTGCCGAGGTACCGGGTCGGCTCGATCAGCTTGATCTTCATCGCGTTCCGACTCCCGATGGCTGATGGGGGGCAGAGAGTTCGCGCCACAGGCTCCGCGTGTCCTCGGGGGGCGCGCAGGCAGCCAGAGGGAGCAGTGCCACGGACAAGACGCCCTCGGCGACGGCTTGGCCGCCGGATTCGGCCCGGCATTCGACGCGCAATCGGTCGGGCTCGCGGGCCAGGACGGTCGTCGCGAGGGCGAGCGAGTCGCCGATGCCGACCTCGCGGAGGAGCGCGAAACGCTCGACCTCGCCCAGGAGACAGGTCGAGGCGAACTGGGAACTGGCCGCGACGAGCCAGCGGACCAGGTGCACGCAGCTCTCGAGGACCAGGCTCTCGGGCAGGATGCCCCTGCGGCCGAGGGGCTCGCAGAGGCTGGACTCCTCGTAGGAGATGGCCTTCCGGCCCGTGGCGGCCTGCCAGGGCTGAAGGGTCTCGATCTTGTCCACGAAACGCCAGCGCATCAGGCTTCGCCGCTTGCTGAAGTGGCGGGGGAGGCGCCGCCGAGCTGGTCGCCCGGCTCCTTGAGGCCCCTGTCAACCAGGTTCACGAGCGTGGCCACGCGGAACCTGCGGGGCATCTCGGCCACCGCGAGGCCGTCGGGCAGCTCCTCGGGGGGGATTTCGGGCATAGCGGCCCGCAACTCGGCCAGGGCGGCCGGGGTGTACACGCCGTCCACCTGCCAGTCCTGGCCCCCGAGGCGCTCCCTCGCGCGCCGCTCGAACTCGCGCGGGGACAGGTGGACCTTGAACCGCTGTTCGAGGCGGAAGGTCAGGTCGAGCAGATCCAGTGAGTCGGCGCCCAGGTCGCCGATCACGCGGTCGTCCTCATGAATCCGCTCGGGCTCGATGTCGAGCGCGTCGGCAAGGCACTGCTGGACGCCGGCGAAGATCTCCTCTTGGGTCATTCAGTGAACCTCGCATTCTCGGCAACGGGTCTTCGGTGGGGGGGCGGAGGCGTCTCCGCGGGGACCCCCAAGGTGATGAGACAAACGAGTTCGTCGCGCCGCCCGAGGCCGACTAGTGGGCGCAACTCGTCGCGGGCGGCGAGGGCGCCGGTCATGCAGCACGTGGCGAGGCCGAGGGCGTGGGCGGCGAGCATCAGGTTCTGTGCGGCCATGGCCGCTGAAGCGGCGCTGCCGACGGTGGCCGTGGCGGCCTCGCCCAGCAGGTGCTGCTGGAAGGAGTCGGGAGCGCGCGCCGAAACCACGATGAGCGCCGGCGCCTGCGCGAAGCGGGCGAACGACGCCACGTAGCGCTCCACCTCCTCGATGAGGCCGCAGTCGCGGTTGGCCGCCACGATGGCGTCCCAGCGGCGGCGGACGGCGTCGGCCATCTCCTGCTTCCGCTCCGCCGAGGTCACCACCGTGAACCGCCAGTCCTGGCGGTTGCTGGCCGAGGGCGCCCACGAGGCGGCCTCGATGAGGCGCTCGATGAGGGCGCGAGGGACCGGCTCGTCGCGGAACCGCCGCACGCTGCGCCGCTCGCGGAGGAGGCTCAAGAGGCCGGCGGCCTGACTCACAGCGACATCCCTCCGTCCACAGTGAACACCTGGCCCGTGATGTAGCTGGCCGCGTCGGAGACGAGGAAGGCGACCAGCGCGGCCACCTCGTCGGGCTGCCCGAAGCGTCGCAGGGGAATCATCGAGAGGATCTGCTCGCCGTGGTCCTTGCGGACTCGCTCGGAGAGCGGCGTGACGATGACGCCGGGCGCGACGCAGTTCACGAGCACGCCCTTGCGGCCCAGCTCGAGCGCGAACACACGCGTCAGCGTCTCCACCCCGGCCTTGCTCACGGCGTAGTTGATGTGGCCCCTGCCGCCGCGGGCGGCGGCGACGGAGGAGACGTTGACGATGCGGCCCCAGCGCTGAAGGAGCATGAACTTAGCCGCCGCCCGGCAGAGGCGGAACGCCCCGTCGAGGTTCACGTCCTGCACGGCCCGCCAGTCCTCGTCGTCCATCGCGCCCGCGGGGGCCTCGCGGTCCACCGCCGCGCTGTTCACCAGGATGTCCAGGCGGCCCTCGCGGTCGAAGGCCTCCTGGCACACCTGGTCGGGACGGGCGGGGTCGCTCAGGTCGAGGTGGACTGGCTCCGCCCGACCGCCTGCGTCCCGAATCTCGCGGGCGAGCTGCTGGGCGGCGGCCTCGTGGCGGCAGTAGCCGACGCGCACGGCGGTGCCGGCCGCGGCGAGCCGCCGCGCGACGGCGGCCCCGACGCCGCCGCTGCCCCCCGCAATGAGCGCCACGCGCGGAGTCGTGTCAGTCATCGGCCTTCCTCAACACCAGGGTTGCGTTCTGGCCGCCGAAGGCGAAGGAGTTGGTGAGCGCGTACTCGCCCTCGAAGGGCGCGGCCTGACCGGTCACGTGGTTCAGCTCGCAACGGGGCGCCACCTTGTCGAGGCAGGGGTTCGGCGGCATCACCCCCTGGAGCAACGCCAGCAGGCACGCCCCGACCTCCACGGCCCCCGCGGCGGCGATCATGTGGCCGGTCATGGACTTGGTAGAGCTGACGGGGATGCGCTCCCACGCCCCGTCGAACACGCGGCGGATGGCCTTGGCCTCGACCTCGTCGTTGAGCCACGTGCCGGTGCCGTGGGTGTTGATGTGGGCGATCTGGCCGGGGCGCAGGCCGGCGTCGTCGAGCGCGGCGCGCATGGCCCGGGCCGCGCCGTCGCCGTCGGGGTCGGGCGCGCTCAGGCTGTGGGCGTCCATGCTCGAGCCGTAGCCGCACACTTCGGCGAGGAGGCGCTTGCCCTCCGCCCTGGCCTTCTCGAGGGGCTCGAGGACGACCACCGCGGCGCCCTCGCCGAGCACCGTGCCGCGGCGCGCGGCATCGAAGGGCCGGCACGCGTGGGCGCCCCGCTCGTTGTCGGTGGTCAGCGCCCCGAGCAGCTGTAAGCCGCCGATGCCGTGTGCGTTGACCAGCGAGTCGGAGCCGCCGCAGATGGCGGCCTCGAACCGGCCGGCCCGCACGCTGCGGAAGCCGTGCCCGATGGCCTGCGCGCCGACGGCGCACGCCGAGCAGTTCGTCAGGGCCTGCCGCGGCCGGCCGAACGCCTCGCACACCAGGGCGGTGGCCGTGTCGAGCGGGAGCTGAGAGCCGCTGATCTCGCCGCGGAAGTAGGCCAGGATCGTGGCCCGCAGATCGGGGCGGCCGTTGTGGATCAGCTTCACCGGGTCGAGGATCTCCAGGGTCGCGCCGAGGTGGAGCAGCGTGTCCGCGTCCAGGCGCTCGACGCCCGCGTCCGCCAGCGCCTCCGTACAGGCGGCAAAAGCGAAGCCGACCTTGGGGTCCTCGGCCGCGACCGCTGCCACGCGCTCGGGCAGCGCCGGCATCGCCTTGACCTCGCCGGCCAGGTGCGCCGCGAAGGTGGTGCAATCGAAGCGCGTGATGCGCGCGATCCCGCTCTGGCCGCGGCGCAGCGCGTCCCAGAACGCCGCGCGGCCCACGCCGACCGGTGAGACCACGCCGAACCCTGTGATGGCGACCCGTCTCACCGCGGCTCCTTCACTTCGGCACGGAACTCGTGACGGTCCACGCCGCAGAGGCACAGCGTCCCGCGCGGCTCCTGGCAGGCGAGGGCCAGCAGGATGGCCGGGGCCGCCGCGAAGGTGCGCCCCATCTGCTCCGCCAGGGGATCGTGCATCGGGCCGTCCGTGGCCGCCACCTCGACGGCGGCGAGGCGGGCGTGGACCCTGTGCCCGTCCCGCGCGGCGCTCTCGGCGCGCTCCAGCACCACATAGGCCGCCCCCGGCGCCGCATACTCCCCGTCACGCAGGGCCTGTCGGTCCCGCAGGTGGAACACGGTTGCCGGATAGGCCGGGTAGTCGGCCGCGCCGGCCAGCGCGGCGTCCACCTCGCCGCCGGCCACCGCTCTCCAGGCCTGCTCGATGGCGGCGCCCGTTTGCCCCTCCCACGGGGTGAGGATGAGGTTGGCCCCCTTCGCGCACTCGAGGATCGAGACCAGGCACGGCGGCATGTTGGCGAGCAGCTTGAATGCCAGCAGAGGGTTGGTGGCGGGCAGCCCCCGCTCGCCCGCCAGGCGCCACGAGAACTGCCCTGTCTCGTCAATGGATTCCCGCAGGGTGGGGGCGAGGTCCTCGAAGCGCGACGACGCCAGGCCCGTGCCCGCGAAGAGGCCCACCCGCTCGGGACGGAACCGCTGCTTGAGCGCGGCCCCCTCCGATGCCTCGCGCGCGGCCAGGCAGCCCAGGACCGCGGCGTCGGACATGAACTTCAGCATCCGGCGCCCGCCGAGCCGCGCGCGTGCGTCGAACGCCGGCAGCACCGCTGCCTCGGCGTCCGCCATTGGCGTGCCGGCCAGCTCCGGCAGCGTGCGGCGCGAGGCGCAGCGCCCGGCCCGCCACGCCTCGCCCGTCGCAGCCGCCGTGGCGCCCAGCGGCGTCACCATGCCGATCCCGGTTACTACCACGTCACTGGGGTTCATTGCCATCCAGACCCTGTAGCCACAGCGAAACAAGCGCGGCGCGGCGCGCGTCCAGAGCAGGTTCGCTCCTCCCGTCCATCCCGTAGATGAGGGTGCACTCGGCGACCCGTTTGCCGTTCCGGCTCGCCGTCGCCGCCACCTTACCGCCGTACTCGTTCACCGATTCGACCTCGGCCCGGTACTCCAGGCAGTCGCCCGGCCGCACCAGGCTGCGGAACTTCGCCTCCTCCACGATCATCAGCACGCACTTGACGACTCTCCCCGCGTCCCGGCGCACCCCGTACTCGAGCAGCACGGCCCCAAGCTGGGCCATCCCCTCGATCAACAGCACCCCGGGCATGATGGGCTTGAGCGGGAAGTGGTCGTCGAAGAAATCCTCGCTCAGCGCCACGTTCTTCACCGCCGTGGCGGTCCGGCCAGGGTCCCACGACGTGATTCGGTCAATCAGCAGGAACCGCACGGCACTTGCTCCAAGTGGGTCGGTCGGGCTCACGCCAGGCAACGTCGGCGGCCATCGGGCCCCGGCCATTATACGGTTGACCCCTTCCGTTTCAAGCGAGCCGGGCTTGCCCTTGACACCACAACGCTACTTCCGCCTGCCCCGAACGTGGAGTGGATGGGAGCAGAGAGGGGTCTTGGGGCACGAATGGCGGGGCCGCGCGCCTCAGTAGACCAGGTGCGCGAAGCCGACGGAGAAGCCGGCGCTGCCGATGACGTGGAGCATCCGCATGCCCCGCTTGAGCCGCCCGTGCTCGATGGCCCAGCACATGGCGGTGGGGATGCTGGCCGAGACGGTGTTGCCGAA
>DATKZY010000182.1:0-4807 GCA_035527715.1 Planctomycetota bacterium | reverse complement strand
AGATAACCCTCTGGGAGACCAACATGGCCGCCGCAAGGCTCTCCACCAAGGGACAGCTCGTCATCCCCAAAGTGATCCGGGACCGCCTGGGAGTTCATCCCGGCGACAGGGTGGACTTCGTGGTGCAGGATAACGGCGACGTGGTGATCCGACCCGCCGTGGTGGACGTGCGGGAACTCGAAGGCATGCTCTATCGCCCCGGCAGACGGCCCGTGTCCATCGAAGAGATGAACCAAGCGATCCGCACGATGGGCGGGAGACTCAAGTGAAGGGGCTCGACACCAACCTCCTCGTTCGCTACATCATCAAGGACCACCCTCAGCAAGCCGCCGTAGCCGTCCGCGAGATCAGGGGCGCAGGGGACCGGGGCGATAAGCTCCTCATTCAGCCGGTTGTCCTGTGCGAGCTTGTCTGGGTGCTTAGAGCCGCCTATGGCCTGGCTCGGGCTGACATTATCCCCGTGCTCGATCAGATCCTGCTCACCGCGCAATTCGAGGTGGCCGACCAGGACACCGTATGGCAGGCACTCAGCGACTACCGGCGCGGGCGGGGCGACTTCTCGGACTACTACCTGGGGCGTGCCAACGCTGCCGCTGGCGCGGACACCACCCTTACTTTCGACGCCGCCCTGAGAGGCGATCCCCGCTTCACTGTCCTGAGCACTTGATCCCGCGCGATGCCCCGACGCAACTGCCGCGGGCCGCAATAGGGTGAGGGCGTTCTGAGGGATGGATTCGATGGCCCGCCCAAGTCAGAAACTGGTCGGCCTGGCGCTGATCGCCGCGCTGTGCCTCGGCGGGTTCGCGGTGCACAGGCTATGGGATTTCACGTGCGACGATTCGTTCATCACGCTCCGCTACTCGCGGCATCTCGCGGAGGGCCTCGGCCCCACGTACAACGCCACGCCGCCGCGGGCCGAGGGCTATACGTCGTTCCTGTGGATGCTGCTGGCCGCCGTGCCTCACGCGTTGCGCCTGGATGCCGTGGCCGCCGCGAAGGCGATGGGCGTCGCAGCGACGCTGCTGACGCTTGCCGCCTGCTACGCGACGGCCTGGTCGCTGTGCGAGGGGGCCAACGCGGCCCCGCGGGCGTTTGCGGCGTCGCTGGCGGCGCTGCTCTTCGCCGTCTACCCGTTCACCCCGCCGCACGCGGTGTCGGGCATGGACACGGCGCTGGCGGGGCTGGCGTTGTGCCTGCTCGCGCTCGCGGCGACGCGCGGCTCGCCGCGGCTTCTGGCGTGTTGCGCACTGGCGGCGGGGCTGACGCGGCCCGAGCTGAATCTCGCGGTGGTCGCCGTGCTGCTGGCGAGGCTCGCCCTCCTGGAGCGCGGCCAGCGCCGCGGATTGCTGATCGCCATCGCGCTGTTCTACGTGCTGCCCGGCGCGGCCTACTTCGCGTGGCGGTGGGCCTACTACGGGGCGTTCCTCCCGCTGCCGTTCTACGTCAAGGCCGCGTCGCTCGAGCCGCGCGGCCTCGCGCCCGCCCTGGCCTTCGCCCTCGAAATGGCGGCCGGCTTCGGCCTGCTCCTGGCCGTGGCGGCGGCGAACCTGAGCCGCAAGTGCCTGCCGCTCCTGGCCGCGATCGGCGTGATGGGACTCTACCTGCTGCTGCCCGAGCCCGTGATGGCCTACGGGCACCGGCTCTTCCACCCCCTCGTGCCGCTGTTCGCGGTGCTCACGGCCCGCGGGTCGGTGCTCATTTTCTCCGCCGCGCGCGAGCGCCTGGGGGAACGCAAGGCAGCGGCGCTCTACGTGGGCCTCGCCGCGGTCGCCCTCGCCGCCGCGTTCAGCCGATACGACGCGGTGCGGCTGGACTTCGCTCAATACGCGCACGGGATGCGGAACGCCCACGTCCGCCTCGGCACGTTGCTGGCCCCGCACGCGACCGAGGCGGGCGCCGTGCTGGCCATCGCCGACGCCGGCGCCGTGCCCTACTACTCGCGCTGGGAGACGGTGGACACCTTCGGCCTGAACGACCCGCACATCGCGCGGACGGGCGACCACTCGGCGGCCTACGTCTTCTCGCGGGAGCCGACGGTCGTGGTGCTGCTCTCGTTTCGGCGCGACGTCTTCCAGGCGCGGCTCGTGTGGGAGCAGGGCCTCTATCGCGAGTGCCTGCGCCGCGGCCTGGGCAGGGCGGCCGTGCTCGAATTCTCGATCGGCTATTATCTCTGGGTGATGGCTCGGCTCGACGGCCCCGTGGGCCGGCGCCTGGCCTCCGAGCTTTCCGCCGCGCCGTAGCCCGCGCGTGGGTGTGATGAGAGTTGTAGCCCGCGAACGCGGGCGACCCAGCCGTAGCCCAGGGCGACCAGAGGGAGCCCTGGGATCCAGGCGTGCAAAGGTTCCAGCCCCCGAATGGGGGCGTTTCAGACCCCCGTGGAGGAATGCCCCCATGTCGCACACCTTCACCCAACTCACCGTCCACGCCGTCTTCTCCACCAAGGAGCGCCGCAAGCTCATCCCCGCCGACCACGCGAAACGCATCCACGGCTACATCGCCTCTCTCATCAACGGCCGCTTCGGCTTCGCCCGCGAGGTTGGCGGTACCGCCGACCACGTCCACATCCTCTTCGACATCAAACAGGTCGAGAGCGTGGCCGATTGCATGGAGGCCGTGAAAAGCGTCTCCTCCGGCTGGATTCACGACACATTTCCCGACCTTCGGGACTTTGCTTGGCAGGAGGGCTACGGCGCCTTCTCCGTCAGCGCCTCAGCCATCCCTCGTGTTCGCGCCTACATCCAGGGCCAGGAGGCGCATCACAAGACCCGTTCCTTCGAGGACGAATTCAGGGCGCTCCTCAAGCGCCACGGCATCCAGTATGATGAGCGCTACCTCTGGAAGTGAAACGCCCCCGTTCGGGGGCTGATGGGGTGGGGACCGCCGTTTCCCAGGGCTCCCTCTGGTCACCCTGGGCTACGGCTGGCTCGCCCGCATTCGCGGGCTATCGCATCGCCTGGCGCCGGCGCGCTCACAACCGATACGGCTCGCGGCGCGGGCGGTCGAGGTAGCGATTGGCCTCCGCGTCGTCGGGGAAGCACTCCTTGTCGGGGTCCCACTTCAGCTTGCGCGGGGCGAGCCAGCGGGCGATGTTCCCAAGGTGGCACACGGTGCACGACCGATGGCCGATCTCGATGTCGCAGATCGGCCGCCGCCGCGTGCGGATGCACTCGCCCCAGTTCTCGCCGTGGTGGTTGCTGAAGTAGAGGTGGAAGTCGCTGGCCGTCAGGGGCGGCTCGCCGATCTCCTTGGGCTTGCACGCGAAGGCGCCGCGGGTGACCATGATCTCGCCCTGGTCGCCCACGAAGATGCCGCCGCCCTGCGGCCCCCTGTCGAGGTGCAGCATCACGCCGCTCGCGTAGCGATAGTGCACCTGGCTCCGCAGGTCGGCGCTGTCGGCCCACACCTCCACCGGGCCGGTCTCGTCGGCGCCCAGGCCCCACTGAATGATGTCGAGCCCGTGCGAGCCCCAGCCGGTCATCTCGCCGCCGCTGAAGGGCCGGAACGAGATCCAGCCGGGCTTGGCGCGCGGTCGCTGGATGTTGACGTTGTAGGGGTGCACGGGCGCGGGGCCGAGCCACATCTCCCAGTCGAGGCCCTCGGGCACAGGCTCCTCGGCCAGGCCCACGGGATACCACGGGCTGGGATAGCAGGCGCCGTGGACCGTGTGGATCTTGCCCGCGCGGCCGTTGCGGACCAGTTCGCAGCCCGTGCGGCAGTGGAACGACGAGCGCTGCATGCTGCCCGTCTGGAACACGCGGTTGTAGCGCCGCACGGCCTCGACCAGCACCCGCCCCTCGGCGATGGTGAGCGAGAGCGGCTTCTCGCAATACACGTCCTTCCCCGCCTCGACGGCGTGGAGGCAGCAGGGCACGTGCCAGTGGTCGGGCGTGCCGACGGTCACCGCATCGAGGTCGGCGCGCTCGAGCATCTTGCGGTAGTCTTCGTACGTGTCGCAGCCGCCGCGGCTTTTGGCCACCTCGTAGAGGTGTTTCTGATACACGTCGGCCACGGCGATGACCTTCGACCCCCGGCCCGCGGAGAGGATGCCGCGCCCCTGCCGCCCGACCCCGATGCCGCCGACGAGCACCGTGTCGCTCGGCGGCGCCTTCCCCTCGGCGCCGAGGACATGCGGCTTGACGACGTGAAGCCCCGCCGACAAGGCTCCCAGGCTAGCCGAGCTCTCCAGGAAACCACGTCTCGACACCTTGCGCGAAGCGGCCATGTGCAGTCCTCCTATCGAGTGGCGCCTCCTATGGTAGCGCATCACGGATGTTATGCAAGGACCAATGGGGCTGGGATACAAGACGTCCCCTTTTCCTCTGAGCGTGGGACCAATGGGACCCATGGGACGGATGGGACCCGTCCTCGCCCTCCGTCCCATCGGTCCCATGTCCCCACCCCGCAAAAAAGTTTTCGATTCCACTTGACTTCGGTGTGTGATGTGGTATACTCAGGTCGTGGGCGGCGACGCGCAAGGCGTCGCCCGTCCAAAGGGTGTGCCGGCGGAACGGCGCGCCCAACGGCTGTCACGGACGATGGCCGCTGCATACCAACCCGATTCCGCAAATCCTGAACTATCAGCGGTTTACGGCCACGCCAAGGCCCCATTGGGCCACGGCCGCAGGCCAAAGGAGGTGCCTAGCGAAGCACTACGCGAATAGACGCAGGCGCCGGCTCCCATCCCTCCCGAAGGCTCCAATACCTTCGGGAGGATAGGGGCACAGCGCAGCGCCGAAGGGCAGGGGTTGGCGACCGCACGGAAGGTCCACCCTCCCCCTTCCCCCTCCCTCCGAGAGGGAGGGGGGTT
>DATKZY010000181.1:0-26077 GCA_035527715.1 Planctomycetota bacterium | reverse complement strand
GCGGCGCAGGATGGCCAGCGAGCCGCCGAAGAACCTCTCATCGGTGAGCACCGAGATGGCCGCCGCGCCGTGCGCCTCGTAGGTGCGGGCGATGCGCGTGGGGTGGAACGCAGGGCGGATCAGCCCCGCCGATGGCGACTTGCGCTTGACTTCGGCAATGAGGGCGATGCCGCGTCGGGCCTGGGCCTGGCGCAGCGCGGCCGCGAAGTCGCGGACGGGTGGCGCCTTGGCCGCCGCGGCCTCCAGGGCCGCGAGGGGCCGTCGCCCCTTCGCTGCCGCCACCTCTACGCGCTTGTGCGCCAGTATCTCTTCCAGTATCCTGTGCAGCATCCGGCGTTCGCCTCCTTCGGTCTCCTGCCGAATTGTAGCGGGGGCGGCCGCCGGAATCAAGGCGCGAAACCGGGCGTGCGGGAGCGCTGTAGTATACGGCAAGGGCCGGCATGCGGACTTCTGACACCAAGGAGACACCGATGCGCAGGCAATTGTGCGTGGGCTTCCTGGCCATTCTGGCGCTGGTGGCGGCGGCGGGCCGGGGCGGCGACCTGGCGAGCGCGGTGCCCGAGGACGCCTTGTTCTACGCCGAGGTGAACGACCCGAAGGGGATCTGGGCCGACTTCGAGCAGTCGGGCCTCCGCGACATCTTCCGCGCCGTGCCCCAGGCCGAGATGCAGCTCGGCGTCGTCAGCGCCATCATCCGCGGCGCCGCGCAGCAGCGCCTGGGCCTCGCCTGGGACGACACGGTGGCAAAGTTCGGCTCGCGCCTGGGCATCGTCGTCGCCGAATCGGGCGGCGCCGCACGAGTCCCCGTGCTCCTCCTCGACGCCTCGGAGACGAAGGCCGAGCTGAAGAAGCTGCTCGCGGGCACCGTGGAGCCGGCCCTCACGAAGGCGCAAGGCAACCGGCCGGCGCTCGCCATCGCCGACGAGATGCACGGCGACGTGGCGCTCCGCGTGGTCAAGGGGCAGTTGGGCGGCCTCGCCTATGCGTTCCTTGGCGACGCCTTCGCCGTCGCCGAGCCGCCGGCCCTCAAGAAGCTCATTGACGCCCGCGCCCGGCGGCCGCTGTCCACCAACGAGGCCTTCCAGAAGGTGCGCAAGACCCTCGCCGGTCCCAAAGGGGTCGTGGCCTACCTGAACCTCGGCCAGGTGCTCACCGAGCACCGGCCCGTGCTCGACGGCAACCCCGACCTGCGGCGGCTCCTCGACGGCCTGGGCCTCACCACCGTGCAGTGGGTGGCCGTGGCCTCGGCCTTCGACGGCCGCGGCGTGCGCGACAGGGTGCACCTCTACTGCGGCGAGAAGAAGCTCGGCCTCCTGCGCCTCCTGGGCAAGCTCACGCCCGGCACCTCCTCGATCGCCCAGGTGCTGCCCAGGGAGTGCCCGCTGTTCGCGTCGCTGAACTTCAAGGACGGCCCCGAGCTGTGGCAGGCGATCGTGAAGTTCCTCGAGGAGGGCGGCCAGGCCGAGGGCCTGGCGCGGATTGACGAGGGGAAGCAGACGGTCAAGCTCCAGCTCGGCATCAACTTCGACGACGACTTCGTCGGCGCCCTCGGCGGCGAGGTGTTCCTGGCCGCGAACCCCGACTTCGTGGCCGAGTTCGCCGCCAAGCGCCGGCTGCCGGAGAACAGGGATTTCGCCTTCCTCCTCGGCGCCCGCGTAGCCAAGCCCGAGGCCCTCAAGACGACCGTCCACCGCCTCATGGCCGGCCAGCCAGGCGTCGCACCCGCCGTCGAGCGAAAGACCGAGGCATACCAGGGCGTGGACATCCACACCCTCGTGCTGCCCGACGCCCCGAACCAGCCAGCGTATGCCTTTGTGGGTGACTTCTTCCTCGTGGCCAGGAACGCGGCCATCCTGCGCCAGTGCGTGGACGCACAGAAGGACCCGGCGAAGGCCCTCGCCGCCGGCCCGCGCTTCCGCAACGTGGCGGACGCCATGCCGCTGAAGCACCACGGCATCGTCTACGCCGACGTCCAGAGCATCCTCGAGGCCGTCATCACCGAGGGCAAGGAGCCGGGGCCCGGCGAGCCCGTGCGGCCGATGGTCCAGATCCTCGGCCAGCTCGCCGGCCAGCTTCGCGGCGCGTGCGCCACCCTCTCGGCCGACGAGAACGGGGTGACCCTCGAGGCCTACACACGGTCGGGGCTTCTGCCCCTCCTCGGCGTCGTCCTCACCGTCGTCGAGCGTCGTGCGGCCGCCGGCCCGCAGATCGGGCCGCCCCCCAAGGAACCGAGGCCGCCGGACTTCTGAGCCCCGCTTCGGGCGCCAGCGAGGGGTGCAGGCGTGATCTTCATCTCGTACCGCCGCGACGACAGCCAGGAGGTGACCGACCGCATCTTCCGCCGGCTGTGCCGCCAGTTCGGCAAGGACAGCTTCTTCAAGGACATGCAGGCCATCCCGCTGGGCCGGGACTTCCGCCAGGTCGTCCGCCAAGCCATCGGCCAGTCGGCCGCCGTGCTGGTCGTGATCGGGAGGGACTGGCTGACGATCCGCGACGCCCAGGGCCGCCAGCGGCTCACGCTGGGCAACGACTTCGTTCGGGCGGAGATCGGGGCGGCGCTGTCGCTCGGCGTCCCCGTGATCCCCCTGCTGGTCGGGGGGGCGGAGATGCCCGCGCCCGACGACCTGCCCGGCGACATCCGCGACCTCGCGTTCCGGAACGCCGCGGTGGTGCGCGGCGGCCGCGACTTCGAGCGGGACATGAAGCGGGTGGTCCGCGACCTGGCGGCCTACCATCCCCACAGCCCCCGCTCGGCGAGGCTGATCCTGGTCTTCTGCGCGGCCGTGGCGGCGGCCAGCGCCATCCTGAGCCTGGTCATCGGCCTGACGGGCCGCGGCCTGCCGCTCGCCCAGAACCCGGCCTCCCCCTGGTGCGCACTGGGGTGGCACGCGGCGGGCAGCCGCCTGATCCCGATACAGCTTGTCACCTACTCGCTGGTCCATCAGGACGTCGGGCACTACGTGGGGAACATGGCGATGCTCTTCCTGGTCGCGTCCTTCCTGCGGAATGCTGTGAGCCTGGGCGTCTTCGTCCGAGCCTACCTCCTGGGGGGCATCCTGGGTGGGCTGGGCTACTTGCTGCTCTCGCTCGGGGCGGCGAGAGGCGTGCCCATGGTCGGCGCCGGCATGGCCGTCGCGGCCGTCCTCGGCGCGGTAGCCGTCTACCAGCCCGACTACTCAGTCCAACTGTTCTTCTGCTGGCGGGTGAAGATGAAGTGGGTGGTCCTGCTCTTCTTCATCCTGTTCATGGCAACAGCCGCCCAGCGCGCGGCGCAGGGCATCATCACCTGGGAGGGCTGCGGCGCGATCGGGTTGATGAGTGGGGTCTTGTACGCGATCGTCGAGAAGTCGGTCCACATGCGCATCGGCGAGTGGCTCTACCGGCACGGCAAGTGAGGGGCGCGGGGTCAGAATTGCCCCTTGTTCTCCTCGGCGGGGGCCTCGGGCTTCGGGGGCTTGGGGAGCTTGTGGAGCTTGTCGCGAAGGCGCTCGTGGAGCTCCTCGGCGAGCTGTCGGGCGCGCTCCTCGCCCGTCTTGCGGGCGCGCAAGGCCGCCTGCTCCTGGAACTCCGCCGCTGCCTTCGGGTCGTGCTTGCCCAGCTCCTTGACGAGCTGCTTGTGGAGGAGCATCAGGAGCGCTCGGCGGGTCTCGGGGGGCAGGTCGTCCTCGGTGAGGTTCAGTTCCACGCTGGTGCCATCGCCGAGCGGGATGACGGCTTTGCCGAGCGAGGCGGGCGCCAGCCCAAGGCGGCGGAGCCGCTCGAGCTCGTGCTTCGGGACGCCTTTGTCGAACTTGGGCTTCGGCGCGAACTCCTGCTCGTCCTCGCCCGCCCGCTGGATGACCACGGCGCCGTCGCGGACCTCCATCTTCGCATCCGCCAGCTTCGCGATCCACTGGAGGGCCTGGCCCATGGGCATGTCGTTGACCCGCAGCGTGAGAGCCCGCCCCTTGTCGAGGCCGGGGTCCACCACCACGTTCACCCCGAGGAGCTGCTGGATGAAGTTCATCGCGTCGCCGATGGGCGTCTCGACGAAGTCGAACGTCACCCTCTTCGTCTTGAGAACCTCCTTGATCTTCCTGTCGGCCTCGTTGTCGCCGGCCGGCTTGGCCGCGGCGGCGGGCCTGACTCCCGGCTTCGGCGGCTTCTGCACGCCTGCCCCTTCGGCAAATGCCGGCCCGCCGATCCACAAGGCGATCGCCAATGCCACGAGAATGTGCCTCATCGTCTTGTCTCCTAATCCACTGAAACCCAACCGACCATGGACCTGGGCGTCGGCCAGAACTCGTCGGCCTCCGTGGCCTTTGGCCGGGCGCAGACGACGAGTTTGCCGTTGAACCGCGCGATCATCACGCTGTGGGTGGCGTCACCCGTCGAGGGCAGGACGGCGGCGAAGCTGGCCGACGGGGTCCGCTCCACGGCCTCGCGCTTCGGCGGGGCCACGAACTCGGCCCTTGCGACCAGGCCCCGCAGGGTCCCGACCTGACTGTCGAGCCACAGCCGCACGGCGACGCCGACGGCAAGCACCGCGGCCGCCGCGACGGCCCACCGCACGAGGCGCCCGCGCCGCTGCCGGGCGCGAGCCGAAGCCAGCACACGGCCGGCGAAGCCGTCGGGGACGCCTCGCGGCGCGGCCCGGCGCAGCAACTCATCCAGCTCGCGGTGATCGGAGGCGTCCACGGGCTACTCCTTGAGGAACTCGGCCAAGTGTTCCCGCATCTGCCGGCGGGCCTCGTGAAGCCGCACACGGTAGGCTCCGGGCGAGCAGCCGAGGAGGCTGGCCGCCTCGGCGGAGCTCAGGCCCCCCTCCATCGCCAGGGCGAGGGCCTCGCGGCACGCGCGCGAGAGCGTGGCGAGCGCTCGGTCCACGGCTCGCCGCAATTCCTCGCCGACGGCCTCGGCCTCAGGCGTCCGGGGGTCCTCCCTCTCTCGCTCGGGCAGCGCCTTCGGGCGCGAGCGCCGCCGCTGAGCCGTCCGCACCAGAATGGTTCGCACCCAGCCCCCGAATGCCTCCGGGGCGCGAAGCTGTCGGATTCGCACGAATGCCTCGACGAGGGCCTCCTGCGCCACGTCGGCCGCGAGGTCGCGGTCGCCGGTGAGCGACCAGGCGAGGCGCAGCAAGGGGGCCTGATGGGCCTCGATGAGCTGCCGCCAGGCCTCCTGCGAGCCGGCTCTCGCCGCCGTCACCAAGCTCGCAAGGTCAGCGTCCGGCGCCATCGCGCGCCTCGCTCCTCCCGTATAGTGGGGCGTGCTACCGTTCCGTTAGCCGACAGGGCAGCGGACCGGAGCTAGAACTGCCCCTTCCGGTCGCCGCCCTCTGGCTTCTCGCGTCTCTCGCGTTGCCTGCGGGCCTCTTCCTCGGCTCTTCGACGCGCCGCCTCGGCCTCCATCGCGGCGTGTCGCAGGGCCTCGAGGCGCTGGCGCATCTCGGCCTCCATCTGCCGCCGCTTCGCCGCGCCTTCCATGAACTCCTGGATGGCCTTCGGGTCGTGCTTCTGCGCCTCGCCCACGATCTGCCTGTGAAGGAGGAAGAGGAGGAGCTGGCGCGCCTCGGGCCGCAAGTCGTCCTCCCCGAGCTCCATCTCGATGCTGAGCCCTGGGCCGAGGGAGAGGGTGGCCCTGCCGAACGGGCGGCGGGGGCCTGGGGGCGGCTCGCCATCGGGGCGGCCTCGGGGGCCGGGCTCGCGCCCGTCGCCCCGTGCGGGCTCAATGACCACGGCTCCGTCGCGCACGTCGGCCCGGGCGCCCACCATCCTGGCGATCCACTGGAGCGCCTGGCCCACGGGCATCTCGTTCACCCGCAGGGTCACGGCCGCCCGCCTGTCGAGGCCGGGGTCCACGATCAGGTTCACGCCGAGCAGCGCCTGCATGAAATTCATCACGTCGGCCAGCGGCGTCTCCACGAAGTCGAACGTCACCTTCTTCGTTCGCAGGATGTCCTTGATCCTCTGCTCCGCGTCCTGGTCCCGCTCCTCGGCGGGCTCGGGCCTGGGCCTTTCCTCGCCCGCCAGGGCCGCCAGCGGAGCCAGCCACACGGCCGCTGCCACAAGTGCCGTCCTCATCGCATGCTCCTTTCGACCCCCCTCATCGGATGAGTGCCCAGACCACCAGGCCGGCCGCGGCCAGCGCCGCGGCGCCGACGCCCACGCACAGCCCCGGCCGCCGCCGGGCAAGGAACCGCAGATGGCTGCCGATGGTGCCGCCGAGCCGGGCCTTCGACTTGCCGCGCGCGCGGGCGCGCAGGTGGCCGGGAATCTCCTCGACCCGCAGCCCCCTGTCAAATGCCTGGCTCAGGATCTCCAGGTGAATCTCCTTGCCGTCCTCGGCGAGCGCGAGCCGTTCGAGCGCCTCGCGGCGGTAGCCGCGCACGATGCACGTCGAGGTGTAGATGCGCTTCGGCCACGCGAACCGCAGCAGCCAGTTGCCGAGCCGGCTCGGCAGCAGCCGCCTCCACGACACCCCCTCGCTCGTGCCCCCGGGCATGTAGGCCGAGGCGAGCACCAGGTCGGGGCCGCCCTCGCGCGCCAGCGCCGCGTGCAGACGCAGGATGTGCGACGGCTCGTAGCTCAGGTCGAAGTCCACGCTCACCACGAAGCGCCCCCGTGCGGCGGCGAAGCCGGTGCGGAGCGCCCGCCCGCGCCCCGCGTTCGGCGTGTAGCCGGCCACGCGGATGCGCGGGTCGCGGGCCGCCTCGGCCTCGGCGCGCGCGCGGGACGCATCGGTGCTCCCATCGTCCACCATCACCAGCTCCCACGAGCCGGGGAAGGCGGCCAGGGCCTCGCGCACCCGCCGCGCCGTCTCGGCGACGTTCTCCGCCTCGTTGAACATCGGGGCGATGATGCTGAGGTCCACGGCACCGGCCATCGGGTTTCCTCAAAGGGCGATGACAGTATTGTAGCCCGCGCCGTCCGCATAGCAAGCGCAGGACCCGTGACGCGCGACGCGTGACAGGAGAGGGCAGAGCGCGAATCCCTCTTCTCTGGTCACGCGTCGCGCGTCACGCGTCTTGCTTTCCCCTTCGACGTCACCAGGATGTGATGCTGCCGCAGCCGCTCCGCATCGGTGCGGGCGACGGGGATGGGGTTCCCGTCGGGGTCAATGCCCGCGTGGTACATCGCCGTGGCCACGGTGCCGGGGGTGGGCACGAAGCACTGCACCTGCTGGGGCCGCCAGCCACGCCGCCGCAGCCACGCCGCCAGGGCCCGCGTGTCCGCGTCGGTGCAGCCGGGGAAGGCGGTGAGAAGGTACGGCACGACGTATTGCTCCTTCCCCGCCTCGCGCGAGACACGCTCGAAGACGGTCAGGAACCGCTCGAACGCGGCGAAGGCGGGCTTGCGCATCAGCCACAGCACGCGGTCGCACGAGTGCTCGGGCGCGAGCTTGAGCTGGCCGCCCGTGAACTCGCCGACGAGTGCCCGCACGTAGCCCTCGTCGAGCAGCGCCACGTCGTGCCGCACGCCGCTGGCGGTCCGCACGTGCTTGACGCCGGGCAGGCGGGCGATGCTGCGGAGCAGGTCGGCGAGGGCCGCCTGATCCACCTCGAAGTTGCCACAGATGCTTGGGTGCAGACAACTCGCGCGGCGGCAGCCCGCGGCATCGCCCGTGCACCGCGCGCCCCAGAGATTTGCCGTCGGGCCGCCGGCGTCGGACAGGCTGCCCTTCCAGTCGGGGTGCCGCGTGAGGCGGGCCGCGTCGTCGAGGATGGACTGGCGGCTCCGCGAGCGGACGCGGCGTCCCTGGTGCAGCGCCAGCGCGCAGAACGAGCAGCCGCCGGCGCAGCCCCGATGCGTCGTGAGGCTGAACTGGATCATCTCCACTGCCGGGATCGGCTCCTTGTACGACGGGTGTGGCTGCCGCGTGAAGGGCAGGGCGTAGAGCGCATCGAGCTCTTCGGTCGTCAGCGGCTCGGCGGGCGGGGTGAACACGACCGTTTGGCCCTTCGCCGCCTGCGTGGCCCACGCGGAGCCGTTGTGCACCTGGCGTTCGAGCAGCAGCGTGGCCTCCATCAGCTTCCTCGGATCCGCCTCGATCTCCTCGTGGGTAGGTGGGGTAGGTGTCAAATCTTTATTTTTGAATTTCGCGGCGTCAGCTTCTCCGACGAACGCCGTGCCCCGGATCCCCTGCAACCGCGGTGTGGCACAGCCGCCCTCGGCTGTGTCGGTCGCTGGCGTAAGCCGCTGGGCCACCTCGAGAATGGCTCTCTCGGCCATGCCGCAGACGAGCAGGTCGGCCTTGCTGTCGAGGAGAATCGAGCGGCGGAGCCTGTCGGTCCAGAAGTCGTAGTGGCTGGCCCGCCGCATCGAGGCCTCGATGCCCCCGATGACGACGGGCAGGCCGGGAAACGCCTGCCGCACGAGGTTGGTGTAGACGATGGTCGCGCGGTTCGGCCTGGCCCCCGCGCGGCCGCCGGGCGTGTAGGCGTCGTCGTGCCGCTTCTTGCGAAACGCGGTGTAGTGGGCGAGCATCGAGTCGAGCGCCCCCGCCGTCACGCCCGCGAACAGCCTCGGACGGCCGAGCCGGGCGACATCCTCGACCGTGTCCCACCGCGGCTGCGCGACGATGCCCACGCGGAAGCCGTGGCTGGCGAGCCAGCGCCCCAGCAGCGCCGCCCCGAACGCGGGGTGGTCCACGTAGGCATCGCCAGTCACGAGCAGGACATCCAGCTCGACCCACCCGAGGCGCTCCATCTCCCCGCGGCTCATGGGCAGGAACGGCGCCTGCGGTTCCTCGTGCACGGGCATTCGTGTCCTTGCCGGGCTTGTCGGCCCCCCCTCCACGCAACCTCCCGGCGATCGTACACCTTGCGGGTGCCTGCCGCAAGTGGAGCGGCGGGGTCAGACCTCAAATCACAAGTCTGCGGGCGCCGTAACACGGGCGTACGCCCGTGGCTACCCTCTGTCGCCCTCTCGGGCCTATGTTGGTGCCATTCACATCTGTCACCGACGTTGAGATGGGCGGGGCGGGGCCTGGGCTCAAAGCGTCGGCCGGCCGAGCCGCACCCGCATCTTCGCCTGCAACTCGTCGCGAATCTTGAGCCAGCCTTCCGCCGTAATCGTCCACTCGCCGCCGAACTTCTTCACCGGGACGTCGTGGAGATCATACACGTCCGCCGTGCCGATGTTGCGCAGCCGATAGAGGACGATCGTGCCGAGATCCTCCCTCTCGCGCCTCACGGTGTAGGCATCGGCCTTGTCGGGCTTCAACTCCCGGAAGAAATGCGTGATGCTCGTTTTGATGCCCCCATGATCGAGTTGAAGAAAGCGAACATCGTGCCTCTGCAGACTCTCCACTGCCACGGGGCCGAGGGCAACCTTCCCCCCGCCGCCGTGCCGCGTCGCTACACAGGCAACGGAGAGGCCCATGGCCATGACCAGGGGGCCTGCCACGGCCAGTGCCCCTATCGAGCGCAGGGAATGGCGCTGCATCGCCGCCTCCGCGCCCTCTTCGCTGCTGCTCATTCCGATGCCCCCCGACTGGAAGGTGGGATTTCGTACCCTCGGCGGGATTATAGCAACGGCGCGCGGGCCCCGCAAGCGAATCGGCACTTGAACGCCGCGCGAGGCGGCCCCCCGGCGGGAACCCGGGGACATCAGAACTCGGGGCCGTCCGGACCTGGACGGCTGGGCTTCAGTTTCTGGGGCCCTTCGAATGTATCCTGCTCACCGTCGGGAGGCAGGCCTACCGATGGGTCGGGACTGACGGGTCTGCGGTCGTAGCGAGCGAACTCGACGACGCGGAACCGCGAGCCGTGCGCTTCGGAAACCAGGCGCTCCATCTCGGCGACCGCTGTCCGAATTGCGTGGGCGTATTCCGCCGCCGTGCTCGCCATCATGGAGCGCGCCTCGTCCAGGGCGCGCCGCTCGGCCATCAGCTCGGGGGCCTTCCGGCGACGGATGTAGAGCTCGCTCACCCGCTTATTCGCGTCGAGTTTCCGCGCGCAGAGCTTCTCGAGCTCTTTCTCCAACTGCGCGATGCGGTCCCTGAGGCCCACGTAGATGGGGTTCGGCTTGACGATCCTCAGGTCCTCCGGGGGGCCGGTGCCTACTTCTCTCAGCTCCGCCATGGCCATCCGGAGGCTCGCGCACGCCTCCTGCCACCGGGTGTGTGCCTGGGTGTAGAGCTTGTCCATCTGCTCGAAGTGCTTCATGGCCCGCTCGACGGCGGCGCGGAGCTCCACCACCTCCCTGGAGATCTGGCCGGGGACGATCTCGACGACCTCGGGCTTCTCCCTGCTCAACTGCTTGCGCAGCTCGCTCAGCGTCTCCTCGGCCGCCCTGATCTCCTGGCGGATTCTCAGCTCCTCGGCCTCGGCGGCCTCGTAGTCTTTCTGGATCTCCGCCAGCTTGTCCGTGAGCCAGGGGTACTGCTGGTTGAACTCGCGCACCTGGTTGTCGACCTCCTCCAGGGCGGTCTTGGCCACGGCCAGCTTGTCCCGGCAGTACTTCAGATCGGCCCTCGCCCGCTCCTGTTGCCTGCGGCGGTCCTCGCCGATGAACTTCATGACCATCTGGTTGACGAGGGCCGCGTTGCGCTGGGGCGAACTGCTCCGGTGGGACACGGCAATGTGCGTATGGCTCAATGCTCTGATCCGGGTCCGCTCCAGGACATCGTCGTAGATCCGCTCGAGTGTGTCCCGGTCGTCCGGGTCAGTCTCCTCGCCAAAGTCAACCTTCCGGCTCAGGATGATCTCGCGGATATTGGTCCAGGTGAGGAGTTCGATCTGGATCTGTGTGAGAACCTGCGCAATGTCCGGCGGCTGCGCGTCCGGAGCGCCGAGAGGGCGGCTGGCCACGACCTCAATGATGGCCTGCGATTCATACTCGGTTGGCTCGTCTTCGGTTGCTCCCTTGTCCCCGGGCGCACTGGCGTCCGCGACCTCGGGCTGCGGCCGGTGCTCGTGCGGCTCTTTCTCTCCCGGTTCCTCAGCGGTCTCCACGGGGGGCCGCGTATCGTCGCCACGGGGCCGCTGGAGCAGACGCGCTGTGACGGCAAATGCCAGGCACAGGGCAGCCAGCAGCAGCCCGGACCCGACCAGAACCCATTTCCTGCGCTGGAAGAGGCTTCGCGTCACCGGTCCCGCGCCCTGTTCGCTGCTCATTGCGATGCCCCCCGACGGTGAGGTGGGATTCCGTACCCTCGGCGGCCATTATAGCCGCGCCGCGCAGGCTTCGCAAGCGGATCGGCACTTGAACGAGGCGCGGGGCGCTGGTAAAGTGGCGGAGCGTGGGAAGAAAAGAGAGTCTCACGCAGAGGCAGCAGAGGGAGCAGAGGTCGCAGAGAAGAGGGGATGTGGGTTGAAATCGGAAATCGGAAATCGGAAATCGCAAGTGCCGCTTGCGGCTCTGTTCGTAGTGCGGCCTTCAGGCCGTAGGGCGGCCCGGTCCCGCAGCAGGCTACGGGCTAAAGCCCGCACTACGGACACAACACTACGGGCTGAAGCCCGCACTACGAACACGCTCGGTCTCTTGCTCGCCCTTGTGGCCTTGATCAGCGCCGTGTGCCCGGCGGTCTCGGGCGGGGCGGCGGAGGCGCCGGCGGAACTGCTCTTCGCGCCGAGCGCGTCGGGCTATGTGACGTCGTGGCTCGTGGCCGGGCCGTTCGGGTTCCTGCGCGACTCGCAGATCGATCAGGATTTCCTGGGCGGCGAGGCGACGGCGAAGCCGGCCGACAGGCTCCCCGCCGACGCCGCAAAGAAACTGCCCTGGCAGGCCGCGGCGTTCGCGGACCCCGTGTTGAACTTCAAGGAGCGCTGTCTGCCCCTGGGCAAATCGGCGTTCTACCTCGCCGCCGTGCTCGTGGCGAAGAGGGACGTGGAGCTGACGCTCGTGCTGACTCACACGGGGCAGGCGCGGGCCTGGCTCGACGGCAAAGAGGTCATCCACAGCGACAAGGATCCCTTCGGCCTCGGGCCGCGAACGACCGACCACGCCTTCGCGCTCAAGGCGGGCCAGCGGGCGCAGTGCCTGCTCAAGCTCGGGTCGGACGGCCGCTACCTCCAGTTCCTCGTGCGGCTGAAGGCGGGGCTGCGGGCCGCGACGGCAGACGACGTGCTCGTCGCCCTGCCGCTCAAGGCCGATGCGAAGCCGAATCCCGAGGCATTCGTCCTCCCGTCGCTCAGCGTGGGGCTGGCGCGCGACCGCTTCGTCCAGCCCGGCCGCGTCACCGACCTGACGTTGGCCGCCCAGGGCGGCTATCCGCTGTGCGACGGCCAGGTGAGCGCGACGCTGGCGGTCCAGGACGCCGAGGGCAAGCCCCTCGAGACCCTCAAGGCCGGGCCGGCGACGCTCGCGGCCCTCGCCGCCACGCCCGCCGAGATGCCCTGGACGCCGCCGAAGGACTCCACGTCGCCCTTCTTCAAGGTCGTGGCCCAGGTGCGGTTCGAGGGCAGGGAGCTGGGGCTCCTGTCGAAGACCGTCTACGCGCCGAGCAACATCAGCCAGTGGACCGCCGACCTCCACAAGCAGCTCCTCGGGGCGTCGGCTGCGAAGAAGCTGGAGCGCGACGCCCTGGCGACCGTGCTCCTCCGGGTCGAGAAGGCCATCCTGCTCCAGCAAGGGATGGACCTGCGTTCCTACGCGCCCGACGAGGTGTACCGCGAGCTGGAGACGGCGAGCGAGTGGCTGACCCGCCTCGACGCGGGGAAGGGCCTGCCGCCCATCGAGCCGGGCGTGCACGAGCTGGCCTACCTCGCGCCGCAGGACGACTCGCCCCAGCCCTACTTCCTCCACGTGCCGCAGGCGGTGAAGACGGGCAAGCCGCTGCCCGCCATCGTCTACCTCCACGGCTACGCGCCGTGGCTGGACAAGACGAACTGGCACGAGCTGTCGGCCGGCCTCACCGAGCAGGCCGAGGCCCGCGGCTACCTGGCCATCGCCGCCTTCGCACGGTCGAACACCGACTTCCAGAGCATCGGGGAGTGGGACACGATGCACGTCCTCCGCCTCGCAGGGGAGAAGGTGAAGATAGACCCCGACCGCGTGTTCCTGATCGGCTACTCAATGGGCGGGGCGGGCGTGTACACGCTGGCCGCCCACTACCCCGACGTGTGGGCCGGCGGCATCGTGCTGTGCGGGCGGCCACGCAACTACCTGTGGAAGGACTTCGACCCCGCGAGGGTCGAGCCCTTCAAGCGCCACCTGCTCGACCTGGAGTCGGGCGCGCCACACGTCCACAACTACCTGCACATCCCCTTCCTCGTCTTCCAGGGCACGGCCGACGTGTTGATTGACCCGGCGCAGGCGTACCGCTTCGTCGAGGACATGGCGCGGCTGGAGCTGCGGGCGAAGCTCGTGCGGCTGGACGGCCAGAGCCACTGGATCGCCGACGAGACGTTTTCGACGCCCCAGGCATTCGATTGGATGGACGCCCAGCGCCGCGTCGCCGCCCCGCGGAACGTGCGGTTCAAGACCTACTCGCTCCTCTACCCCCGCGCCTGGTGGCTGACGATCGACGCCTTCGAGCGCTGGGGGGAGCCGGCCGAGGCCAACGCCACGCTCCAGCCCGGGAACAAGCTCGACCTGACCACCCACAACGTCGCAATCCTCACCCTCCGCCCGCCGAAGGAGCTGGCCGACCCGAAGACCCCGCTCGCGGCGACGGTGAACGGCGCCGCCCGGAAGCTGGAGCCCGACGCCGAGGGCAGATTCGTCGTCAACCTGGTCGCCAGGCAATTGCCCGAGCTCAGCAAGAAGCCGTCGCTGTGCGGCCCCATCAAGGACGCGTTCAACGACCGGTTCCTGCTCGTCTACGGCACCGCGGGCGACAAGGAGGCCACCGACCGCAACCGCACGCTGGCCCGCCAGGTGCAGAAGGAGTGGTACGCCTTCGCCAAGGGCTTCCGCAACCCCACGCCCGACACGGCGGTGAGCGACGCCGAGATGGCCCGGTCGAACCTCGTCCTCTTCGGCACGCCGAAGACCAATGCCCTCCTGGCGAAGATGGCCGACAAGCTGCCCATCCGCTTCACGGACGAGGGCTACGAGATCCTCGGCAAGGCCTACAAAGCGGGCGAGACGACCGGCCTGATGTTCATCTACCCCAATCCCCTGGCGCCCGAGCGCTACATCGTCGTCTACGACGGCCAGCACTACGGCGACAAGCTCGGCGAGAACCACAAGTACGACCTGTTGCCCGACTTCATCGTCTACAGCGCCGAGCCCGACTACGACGACACGAACTGCTTCCACGCCGCCGGCTTCTTCGACTGTGCCTGGCAGCTCGACCCGAAGCTCGTGTGGACCTCCGACGGCCGGCCCAAGCCGAGGCCCTCGCTGGCCCCCGCGCCCTTCGCGCCGTAGCGGAGGGCCGGCCCGTCGCGCCTGAAGAAAGGGACCGCCATGAACCGACGCGAGTTTCTCAGGGGCGTGGGCCTCGGCGCCGCAGCGGCGTGCGCCGCGCCGTTCGGAGCGCACGCGGAGGAGCGGCCCGACCGCCCGAACATCCTCTTCATCTTCTCCGACGACTACGGCATCGGGGGCGTCGGTTGCTACGGCGCCCAGTATGCCACGCCCTGCCTTGACGCGCTGGCGAAGACCGGCACGCGCTTCACGCACTGCTTCTCCGCCCCACTGTGCGCGCCCGCGCGGGCACTGTGCATGAGCGGTCGCTACAGCTTCCGCACCGGCGTCGTGGACAACGGCACGGGCGCCCGGCTCACCCCCCAGAACGCGACGATCATCGCCAAGGTCCTCAAGCAGGCCGGCTACGCCACCGCCGTGGCGGGCAAGTGGCGCCAGCTCAGCCACTTCACCACCGCCGAGGACGCCAAGGCCTGGGGCTTCGACGAGTTCCTCATCTGGGGCGTCGGCGGCAGGGGCGAACGCTACTGGGACCCCGACTACAACCTCAACAGCAAGCCGCTCGAGAACCCCAAGGGCAAGTACGGCCCTGACCTGCTCCACGACTTCGTGGTGGACTTCATCGCGCGGCACAAGGACCGGCCGTTCTTCGTCTACTACCCGATGCCGCTGGTGCACGGCCCGATCCTGAGGACGCCCGACAGCGCGCCCAACAGCAAGAGCCTGTTCGCCGACAACATTGCCTACATGGACAAGCTCGTGGGCAAGCTCGTCGCCGAGCTGGACCGCCTGGGGCTCCGCGAGAAGACGCTCGTCGTCTTCACGGGCGACAACGGCAACGTCGGCGGCGGCAGCATCGGCGGCCGCCCCATTGACGGCGGCAAAGGCTCGATGAAGGAGGGCGGCAGCCGAGTGCCCCTCATCGCCAACTGGAAGGGCACCACGCCGGCGGGACAGGTGCTGAAGGATCTCGTGGACTTCACGGACTTCTACCCCACCTTCGCCGAACTGGGCGGCGCGAAGCTCCCGGAGGGCGAGGTCGTGGACGGCCGCAGCTTCGCCGCGCAACTGCGGGGACAGCCCGGCCAGCCGCGCGAGTGGGTCTATATCCAACTGGGCGGCCGCTACTACGCCCGCAGCGCCCGCTGGAAGCTCAACGAGTCGGGGCAGCTCTTCGACATGAAGGACGCCCCATTCCGCGAGATTCCCGTGGCTGCCGACGACGCCGACCCCGAGGCGGCCGCCGCGCGGAAGGCCCTCCAGGCCGCGCTCGACACCCTCGGCGTCGCGGGAAAGGTCCCGCCCCTCAACGACCAGGGTGAGCCCGGCAAGGGCAAGCAGCGCCGCGAGAAAGGGCGCGGGAAGGCCAAGGAGAAGAACCAATGAAGCTCGGGCTCGTGACGTACAATGTGGCGAAGGACTGGGATGTGCCGACGATCATCGCGATGTGCGAGAAGACGGGCTTCGAGGGGGTCGAGCTGCGCACGACCCACGCCCACGGGGTCGAGGCGACGCTCTCGGCGGCCCAGCGGGCCGAGGTGCGGAAACGCTTCGCCGACTCGAAGGTGGCCATCGCGGGCCTCGGCAGCGCCTTCGAGTACGACGCGATTGACCCCGCAGTCGTCCGCCAGAACATCGAGGGCACGAAGGAATACGTGAAGCTGGCCGCCGACGTGGGCGCCCCAGGCGTGAAGGTGCGGCCCAACCGCCTGCACGTGAAGGAGGGCGTGCCGAAGGAGAAGACGCTCGAGCAGATCGGCCTCGCGCTCCGCGAGTGCGGCGAGTTCGCCGCCGACTGCGGGGTCGAGGTCCGCCTCGAGGTCCACGGCCACGAGACCTGTCTCGTGCCCCACATCCGCACGATCCTCGACGCCGCGAACCACCCGAACGTGTTCGTGTGCTGGAACAGCAACCTCGAGGACCGCGACGCGAGCGGCTCGATTGATGCCAACTACGCTCTGGTCCGCCGCCAGGTCCGCCTCGTCCACATCACCGAGTTGGCCGACGAGCGCTACCCGTGGCGGCGGCTGTTCGCGCTGCTGGCCGCCGACGGCTACCAGGGCTTCACCCTCGCCGAGATCGGCCAGGGGAGCCTCGAGCCCGAGCGCTTCCTGCGCTACTACCGCGCCCTGTGGCTCGCCTGCCAGCCGAGGTGAGAAGAGGGAGCCGTGGACACCTACGGCCGGGATTTCGCGGCAGTCTACGACGCGATGTGGGGCTTCTGGGGGCCGAGGATGTGGCCCTTCCTGTCCAGGCAGGTGGCCCGCCGCTGCCGCCGCGCCCGCACGTGGCTGGACCTGTGCTGCGGCGCCGGCTCGCTGCTGAAGCTCGCCTGCGAGCACGGCTTCGAGGCCGTGGGGCTCGACCGCTCGCCCCACCAGCTTCGGCACGCCCGGCGGAACGCGCCGCAGGCCCGCCTCGTTCGGGGGGACATCCGTTCGTTCGCCCTTCCCCGGAAGTTCGACGTCATCACCTGCCTCTTCGACAGCCTGAACTACGTGACGAAGCGGGGCGAGGTCGCGCGCGTGTTCGCCGGCGTTCGCCGGCATCTGGCCGACCGCGGCCTCTTCGCCTTCGACGTGAACACCCTGGAGGGCCACCTCCGCACCTGGCGCGGCGCCTGGATCCGCCGCGGCAAGGGCTGCACGATCCTCGGCGAGTCCTCCTGCGACGAGAGGACCCACCTTGCCTGTCTCCGCCTCACCGGCTTCGTGAGGCAGGGAAGGCTCTACCGCGGGTTCCAGGAGGAACACATCCAGCGCGGCTACACGCGGGAGGAGATGGACGCGCTGCTGGAACGCGCCGGCTTCGGGTTCACGCGCTACAACGGCAACGCGCTCAACCGCCGGGTCGCCCACGCCGCCCGCCTGCTCTACGTGTGCTGGCGAGCGTGAACGGCGCCGCGCAGGAGCTGGGGGGCGTCAGAGCTTCCGCAGGCCGTTGCGGCAGACGGTTTCGACATTGGCGCGGTTATAGTAGACGCGGTTGCCGCGCCCTCCGTCGGCCTCGTGGCGGGCCTGCATGTCCAGCGGGTGCCACAGGTGATACGCGACGGCCTTGAGGTGCAGGCACACGGGCCGGCAGCCGCTCATGACCAGGCGATCGCGGAAGTCGGAGTCCTCCTGCCCGTAGCCGACGAAGTTCTCGTCGAGCCCGTTGACGGCCTCGAAGACCTCGCGGCTGAGGGCGAAGTTGCCGCCCCAGATCCTGGGCTTGCCCAGGCCGAAGAGCGCGTGCAGCCGGCTCTGCCAGTAGCGGGTGCGCACGCGCTTCCTTGCGTTCGGCTTCTGGCTGTGCGATTCGGCGGCCTCGGCCAGGAGCGGCCCGGGCTCGGCCTGGGCCGCGCTCGCCAGGGCGCGCTCCATGAAGTCGCGCGTGAGCTTCCACACGCCGCCCAGGTAGTAGGCGCGCGGGACCGCTCGGGTCACGTACGTGCGCACTAGGTCGCGCGCGGGCAGGCAGTCGCTGTCGAGGAACACCAGGAGGTCGCCGGTGGACTGGCGCACGCCCTCGTTGACTGTGAAGGCCCTGCGGTAGCTCTGGTGCTCGTGCCAGCGGTGGGCGATGGGGATGTCGGGGCGGCGCGCCCGGGCCTCGGCGATGACCGCGGCCGTGTGGTCCGTCGAACCGTCGTCCGACACCACGATCTCCCAGGGGCCGGCGTAGTCCTGGTCCCGCAGGCACGCGAGGCACAGGCGCAAGTAGTCGGCCCGGTTGTAGGTGGCGACGACGACCGAGACCTTCTGGACCGCGAGCCGCGTCCGGTTCGTCATTGCTTCACGGTCACCTTGGGCGGCCTGGTGAAGTCGTCGGAGAGGCGTTGCACGTCTTCGACCGTGAGCAGCTCGGGGGCCTCGCGGACGTAGAAGCGGTAGCGGAAGGTGAGCGGCTGGTCGGCCTTCACGACGGCCTTTGGGAACGCCCCGAAACGCCCATACTTGCGGTTCGCCGAGTAGACCGTGCCCTTCGGGTTGTCGGGGTGGTTCAGGTGTGCAACGTTGAACCGCGCCTCGCCGACCTTGCACGACATCGAGGTCCAGGGCATGTCGAGCGTGCCCTTCGTGCCCTCCTTGCCGTCGGGCGGGAACACGTACTTCGTCTCGCCCTGGTTCTTGGCCACCTCGGGGCTGGCGCGGAACTGGCAACCGGCGTGCTCGGGGTCGCCGCCCAGCTCGATGTCGCCGCCCGCCTTCGAGTGCAGGGTCGAAACGAAGTCCAGCAGCAGCTCGGGCTTGCTCTGGCGGTAGACCGTGATCGTGCGGTCCTCGACGATGGCCGGCTTGCCGTCGGGACACTCCCAGTTCACTTCGGCCGTCATGCGGCCGAGCACGGGGCCGGCGAGGGTGGCGATGGGCTTCTCGACCCGCTGCCACACGGCGCGCACGTGCCAGAAGTCGTAGCTCTTGCCGTCGGGCAGCTTCGTCTTGTTCCAACCGATGTAGATGCCGCGATGGTGAGGATACGGATCGCCGCCAGGGCTGGTGATGATCGTCTCGCCCTTGGCGTCGAACACGTGGGTGAACGGCTTGGCCGTGGGGAAGCGCAGCTTGGGGTCGGGGTTGAAGACGTACATGAAGCGCGTCACCTTGCGTCCGCCGAAGAGCAGGTCGAGGTGGTCGCCCTTCGTGTCCTCGAAGGCGAACCCCTTGTCGGGCGGCTCGCCCTTCTCGATCTTCGCCTTGTAGGTGGCCTTCTCGCCCTTCTTGAGCGACACGAGCCAGCAGAGCATCGTCGAGCCCTTTCCGGCGCCGGGCACGAGCTGCCCTGGCACCTTGCCGCCCGGGCCTTCGACCTCGACGGCCACGTCGGGGCCGGGCGCCGCGGGCAGCATGATGGGCGCGCAGACCGGCGTCTCCACGCGGTCGCTGTCGCCCGCCTCGACCTCGAGCGTGACCTCGACCGCCCGCGCGGGCAGGGCGAGCACGGCCCAGGCGACCAAAACCAGCACCAGCTTTCTCACGACCATTGCGGTCTCCTGTGAACACGGATAGGACCGATAGGACTGATGGGACTTCTCTTGGTCAAGGGGGCCGGCTGTCGGCGCAGCGCCCGCTAGGCCCTCTCGCCCAGAAGGGCTTTGACCTCCGCCAGTAGGGTCGGGAGCTTGTGGCACACGACGTCCCACACGACCTGGTCGTCCACGATGTCGTAGCCGTGGATGAGGACGTTTCGAAAGGAGACGACTTGCCGGCGCTCGGTGATGCGCGACGCGGTGGCCGGGTCGCGCCTGGCCAAGCGGCTCAGGGCTTCGCCGATGATCTCAAACTGGCGTTGAACCGCAGAGCGCAGCAGTGCGTCGCAGGCGTAGTCGTCGAAGGCCTTACCCGCGGTGAACTCCAGGATGAGCGTCGCGGCCTGGCGCATGTCTTCGAGGAGCTTCTTCGCCTCAAGCTGCATAGACCACCCGTCGGGTTCGGTTGACGGATTCGAGGAAGTACGGGTTGGTGATGGCTCGGGTCATGACCAGGTCCACGGGGCGCCCAAGAAGGTCCTCAAGCGCCGCCAGGAGGCCGAAGTAGGCATCGGCATGGGTTCCCGGCTCCAGCGGCAGAAACTCCACGAGGAAGTCGAGATCGCTGTCGTGGGCGCGGAAGCCCTCGCCCGCGGCGGCCGAGCCGAAGAGCTCGAGGCGCCGGACCTTGAACCGGCGGCACAGCTCCAAGAGCTCATCTCGGTTCTGCTCAATCACCGGGACCATCGGGATTCTCCTCCCTCCATTATGGTGCGCCGGAAACCGAAAAGCAAGCAGCAGCGCCTGGCTGCCGGGTCACACCTCGCGGATCTCGACGGTCCGCTGCTCCTCGATCGAGCGGACCATGGCCTCGATGATCTGGGTGGCGGCGAGGCCGTCGGCGGCGGTCACCACGGGCTGCTTGCCGTCGAGAATGCAGTCCACGAAATGGTAGATGGGCATGACCACGAAGCCGTGCGGCACGCCGAAGGCGTCGAGAAGGCCGGCGGTGAACGGCGTCTCGAACCGCTGCGGGCCGGCAACGCGCAGGCCCTGCTCGGTGCAGTTGACCTGTGCGGTGCTCTTCGAGCCGACGAGGCTCATCTGGAAGTCAATGAGCGTGGGCCAGCTCTTCGGCAGAATCCAGCAGGTCTCGAAGGTGGCGAAGCAGTCCTCGAACACCACGGTGGCCTGGATGGCGTCGTAGGTGTCGGCGCCCTTCTTTTTCAGAATGGTGCGGCGCGCGTGGGCCGTCACGCGCAGGGCCTTCTGCCGGCCGATGAGCCAGCGCATCAGGTCCACCGCGTGCGGCAGCAGGAACCAGTGCGGGCCGCTCTTGCCGGCCCACGAGAGCATGCCGAAGGGAACTGAGAGCGGATTCGACAGACGGATGTAGCCCATGACGGGCGTGCCCAGCTCGCCGGCCTCGATCCGCTGCTTGAGGGCGAGGAAGGGGGGATTCCAGTGGTTATGAAAGTCCACCATCACGGTGCGGCGGGCCTTCTTCGCGGCGGCGAGGATGCGGCGCGCCTCGGCGGTGGACGTGGTGATGGGCTTCTCGATGAGCAGGTGCTTCCCCGCGGCGAGGAGCTTGAGCGCCGTGTCGGTGTGCGCGAAGTCGGGCGTGGCAATCGAGACGGCCTGGATCGCCCTGTCGCCGGCGATGGCGTCGAGGGTCCGCACGGCCTTGGCGCCGTACTTCCTCGCGATCTCCTTGGCTCGGTTGCGGTTGAGGTCGTAGACGGCGACGCATCGGGCGCGCGGGTGCTGGGCGTAGGCCCTCACGTGGTTTTCGCCGAAGAGGCCGCAGCCCACCACAGCGGTGTTGAGAGACTTCACGGGCCACCTCCTGGCTCAAAATCGGACCTATAGGTCCTATGCGATGAAGTGGAACCACAAATGCGTCAGCGCCGCGGCATACACGCCGGCGACCACGTCGTCGAGCACGATGCCCCACCCGGCGTTGAGCGTCTCCGCGCGGCCGGCGGGGAAGGGCTTGATGACATCGCAGATGCGGAAGAACAGGAAGGCCGCCAGGGCGACCTTCCAGCGCGCCAGCTCGAGCATCACAAGCGGCGTGACGCCCACGAGGGCGAGCATCTGGCCCGCCGCCTCGTCGAGGACGAACTGGCGGGGGTCGCGGCTGTCGTAGCGGACCTGTGCCCAGTGGCCGAGCGCGATGCCGACGACGGCGAAGAGCAGGCCCGCGGCGCCCACGACCAGGCTGAGGGCGCGCCCATCGAGCCGCAGCGCGGCGACGAGGTACAGCGCCACGGCCCCCAGGCTGCCCGCCGTGCCCGAGGCGAAGGGGAACTCGCCCAGGTAGAAGCAGCTCACGGCCCACTCACGCACGCGGTCCATGGGCCTCCTTTCGGCCCGACGGCTTGCCCCCCACCCTGGCTTCCAGATCGTACCCAGTCGCATCGGTGATCTCCACCTCGACGAATTGCCCCGGCCTCAGGCGCGGGCCGCGGACGCGGAGAATGGGATCCACGTCGGGCGCCTCGGCCATGCTGCGGCCCGCGAACACCCCGCGGCCCAGGCGGCGGTCCAGCACCACCTCGGCCCGCGCGCCCACCCGCACCGCGGCCTTGCGGAACGCGATGGCCTGCTGCCGCCGCATCACCTCGTCGCGGCGGGCGGCCCGCACGGCCTCCGGCACCGCAGGCCCCTCGACGACCGCCCGCGTGCCGTCCTCCTCCGAGTAGGCGAACGCGCCGAGGCGGTCGAACTCCACCTCCTCGATGAAGTCGAGGAGCGCCGCGAAGTCCTTCTCCGTCTCGCCAGGATACCCGACGAGCACGGTCGTGCGCAAGACCAGGTTGGGGATTCGCTCGCGGAGGCGGGTGAAGAGGTCGGCCATGGCCCGCCGGGTGGTGCCGCGGCCCATCCGCTCGAGCACGGGGTCGCTGGCGTGCTGAATGGGCAGGTCCACGTAGGGGCACAGCCTGGCCGTCGAGGCGAATGCCTCGACGGCCGCCGCGTCGAAGTGCGCGGGGTGGGAGTAGAGCACGCGCAGCCAGCGGAGCGGCTCCACCTCGGCGAACTGCGCCAGGAGCATGGGCAGCGCGCGGTGGCCGTAGAGGTCGAGGCCGTAGTTCGTCGTGTCCTGCGCGATCAGGATCAGCTCGCGGCAGCCGTCGGCGGCGAGCTGCCGGGCCTCGCGGAGGCAGACCTCGAGGGGCTTGCTGCGCAGCGGCCCGCGGATGAGCGGGATCGCGCAGTAGGCGCAGCGGTTGTCGCAGCCCTCGGCGATGCGAAGGTAGGCGTAGTGCCTGGGCGTGATGCGCAGGCGCGCCCCCTCGTCCCCGAACCTCCGCGGCAACGGCGCCACGCGGACGACCGGCTCGCCCGCGGGCCGGGCCAGCAGCCCCGCGGCCACCTCGGGCACCCGACACGGCTCGGCCACGCCCACCCAGGCGTCCACCCCGGGCAGCTCGTGGCTCAACTCGCGGCCGTAGCGCTCGGCCATGCACCCGGCCACGACCACGGCGCGGCATCGCCCCGTGGCCTTCAGGCCCAGGGCGTCGTGGATGGCGCCCAGCGACTCGCTCTTCGCCGCCTCGATGAACGCGCAGGTGTTCACCACCACCACGTCGGCGTCGGCCGGGTCGCCGCAGACCACCCAACCCGCCTCGGCGGCCGCGCCCAGGATGCGCTCCGCATCCACCTCGTTCTTCGCGCACCCCAGGCTGATCAGGCCGATTCGGTGTTGTCGCTTTGGGTGCTTGGCCAAGGCCAGTTCCTGCCAGCATTGGGACCTATGGGTCCCATAGGTCCTATTGAGACTGACCTCGCGTTCCGTGCGGCATGGGCGCAAACGGCGGCTCGGCCTTGAGCTGCTCGGCCAGGGCCTTCACGGCATCAATCTGCTCGGCCTCGCCGAAGCAGGCGAGCCACACGGCGCCCTCGGCGCCCGCGACGCCGCCGGCCCCGATGGGCACGGCCTGCACGCCGCACAGGTTCCACAGCGCCTCGATCTCGGTGAAGATGTCGCCGTGCATCGGCCACAGCGAGGGGCCGCTGCCGCCCTCGGCCTCGAGTTTGCGGGCCGCCTCGGGGATGTAGCTCGGGATGTCCTTCTCGAGCCCCACGGGGATGAGCAGCCGGATGCGGCGGGCCACCAGCGTGCCGAGCACGGCGCCGAGCGTGCCGCCCGTCGGGTGCCCGACGAGCAGGCCGGCCACGCGAGCCGCGTAGTTCAGCGCGTTGGCGCCCTTGAGGAACACGTCGCCCGCCTTCATCTCGGCCACCGCGCCTGTGGCCGTCGCGCCCTCGACGGGCTGGCCCTTCACCAGCACCACGTCGGGCACGTCGGCCGACAGGTCCGCGTCGGCCCGCGATACCCCCGCGGGCAGCACCTGGCCGAGCACGTAGTGGCGCTTCTCGATCGGCTTGCCGAGGATTTCCTCGACGACGTAGGCGTTCGTGCCCCCCTTTGCGATGGCCACGGTGCCGTTGGCCAGGGCCTCCTGCACGGGCTGGTACTTCGCCACGCCCTTGGCGATCAGCCGCTTCGACTGGGCCACGGTCAGCACGAGATCGGTGCGCACGGGTGGATTCTCCAAAACGGAGTGGCTTCCCCGGCAGCATTGTAGAGGATGGGCGAAGGCGCTGCAAGAGGCGAGCCGAGCCGAGCCGGGCTCGTGCCCCGGGACTCTTCTGCCCGGCCCCGGACCGTCGCAAGCCGGCCGCCCGTGGGCGCCACGGCTCCGCGGCCGGGCCCCGTGCCGAAGGGCGCCGCAGCTACTCACAACAAGGGAGGCCCCGCGCGCGCCGTGCGCGACGACGCCGGCGAAGAAGGCCCATGCCCCCCAGGGCGAGAAGGGCAAGCGCGCCGGGCTCGGGTACGTAGTTGTACTCGAGCTCCAGCATCTGGAAGCCCGACTGCGGGTCGGTGAGGACCCTGTACGTGAAGAAGTCCCCGGCGGCCCCGCCCAGGGCGAAGTTGGGCCCGAGCGTGAGCGACTGGGCCATCAGCACGTCAATCGTCTGCTGAGGGTCGAGGTCATTGCCGGGCAGCAGCGACACGGCGAGGAGCCCGTCCAGGAGGGCCTGGCTGGCAACGCTCACGAAGTCGAACGACGCGGCGCTGGCGATGTCAATGTTCAGGATGTCGCCCGCCGGCTGGATGTAGCTGGCCAGGCCCCAGGCCTGCACCTCCGCGAGCGACAGGACGCACCCGACTGCGAGCTGCTCGACCCTCACCGTCTGGCCAATCGTGTTGGGCGCGAAGCTCACGCACAGGCCATACTGCGGATACGCCTGGGCCGAGTTGGCGCCGTTATCGGCCACGCCGTCGAGGTTCGTGTTCGCGCCGTTCGGGTTCCCCAGGTCGAACGGATTGAGCACGTTCACGCCCGTGGCCCCGTTGAGCAGATTGACCGTGAACTCGACGAGGCGGTCCTGGCAGGCGTCGCTGCGGTTGAACAGCGTGACGTTCTGGATGGCGTATTCGCCGCTGAGGGCGACCTGCCACCAGACGCCCGGGCCGCCGGTGGCGGTGTGCGTGGTGGAGCTGGCGCTCCAGTACCCATTCGTGTTGCCGTCAATGGCGCGGCCGGCGACCGCGGCGGGGGGGCCGGCGTAGTCGTTGATCTGTGTGGCCACTCCTCCCGCGGTCGCGAGCGCCACGTTGCCGCTCTGGAAGCGCACGGTGCCCACGGTGCCGATGCCCCCGGGCGACACGACGCCCGGCCCGGCCGCCGCCACCACTACGTTATCCAGATTGCCGTCCGCCGAAGCGGAGTTGGCCACGCTCGTGTTATCGGTGAACGTGAGCGTCGCCGACCCGCTGTCGGCCACGAAGGGGAGGTAGTACCGGGTGAACGTCGTGTCATTGTTGACCGTCCCCGGTCCCGTGCCGGAAATCGTCTTGTTGAGCAGCGCGCTGAGGCCCTGAACTGTCGCGATCAACTGCTGAGTCCGCGTGCCCGACGACTGGGCGAAGTAGACGCCGTAGTCGAACTCGAGCAGGTAGCGCTGGCCGGGGACGGTAGCGAAGGTCTGGGCGATGGACGACGTGCCGACGAGGTTCCCGCTATTCCAGGCGACGGCATTGAGCCCGTCCGTGCGGCCCTGGGTCGAGCTCACTTGCACGGCGGAGCCGGTGACCGTCCAGTTGGCCAGTCCGCCGCTCTCGAAGCTGCCGTCGATGACGCTGGCCCGCGCCGACGCCACGAGCGCGAGCGCGGCGGAGATTGCCAGCCACACACCCACTCTCGACCTTCGCATGGCCATGGCCCACTCCTTGTCGTCGAATCTCTTGAGGAGCCCCATTTGTCTCTTCTCAATCACACACCTACATTAGGAATACAAAGCAAGCAATTTCCATGCCCGCCGGATGGCAGAATCCGTATGGCCTGGCTCAGCCACTACTCCTTTATCTGCAAGCACTTACGACTCGCAGTTGGGTCCGTCGCGCTTCGCCTGCGCCAAGCGGGATCGGGCCGCATGTTGACGGACGTCAACATCAGGAACAGCCATTCTCCCTATCTCTATCATCTGCTGGCACTTAAGCATGTTGCGCATCGTCAACGTCCGGAACGCCAAATCAACATGGGCCCAGGGGGGTGCGTGTAATCTCCTACGGTCAAGGGGTGGCAGGCGAACGCCCGAAGGGCGTGGCGGAGTAAAGCCCACGGTGCAGCGAAGCGGAACCGTGGGTTTGCGTGCCAGAAACAGGCGTAGCCCAATACTGTTCGGCACGGTTGTTGCTTTGGGAGAGCAGCGAGTCGTCGAACCTGGCTCGCACAACCGGAACCGTGAGGCATGACAATCTCTTACAACCGCATGACAATTCATGACTTGTACTTCTGGAGGGCTTTGTGTC
>DATKZY010000180.1:0-45281 GCA_035527715.1 Planctomycetota bacterium | reverse complement strand
CTTCGCAAGAAGGGCTTCCGCCCCCGAACCCCCACCATCCCAAGAACTCTTGAACTCTCCTCGTTGCGAAGCTCCCGCTTCGCAACGCAGCGGCACGCGGCTCCCGCCGCAACCTGTAGGCGGGGCGTCCCTGCCCCGCGGCCTGTGTGTGCGCCAACGCCCTTGACGCCGCCCCTCAGGAGCGTACAATCAGCTGCAGCCTAGGAGGCACAAGCATGATTGCCCCCCATATTGTGAAAGACCTCGAACGTCTCTCACAGATCCCCACGCCCGGAACCCCCGAGCACAGGAAGTGGTTACAGCAGGAGGAGTTCCTGCAATTCCTCCTGAGTTCGGTTCGCCCGGAGGTGCTTCTGCACTGTCAGCAAGGGCCGAGGCCGACTTGCATCCGTTCCGTTATCCTGCCCGAGAGTGCTCTGAAAGGGGACTACATCGCGGAGCTTCGTGAGTGGAACGACTTCTCCGTGGGCTCCTGGAGCTTCGCCTATGCCATTGGGAAGAACCGCCAGCCGAAGAACGTACGCATCGAGGCCCCTCGGGTCTCCCTTGGCTCTGGGATACTCTCCAAGGCGGAGCCAATTGTCTACACGAGGGAGTTCGCTGGTCGTACTGCAAGCAAGTCCTATCATGAGATTTCCCAGAGACTTGTTCACCTGCATGACCTGCACTGGATCGAGGAGCGGCGGGCGTACTGCCGACTGACCGAGGACGGTGACATCGAGGAGATTATCAGGATTGACGACTCAGATGAGCGATCCATAATCACTGCCGGCGAGGACGTGATAGCCTTCCACTTGTTTGCTACAAGGTCAGTACTCCTGCGATTGTTCGAACGGCTTCTGTTCACTGATGTCAGCGGCATGGAGCCAGACAAGGAGGAGTCTGAGGTCGGCGACCCCCGGAATGAGTTGTTCGCTCGACGGTGTCTGTTCTTGGACGGCAAAGGAACTCCCACGGTCAGCATGGTGAGAGGGTTCCAGATCATCCGGTGCACCCATCCACGGAAGAAGATGATCGCCATGCTCACAGGGAAGACAACTGAACCGAAAGAGTACGAGCGGTTTGTCGCGTGGGACTTCAAGCACAAGGAGGTCGCCGAATGCTCGTGCGACCCCGAGGAACTCGGGAACTACTTTGAGCCGTCAGACAAGCCCTTCGGCATGTCCCCCGCTTTCTTCAAGCCAGACGTCCTACTCAGGTACAAGCAGGACCCTGAAAAGTACGAGTTGGGGGCAGGGTACATAAGCTGTAGGGGCTCCTGGGCATTGAGACCCTATGACATCAACGATGCGGGCCAGGTCTTCACGTGCCTAGTGTATCTCGGCCGCTTGCCCCACTCAGAGCAACAGCACTGGAAACAGCACAATGCGTCGCCACCGCCCCGCGGTAGGATACCGGAGAGGACATTCAGGACCTGGTTCCAAGGCGTGCCGGATGACTCCTACAAGCCGCTGTTGGCGTTGAAGCGCTCGCTGGAGGAACTGTCGAAGGTGGGGCACAAACTGTGGGTTTGTCCCGATCCCGGCCTGTGCCAACGGCTGAATTACGTCGTGACCGACGTGCTGACGGAGTGGTCGGGGGAGGTCAAGACCCTCGATCAGCTAGTCGTAGAGGGCTTGGTGCATGCCTCCCTCAAGAGGCTCGCGAGAGCACTGGGGTGTTGCGAGCCGAAGCTGGGAAGCATCAAGCTCCTGAGGAGTGTCCTGGTCGCCAAGGCAGTGGACCCGCAGCAGGTGGACGCGGTGGTCTCGCCGCTGGAGGAGATGCAGTTCCTGAGGACAAAATTCGACGCACACGCGGCCAGCCAACAAGAGAGGGACAAGATACGCAGGGAACTGTGCGCCAAGCACGGGACCCTTAGAGGTCACTTCAACTCCCTGCTTGAGAGAACCGACAAGGCGGTCAAGCTACTCCTCGAACTGGCCAGTGCCGGGGTCTTTGACCCCGGGGCTCCTGCGCCACCCGGCTAGAGCACGCCGCCACCAGAGCGGCTCGTCAAACGATGCCATGCAGCCCCACCGACTCCTTTGATACGTCGGCCCCGAGTCCTAAGGACGCGCTTCATCTTGCTCGACCGCTGGGGCTGTGTGGGGTTGGCTCGGCGTCCTCTGTGTCTCTGTGGCAAGGCAGGTCAGGGGCGGCTGGCTCCCGCCGCTTGGCAGGTGCTCGCGGCGGGAAGGTAGATGTCCAAGAAACAGCGCCCCAATGTCCAAAAAGAGTCACTCCGCAAACGGCATCCGGGGCCGCCGGGAGGGTGTCGAAAAATGAAGGGGCGTGTCGAAAAGTGACCGAATTTGCGCAGAGCTACGGCTGCGGGGCCGCGTGGGCCTGGCGGGCGAGGAAGGCGTCCCATAAGTCCTTGCGGATGAAGACGTTGAGGCGAATGGTGGGGCGCAGGCCGCGGGTCTCGACGAAGTAGCGGCCGCCGAGCTTCTTCTCCAACTCCTCGGCGAACTGGGTGGAGCCGATGATGAGCGGGGCGTCGGGGTCGGGGGGCGGGGCGTCCCAGTAGCCGATGTGGGGGAAGCGGCGGAGGTAGAAGGGGAGAGGCCAGTAGTCGCGGTCGGGGCAGATGATCTTTATAACCATCTGGTGGCCTTGGGGATGCAGCGCGGCGATCTGCTCGGCACGGCGGGGGATTTCCAGCAGGTCGAATGCCGTGTGGGCGTAGACGTAGGGGTTGCGGCGGTCGGCGACCCAGCGGCGGTCGAGGCTGGCTCGCCAGGCCTGGCCCGCAAGCTGCCAGCCGCCCAGGGCGAGGAGCAGGGTGGCGACGGCTTTGAGCAGGTGCGTCGGCACCAGGCGGATGAGTGCCACGGTGCCCACGCCGGCCAGGAGGATCATGCCGTGGAGGAAGCTGAGCATGCACCAGGGCGTCTTGTAAGGCACTGCGGCGTATAGACTTGTGAGGATGAGCGTGTAGAAGGCCAGGAAGCGGAGGAGGGGCGGCTTTGGCCTGTCGTGCCCCGAGGGCCAGAGGGCGGCGACGAGGCCGATGGCGGCCAGGGCGAGGATGAGGCACTCGCTCCACCAGATGCCGGGGCCGTAGCGGGCGTAGGCCAGGATGCCCAGGTAGTAGTGCCAGGGGTGGTCGTGGAGGCCCGCTCCGCCGGATCGCTGTAAGTAATTGCCGAACGCGAGGATAGAATCGAGCGGGCCACGCCAGTTCGTGAAGAACGAGGTGAAGAAGGTGGCTGAGATGGCGAGGCCGGCGGCGATGGCGATGGCGACGTGACGGGGCCTGATCAGGCCGCGAACGCGGATCGTCTCGCCCCAAATCTTGCGCCAGCCGAGCTTTGCGGCGAGTGCGAGGGCCATGGCGATGAAGGCGAGGGCACAGGTTTCCTTGGTCGCGTGCATCAGGGCGAGGGAGGCCGCGGCCAGGATGGCCCAGGCCAGCTTGCCGCATCTCGCGTAGCGCCAGGCAGTTGCGATGGCCGCCAGGGTGAAGAAGACGAGGAGCGATTCGTGGACGTAGTAGCGGCTGTAGAAGACCATGGCCGGCGAGATGGCCGTAAGGGCCGCGGCGACAAGGGTCGCCGGCCAGCCCAAGCCATCGGCCAGGAGCGGGAGGAGGAGAATCAGGCCGACTCCGAACGCCACATCTACAAGGCGGAACGTGACTTCGGACGAGTCGGCGAAGCTTCGGGCGCCGCTGAGCCAGAGGAAGGGGAGGGTGGCGTAGTGGAGGGTGGGGCCGTGGTACTCGTGGGGGTCGTAGCGGTAGAAGCCGTTGTCGTAGAGGAGCCCGGTCTTGAAGGCCTCGACCGCCTCGTCACCGTGGAGGGGACGCAAGTCGAGACGCGGCAACCGGATAGCAAGCGCTCCGGCCGCCACGGCCAGGAGAAGTGCGAGTGGGAGGAGGCGACGTGTCATTGGGTCGGCGTGGCGTGGACCTCGACCTCGACGTAGTGATTTAAGTCGTTGTCGCTGCTGCCTTTAGAGTAAAGGCGGACGAACCGGGCGGCGGTGTCCTTGACAGGGATGAGGCGCCCCTCGTAGGTTTCGGCGTACTCCTTGTCCTTGCCCAGACCGAGGCCCGAGGAGTTGTCGTAGTCGTTGTCGAACAGGGTGCGAACGTTCGTTATAAAGTCAGCGTCATCAGACACTTGGACCACGACGTCGTGGTAGTAACGCGGCTCCTTGTGGTAGTGCCACACGAGGATGGCGTGGAGGCTGAAGGCGGCCTGAAGGTCAATCTGGACCCATTGGCGGCCTGGCCCGAGCTCGACATAGGTTCCCTCGTTCCCGCTCTTATCGCCATCGGTGACGAGCGACAGCTCGCCGATGGCGGGCATGTCGTCGCTGCCGGTGACCGGCTTCCCAAGTGCAACGTTCTTCGTGCCTTCGGGAGCGAGGAAGGGCGGGCGAACCTTCCCCTCGACGGGGAAAGGCTCCTGATGCTCGTTGGGCTTGAAGTCCCGCTTCGTGCCGATGGGCACGGCCCTGGGCAGGTCAACCCTCAGGGCGACGAGCCTGGGTCCGCCCTTGGCTTCCCTTGACCGGGGGCTGGTCGCGGCGCACACCAACAGGGGAGCGATGGCGGCGGCCAGGGCCACCTGGAACAGGCAACAGCGATGCACGGCAGGCCCCCTCACTTGGCGGGGGTGGCGTAGACCTCGACCTCGGTGTAGTGGTTCATGTCGTTGGCCGTGCTGCCCTTCGAGTAGAGGCGCACGTAGCGTGCTACCATGCCCTTGCAGGGCATCAGGCGGCCCTCGTAGCCCTCGAAATACTCGAGGTCCTTGCCAATCCCGAGGCCCGAGGAGTTGTCGTAGTCGTTATTGTAGATCGTCCGGACGTTGGTGATGAAGTCCGCGTCGTCGGCGACCTGCACCACGACGTCGTGGTACACGCGCGCCTCGCCGTGAAAGTGCCACACGAGCAGCGCGTGGATGTCGAACTTCTCCTGGAGGTCGATCTGCACCCACTGGCGTCCCGGCCCGAGCTCGACGTAGGAGCCATCGCTCCCCTTCTTATCGTCGTCGGCCACCTGCGCCAGCTCGCCGATGATCGGCGCGTCGTCGCTGCTGGTGATGGGCTTCTTCAGCGAGACGTTCTTCGTGCCCTTCGGGGCCAGGAAGGCGGGACGCGGCTTGCCCGACGGCTTTTCCATGTGCTCGGTGAGCTTGATATTCTTCGGCGTGCCGCGGAACATGGGGAGCGGCAGCTCGACCTTGATCTCCTCCATCCCCTCCTTGGCGGCCTCGGCCGCGCGCGCGTCGCGGCGCGCGAGGCCCAGCGCGATCAGCCCTGCGACCAGCATCCCAGCCCAGACAAGCCACCTGCTCCGCATCGGCATCGACTCCTTCCAGAAGAGATTGTCGCGGACCCGGGTTTGCCCTGCTCGCCCCCTATTCTACCCAAATCGCCCCCGCGATTCCAACGAATTTGCACCTGCGAGGCGAGGGAAGGCGGGCCCCATGCAGAGGCAGCGGAGAGAGCAGAGGGGACCACCCGCGAGACACGCGAAGCGCGAGACGCGGAACAAGAGCTTCACCACAGAGGGCACTGAGGGACACAGAGAAGATCCGAACCAGACCACCACGGATGGCACGGATGGACACGGATGGCATGGAACGCAGAGGGAGGGGCATGGATGAAGCTGCTGTTGAAAGCCCTACGGCCATCTGGTATGCTTCCGACTGACGGTAGGTTTCGCGACCGGGCATCCCGTGGGAGCTTTCCATGCGACAAGCCATAGCGGACCTCGAGCGGCTGATCGCCAGCCATGCGAGAACGATGGCCGACGCCATGCTTGCCGCCGCAAAGTCCGCCGGCTCCGAGGAAGACGTTCGCCACGAGTGCAACAAGCTGATTGACGAGTTCATCTCGCTCTCAGGGCTACAGGTTAAGGGCCGCCACGAGTACGCCATCGGCGGCGGACGCCTCGACTCCAAGTACCAGGGCGTCCTTCTGGAGTACAAGCACCCCAAAGGGCCGCACAAGATCACGGAGGATGCGGGGGCCCCTGGCGCCAAGAACGTCGTGGCGCAGATCAAGCAGCGCATCGCGGACTTCGAGCGGGACGAGGGCTACCGGCCCGAGCGGTTGCTCGGCGTAGGCTGCGACGGCGATACGATCCTCTTCGTGCGCTATCGCAGCGGCAAGTGGGAGGTCGAGGACCCCAAGCCCGTCACGCGGCACACGGTCGAGCGGCTCCTGCGCGCCCTCGTGTCGCTTGGCGCGCAGGGCCATTCGTTCACGCCCGAGCGGTTGGCCGAGGATTTTGGGGCCGACGCCTCGCTGCCGGTCGCGGCCATCGCGGCTCTCTACCGGGCCATCACGCAGACCCGCAGCCGCAAGGCCAAGATGTTCTTCAACCAGTGGAAGCTCCTCTTCGGCGAGGTGTGCGGCTACGACGTGGAGGGCAAGAACCCCAAGGTCGCCAAACTCGCCTCGCACTACCACCTCGCCGGCGGCGAGCCCGCGCCTATCCTCTTCGCCGTCCACTCGTACTACGCAATCCTCATGAAGTTTCTTGCAGCCGAGATCGCCGGCTCCTTCTCGCCGCTGGGCACTTCGGTGCTCAAGAAGTGCGCCGCCGCGGCCACCAACGCTCAGCTCCGCCGCGAAGTCGCCCAACTCGAACAGGGCGGCATCTGGACCCAGCTCGGGATCACCAACTTCCTCGAAGGGGACCTCTTCTCCTGGTATCTCGCCGCGTGGAGCGAACAGGTCGCCGAAGCCGTCCGCTCCATCGCCCGTGCCCTCGACGGCTACGACCCTGCCACCCTCAGCGTCGAGCCGACGGAGAGCCGCGACCTCTTGAAGAAACTCTACCAGCACCTGTTCCCCAAGAGCGTGCGGCACGATCTCGGTGAGTACTACACCCCCGACTGGCTCGCGGAACACGTCCTCAACGAACTCGGCTACGACGGCGATCCCGACAAGCGCATCCTCGATCCCGCCTGCGGGTCGGGCACGTTTCTCGTCATGGCGATCAACCGCGTGAAGCAGTGGTTTGAGCAGCACGCCCACGAATGCGGCTTCGGCGAGAAGGAGCTGATGGCGAAAGTCCAGAGCAACGTGATCGGCTTCGACCTCAACCCGCTGGCCGTCATGGCCGCCAGAACCAACTACCTGCTGGCGGTGCGCGACCTCTTGCGCTTCGCCCCGCGGCTCGAGATCCCCGTCTACCTCTGCGACTCCGTCATGACCCCCGCCGAGCACGGGGAGCTTTTCACTGGCAAGGGCGCGCGCAAGCTCCGCACCGCCGCAGGCGAGTTCATCATCCCCGGCGAGATCGCCACCGACCGCGAGCGGGTCGCCCAATACGCCGACACACTGGAGTTCTGCATCCGGAACAAGTACCCCGTCGGCGACTTCCTGGCCCGTTGCGAGGAAGAAGGCATCCCCGTTGCCGAGCGGCAACTGCACACAGAGCTGTACGAGCAGCTTCGCGTCCTCGACGCGGAGGACCAGAACGGCATCTGGGCACGCATCATCAAGAACGCCTTCGCCCCGCTGTTCGTTGGCCGGGTCCACTTCGTCGCCGGCAATCCGCCGTGGATACGCTGGGCGTACCTCCCAGGGGAGTACCGGGACAAGTCCAAGTGGTTGTGGCATCAGTACGGCCTATTCTCACTCAAGGGGCACGAGGCGCGGCTGGGCCCAGGCGAGAAGGACTTCTCTCAATTGTTCACGTACGCCTGCCTGGACAGCTACCTGCGAACACAAGGCAGGCTTGGCTTCGTTATCACGCAGAGCGTGTTCCGCTCCAAAGGTCAGGCGAGTGGGTTCCGCAGGTTCCGGCTCGGCGACCGCGAGCACTTCCGGATCGCGCGGGTTGACGACTTCTCGCGCGTGAAAGCCTTTGAGGCGGCCAACCTTGCATGCACATTCCTAGCGGTCAAGGGCGAAGAGACGGTGTATCCCGTTCCGTATTATGAATGGACGCGCCCTGCCGGAACGCGCATACAGCCGGACGAGGAATTGGGGCACGTCTTAGCGAAACTGGGCCGGCGCACCCGAGAAGCCGCGCCCTTGACGGAAGATCCTTCCTCGCATTGGCAGATCGTGGACCCTTGCACCCGCGTGGCGGTGGGAAAGGTTCAGGGCAAGGCAGGCTATACGGCTCATCAGGGAGGCAGAACCGACCCGTACGGCGTCTACTGGGTCCAAGTCTTGCAGGAGGCCCCCAAGGGCTGCCTACTCGTGAGGAACATGGGCGAAGCAGGAAAGACCGACGTCGATTGCGTGACAGCGGCCATCGAACGGACACATGTGTACCCGGCCGTAAAGGGCCGAAACGTGCGGAGATGGCAGATCGTTAACCCCTTCCACATTATCATGGTACAGGAGCCAGACAGACGGCTTGGCATTCCTGAGGGAATGCTGAGGCGCAAAGCACCGAGGACGTATGCCCTCCTCATGAATTTCAGGTCCATTCTGCTGGATGTCGCCTCAAAGGTGGTTGCCGGTCTCAGAACAAATGGGCCTTTCTACTCCATGTACGGTATCGGCCCATACACAATGTCTGAGTGGAAGGTCGTCTGGCCGATGATGACCAACGCGTTCAGAGCCAGCGTCGTGTCCACAATGCCTGTGTGTGGGGGACCCGACCGCCCGGTGATCCCGTGCACCAACACGATCACATTCGTTGCGGCACAGAACGCCCAAGAGGCCCACTACATCTGCGGCGCCCTCAATTCCGCGCCGTCTCGGTTCTTCATCGCAGGCAGTTCCGCCGCAGGGCGCGGTTTCGGGACACCCGCGATCCTTAAGTCCATTGCTTTGGCCAAGTTCGACTCCGCCAAGCCCGTGCATAGGCTGCTGTCTGAGACCTCCCGCCAGTGCCACGAGGCCGCCCTGCATTCGGACTTGGATTCGCTGGGCGTTCTGGAACAGAGAATCGACGAAGCGGCGGCGGAGATGTGGGGAATCACGGCGGCGGAACTGGAGACGATTCAGGCGGCGCTGAGAGAGACTTGACCTGTCCCGCATCTCTCGCGTGCCCTCGGCTTCGCTCGGGCCAAGGTTTGGCGGTCGGATTCCGCGTGCAAGTATGCACGCCCTACCGGCTTCTCCCATCCGTGCCATCCGTGGTGGTCCGGTTCTGCTCTTCTCTGTGTCCCTCAGTGTCCTCTGTGCGGAACCGTTTCCCCTCCTGCCCGAAGACCGATCACCGACGAGTGAAGTCCCTGGGGCCAGGCCTCGCGCCCACGGCGCAGTCCTGGTCAGAAACGCGCGCTATTCCTGTGCCGCGGCGGCGGAGAGCTTGAGCCAGGCCTTCATGGTCGGGGCCAGGATGTCCTTGCGGGGGTCGCCCTTGATAGCGTAGCCCTGGAAGCCGATCGGGCCGGTGAAGCCGATGGCCTTGAGCTTCTTGAGCAGGGCGACCTGGTCGAAGGTGCCCTTGTCGAGCGTCTGGATGAGCTTGCCCCAGTTGCCGCCGGTCACGCCCGTGTCGGCGCCGCAGATGGTGACGGTGAAGAGCACGCCCTTCGCCTGGTCGAGGAGGGTGGGGATGGCCTTCTCCTCGCCCATGGCCATGGCGTGGCAGAGGTTGAAGGTGACGCCGAACCGCGGGTGCTTGACGACCTTGGCCAGCGCCGTGGCGTCGGCGAACTTCGCGGTCCACTCGCCCACGTGGGGGTAGAGGGCGATGCGGAGGCCGTTGGCGGCGGCGACGTCGGAGAGCTCGCGGAGCTTCTTGACCAGCGGCTCGTCGCCGGTGAGGGAGTCGAAGGCCGGCCCCTTGCCGCCGACGTGGAGCCAGACGATGGTCGCCGTGCCCTTGAGGGCGGCCATCATCTCGGGCAGCCGGGCGCCGGTCGAGAGGTCGCCCTCGGGCGTCACGCGCGCCGGGCAGTAGATGGTGGACATCTGAAGGCCGAGGCCGGCCGCCTCTGCCGCGATGGCCTTGGCCTGGCCGGGGGCCTCCTCGTGCCATGCGAAGCCGGCGTAGCCCAGCTCCTTCACGAGCGCGAACTCCTCGACCGTCTTCTGGCCCGGCCGGCGGAACGCCGTGTCCATCGCGTAGAAGGGGTTGGGGAGACCTGCGGGCTTGGCCTCTTCGGCCCGGACGCCTCGAGGCGCCAAGCCAGCCACCAGCAACAGCACGTGCAGCCATTTCATGCCTTGGCCTCCTTCACTTGCCTCCCAGGGCGAAGAGCCGGGTGCGGGTGCGAAGGTACATGACGCCGTTGGCCACCGCGGGCGTGGCGAAGCTCGGCTCGCCCAGGGGCACGCGGGCGAGAAGCTCGAACTTGTCGCCCGCGGCAACGACCACGACCTCGCCGTTCTTGGCGATGCAGTAGAGCCGGCCGTCCACCCACACGGGCGAGCCGTAGAAGGCGCCGGGGACGCGCTCGCGCCAGACGGGCTCGCCCGTCTCGGCCTTCACGCAGGCCACGGTGCCGTTGTCGAACCAGAGGAAGAGCCATCCGTCCCTGGCGACCGGCGTGGGCACGAGGGGCACGGGGGCCTTGAGCTGGTAGGCGATCCTGGGCTCGATGCCCCTGGCCTTCGAGCCCGGCTGCACGGCGACCATGAGCGCGCCCTGGACGCCCGCGCCGTAGCCGGCGAGCACCAGGCCGGAGGCAATGACGGGCGAGCCAACGCAGCGGTCGCGGAACACCTTGTCCACCTCCCAGTTCACCGTGCCCGTCGCGAGGTCCACGCCCGTGATGCCGTGCGCGGTGCTGGAGACGATGACCTCGGGCTTGCCCTCGACGGAGGACGAGAGGCACGGAGTGGAATAGGCCGAGAGCTTCGTGCGGCGCTCGAGCTGCCAGCGGGTCTCGCCCGTCTTGCGGTCGAGCGCGATGAGGCTGCTCTTGCCGGCCGGCATCGTGGGGTTCGGGCCATACATGCTGCGGATGAGCCTCGGGTCCTCCTGGTCGTTGGTGAGGACGACCAGGCCGTCGGCAATGACGGGGGAGGAGCCTGTGCCGTGGTTGCCGACCCAGGGGCCGAGGTCGCGGCGCCAGGCCTCCTTGCCCTCGTTGTCGAGGGCGAGGAGCACGACCGCGTCGGGCGTGGACCAGTTCACCACCACGCCGTCGGCGTCGGCGGCCGGCGAGGCCGACATGTAGCTGTTGTCGCCGTGCTGGCGAAAGGGCTTGGAGGGGTAGTCGCGCTGCCACAGGGTCTTGCCCGTGGCCGCGTCGAGGCACAGCACGGTCCGCGTGGCCGTCCTGGCGTCGCCACAGGTGACGAAGAGGCGATTGGCCCAGACCACGGGCGACGAATGGCCGAAGCCGGGCAGGGTGACCTTCCAGTTGTAGTCCTGGTCGGTCCACGTTGCAGGGATCGTCTTGGCGTCGCTGATCCCGGCGCCGTTCGGGCCGCGGAAGCGGGGCCAATACCGTTCCCCCGCTTCCGCGCCGATGGTGGTGCAGAGCACACAGGCAGAGACTGCCGGCAGAAACCATCTCACGGCATGTCAGCCGACCTGGGTGGTCAGGAAGATCGGGAGGGTCATCTGCCCGATCTGGTCCAGACGCTCCTCGATCTCGTCCATGTGGCGGTCTTCGTCGCGCAGGATGGTGTCGAGGACCTCCTTGGTGGCCTGGTCGCGGACTTCGGCGCAGAGGGCGATGGCCTCGTTGTAGGCATTGATGGCGCCCAGCTCGAGCCCCTTGTCGCCGGCGAGCATCTTGGGCACGTCGGCGCCGATGGACATCTTGCGCAGTTCGCTGACGGTGGGCTTCCCCTCGAGGAAGAGGATGCGCCCGATCAGTTTCTCGGCGTGCTTCATCTCGTCAATCGCGCGCTTCTGGAAGTGGCCGCCGAGCTTGTTGTAGCCCCAGCTCTCGGCCATCTCGGCGTGGACCATGTACTGGCTGATCGCCGTCAGCTCGTCGGCCAGCAGCGAGTTCAGCCACTCAAGCACCCGTTCGCTACCCTTCATCGCGGTCTCCTCGCAAGTGCCAGGGGAACTGCATCACACCCGTTCCCGGCATTCTACTGAGATGTCCGCTCCGAGTCAACCTCGGGGTCCGGCGTGGAAACGGCGGGGTGGCAGTGGACGTGGACGCGGCGAACGAAGTCCATCTGCTCGCACAGCGTGTGCTCCGCCTGGGTGGCGATCCGATCGGCCTCTCCCACGGTCAGCGAGCCGTCAATCCCCACGGTGACGTTCACCACCAGGTAGGGTCCGAAGCGATGGGCGCGGATCTCCTCTACGGCGAGGATGCCGGGGATGCCGCCCAGGACGCCTGTGATCTGCTCGCTCAGCTCGCGGCCGGGCACGGCGTCCATCAACTCGGTCGCGGCCGACCGCACGATCTCGATGCCCGTGCGCAGGATGATGAGGGCGACCGTGGCGCCGGCCAGGGGGTCCACCCACGGGTAGCCCATGCGGCCGAGGAAAACCCCCACGCTGGCCGCGGAGGCCGAGAAGATGTCGTTGCGATGGTCGTAGGCGAGCGCCAGGACGGCGGGGTTGCGCGTCTGCCGGCCGATCCGCCGCGTGAACAGCGTGAGCGCCAGCTTGAGGACGACGGTGAACAGGGCGACCCACAGGGCGACGCTGAGGGCGCCGGCGAACTCGCTCCTGCCCGTTGCGAGGTCGTACACGCGGTTCACGGCGTCCCAGAAGATGGCGATGGCCGTGGTCATCACGAAAGCGCCGACGATGAGCGCCGCGATGCTCTCCATCTGGCTGTGGCCGTAGGGGTGCTCGTCGTCAGGCGGCCGCCCGGCCAGCCGCACGAACACGCTCACCACGATGTAGTACGCCACGTCCGAGGTCGAGTTGATGCCTTCGGCGAGGAGGGCGGGGCTATGGCCCAGGATGCCGACGCTCGTCTTGAGCGCGGCAAGGAGGACGTTGGCCCCGAGGCCGATGTTGATGGCCAGGAAGCCCTTGCGTTCGCGCGCGTCTGCGTGCATCGTTCCCGCCTCTGGGCGTCGGTGTCAGAACTTGTAGTCCTTCGCCGCCTGGCGGAGCCAGTCGGTGGCGTCGGTGGCCTTGAGAATGTCGTCCATCCGCTTGGCGGCGTCGGAGGCGGGGGCCTTCTGGATGGCGTCCCGCATCCGGCGCCAGGCGACGGGGCCGAGCTGGGCCAGCTCCTTCGCCGCGGCGTCGCGCTTCGCCGCATCGCCGTCGGCCAGTTGCGCGATGAGCCGCACGGCCTGCTGCGTCAGCTCGAGCTCGACGGCGAACTGCGGGTGCAGGGCGATGCCGACGCGCACCAGCTTCCTCGGGGCCGGCTTGATCTCCAGCGGCAGCATCTTGTCATACTCGGGCTGGGATAGCAAGTAGAAGGCCGTGACGCCTGGGGCGCCGAATAGGCCCTGGTCCCAGATTTTCAGGATGGCCGCCGCCTCGGCCTCGAACAGCCCGGCGGCAACGAGGGCCTTCCGCACGGTGTCGCGCGCCGTCGCCACAGCGTTCGGCGCCGAGAGCGAGGTGAGGGGCAACTGCTGTTCTTCGCCCGCGGCAACCGGCCCGGCCACGTGGGCGAAGCCGATCGTGCGGCCCTCGGCCCTCCGGCGGTCCACCACGAACAGGTCGCGGATGGGAAGCTCGCCTGCATTCTTCACGGTCAGCGAGTCCTTCGCTGCCGACACGCACCGCAGGCCGTTCGGGGCGGGGACCAGGCCGTCGTAGTAGAGGAACCGCTCGGTCTCGCGCTGCGTGGTCGTCCAGGGCGCGCCCCGCTGCACTTTGCTGCCGACGACCGAGACAGGGCTCGCCTCCTTCAGCCGCGCGCCGAGGAGCCACGAGCCGGCGGGCAGGTCGAATTCCTTGGCCTGCTGCGGCACCGCCTCGTCTCGGAGCCCATGGGCGGGAGCAGGGGGCCTCTCGCCCAGCCACGCCGACCAGTGGAGGGAGCGGAAGACGGGCGTTTCGCCGCCCTTCGGCGCCCGCGCGATGCCCTGGTCCACCGGGCTCGCACAGCAGGGCCACCAGGCCACCGGCGCCCCTTCGGCGAACGTGACCTTCACCTCCACCTTCAGCGTCGGGCGGGTGCAGTAGAAGTAGAGGATCGGCTTGTCCCACGCCGCCGGCTCCCACCGCAGCCGCACGCTGGGGAACTGGCGGTAGAAGAACTCGGGCAGCGACGCCCACTCCGCCTTGCGGTTGGCGTTGGCGTACTTCAGGTCGTTGAAGACCGTGAACACGCCCCATTCGTGGACGGCGAACTCGTCGTCGCGCAGTTCGCGGACCGCGAGCGCGGCCGTGTTGGAAACCAGCGTGCCCGCCCACGTCTTCGCCACCTTCTCGTCGGGGATCGTCTCATACAATTTCTCGCGCTTGCCGTCCTGAATGCGTTCGCCGATCACCATCTGTTTGGGCAGCTTCATCCCGACGAATGTGTAGGTGAGGCGATACGGGCCGGGCGCCTGGAAGCTGCTGTGCATCGTGCGGGTCTTCGGGTCATACGTCGCAAAGCGCGCCCCGAGGTCGGGGAACCCGATCCGCTTCACCTCGCCCGGCCCGAGGGGCTGGAGGCTGCGGGGCATGGGCGTCGTCTCGCCCCAACTGCTCAGCTTCAGCGCTTTCCCATCGGGGCCGGCGATGTGCAGCTTCGCGTGCTTCGGGAACTGAATGTCGAAGATGGCCACGACGTAGCGGGTCTCCTTCGACACATTCTTGATCTCGACCGAGGCGGGAATCGCCTCGCCCACGCAGGCCTCCGCCGGCACCACGAGCCGGCACGCCAGCCCATCCACCTCCCTGCCCCACGGGGCCTCCTGGTCGCCGCCGGCTGCCACGCCGACGAGCCCCAGAGCCAACGCGGAAAGAACCGATAGCCTTCTCACGGAATCATCTCCTGTCAGGTCGAGCCATCCCGCCAGGCAGTCTGACGCTCCCCGCGGGGACAGGTTCCGCGGCTGCGCCCGATGTTGCCCCAGGATGCCCGACATTGTATACTCTACGCGAGTTTGCGAATCCCTTCAACTCGTTCGGAGTGACGGCAATGAAGTGGATGAGCGTGCTGGCTGGCGTGCTGGTGCTCGTGGGCGTGGGCTTTGCGGGCGAAGAGGAGGGCTGGACCAGCCTCTTCGACGGCAAGAGCCTCGACGGCTGGAAGGCGAGCGAGAAGGTCGAGTCGTTCAGCGTCCGCGACGGCATGATCTGCCTCGAGAGCGGCCGAAGCCACCTCTACTACGACGGCGACGTGGGGAAGCACAACTTCAAGAACTTCGAGCTGAAGCTCGACGTCATGACCAAGCCGGGCGCCAACTCGGGCGTCTACTTCCACACCGAGTTCCAGCCGACCAACTGGCCGGGCAAGGGCTTCGAGTGCCAGGTCAACAACACCCACTCCGACCCCAAGAAGACCGGCAGCCTCTACAACATCAAGAACGTGATGAACACCTCGCCCGCGAAGGACGACGTGTGGTGGAACTACCACATCATCGTCAAGGGGATGCAGGTCACGATCAAGGTCAACGGCGAGACCGTCACCGACTACACCTTCCCCGACGACGCGCGGCGCAAGCCCTCGAGCGGCACCATCTGCCTCCAGGCCCACGACCCGAAGAGCAAGGTCTACTACAAGAACATCCAGATCAAGCCCCTGCCGGATTAATGCGCTTGTCAAGCGCATTGGGCGCGTGTGATGTCCTTCGCCACGGGTGGCCTGCGCGCCGCCCCCTGCCCTCGGCCCTTGCCGGCCGCACCCCGCCAGGCGCCAGAGGCCAGCTAGTGGATCAACTCCTCCCCCCGTGGTTTTGATCCACTAGCAGGGCGTCCTAAGCCCTTGTTGACACAGCACTTACACATTGCCGGCGCTAGAGGATCAGCACCCTTGCCCCCCTGGCTTGATCCACTAGCAAGACCGGCATGTGGAAATCAAGCACTTTTTTCGGTACGGACTGTCCCTGTGCCCACAGTGTGGGAATTTTTCGCAGACCCCAGGAGGATCGGTCGCGCCAAGGCCTCATCTCTCTCGTTGTCTCGCGTCAGTGCGCCACACTGGTACGAATCAGGGGAGGACCCCAAACCGGCGATCAGGCGTTGACGACCCGAGAGAGCGCCAGGCTTGCTAAAGGGTTTGCCCCAGGGCGTAAGGAGGCGTTCATCGAGTCCTCAGCGCTCCAGAGCGCTCAGCGAGGGGTCCTCCGCAGGATGGAGTGGTGCCGCTTGGCTCCTTTCTGGTTCGGTAGACAGGCTATGAGTGAGCTCGGCGATGACTTCGGGCAAGACCTCACCAATGGAGGCGACGCCCCCACGGCGGCGGCGGCGCGTGCCCCGGGGGAGCTCCTCCATCAGGGCTCGGGCCTCCTCGGGGTGGGTCGCCCCGGGGAGCTGGCGCACGGCGCGCAGCAGCAGCGAGCGCGCGTCGTGCGCCGCGAGTGCCTTCTCCTTGGCGAAGCGGAGGAGCTTGCGCAGGATGGCGTCGCGGCCGCGCACGCACGGGTGCTGGAAGGCCATCCGCCCGGCCAGCATCCAGTAGCTGATGCGGACGAACTTGCAGGCGACCGCGACGTGGACCTTCTGCTTGGCCCACTTGCGCTTGTGCCGCAGCTCGGCCCAGGCCTTGAAGTACGCGTTGTGGTAGATCAGGTTGTGAGCGACCTCAAAGATGGCGTCGCGCAGCCTGGCGTTGCGCTGGCCCACCAAGGGGCCATCGGCCAGGTCAGTCTCGTTACTCTGGTAGCGGGAGGGGTAGATGCCGGCGCGCCCGGTGATCTTCGTGGGATGCAGGTAGTGCTCGATGGGCCCCAGCTCGGCCCCGTAGCTGGCCGCCGAGACGATGTTGATCCCCGGGATGCCCAGGAGCAGCACGAACGGCGTGTCCACGAGGTAGTCGGCGAGATCGCGTTCGTAACGCCCGATCTGGGCCTCCAGAAGGCTCAGAAGCTCGATCTGGTCGCCCAGGAGCCTGTGGCTGGTCCCCGCGCCGGGGTCGGCTGGCGCGGCCTCGGCGGCCCAGGCGAGGACACGGGCCACCGTCCTGCGCTGGACATGAGAGCCCGCCTGGCGCCCACAGTCCAGAATCGCCTCCTCACCCGCGGACAGGAGCGCGGCGGCCGAACCGTACCGCCGTGCCAGAGCCAGAGGAACCGGCGAACTCCACAGGCATCCGAACAGCGCCGGGTAGCCCGGCATGAGCGCATCGAGGCGCATCTGGAGGCGCACGCGCACCCAGGCCCGCCGGCGCACGAGCGCCTCCCGCTCGCGGCTCACCAGGCGCCAGTCGGCCCAGCGAGGCGACAGTTCGGGTTCTGCCGTTCCATAGCCCACGATGATGGCCCGCACGATGGCCTGGAGGTCCGTCGGGTCCGTCTTGTTGCCGGGGTCAGCCGGCTGCCGCAGCTGCTTCGTGGCGAAGGGATGGACCATCTGTACGTCCCAGTGCCCGCGGAGCACCTGGCGGATCGGCACGTGGTAGCGCCCCGTCTGCTCGATGGCGACCACCAGGTCCTTCAGCCCGTGTGCCTCGCATTGAGACTTCACCGTAGCCACCAGGCCCTCGAGGGCCGGCCCTGTGTTGTCCACCTCCAGCATGTCCATCAACACCCGCCCGTAGAAGTCGCTCAGGAGCACGGCGAACCGGCTCTTGGCCGAGTCGACCGCCAGGACGCCGAAGTGCTCGGGCCCCACGCGCCGCACTCGCTCCCCCAGCGCTTTCGAGCGCTGCTGGCGGTGCACGGTCCCGCGACCTCGGCCTCTTCGCCCATGTCTTGCCATGACCAGGCCTCCTTTGCTGGGAAGACACCGACCCACGATGACTTCCAGCATGGAGGTCTGGTCACTACCTCGCCAGCCGTCCATCGTCCGATCGAAGACAGATCAGAAGAGATCTGTTCTCCAGATCGACCGGTACGTCATACCAGGCGCGAGCGTAGGAGATCACGTGCCCCCAGTGCACCGGCAGGCTTGTTTCCCCTGGGCCTCGCCGCTGTGATGGGCCCAATGGCCTGTCGCTCCACAACGGCAGCGAGTACGCCATACGGAGAGCGAAGGGCACGGTCAAGGTGACGCTCGAGACTGCGGAGCATAACCTTCGCCAACTCGTGGAGCCGGCGGCCAATGGGGGCGAAGTGTTGATCACCGGCCCCACGGACAAGCCGCTCGCCAAGATCGTCGCCGCGCGCTCGGCCGCGGGTCCGCGGCGGGCCGGCACGGCAAAGGGAAAAGTCTGGATGACCGATGACTTCGATGCGCCGCTCACTGACTTCCGCGAGTCCATGCCGTGAAGCCTGCTCTGCACCACCGCTTCTTGGCGCCACCGCGCGGGCGACATATGATCACCCTGGCTTAACGGAGCCTGCGACTCTTGCCGCGCTCTGGCCGCGACGGATTCCAACGGAGCCAGTGGCATTCCCTCCGTAAAATGAACTGAGGAGAAGAGGATGAAATGGACAGAGGCAATCGTGCAAGTACTGAGAGAAGAAGGTGGAGCATTACACGTCAGTAGGATTTCCCAACTGGCTATGGAGCGTGGATACAGGCCCTGGCACAAGACCGCCCACCAAACTGTTTCCGAGAAGTGTCAGCGCGATCGCCTGCGATTCAAGAAAGCCGGAAGGAATACCTTTCGCCTCTCGGATCGGTGGCTCAATGCTGAGAAGATGATCCAGAGCATGATCACGGTGAAGGCGGGCAGCACGGTGTCCCCAGCATTGAGGGCTGAGGCTATCCCCCGAGGAAGAGGCATCCACTGTCAGGCGCGCGCCTGCAAAGCTACGACCAACCTTCATGTTCACCATGTCCACCCGAAGGCGGAAGTATTGCAGGAAATAGTGTGCAGGCATCACCTAAGATTCCGCCCGCACGACCGGATTGAGAACATACTGAAAGCGTTCGACTTACTCATGCAGCACCCGAAGTTCCGCAACAAGGAGTATGTGAGGGTGTATTGCGCCAAGCATCACAAGGAGTTGACGAAGTGCGCCAGAGCACGACAGCGCAGGGATTCCGGCGAACAACCGCGCGCATTCGGGGTCAGGCCTTAGCCTTCTGCTTATGGCGGTCTTTCGATGAGAAGGGGCGGATCGAGCATTTCGGCGAGGTGTGGTGGGACTGACGGAGATGTACAGAACCGGCAGGGAGACGAGGACGCTCCGCCCCCACCGACCTCGTGTCGGTGGGGCGAGGGATTGGCCACTACCAGGGGACGGCCACACCCACCCCCCTCTCCCGCCGCCCGCCGCTCGGCGGGCGGCGGGAGTGGGGGGTAGGGGGTGAGGGCGCCAGCCCCGTAGTTGCCAATCCTTCGCTCCACTGGGGCAAGCCCAGTGGGGGCGATTGCACACCGTTCGCTGTCGAGCTGTACTTGGCTTCCGTTCAGGAACTACGGAGCGGCCTTGCTTGCCGGCGGACGGGGGCGGAGGATGCGGCCGGCCTTCGAGCGGCCGGCCCGCCAGAGGTCGTACTGCGGGTCGGCGTAACGGGCGAAGAAGGCGTCGAGGCGGGCCTTCAGGTCGCGGCGGGTCTCCGCCTGGGCGGGGTCGTCCACCAGGTTCTTCAACTCGCCCGGGTCGCCCTTCAGGTCGTAGAGCTCGTGCGGGCCGGCGGGGTGGCGGTGGATGTACTTCCAGTCGGACGTGCGGACGGCGCGGGTGTCCTCGAACTCGTAGTAGATGGCCTGCTCCCACTCGATGGTCTGGCCGCGAAGGATGGGTGCGAAGTCGCGGCCGGGCGAGGGCGGTTTCGCAGGCATCTTGTCGCCCAGGCCCAGAAGGCTCAGGAGCGTGGGCATCCAGTCGTACGTGCAGACCATCGCGTCGGAGGTCCGTCCCGCGGACACGACGCCTGGCTGGCGGAAGATCAGCGGGATGTGCATCGTGTCGTCGAAGGCGTGGAGGGGGCGGGAGTGGTCGCCCATGCCCCAGAGGCCGTGCTGGCCGCCGCCCCAGCCCTGGTCGGCGCTGTAGACGACGAGCGTGCGGCCGTCGAGCCCGAGGCGCTTCAGGCATGCCACGACCTCTCCCACCCCGTCGTCCACCCCGCTGCACTCGGCGGCGTAGCGGCGCATGGCCTGGACGTTGTTCAGGTACTCCTTGTTGTTGACGAGCCAGGGGTGCATGGGGAGCCGAGGGAACGAGCGCATCTCGCTGTCGGCATAGGTGGCGGCGTGGCGGTTGCGGGCGGGCCGCCGCAGGCTGGAGCCGAGGCCGTAGGGGCCGTTGTAGGCGAGGAAGAGGAAGAAGGGACGGTCCTTGCTCGCCTCGATGAAGCGGCAGGCGTGGTCGGTCCACAGGTCGGTCGTGTAGCGCGGCTCGTTGGCGACCTTGCCCCCGTGGATGATGGGCACGTCGTAGAAGGACGTGGTGTGGCCGTGGGGCTTGGTGATCCAGTAGGTGAAGCCTTCCTGGGGGTTGAGGTTGGCGCCGAGGTGCCACTTGCCCACGAGGCCGCAGGCGTACCCCGCCTCAGCCAGGAGCTTTGGGAGGGTGCGGAACTCGCGGATCGTGCAGTAGGCGCCCGGCCCCATCTGCGCGCCGCCGGCCCCCAGGTAGCAATGGACCCCGTGCTGCGAGGGAATAAGGCCCGTGAGAAAGGTGGCGCGGGTGGGCGAGCAGACGGCGTTGACGGCGAAGGCCCGCGTGAAGCGCGTGCCGTCACGGGCGAGGGCGTCTATGCTGGGCGTCCGGATGTCGGGGTTGCCGTAGCAGCCGAGGGTCCAGGCGCCCTGATTGTCGGTCAGGATGAAGACGAGATTCGTCTTGGCCATCTTCTCCTCCGCGAGGGCGGGCGTGGCGAGCCGGGCGGCGAGGCCCGCAGCCGCCGCCTTCAGCAGCCGTCGGCGGGAGAGGCTCATTGTGCCGCCTCCTTTGCCTCGATGCGGCTCGCGCTCAGGATGGGGGCGAGACCGAGGTAGTTCCGCATCCGGCTTGCGCGGTCGCGCGCGGCGCCGAAGATGCTCGCGGCGTCGAGCGGGCCACGCTGGCGTGCGCCCGCGACGAAGGGCCAGCCACTCAGAAGCGATGAGCGCGGGCGGGGCGTGTCGAACGAGAGTGGGACCTCGGTGTGTTCGCTGCGCAGGTGGGCTCGGCGCCATTCCTCCCAGCCAGCCTCAATGGGGCGCAATTGGGGCCGCAGGTGCGCCCACAGCCCGTAACCACACGTCAGACGCCCGAGGACGGCTGCCCAGGTGCGCGTCGCGTCGTTGAACTCTCTGAGCGCCTCGCTCTGGCTGGCGCGGAGCAGTGATCCCACGAGATCGCCGGCGTCCGTGGCCGTGACGCGGGGACGGACGAAGTCGGACACCACCCGTGCCGTGCAGGCGCCATCGGGCGTCTGGGTGGCGTAGATTCGCACCTTGCGGCCGACCTGGGGGAAATCGCACAGGGACCCCGTCTGAATCACAGGGAAGCGGCTGTGGCGGGTCGGCCAGTCCTGCTGCTCGTTCCAGTGCTGGTGCCCGTGGAAGTAGGCCACGATGTTGGGGAAGCTGGTCAGGAGGCGGTGGAAGATCCGAGTGTTCGGCGTCTCGGCAAGGCCGAGGCCCCAGAACGGCCTGGCCATGGCTCGAGGCCCGTGGTGGGCGAAGATCACCACGGCGTAGCGGCGGGCCAAGGCGTCGGCCAACTGGTTGTAGAGCCAGCCGAGCTGCACGAGGCCGACCCAGCCACGAAGCGAGCCGGGGCGACGGGTGTCGAGCACCAGGTAGCGGATGCCCTGGAGTCCGCCGACCGGGCGCTCGAGCGGCTGGTCCCAGTGGTAGTAGCCGAGCTGAAGCTCTCCGCCGTCGGCGCGGTCATCCACCTCGGTCTCGGAGCTGAACACGATGGGCAGGCGGAGCGGGTCCGCCGTCCCGCTGTCGCGCTGGGCTGGGTTCTGGAGACCTGGTTGGGACGCATCGCGATCGGAGCGCACGATGGCTGCTGCAATGAGGTCGCGGGCCTGCCGTGCCGCCTGCCCCTTCCAGCCAGGCTCGTACACGGGGTCGCCATCGCCGGACGCGGGGGCCTCCAGTCCCGGACTGCACGGGTGGAACCTGCGGATGATCTCGTTCGCCCCGAAGCCGAAGCCCCTCGAGTACCCGTCGGCCGTGTAGGCAGGGTCCATCCGCAGGTGCCCGAGGACGAACTCGGCCAGGTTGACGCCCAGCATCCGCATGTCGGCGCGGCGGTTCTCCACGGCGCCAAAGACCTGGCCATCGTGGTTTCCTGCCACGCAGCAGAAGGGCGGCGAGCTTCCCGGGGGCAGGCAGCCGCGCACGATGGTCAGGGCCGAGAGCAGCTCGGTCGAGGTCGAGATGTCCAACAGGTCGCCGGTGTGGACGATGAAGGGCGCGACCGAGGCGTCGGCCGTTCCGGCGGCGACGGCTCGCCGCCGCGCCTCCGCCTCGTAGGCCGCCTCCTTGCGATACCCGATGAGGAAGCTGGCGAGCGTCGTCGCATCGAACCGCTCGACGAAGGAACGGCGGATGGCACCCGCCACGTAGCGGTCGAAGTAGACCAGCCGGTTGATGTAGCTCGACCGGCCCTCGGCATAGACCTCCTCGTCGCGGAGATGAAGGTCGCTGATCGTCAGGAACTCGGCGACGAGCCGGTGGTCCGCTCCAGGCCGCGCGCTCGAGCCCAGGGACGCCAACTCGTCGGCCGCGGCCCCCTCGAGCACGTCGAGAACGCGGGTGCGGGCGTCGGGCGGCCGCGGGAAGGCGGAGAACGGCTCGATAGGCCGTGTGGACAGCTCCGCGCCCTGCTCGCGCGGGATCGAGTAGAAGGGGGTGATCGCGGCGAAGCCGTCGCGGATGGGCGCGCAACCGCTCAACATCCCGCACGCCACCGCCACGAGAGCGGCTGGCAGCGCCCAAGCGATCTTCGAGGTCACACTGGCCGGCGTCTTCGGCATCTCTGCCCTCCGGAGGAGGGATTATACTGTCCTTCCTCCCGCGCTGCAATGGGCGATGCGCGCGGGGTGCGTGTAATCTCCTACGGTCAAGGGGTGGCAGGCGAACGCCCGAAGGGCGTGGCGGAGTAAAGCCCACGGTGCAGCGAAGCGGAACCGTGGGTTTGCGTGCCAGAAACAGGCGTAGCCCCCGAAGGGGGCGACGGAGCGTTCAGACCACCAAGAAGCTCCGCCGCCCCCCTCGGGGGCTGGGCCCTGGGAGGATCGTCAACCCACGGCTCCCCAAGCATCGCCGTGGGCTTTATTCCGTCGCCTCCTTCGGAGGCTCAAGACGCGGATGCCTTGACCGTAGGAGATTACACGCACCCCGACGGATGCCGGGGCGTCCGAGGCCATGCGTGCGAACGCGGGGCGCAGGGACGAACAGGTGGCTACCCGGGTTCTGCGGCGAGCACCAACCGAAACCCCACATTGTTGTGCCGGGACTCAGGACCGGTCCACTCACGATGCGCCGAGCGCAGGCCACAGGGAAGGTTGATCCAGGAGCCGCCGCGTAGAACACGGAGCGACCCGTCCAGAGGACCGCGCGGGTCGGTTTCGTCGCCTCTGTAGAACTCAAAGTATCGGTCCTGGCACCACTCCCAGACGTTCCCGTGCATGTCGTGCAGGCCGAAGGCATTTGCCTTGAAGGCCCCAACAGGGGCCGTGTTCATGTACCCGTCGTCCCAGTTGAACACGGGCATTGTGGGGAACGCCTTCCCGGCGGCCAGGTCCGGGCCGTTGCACCAGCCCTTGCCCTTGTCGGGGTCGTCGCCCCACTGATACCAAGTTGTGGTGCCGGCCCGGCAGGCGTACTCCCATTCCGCCTCCGTGGGCAGCCGATAGCTCGATCCCGCGGGCTTGGCCTTGTCCGTGGCATTCAGCCAGTCGGCGAATGCCCGGGCGTCGTTCCAGCTCACGCATACCACCGGGTGGTCGTCGCTCTGCTTGAAGTACGGATTGCGCCAACAAGCATCTTCTCGACGCTCCTCCTTGCCATCGGCGAGGACGCGCGCCCCTTTGTGCCGTTCGTCCTTCTCAGCGTCGGTCTTGTAGCCGGAGGCCTCGACGAACCTGCGGAACTGTCCTACCGTGACTTCGTGCTTGCCCATGCTGAAGGCTTTGGAGAGCGTTACCCGGTGGGCCGGCTTTTCATGGCTGAACCCCCCCTCCCTGATCTGGGGCCACTTGGCTACGACGGCTTTCGTGTCGGAATCTGTGCTGCCCATCGTGAAGGAGCCAGCGGGGATGAGGACGAAGGTCATCTTCACCCTGCCGCCGAGGTCCACGACCCGCTCCTCAGGGGCAGGGTCGCCGGAACACCCTGCCAGCGCCGCCAGCACCACCAGCGCCGGTGGAACGGGCATCCGCCCCCACCCCGCCCGACGACGCCCCAGCGCCCTCATGGCAGCATCCTCCTGGTTGCCGGTTCCTATAGCGACAAGCGGGACGCTCGCGGCTACGTCTATCGCAGCACAGCATGGCAGGGCCGCGGCCCCGTTGTCAAGCCGCGGGGCCGCCGATGCCGCGGGTCATGGGCAAGGTGGCCACCTTGACGGGGCTGGGATGACGGACGTTGGGCGCGGCATGCAACCCGCAAGTGATTATGACCACAGGCGTTACAGCGTACGGCCCTGCCGTCTGCCGGCCTGATTTCAAGGTGGCCAACCCCTGTGTTGCGCAGTGGCCACCTTGGCCATCTTGGCAGTCCCGCCTTCACGAGGCTCTCATGAAGACCACGTAAACACGGGACTACGAACGCGCACAGCCGAGGGCGGCTGTGCCACACGGTCGCCGCCTCACGGGTGTTCGTCCGCCGCGGGGGTGCCGTTGGCCTTCTTCTTGTGGTTGAGGAGCGCGGCGACCTTGTTGACGGCCACGATGTAGGCCTGGGCGCTCGCCTCGAGGATGTCGGTCGAGGCGGCGCGGCCCGAGACGCGGAGGCCCTCGGACTCGAAGAGCAGCGATGCCTCGCCCAGCGCGTCCTTGCCGCTGGTGACCGCGCGAATCTGGTAGTCGAGCAGCTTGCCGGTGATCCCCGTGATGCGGTCAATGGTCTTGTACACGGCGTCCACCGGGCCATCGCCCGTCGCGGCATCCTGCACGGGCTCTTCATCGTCGCGCTGGAGGACGACGGTGGCCGTGGGGATGGTGGTGGAGCCGCTGGTCGTCTGGAACTTGACCAGGCGGAAGAGCCCCTTGGCCTCGGCGGCAACGCCCTCGATGATCGTGCGGAGGTCGTCGTCGAAGATCTGCTTCTTCTTGTCGGCGAGGGCCTTCACCTCGGCGACGACCTGGGTGAGCTGCTCGTCGGCGAGCTCGTAGCCGAGCTCGCGGGCGCGGTCGCCGATGGCGTGGTGGCCCGAGTGCTTGCCGATCACGAGGTCGCTCTTCTGGAGCCCGACGTCCTCGGGCCGCATGATCTCGTAGCACGCGCTGTTGACGAGCATGCCGTGCTGGTGGATGCCGGCCTCGTGGGCGAAGGCGTTGAGGCCGACGATGGCCTTGTTGCGCTGGACGAAGAGGCCGGTGAGGCTGGCGACGAGCTTGCTCGTGGGCACGAGCCGCTGGGTGAGGACGCCCGAATCCGCGCCGAAGTAGTCGCGACGCGTCTTGAGGTTCATCACGATCTCTTCGAGCGCGGCGTTGCCCGCGCGCTCGCCGAGGCCGTTGATCGTGCACTCGACCTGCCGCGCCCCCGCCTTCACCGCGGCGAGCGAGTTGGCCACGGCGAGCCCGAGGTCGTTGTGGCAGTGGACGCTGATGACCGCCTTGTCAATGTTCGGCACGCGGTTGCGGAGCGTGGCGATGAGGGCGCCGAACTGCTCGGGCTCGGCGTAGCCCACCGTGTCGGGAATGTTCACCGTGGTCGCGCCCGCGGCGATGGTGGCCTCGACCACCTCGCAGAGGAAATCGGGCTCGGTGCGCGACGCGTCCTCGGGCGAGAACTCCACATCGCCCACGAGGTTTCGCGCGAGCTTCACGCCCTCGACGGCGAGGCGGACGATCTCCTCCTTCGCCTTCTTGAGCTTGTGCTCCATGTGGATCTTGGAGGTGGCGAGGAAGACGTGGATGCGCGGCCGCTCGGCGCCCTTCACGGCCTCATGGGCGCGGAGGATGTCCTTCTCGAGCGCCCGGGCGAGGCCGGCGATAGTCGCGCCCTTGACCTCGGCGGCGACGCGGCTCACCGCCTCGAAGTCGCCCGGCGACGCGATCGGAAAGCCCGCCTCGATCACGTCCACCCTCATCGCCGCCAGCGCGCGGGCGATCTCGATCTTCTCCGCGGTGTTCATGCTGGCGCCGGGCGATTGCTCGCCGTCGCGGAGCGTCGTGTCGAAGATGATCACTCGGTCAGCCATTGCGGAAATCCTTTCGCCAAAGGAAACGCCCCAAGGCCGCGTGGGCTTTGGGGCGTTGCTCGCGATACTCGGTATGGCGACGGCCCTAGAACCCGCGCGGCGCACTCACACTGTAGCCCAGTGTAAGGCGACGTAGGCCTAGTGCCTGGTTCTCCTTGATGTGTCCTTGCATGCCGCAGGGCATGGCCGGTGCTCCTTGACTGCTCACGTGAGAATTGTATCCTCCCCAGGCCGAGAAGTCAAGCATGCCTCGGCGGGCGTTCTGCGCTACCCCTTCTTCCGCCACAGGTCGTGGGGCTTGGCGGCACGGGTGCGGAGCTCGACAACACCATCTTTCATTCGTCCATTCATCCACCCATCCATTCATCCTTCCCACTGGGTGCATTCGATCGGAATGCCCTTCTTGAGGTTGCCGAAGCACTTCTCGTCGCAGCGGGTGCATTTCACAATGTCGTCCACGCGGCCCTCCTTCACCTTGGCCGGCCAGTCGGGGTCGGCGATGAGGCCGCGGCCGACCGCGATAAGGTCCGCCCGCCCCTCTCGCAGCGCCTCCAGGGCGCGCTCGACTTCGTCGAGGTGGTTCACCGCGATGACGGGCACGCCGAGCTTCTTGAACGGCGCGGCCCGGTCGCCCGGGGCCTCGATGCTCGACGGCGAGAGGTCCAGGATGTCCACCCCCGCCTTCACAAGCTGCTCGGCGAGGACAAGGCCCTCCTCGATGCCGTAGCCCTGGCCCACCGGCGTGTGGCGGTAGAGGAGCAGGCCGCCGTCGCCAACGCCCTGCCGCGCGGCCTCGACCACCGCGAGGGCCATCCGCATGCGGTTCGCCAGCTCGCCGCCGAACTCGTCCTTGCGGCGGTTCTTCACCGGGCTGAAGAAGAGGTTCAGCACGTAGCCGTGAGCGCCGTGGGGCTCGACGCCGTCGAAGCCCGCCTCGGCGCAGATGCCCGCCGCCACGCGGTACGCGGCGATGATCGCCTCGATCTCGTCGCGCTTGAGCATCGCGGGGGAGATGGGACGCCCGAAGCTCACGGGGAAGAGCTGAATGGCCGCCAGCGCGCCACCCGCGTGAATCGCGTCCACCAGCGGCTTGAGATTCTCGGCCGTCAGCTCGGCGCCGAAGCGGTTGACCGCCGTCGCCTCGACGATGACCAGCGCCACCCCGCCGCGCGCGTGCCGCCCGTACCACTCGACCCCCTCGGGCGTCGCGAGGCCCCGCAGCACCACCATCGGCGGCATCACGATGCGGTTCCGCAACGTCTTGCCCTTGACCGTCAGCGTCTCGAACAGCGGCCCCGTGTCAACAGCCATTGCTTGCTCCTGCTGAAAGCCGGATGGAATGGCCCACCCCCATCGCGGCGCATAGTATATCATGGTTCCGCGGATTCTGAAGCCAACGCTTGACGAGTGCGGCGCGGGGGGCTATCATGCGAGAGGCAGGATTTCCTCCCTGGCGTTCGCACTGAGGAGGTATTCTCATGCGACGCGGCATCCCCCTCCGACCCGTCCGTTTCGCTGGCGCCCTCGCCCTGTTCCTCGGCAGCCTCGCGGGCGCTGCGACCGAGCGGCCTGCGTTCGGCCGACTCGTCCTCCGCGACTCGCTCGGACGCGAGACCCAGCCGCTGGAGGTCCGCGAGCTGCGCGTCCGCGTCGCCGTGGCCGGCAGCGTGGCGCTCACGGAGATCGAGGAGACGTTCTTCAACCCGACGGGTCGCCGGGCCGAGGGGGTCTTCTACTTCCCCCTGCCCGCGGGGGCCAGCATCTGCCGCTTCGCCATGTACGTCGAGGGCAAACTGGTCGAGGGCGAGCTCGTCGAACGCGCCCGGGCACGCGAGGTCTACGAAACCATCGTCCGCAAGATGCGGGACCCCGCGCTGATGGAGTGGCAGGAGGGGAACGTCTTCAAGACCCGCATCTTCCCCATCCCGCCGCACGGCCCGAAGCGCATCCTGCTGAGCTACACCCAGCTTCTCCGCGCCGAGGGCGGCGAGCGCTGCTACGTCTACCCCCTGGCGACCAAGGCCACGCAGGCAGCGGCCATCGGCCGCTTCGAGCTGGAGGCCGAGTTGCCCGCCGGCGCGACCGCGAGCATCCCCGCTTACCCCGACGCCCAGGTGACCCCAGGTCCCGATGCCACGCGCGTGCGGGTCGAGCGCACCCGCTTTCTCCCGACGGCCGATTTCGCGCTCCGCTTCCGCCAGCCCAGCTCCGCCCCTATCGAAATCACCACCGACCGACGCGAGGGCGAGGAGGGCTTCTTCCTCCTCTCCTACGTTGGGAGTTCGGGCTTTAGCCCGTCCGAAAGACGGCCTGAAGGCCGAACTACAAACGGGCGGGAGGGGCGCGACGTGGTGCTGATGGTGGACACGTCGCTGTCGCGGCGGGCCGACGACTATGGTGCGCAGCTCCGCGCCGCGCAGGCCCTCATCACCGCTCTGCGCCCCAACGACCGCTTCGCCGTCATCAGCTTCGACGTCGCGCCCCGCATCCACGGCGGCGGCACGTTCGCCTCCGGCCCGCTCGTCGCCGAAGGCGTCCTGGCCGCCCTCAGGGACACCCTTCCCCTCGGCGCGACGAACGTCGAGGCCGCCTTCGACGCCCTCGGCGAATTCCTCCAGCGGAACCCACCGCGCGGCCGCCCCGACGTGATTCTGCTCGGCGACGGCATCGCCACGCAGGGCGAGACGGCCAGCGAAAAGCTCATCGCCAGGGCCGCGCCCATCCTCGAAAAGCACCGCGTCCGCTTCCACGGCGTCGCGATGGGCGCCGAGCACGACCGCCTGGTGCTGCGCGAGCTGGCCCGCCGCACGGGCGGACTCTTCCGCATCCTCGTCCCGGGCGACGACGTGGAGCAGCAGGCCGCCCGCCTCGCCGCGACGCTCGACGCCGAGCTCCGCCCCGCGCCCAAGCTCGTCTTCAGCGGCGCCGAGGTGCACTCGGTCTACCCCGAGCAGCCCGACACCCTGGTGGCGGGGGAAGAGCTTGTGGTGGTCGGGCGCTACAGGAAGGCGGGCGAGTTGAAGGTCGCCATCCAGCGGCCCGGTCAGCCCGACGCCACGGCGAGCTTCAAGCTCCCTGAGACCGACAGCCGCAACGCCTTCGTCGCCCGCCTCTGGGCGCGCGAGCGGATGGAGGCCCTCCTCCTCCAGCCGCAGACCGAGGAGATCGCGAAGGAGATCACCGCCCTCTCCCAGGAGTTCACCCTCATCTCGCCCTACACCTCGTTCCTCGTGTTGGAGAGCGACGCGGAGTATCCGAAGTGGGGCATAGATCGCCAGAAGCGCCGCCGCTACTGGGAGCAGATGGGCCGCCTCCGCACGTCGCCCCCGCCCGAGGAGCTGGGCGTGCGGCCCCCGCTGGCCCCGCCGCCCGAGCCCCCGCCCGCGCCCGCGCCCAAGGCGTTCACGCTCGCCGACCTCGACCTCTCGCTTCTCGACCCGCGCCGCTTCGAGGGCCGCGTCGTCAGCACGGCGCTGGCGACTCTGTGCTTCGAGGTCTACTACCGCTTCCTGCCGGTCTACAGGGAGAGTCGGCTGGCGGAGCCGCCGCCGCTCCCCGTGGTGCCGGAGCCGCCGGTTCGCCTGCCGCAGCCGAGCGTGCCGCCGCCCCCTGCCCTGCCGGCTCCGCGCACGGAGACGCGGCCGGCCGCCCCGCCGAGCGTTGACGCCGCGTCCAACGCGCCCGTCTTCGCCCTCGATGATCCGGCGCGGGGATTTGCACGCGGGATCTACTCCGGCCGCAGCACCATCGCACGCGCCGGGTCCAGCCGCTACTCGGAGAGCGCCGTCATGGCCACCCTCATCTGGCTCGCCAGGGCGCAGAACGCCGACGGCTCGTGGGGCCAGCCGCTGTCGCACGAGGAGACCTCGCTCGCCCTCCTGCCCTTCCTGGGCGCCGGCTACGCCCATACGAAAGGCAGGTTCAAGGCCACGGTGGGGAAGGGCCTGGAGTGGCTTGCGTGCGAGCAGAAGGCGAAGGGGCTGATCGGCCCCGGCGCCTACGAGCACGCCATGGCGACATTTGTTCTCTCGGAGGCCTACGGCCTCACAAGGGACCCGGAGATCGGCGGCCCGGCCCAGAAGGCGCTCAACCTGCTCCTCGAGCTTCAGGAGCGGGGCGGGAAGAAACTGCTCGGCTGGGGCCAGATGAGGAAGCCGAGCGACCCCTTCACCTCGGTCTGGGGCGCCCTCGCGCTCAGGAGCGCCACGCTCTCCGAGCTGAAGGTGTCCGACGAGGCCATCCGGGGCATCCGCGCCTACCTCGACAGCGTCACGGGCGCCGACGGCGCGGTGGGCTTCGCCGGCAGGCCGCGACGCGGCGAGTTCCACCCGCTCCACACGGCGGGCTGCCTGCTCGCCCGCCTGATGCTCGGCGGCGACGGGCGGAACGACGCGGCCGTCCGGGGCGCCGCGAACCTCGTGTTCCGCCGCGTGGACCCCGCCGCGACGGACGCGCCGGATGCGGCATTCGTCCGCTACTTCGCCACCATCGCCATGTTCCAGCTCGGCGGCGAGTGGTGGCAGGGCTGGAACAAGCGCTTCCGCGACCCGCTTGTCAAGAGCCAGGTTCACGCGCTCAACGACAGCCAGGGGCGCTTCGTGCGCGGGAGCTGGGACCCCGTGGGCATCACGGTCGCGGGGCGGCCACCGCGGCGGAGCGAAGGCCCCACACAGGCCCAGCGCTTCAAGGAGGCCATGGAGCGCCTCCGGGCGTTCCGCGGCCGGGAGGCGACGCGCGAGGCCTGCCTCGCCCTGGCCGGCGCCCTCGCCCAGCTCGAGAACCTGGACCTGCTGGAGGTGGTGGTGGCCAACGCGCGCGACCGCGAGGCGAAGGCCCTGGCCTGGCTCCGCCTCGCCCGCGCCCGCGCCGCGCAAGGCGACCGCGAGAAGGCCCTCGCCGCCTTCCGCTCGGCATACGGGCTGGCGGGCGGAGCCGACAACTTCCTGGCCGAATACGCCCGCGCGCTCGGCGCGGCCGACAGGGCGCGCGAGGCCCTCGACCTCGTGCTCCGCGAGGCCGCCGAGGGCAACGCCTCGCCCTATCGCGTCGGCCTCATCGCCTCCCTTGTTCTGGAGCAGCCGGGCTGGGCGGTGGAGGTGGTCCCAGTCCTCGACAAGGCGCTGGCGGCGGCTCCTGCTGCAATCCGCCAAGAGGTCCAGCTTGCGGCGGGGCGGCTCGCGGCCGAGCACGACCGGCCCGACCTGGCAGCGCTCCTCCTCGGGCGCGCCGCCGGCGCGGGCACCCTGCCCGTGGACCTGGCCGAAGCGTTCATCCGTTCCCTCCAGCAGATGGGCGGGATCGAGCCGGCGATTGCCCATCTCGAGCACTTCATCCAGGGGGGCTACCACACGCGGTGGGCCTTCGACACCCTTGCCGAGCTCTACCAGAAGGCCAAACGGCCCAAGGCCGACGCCGCCCGCGCCGCAAGCTGCATGGCCGAGTTGTTCCCGCGAGAGTGACCTGTCGCCCGGGAAGTGGATGAATGGATGGGTGCCGGGCCGCTCGGCCTTCAAGATGATCACTTCCCCTCCTGTCGGAAGGGGCTGATCATCTTGATTCAGCCTGTGCCGCGAGGAGCCCAACGACACATGTCCTTGTAGGAACGAGGCTTATGGCGGCGTAACGCCACTGCGGTCAGGCCAGCCAAGATGATCACCCCCCGTGTTGCGCGCGTGATCATCTTGAGCGCCTTGGCCTCTTGTGTTGACCCCTCGGCGCCGCTCCGGTAGAATCGGGCGGTGGAGGGGAGAAAGAGCCCGAGGTTCTAGCCTTGCGTTGGCCCCTGACGCGGTACGGGACGCGGGAGCTTGCCGTCGGCACGCTGGTGCTGGGAGGGCTGTGCGTGGTGGCGGCGTGGCTGTTTCCCTGGGCGGCCATCGTGCCCGCGGCGCTGTGGGTGCTGCTGGTGAATTTCTTCCGCGACCCCGAGCGGGTGCCGCCCGAGGGCGACGACAAGCTGGTCTCGCCCGCCGACGGGCGCGTGGCCGACATCGAGACGGTTCGGGAAGACGAGTTTCTCCACGCCGAGGCCCTGCGCATCGGCGTGTTCATGTCGGTGTTCAACGTCCACGTGAACCGTGCGCCGCTCGGCGGCAAGGTGGTCTACCGGGCCTATCGGCCTGGGAAGTTCCGCAACGCGATGGGCGCGGCGGCGACGAGTGAGAACGAATGCGCGTTCGTGGGCCTCGAGCGGCCCGACGGTTCCCGGATTCTGGTGCGGCAGATCGCCGGCCTCGTCGCCCGCCGCATCGTCACCGATTGCGCGGTGGGGGACGATTTGAAACGCGGGCAGCGGTTTGGTATGGTAAAGCTCGGCTCGCGCCTCGAGGTCTACGTGCCCAAGGCCGCCCTCTTCCGTCCGGCGGTGGCTGTGGGGGACCACGTGAAGGCCGGGGCAAGCGTGCTGGGAGAAGTCGCCGATTCGGAAATGCAAAATGTAAAGGGCAAAACGCAAAGTGCAAAATGAGGCCACTCGGACGGCTGGCTTCTCTTGAGACTCCGCATTTCGCAGTTTGCATTTTTCATTTTGCATTTTGCACGGATTCCCAGACCGCGGGGGACACCTGATGCGGAAGATCGCAGCCGTTCCTTCGATGCTGACGCTTGGGAACCTGCTGTGCGGGTTCCACGCCGTGTACTTCGCGGCCAAGGGCGGGCAGCAGGGGCTGGAGCTGGCCGCCTGGATGGTGCTGCTGGCGATGGTGTTCGACTCGGTGGACGGGCTGGCGGCGCGGCTGACGCACGTGGAGAGCCGGTTCGGGGCGGAGCTGGATTCGCTGGCCGACGTGGTGAGCTTCGGCGTGGCGCCCGCGTTCCTGGTCGCCGTGCTGTCGGCCACGGCCGAGCTTCAGCACCAGCGGCTCGTGTGGATGTCGTGCATGGTCTACGTGGTGTGCGCGGCGCTGCGGCTCGCGCGGTTCAACGTGCAGACGGGCCTCGACGAGGAGAGCCACAAGTCGTTCGTCGGCCTCCCGTCGCCGGCCGCGGCGGGGCAGGTGGCGACGCTCATCATCCTCGACAGCTACCTGCGGAGCCAGCACAACGTGGCGATCGTGTCGCGGATTCTGCCGACGGTGACGTTTTTCGCCGGGGCTCTGATGGTGAGCCGGGTGCCGTATCCGCACCTGATGAGCCGGCTCGTGCGGCGGCACCACACGTTCGCCGAGTTCGCCTTCCTGGCCATCGTGGCGTTGCTGGTGGCCACGCACACGGAGTTCACGCTGGCGGCCGGCTTCTCGGCATTCACCGTCACGGGCGTCGTCGTGGCCATCCGCCGCGCCATCCTCCGCAGGGCCGAGGACCAAGAGCCCATCTTCTGAGCCATGCGCATCTTCTCCCCAAAGGCAGAGGCCCCGTGGTATCCCGAGGGCCTGCGATTCGAGTGCACCCGGTGCGGGCGCTGCTGCCGGGGCGATCCGGGCTACGTGTGGGTGGACGAGTTGGAAATCGCCTCGATCGCCCGGGGGCTGAAGCTCGAGGCCGCCGAGTTCGCCCGCACCTATCTCCGCAAGGTGATGGGCGCCTGGTCGCTGCTCGAGCTGGCGAACGGCGACTGCATCTTCTGGTCGCCCGCGGGCTGCCGCGTCTACGAGGTGCGCCCGACGCAGTGCCGCACGTTTCCGTTCTGGCGCGAATACGTCCGCTCGCCCAAGGGCTGGGCCGTCGCCGCTCGCCGCTGCCCGGGCGTCGGCCGCGGCAGGCTCTACCTCGCGGCCGAGATTGACCACCTGGTGGAGGTGACGGATCTCTGAGCCGCCGCTTGACCGGGGCGGCCTGTGCGGGTATGCTGGTGCGGTCGGGGATGGGACCGATGGGACATATGGGGCCTATGGGACAGAAGCACGTCCCCTGTCCCATGGGTCCCATATGTCCCATACGTCCTACCATTCTCCTCGGTTGACCAGGCAAAGAGGGCATTCCAGCGTGAGCAGTCCTGGCGTCGTGTCGTCGTGGTGGGCCCGCGAGGTGCCGGCGGGCCGTCAAGTGGCGGCGGTGGTGGGCGTGGCGGGCACGGTGCTGTGCCTGGCGCTGGCCGCCGAGGCGCGGGTCTACCTGCCCTTCACGCCGGTGCCGATCACGCTTCAGACCTTTTTCGTGCTGGTGGCCGGCGCGGGGCTGGGGCCGCGGCTGGGCACGGTGGCTCTCTCATCGTATCTCGCGCTTGGCGCGGTGGGCGTGCCGATCTTCACGGGCCAGTGGCTCGGCCCCACGACGGGCTACCTGGTGGGCTTCGTGGCGGCGGGGTGGCTGGTGGGCGCCCTCACGCGGCGCGTGGCGGAGCCTTCGATGGCTCGCCTGGTGCTGGCGATGGCGTTGGGCGATGCGATCCTGCTCGTCCTCGGCGCGGCCTGGCTGGCGCTCGGATGCGGCTACGGCGTGCCGATGGCGCTGGAAAAGGGCATCCTGTGCTTCCTGCCGGGCGACGCTCTCAAGCTCATCGCCGCCGCGGCTTTCTGCCGCAGCTACCGCGATTCCCTGCGCTCGGTCTTCCCCTGAGCGCTCACTTCCCCTTGATGTCGTAGGCGAACAGCAGGTCGCCGTGGCGCAGGTAGAGGCGGCCGCCGCACACGACGGGGTGCGGCCAGTTCGGCCCCTTGCCGCCGCCGGGCACGCGGAACCTGCTGATGACCTTGTGCCCCTCGGGCGTGGCCTTCACGAGGCCCACGTTCCCGCGCTCGCTGTAGGTGTAGAGCAGGCCGTCGGCATAGGTGATCGAGCCCTTCCCCACGCCGTCCGTCGAGTACTTCACCTGGCCGGTCTTGAAGTCCAGGCAGACCCACTTGCCGCCGTGGGCAGAGCCGTAGAGACAGCCGTCCACCAGGATGATCCCGCCGTGGTGGTTGTCAATGGCCTTGGTGCGCCAGACCTCTTCGGCCGAGCATTTCTGCCCCTCGACCTTGAGCTTCAGCAGCTCGCCGCCGCTGCCGTAGCCGCTGTCAATGAAGACGCACCCGTCGCTGAAGATCGGGGTAGGGATGTTGGCATCGTAGGAGGTCTTGTGCCCGAAGCGCCAGAGGAGTTCGCCGGTCTTGGCGTGGACGCCGATGGCGGCGTGGGAGGTCATGGTCACGTACTGGCGGAGGCCCTGATAGTCCACGACGATGGGCGAGGCATAGCCGGGCTTGTCGCCGGCGCCCTTGCACACCCACACGGTCTTGCCCGTCTTCTTGTCGAGGGCGACCATCGCCGCCTCGGGGCCGCCGGGGCAGGCGATCAGGTGGTCGCCGTCAATGAGCACGGACTCCGAGAGCGCCCAAGTGATGTTGCGGCCTTTGAACTCCTTGAGGATGTTGAGCGACCAGGCCCCCTTGCCGCTCTTGGCGTCGAGGCAGCTCACCGTGCCGTCGGGCGTCTCGTAGTAGACGCAGCCGCCGTCCACCGTCGGCGTGCCGCGGGAGCCGGGGCTGTCCTTGGTGTAGGCGGAGCCAACCTTCACCTGCCACTTCGTCTGGCCGGCCAGATCGAGGGCCGCGAGCATCAGGTCGCCGCCCACGTTGCCGGCCGTGTAGATCAGCCCGTCGGCCACGGCCATCGAGGCGAAGCCGTCGCCGAGGCCCTTGGCGGTCCAGAGCCGCGTCGGGCCATCTTGAGGCCACTCCTTCAGGAGGCCCTTCTCGGCGGAGAGGCCGTCGCGGTTCGGCCCGCGCCACTGCGGCCAGTCGGCCGCGGCCGCCGCCCCCATGCCCGCGAGCACGCCCAGCCCAGCCAACGCCACGCACAGCCACAGCGACGATTTCACAGTTGCTCCTCCATGACAATATGACCCGCTTGCCCCGGGCGAACCGCGCCGCCCGGCGCCCACGGCACGCGGAAACCCTCCCCCTGTAGATCATAGCAGCGCCGGCCGCGCCTTGCAAATGGCTGGGCCACATGCTAGCATCGCACGGAGGGGCACAAGGGGCGGTTCCCCTTGGCTCCCGGTCGGTCCTGTGGAGTGCGTGCATGCGAGCAGGGAGCGCACGGGTCGAGATCACCCCCCCGAAGGGGCTGCCGATGGGCGGCTTCCCCGAGCGGACCGACCCCTCCGAGGGCGTCCACGACCCCCTCTTCGCGCGCGCCCTGGTCCTGGACGATGGCGCGCACCGCGTGGCCATCCTCTCCGCCGACCTCCCAGAGGTCTCTCCCGCCTTCGCCGCCGAGGTGCGCGGCCGCATCCAGCAGGAGCTCGGGATTCCCGCCGAACACGTCCTGCTGGCGACCTCGCACACGCACGCCGGCCCGCTGGTCATGGGCCGCCGCGTGAGTGCCCCCGACCCGCTCTACCTGGACACCCTGCGCAACCGCCTGGTGGGCGTGGCCCGAGAGGCGGGCGGCGCGCTCCGCCCGGCGCGGGCCGGGGCGGGCCGCGCCAAGGTGTACCTGGGCGTCAACCGCCGCGAGCGCGCGCCCGATGGGCGGCTCGGGATCGGCAAGAACCCGGCGCGCTACGCCTCGCCGTACGCGCACGTCCTCGTCGTCGCCGAGGAGGGCGGCGGGCCGCTCGCCCTGCTGTTCACCTACGGCGCGCACCCGGCCGTCCTCGGCCCGCGGAACCTCCAGGTCTCGGGCGACTACGCGGGCCACGCCGAGCGCGTGGTCGAGGAGAACTTCGGCGACACCGCGGTCGCCCTCTTCGCTCTCGGGTTCGCGGGCGACGTGGATGCGAACCACACCAAGCGGAACTTCGACGAGGTCGAGCAGCTCGGCATCGCCCTCGGCCGCGCCGTCATCGAGGAGATGAAGTCGATCGAGCTCCTCGGCGGCCTCGGCCTGCGGGCACGCTCGCTGCGGGTGCCCCTGCCGCTGGAGTCGCTGCCCTCGATCGAGGAAGCCGAGAGCAGGCTCCTGGCCGAGCGCGAACGCCTCGCCGGCATCCTCGGCCGCAGCGAGGACAAGTCGGAGGTCATCCGCCGACGCATGCGGGTGGACTGGGCTTCCGAGCTCGTGCGGGTGGCGAGCGAGGCCCGCGGCGAGCAGGCGGCGGAGCTCGAGGTCCAGGGCATCGCCATCGGCCGCATCGCCATCGTCGGCCTCTCGGGCGAGCCCTTCGCGGAGCTCGAGAAGGGCCTCCAGGAGCTCTCGCCCTTCCCGCACACGATCCCCATCGGGGGCGCCAACGGCACCATCGGCTACCTGCCGACCGACGAGGCATTCGCCGAGGGCGGCTACGAGGTCGAGACGGCGCCCTACCTCTACGGCGCCCTGCGACTCCAACCGGGCATCGAGCCCGTCCTCCGCCAGGCACTCGCCCGGGTCCTGGTAGACCTGGCTGAATAGGAGACCGGCCATCTTCGCTCCACGATTCCACGCCGCGCGGGCCGGGGCACGAGCCGTGCGCGCGCTGGCCCTGGCCCTGATGATGGCCGGGCCCCTGCCCGCCGCCGCGGCAACGGCCCCACCCGAGCCGCCCACCGGCCTGATGCGCATGCCCGCCGAGGGGCTGCCCCGGCGCGACTGCTGGCTCTACGTGCCGAAGACCTATGACAAGTCGAGGCGCTACCCCCTGGTCGTTGTCCTCCACCCGGCCGGGCTCCACGGCGCGCGCTTCGTCAGCATCTGGGGCGAGGCCGCCGAGCGCACCGCCGCCTTCCTCGTCGCAGGCCCCGAGTGCCGCGATACGAAGAAGCGCATGTGGGACATCGCGGACGAGAAGGACCTCCTGGCCACGGTGCGCAAGATCGCCGGCAGCTTCAGCGTGGATGAGGACCGCATCCTGCTGACCGGCTTCTCGCAGGGCGGCACGTACAGCTATACCTTCGGCCTGCGGAACCCGGGGATCTTCCGCGCGATCGCCCCCGCGTGCGGCGCCCTCGTCGCGCGGCCCAGCCCCGAGGCCGACGCGATCCTGCAGAAGGCCCGCGGCCTCGGCGTCTACATCGTCCACGGCGCCGCCGACAACCAGATCCCCGTCGAGCGCGCCCGCGCCTCGCGCGAGCGCCTCGAGAAGGCCGGCTTCACCGTCACCTACCGCGAGGTGCCCCAGCTCGGCCACTTCCTGCCCGACGGCGAGCCGGAGCGCATCTGGGCCTGGTTCCGCGCCCTCACGGCTCCGCGCCCGCCGGGCAAGAACCCCTGACCGCGCGGCAGGACGCCCGAAGATGCAGAATGCGATCTCCGTCGCCCTCGCTCTCGCCGTCGGAGCGGCATGCGCCGGCGAAGGCGCGTTTGCCACCAGGCCGGCCGCTGTCCAGGACGGCGCGAAGGTGCGGATCACCTTTGCCGTGGCCGCCCCGACCAATGTCGAGGTCAGCGCCCTGGGCGTGGACGGCACGGTGGTACGGCACCTGGCCGCCGGCGTGCTCGGCGGCGACAAGGCTCCCCCGCCGCCGCTGAAGGCCGGCCTCAGCCAGTCCCTCGAGTGGGACCTCCGCGACGACTTCGGGAAGCCGGCCCAGGGCGGGCCGTTCCGCGTCCGCGTCCGAGCCGGCATGGGCGTGCGGTTCGGGCGCTTCCTCGGGGGCGACGACCCCTATACCTTCGGCCTCATCGCCTCGATGGTCAGCGACGAGCAGGGCAACCTCTACGCCGTCGGCTACCGCGAGGAGGACTCCCTGACCTGCATGACCCTGCGGGCCTTCTCGCCGGAGGGCAAGTACCTGCGGACGCTCATGCCCTTCCCGGCCGACCTGGAGCCGGGAGCGATGAGGGATGTCGCCGCCTGGGACGACGAGGGCAAGTGCTTCCGCCCGCGGAACTATCGCAGCACCAACGTGCAGTTCTACCTCCTCATGGGCGGCAACGGCAGCGGCATGACGCCATCGGTCACGCTCCACCTGGTCGCCGCGACGAAGGAGCACGGCATCCTGCTCACCGACGGCAGGAGCCTGTTCCGCCTCGACGCCCGCGGCGCCGTGGCCGGGGAGAAGTTCAAGACCCGGCCCCTCTGGGCCGCGGGCACCCCGCCGCGGTGCGGCCACACCTATGCCGCGCTCTCGCCCGACGGCAAGGCCCTCTACATCAGCGGCCGCTACTCGGCCAAGAGCCGGTACGGCCATCCCTACGACCCGCGCTACCCGCCCGGCGTCGTCTACCGGCTCACGCTCGACGGGGATGCTCCGGCAGAGCCGTTCGCGACCATCAAGGTCGAGCACCAGGACGGGCTGGGCGGCAACTGGACCGCCGACGGCGGCGACTGGGCAGCCTACGGCCTGGCCGGCGCGCCCAAGGGGCCGGTCCACGGCGTGGCGGCGGACGCGCGGGGCCGCGTCTACGTCGCCGACCGCGAGCGCGGCAGGGTCGCGGTGTTCGATGAGAGCGGCAAGGAGGTGGGACACGTGGCCGTCCGCTGGCCCGACCAGCTCGCCGTGCATCCCCGCACCGGGGCGCTCTACGTGCTCGAGAAGCGTTGCGTGCCGCGCAAGAGCGTGGACCTCAAGCTGATGCGGTTCGACTCCATTGGGCCGGATGCCCGGCCCGCAGCGGAACATGAGATCGCAGGCACCGCCGACCTCGTGGCGATGGCCTTCAGCTTCCCAGGCGACCGGGCGCTGTGCTGGCTCCGAACCAGCATCACGAAGGCCGGCAAGTACAGCCTCCTCGCGCTCGAGGACAAGGGGAAGGCGTTCGAGCCCGTCGAGACCGCCTACCAGCCCAGGCCCGACTCCCAGTGGGGCTGGCACCGCCTGGCCGTGGACTTCGACCGCGACGAGGTCTACGGCAGCGACGGCACCGTGGGCATGTGGCGCTACGACGGGAAGACCGGCAACGGCATCCGCCTGATGAAGGACGGCAAGCCCTTCTGGTCGCAGGACCTTGCCGTGGGCTACCACGGGCTCCTCTACGCCCGCCAGGGAAGAGGCGCGCCCGAGTTCCAGGACTACTCCGGCCCCTTCGCGCGCTACACCCGCGACCTCGAGCCCGCGCCCTTCGCCGGCACAGGGACGCACGTGCTCAGCCAGCACATCTACAGCCGCGAAGGCCCAGGGTACGCCGAGCGCGGCCTCGGCGTCGGCCCCGACGGCAGGAGCTACATCTCCTTCATGTACGACTGGGCGACCTACTGGGTCGTCTGCTACGGCCCCGACGGCAAGTTCCAGGATGGACAGCACCTGGAGGTCAAGGACAAGGAGGGCAAGAGCCGAGGCCGCGCGACCATCGGCCCTGTGAACCCCGCCAATGGCGGCATCCGCGTGGACCTCGCCGGCAACATCTACCTGGGCCTCTGGAACTGGCCCAAGGACGCCCCGGTGCCCGCCAAGTGGGCCAAGGACCTCTCCTACCTGTGCACCACGGGGAGCGTGTTCAAGTTCGGCCCCGACGGCGGCGCCGTTCACAGCCCCGCCAAGGGCCAGAAGCCGGATGCCGCTTCCTTGCGCCCGCCGGGGACCAAGGGCATCGAGGCGCGCGCGGGCTACCGCGACGCCGGGGTCTTCGCCGACGCCTTCATCGAGGGCGCCGTGGCCGCCTATCCGGGCTACGGGCCGTTCAGCCACTCGAGCTGGGGCAACAACCTGTGCTGCACCTGCCGCACCCCGCGCTTCGACCTCGACCGCTACGGCCGCCTCTACCTGCCAAACGCCATCACCAACTCGGTGCGGATCGTGGACAATGCGGGCAACCAGATCCTCGAGTTCGGCAGGTACGGCAACTTCGACTCGCTCTACGTCAACCCCAATCTGCCCGAGGGCAAGGCCGGCAAGCCGACGGTGGTGATCCCCGACATCCCCCTCGGCTGGCCCACCGGGGCCGGGGTGAGCCGCGACGCGATCTACGTCTGCGACACCTACAGCCGCCGCGGGGTGCGGGTGGAATACACGTTCGCCGCCGAGGAGACCTGCGCGGTCAAGTGAGAGAGGTCGTTTCCGTGCTTCACCGAATGCTCGCGCTCGCGGCCCTCCTGGCGGCAGCCTCGGCGGCGGAGCCAGGCCCCCCGATCGCCGCGTCGTCGGTCCATTCCGATGCCTACCTGCCCCGCTACGCGCTCGATGGGAACCCTCAGACGCGATGGGCCAGCGGGGCCTTCTCCGGAAAGCCCGAGTGGCTCCAGCTCGACTTCGGCAAGGTCATGCCCGTGGACAACGTGGTGATCCACTGGGAGACCGCCCTCGCCATCGAATACCAGCTCCAGGTCTCCCGCGACGGGACGAAGTGGGAGACCCTCCACCACCAGACCAGCGGCAAGGGCGGGCGCGAGGTCGTCCAGAACCTGAAGGGCGAGGGGCGCTACCTGCGCCTCCTGTGCCTCAAGCCCGGCCGGTGGAACCTCTTCTCGGTATGGGAGCTGGAGTGCCTGAAGGGCCAGGGCGAGCACGGCATGGCGGCCCTGCGGCGGCGGATGGACGCGGCCCGCGAGAAGGCCGAGAGCGAGGCCCGCCGCCGCCTCGCCGAGGCCCTGCCCGACCACGGCATCGAGGAGATCGTCTTCGCCCTGCGCCAGCCGGGCCGCGACGGCCACTGGTACGCCAACTTCGGCTACTACGCCCAGGACGACCGGCGGAAAACCTATGGCCCCGGCGGAAAGCTCTGCCGCCTGAACCTGCGAACCGGCGAGCGCACGGTGCTCCTCGACGATCCCCAGGGGGGCGTCCGCGACCCGGTCGTCCACTACGACGCGAAGAAGATCCTCTTCTCCTGCCGCAAGGGCGACAGCCCCTACTACCACCTCTACGAAATTGGAGCGGACGGCCAGAACCTGCGACAGCTCACCGACGGGCCGGCCGACGATATCGAGCCCTGCTATCTGCCCGACGGCGGCATCGTGTTCGTGTCGAGCCGCTGCAACCGCTGGGTGAACTGCTGGGTCACACCCGTCGCCGTCCTCTACCGCTGCGACGGCGACGGCGGCAATCTCCGGCCCATCTCCAGCAACAACGAGCACGACAACACCCCCTGGGTGCTCCCCAGCGGCCAGGTGATCTACACCCGCTGGGAGTATGTGGACCGCTCGCAGGTGGACTATCATCACCTCTGGATCGCCAACCCCGACGGCACAGCGCAGATGACCTTCTTCGGCAACCTCCACCCGGGCGGGGTCTTCATTGACGCGAAGCCGATCCCGAACTCGGAGAAGATCGTGGCCATCCACTCGGGCGGCCACGGGGCGAGAGAGCACGCGGGCGCCATCGCCCTGATTGACCCCCGCAGCGGCCCCGACGCGCGGCCCGCCATGCGCACGGTCCCCGGCGGCAGCTACCGCGACCCGTGGGCGCTCGCCGAGGACCTCTTCCTCGCGGCGGAGGACCGCCGAATCGTCCTGGTGAATGCCGCGGGCAAGGCCATCGGGGTCTACCAGTGCCGCGCCGAGGAGGTGGCGGCCGGGCTCCAGTGCCACGAGCCCCGGCCCCTCGCGCCCCGGCCCCGCGAGCGGCTCATCGCACCCCGCGTCGACCTTCAGCAGGAGACCGGGCGGCTGGTGCTGATGGATGTCTGCGAGGGCCGCAACATGGCCGGGGTCGAGCGCGACGAGGTCAAGAAGCTGCTCGTCCTGGAGTCGCTGCCCAAGCCGATCAACTTCACGGGCGGGATGGACCCCTTGAGCTACGGCGGCACGTTCACCCTCGAGCGCGTGCTCGGCACGGTGCCCGTGGAGCCTGACGGCTCGGCCTACTTCGAGGCGCCCGCGCTGCGGAGTCTGTTCTTCGTCGCCCTCGATGCGAGCGACCTGTCGGTGAAGCGCATGCAGAGCTTCGTCACCGTGCAGCCGGGCGAGACGACCGGCTGCGTGGGCTGCCACGAGCCGCGCACCCAGGCCCCGCCCGAGCCGCGCCAAGGGGCAGCACTCGCCATGCTGCGGCCGCCCAGCCCCATCGAGCCGATCAGGGACTGCCCCGACGTGTTCGACTTCCCCCGCGACATCCAGCCGATCCTCGACAGGCTGTGCGTCGCCTGCCACGGCTACGAGAAGACCGCCCGCGGCGGGCCCTACGCGGGCAAGGTCGCTCTCACGGGCGACCGCGGGCCGATGTTCTCCCACGCCTACTTCACGATGACCGTGCGGCGCCTGTTCTCCGATGGCCGCAACCTGGCCCGCAGCAACTACCCGCCCCGCACCCTCGGCTCCTCCGCCAGCCGTATCCTCAAGATGCTCGACGGCTCGCACTACGACGTCAAAGCCACCGAGCAGCAGAAACGCATGCTCCGCCTCTGGATCGAGTCGGGCGCACCCTACCCCGGCACCTACGCCGCGCTCGGCAACGGCGCCATCGGCGGCTACTGGACGAACGGGCTGATCAACACCGACTCCAACTGGCCGACCACGAAGGCCGGCGCCCAGGTGATCCAGCGCCGCTGCGCCGCCTGCCACACGGGCCACAGCGTCCTGCCCAAGGCGATGTGCGACGAGCGCGGCATATCGTTCTGGCGCTTCGACCTCGCCGACCCGCGCCTGAAGCTCAGCCGCCACATCGTCTTCAACCTCACGCGGCCCGAGCGCTCGCTCCTCCTGCTCGCCCCGCTGGCCAAGGCCGCCGGCGGCCTCGAGCTGTGCCGCGACAAGCAGGACAAGCCGGCGGTCGTGTTCGCAGACACGGCGGACCCCGACCACCGCGCGCTCCTGGCCATGGTCGAGGCCGGCAAGCACAACCTGGAGACCATCGGGCGCTTCGACATGCCCGGCTTCCGACCCCCGCCCCAATACCTGCGCGAGATGAAGCGCTACGGCATCCTGCCGCCAGACCTGTCGCCCGAGGCGAAGATCGACGTCTACGAGACCGACCGCAAGTACTGGGAATCCCTCCACTACCGGGCCGGCCAGAGGTAGGCTGGCTTGGCTGTCACTCCGAGCTTGACAGGCGAGCAAGGTTCGGGCACCATGGTGACCACGGCACGGGATGCCGCACTTTCGCCTCGGAGCCGGGCCCGCCGCCGGCATGCGTTGCCGACAGGAGGAATCGAGTGCCTGCCATGACGAAGAAGGACGTGCTCGCCGCCGCGGAACGCGAGGGCGTGCGGTTCGTGCGGCTGTGGTTCACCGACATCCTGGGGTTTCTGAAGAGCTTCGCCATCTCGGTGGACGAGTTGCCGACCGCGCTCGACGAGGGGATGGGCTTCGACGGCTCCTCGATTGAGGGCATGGCGCGGATTGAGGAGAGCGACGTCATTGCGAAGCCCGACCCCTCGACGTTTGTCGTCCTGCCCTGGCACGACGACGGGCACGGGAAGGTGGCGCGGATGTTCTGCGACGTGCTGGAGCCGACGGGCGAGCACCACGCGGCCGACCCGCGCTGGGCGCTCCAGCGCCTGCTCGCCCGCGCCGCCGAGAAGGGCTACACCTTCTACGTCGGGCCCGAACTCGAGTACTTCTACTTCCGCAGCCCCGAGCGGCCCGAGCCGCTGGACAACGCGGGCTACTTCGACCTCACGCCGCAGGACGTGGCGAGCGGCCTGCGCCGCGAGACGATGTCCACCCTCGAGCGCCTCGGCATCCCCGTCGAGTACAGCCACCACGAGGTCGCCCCCTCCCAGCAGGAGATTGACCTGCGCTACTGCGACGCGCTGACGATGGCGGACAACGCGATGACCTATCGCTTCGTGGTGAAAGAGGTCGCCCTCAAGCACGGCATCCACGCCACGTTCATGCCCAAGCCCCTCTTCGGCGTCAACGGCTCGGGCATGCACGTCCACCAGTCGCTCTTCAAGGGCGAGCGGAACGCCTTCTTCGACGCGAAGGACGCCTACCACCTGTCAGGCACGGCGAAGCACTACATCGCCGGGCTGCTGCGCCACGCCCGCGAGATCACGGCGGTGACCAGCCAGTGGGTGAACTCGTACAAGCGCCTGGTGCCCGGCTACGAGGCGCCGGTCTACATCTGCTGGGGGCAGAAGAACCGCTCGGCCCTCGTGCGCGTGCCGCGCTACAAGCCGGGCAAGGAGAAGGCGACGCGCGCCGAGATGCGCAGCCCCGACCCCGCCTGCAACCCCTACCTCGCCTTCTCCGTGATCCTGGCGGCGGGCCTGGCGGGCATCGAGGGCAAGTACGAGTTGCCGCCGCCCACCGAGCGCGACGTCTATCACCTCACCCCGGAGGAACGGGGCGAGCTCGGGATCGGCGAGCTGCCCGGCAGCCTCTTCGAGGCCATCCAGTGCGCCGAGGCGAGCGAGCTGGTCCGCGACGCCCTCGGCGACCACATCTTCGAGTCGTTCATCGCCAACAAGCGCCTCGAATGGGACCGCTACCGCACCCACGTGAGCCAGTTCGAGGTGGACGCCTACCTCTCGGTCCTCTGAGTATTGCGGACGGAGCGGCCTAGTCCCCTGTC
>DATKZY010000179.1:0-4550 GCA_035527715.1 Planctomycetota bacterium | reverse complement strand
CTCGACGCCCTCTCCGTCGCGCCCGCCGAGCCGCTGCCCGACCCCTACCAAGACCTGAGCACCTACGCCGAGGTTGACCCAGACGGCGACCTGACCATTGGCGAGGCGGGCAACGTCCGCTGCACCTTCGATACGATGCTCCGCTCTGTAGCCGCCTACCTCACGAAGGACTTTGGGGCGGGTCATTTCGGCAACTACACGCACGACTTCGACTGCTTCGTAAGCGCCACAAGCTCGTTCACGGCGCACGCGGACCTCTGGGGCGTGAGCAATGCAGCGGGGACCTTTGCGGACCGCGCGACGGGCCAAACGGTCTATTGGTACTACAGCGGCACAGGCTCGATTCAATACCTGAATCTGCGGGAGATGAGCACTGGTGCGAGCGATGCCTACGTCGCCACGCTCAGCACGCCCTACTACTGCACCGCGATTCGCTCGGGCACGGATGGTTCGTGCGAAATCTACGACGACCCAGGCCGGCTCCTGGGCGACCTTCTGGACACCCTGATCGTGACAGTCGCCGCGACGACGTACCGCTACCACATCGCGTGTGCGTCCCGCGAGGCCACCGGCACCGCCACCATCACCGGCTACGTCGAGAACCACGATCTCCACGAGGCGGCGGCGTGGCAACTGACGGTCACTGAAAGCCTCGCCCTCGGCGACGCCGCCGCGAAGGCGGTCGGCAAACCTCTCGCCGAGAGCCTCGGCCTCTCCGAAGCGACAGGCAAGGGAATCGGCAAGCCGCTCGCCGAGGCCCTGGCCTGCGCGGACGCCGCCGCGAAGGGGGTCGGCAAGCCCGTGGCCGAGAGCCTCGGGCTCTCCGAAGCCACAGGCAAGGGGGTTGCGAAGCCCGTCGCCGAAAGCCTCGGCCTCAGTGACGCCTTGGCAAAGGCCATCGCCAAGGCGGCCGCCGAGGCCCTGGCCTGCGCGGACGCCGCAGGGAAGGGGGTCGGCAAACCCGTGGCCGAGAGCCTCGGCCTCGGCGACGCCGCCGGGAAGGCCGTGCGCAAAAGCCTGGCCGAGACGCTCGGCCTTCTCGACGCCGTGGTGAAGGCTGCCAGCCTGAGCGTGAGCGAAACCCTCGGGCTGCTCGACGCCGCCGCCAAGACGGCCGCCATCACACTGGCCGAGAGCCTCGGCCTGAGCGATTCGGCCAGCCGCCAGCTCGTCCTCGAGATTGTCGGCCTCGTCCGCGCCGTCTTCGCCGCCAGAATCCTCCGAAGCGGCCAGCGCCAGGAACGCCAGGCCACCACAACCACAGTCCGAAGGGTCAGACCCATTATCTGAGGAGCGAAACATGAAGATGGACGAAAGCATTGGCGTCGTTGGCGAGTGGACGCTCGTGCTCCGCGGCCCCGATGGCCGCGAGAAGGAGCGCCGCGTCCACAAGAACCTCATCCCCAGCGCCGGACTGGCCTATCTGGCCGGCATCCTGGCCGCCGTCGAGGCGACGATCCCGAAGTACCTGGCGGTGGGGACGGGCACCACGGACCCCGCCGCGGGCGACGCGGCGCTCGAAGCCGAGATCGGCACCCGCGTGAGCGGCACGCAGTCCCGCGTGACGACGACCGTGGCGAACGACACGAGCCAGGTCGTCGGCACCTTCGCCGCCGGGAACGGCACGGGCGCGCTCACCGAGTGCGGCCTCCTCACCGCCTCCACGGACGGCACGCTCATCAGCCGCATCGAGTTCGCCGTCATCAACAAGGCCGCCGCCGACACCCTCGAGCTGACCCACAAGATCAAGTTCGCAAACGCCTGACGCCCAGGAGGCCCCGCCCGTGAGAACCCTCTTCGTCGGGAAGAACAACGAGCTGAAGGACAAACTGGAGGTCTCGGCCGACGGAGGGACGACGTACACGGGCGTGGACCTCACGGCCGCCACCGGCTTGAAGCTCGAAATCTTCGACGTGCCGACCACCATCCTGATCGAGAAGGACGGCCTGGCGCACTTCACCGTCGACGCCCTCGGCAACGCCAAGTGGCAGCCCGGCGCCGCCGACGTGACCACTGACCATCTCGGCATCCACAAGTACCGCTGGACCGTGAAGACGGCTCTTGAGCCCCAGGGCGTCGTCTTCGACGTGGAGAGCGACGGCCGGCTTCTCCAGGTCGAGATCAAGCGCTAGCCGCGGCGAGCCAGTTCGTTCGTCCCCTGGTACCACACCCTCTGGACGGCTGTGGGCACGATAGCGCCCTCGAAGCCGACCCATCGGACGTCGAGCGCTCCAGGCAACACTGTGGCGCCCTCCGCGCGCGGCAGCCACCGCTTCAGCAACTCAGGCTCCGCCGCCAGCCGCGCCCTGAACTCCGCCGATAGGTCCACGCACGGCACCTGTTTCTGGCCGTTCAGCACCAGACTCACCACGCCAGCCCCGCCAGGATAGACGTGGGCCGCCTTCGCAGCCGAGCAATCAATCGTGAGGACGGCCAAGGTCATCCCTCGCAGCCGCGGCATTGCCGCCGCCTCCGCCGGCGTCGGGAACGCCAGCGTCACCACCGCCCGATCCTTCTGCTTCTGCGACCAGGAGCCCAGCTTCTCCCTGGCCTCCTTCTCCTTCCGGGCCTTGTATTCCCCCTCGCTTTCGCTCTTCCAATCCGCCGGCGAGAGGAGCCGGATGGAGCCAGACTTCATGCGAACGCGAAACACCGTCGCCTCCGCTCCCTTGCGGTGAACGCTCGTAACATCGAGCATCTCGCCCACGAACTCCTCCCCCGTCCTCTTGTGTGTGAACACATCCCCGCTGACAAGCGAGGCCCAGCCGAGCAGGAGAACGACCATTTTCATCGTGGCGTCCTTTCTTTCCTCCTCCCTGCGCTTACACGTGGTACCACCAGCCGCCAGGATCGTCTGACCTCCTACTTGATGCCCAGGAACCGATACACCCCCAGCCGCTCCCCCTCCGACAGAGCGGCCAGACGCTTGAGCACCAACGCCAACTCCCTGTGGCCCCCCAGCACCTCGCAGGCCGCCCGCACGTCGGCCTCGACGCGGCTGCCGTACGCCGCCTCGCCCTCGCCGACCGCCGGGTCCTCGCACGGGAACGGCACCTCGAGGCCCAGCGCAGCGGCCAGCTTCGCAACCGTGCTCGCCATCGGCTTCTGCAAGCCTCGCAGTATGCGGTTCACTGTGCTACCATCCACCCTGGCCAGGTCGCCCAACGCGGTCTCCGTGAGCCGCTGAACATCCATCTCCGCGCGCACTCTGCTCAGAAACGCCCCGATGGTATCCATTCGGGCACCTCCTGGCAATTTCCCCCGCACACCCATTGTATCCCCCCATTTGCGTGCACGCAAGCCCGCACGCAAAAATCCATAAAATTCCTCTTGACACCTTGCGTCCCCGCAGTATAATCGTGCGCGGACGCAACGCACCCCCGACCGAGGAGCCCCGGATGCCCAGATGGTTGAATGCCCAAGTGTGCGACCTGGCCGACCTCAAGCTCAAGGAAATCGAAGTGGCCTTGCGGAAGATCGACCCCCACGTCTCCAGGCCCACCGCCGTGGAGGCGGCGATCCTGGCCGTAGACCTCAAGACCGTCGCGAGGCACTACCGCGAGCGGTTCGCCCTCGTCCCGGAATCCTCGCCGGCGGCCACGACCTGATTTCAGGCGGAGCGCGGCGCCGTTGCCGCAAGGCTCCCCTCCCCGTGGGGTTTCCCTTCGCGTCCCAGGAACCCTCACGGGGAGGCCAATCCTTGCGGAGGGAACCTGGACGCGGACTTGGGAGCGACCTGTGACTGCGACCTTCCCCGAATCCCCGACGTTTCGCCTGCGGCGAGAGGAGCCGTATCGCAGTCCGGCTCCACGCCGCCGCACGGCCAGGGCGGGTGCCACCTCCCCACTCGCCCTGGCCTCGTCTTCGACCGTGCGGCCTCGGAGCGGATGCCTGCACCGTCGCCCCTCCTCCAGCTCCTCCCAGGAGCCCACTACAGCAGGCGACAACGATGGTGCGAGCAGACCCACCACACGCAGCTCCGCGCCGAGACCGCCGTTTCTCCTGAAAGGAGATGGCCATGTCCCGCTTGTGGCCGATCGTTGATGGCCGTCGCGTGCCCTGGGAGCAACTGACGGGCATCCCCAACCCTGCCGACGCGCCCATTGCCTTCCTTCGGGCCGCTGCCCGCTCCGCGCTCGCTGTTGACGAGCAGATCGAGGCGGTAGAGATCGAGCGCGACGGCAAAGTCGTGGAGGAGGTGGAGAGGGTCTGATGAGCAAGTCGCCCAAGCCCGAGTTCTTCGAGCTCCCCGCCGCGTGCCTCACGAGCGACCAGAGCGTCCGCCAGAGCAACGCCGAACTCGACGAGCTCGCCGACAGCCTCAAGCGGGTCGGCATGCTGCACCCGATCATCCTGAGCGACCGCACGGGCACCATCGTGGCCGGCACGGGCCGCCTGGCCGCCGCCAGGCGGGCGGGGATGGAGCGCGTGCCCGTCCTCATCCGCCCCGACCTGGCCGACCCGGCCCGCCGGCTCCTCGCCCGCTACGCCGAGAACGCCCATCGCAAGGCCCTCACGCCGAACGAGGCGGCCCAGGCCATCGCCGAGCT
>DATKZY010000178.1:0-36985 GCA_035527715.1 Planctomycetota bacterium | reverse complement strand
TCCACCTCCACCGCCACTACCATCTTCATGGGGCTGACCTCTGGGTGTGTAGGAACTCCCTACCAAGTCAACCCCTGAGGAATGCCCCTCTTTGCTCTCCAGATCAACCCCGACTCAAGAACCTGGGACGCTGTCAAGATGTTGCATACTTGAATAGGTATGCAACAGTCGTCCATGCCCCGTCCTCGCGGGTGAGGCGGCGCTCTCCGCCCGTCGCCCCCTGGTCCCCGGCGCCGAAGGTCCCGTTCGCAGTGTGGCCTTCAGGCGGTCTCCCGGAATGGCGGTGGGGGCCAGGGATGCGGGCCGAGGGCGCGCCGCGAGCCTGGCTTCCGCCCCAGGCGGCGACCGCAACGGAGACTACTTGTCCTCGATCTCGCGTGCGATGCGGAAGCCGATGAAGGCGAGGAGTATTGCATACCTGAATAGGTATGCAACAGTCGTCCATGCCCTGTCCTCGTGGGTGAGGCGGCGCTCTCCGCCCGTCGCCCCCTGGTCCCCGCCGCCGAAGGTCCCGTTCGCAGTGCGGCCTTCAGGCGGTCTCCCGGAATGGCGGTGGGGGGCAGGGATGCGGGCCGAGGGCGCGCCGCGAGCCTGGCTTCCGCCCCAGGCAGCGGCCGCAACGGAGACTACTTGTCCTCGATCTCGCGTGCGATGCGGAAGCCGATGAAGGCGCGGTAGGGGAGGAACCAACGGCTCCTGGGGACCAGCGGGTCGTCCTTCTTCCACCAGTCCTCCTCGAAGGCGCGGGCGGCGCAGCGGAGGTCGGCGGGCGGGTTGTCGTAGAAGCCGCCGCGGGCGACGTGGTACTTCCCCGTCGCGGGGCCGCGAGGGTTGACGCAGGGCTTGGCCTTCGCGTTGTCGGCGTAGGCGGTGGGGCTGTAGAAGTCGAGGACCCACTCGCGGACGTTACCGAGCATGTCGTAGAGGCCCCAGGGGTTGGGCTTCTTCTCGCCGGCCGGATGGGTCATCTGCTCGCCGGTGTCGCCGGAGCAGTTGTCGTCGAACCAGGCGTAGTCGTCGAGCTTCGCGGGGTCGTCGCCGAAGAAGTAGCGGGTGGTGGTGCCGGCGCGGCAGGCGTACTCCCACTCGGCCTCGGTGGGCAGGCGATGCTTCCTGCCCGTCTTCTGCCAGAGCCACTTGCAGTAGATCTGGGCGTCGAACCAGGTGACCATTTTGGCGGGCTGCTTGCCCTCGCCCCAGCCTGCGTTGATGGTCACGTGGGTGAGCGGCGTAGGGCCGGTGATGGCGTCCACGGGCGGCGGGGCGAGGGCGTCCTCGGCCTCCTTCAACGGGTCGCCGCGGCCGGGGTCGAGGCCCTTCACCTTCTGGTGGGTCTCGAGGTAGAAGGCGTTGTACTGCTCGAGGGTCACCTCGGTGGTGCACAGGTAGAAGGGCTTGAGCTCGACCTTGTGCTGGGGGCCTTCGTGGTCCTTGCGGCCCGGCTCGTCGGCGGGGCTGCCCATGGTGAACTTGCCGCCGGGGATGAGCACCATCTCGTAGCTGAACTTCGTGCCCCGCTTGGTCGTGATGGTCTCGGTGTAGCGCTTCGGGAGGTCGGCGGCCACGGCCAGGCCGGCCAGGAGCACTGTTGCCGCGAGCACCGCGGCGCGAGAGAGTAGCCGCTCAGGGCTTCGGGGCCTCAGCCGGAGCATCGTCCTTCTCCGTCGCTAGGCGGGCCGAGACCAGGACCACGATGCGCCCAGGGAGGGGGTAGCCGCGCTTGTCGAGCCGGGTGAGGAACTTCATGCTGTCGGCGTTCAGCACCTCGACCGGGCAGTCGAGGTGCTTGCGCACGGTGGCTTCGGTGGCTTGCACGGTGTGCTTGAGGGGAATCGCGACCGTGGTGCCCGCCTTGCAGGCGACGGGGTCGGTGGGGGCCAGCAGCCCCTCGGCGGCCAGGAAGATCGGCTCCTGCCAGACCAGGAGGAGCATGTCGCTGCCGACGTTCATGAAGCTCTTGCAGTCGCGCATGCCCAGCGAGTTGGCCATCCTGGGCGCGAGGGTGGTGAAGACGATCTGGTCGCCGTCCAGCTCCGCGCGGATGCTGAGGAGGAGGCCGTCGAGCACGTGGTGCATGACGGGGACGAACGCGGCCTTGGCCTGGCCCTCGGGCTTCTGGCGCTGGTAGTCGCCCAGGTAGTCGTAGCGGGTGGTCATGGCGATGGAAGCGGTCTGGCCGGGGATGACGGTGAGGCGGGGCGCGGTGATGACCTGGGCGCGGCGGGTCCGCAACAGGTTGCTCAGCACCTTCGTCTGCCCGCCGCCCGCGAGGGCCGTGAACGGCTTATCGCAGTCAATGCCCAGCTTCGCGAAGTCGGACGGCTGCCCCGCGATGAACCACGTGTAGACGCGCAGCCGAGGGCCATCCTTCTTCGGCTCCTTCGGCTCCTCGACCGCGGGGAGGGCGAAGGGCCACGCGGCGTCGGCCGGCTTCGCGACGACGGGGGCGAAGACCTGTTTGCCCCGCGGCCCGAACGCGCAGCCGGCGACGAGGAAGGATAGGGCGAGCCAGGGCAGGTAAGCGAGGCGTTGTCGCATCGGTCAGTCCTTCTCCTGTTGGCCTGGCCCGGACGCGTGACGCGTGACCCGTGACCAGGATGGGTAGCGGTCTGTGATTCCTGTCACGCGTCATTCCTTTGGCGCGTAGTCGGGATGGTGATGAGCCAGCCACTCCCGCTCGACCTTGCCGTTGAACACGCAGCCGATCGTGCCGGGGTTGGCGAACGAGCCGAGGTAGGCGTGGGCCAGGACGCACGCGATCATCAGGTAGGCGCACACCTCGTGGAGCGTGTAGGCCAGGGTCTCCCAGCGCTCGCCGCCCAGCTCGTAGCGCATCATCAGGCCGGTCGCGGCCAGGCACGCGACGACGAGGAGGATGAACCAGTAGAAGCCCTTTTGCCCGGCGTTGAAGCGGCCGGCCGGCACGTGGCCCTGGTAGCCCAGGTAGCCGCCCATCACCTTCACCCAGCCGATGTCGAGCCTCGAGAAGATCATGTCGCGCGCCCAGAACAGCACCGCGAGCAGGCCGCCGGCGATGAGCGCCCACGACGCCAGGTCGTGCAACCGCGGCACGCTGTGGCCGAACAGCGTGTCCTTCCCCACCGAGATGAGCAGGCCCGTGGAGGCCAGGCACAGGAACGAGCAGAAGAGCGCCAGGTGGCTGAGCCGCTCGATGACGCCGAAGCGCTGCACCAGATCGACGGGCACCTTGCGGTCGTAGCGCTTCGGGCCGAACAGCACGTAGTGGAGGAGCAAGGCGAAGGCCACGAGGCCCACGAGTATCCTGCCGTAGCGGCGGACGTAGCGCTCGCGGAACGAGGCGAGGCGGAGGTCCAGCTCCGACTTCCCGAGCTGTTCGAAGAGCGCCGTGCCCTGCGGCTTGCCGTCGGCGCCCATCGCCTGGGTGAGGGCCAGGGAGCGGAAGAAGGGGGACTTGGTGCGATGGCACTCGGTGCAGCCCTGGGCGCCGAGGGCCTGGGGGGCGGGTCGGACGTTATGCGCGAGCGGATTGTCGAGCGGGTCGCCCAGCGGCGTGGCCTCGCTCGTCAGCTCGCCCTTGTCGTCCATCTCGTAGACCCGTCCGCCCGCGATGTAGGCGGGGCTGACGTCCTTCTTCTTCAGCGCGCCCAGCATCGCCTTGATCTCGGCCTCGGTGTTGATCTCGGGCGAGCCGTCGCCGTCGTCGTCCTTGATCTCGCTCGCGGCGCGGCGGAAGCGGCCGGAGACGTAGGCCGGGTCGAACGGCACGAGGCTCTTGTCGGGCCGGCGATTGGCGTAGTACGTCGGCAGCAGGCGCTGGACGACGCCGATGGGCCCGCCCTCGGGCTCGGTGTAGACGGGGGCGTAGAAGGCGGGGCCGCTGGGCTTGCGGGTGCTCAGGATCACGCTCCAGGTGGGGTCGGTGGGCTGCTCGAAGGCCAACGGCACGAGGCGCGGCCTGGGGCCGACGTGGCAGGTCTCGCACGCGAGGTCTTCGAGGTGGAGGCGCGGCAGGCCCTGGTGCGCGGGCACGGGCGCGCCGAGGCGGCCGGCGGTGTGGCAGCCCTTGCAGGTGAGGGAATCGAATGCCTCCCTGGCGGCCCTCCTGTCGCCGGCGACGACGTGGTCGGCGCCCGCCCGATGGCAGTCCACGCACTTCAGGCCGGCCTTGGAATGGACGTCGGCGTCGAGGCAGTCGCTCCACTCGGCCTGGCCCTTGGCGGGACGCCGGTGGCAGAACAGGCAATTGGCGTCGGGCGGCTTGCCGATCTCGACGTGCACCCTGCCCTCGGGGGTGAAGAGCGCGGGGTCGTATCTCACCTTGATGGCGGGCCCGGCCGACTCGTCGGGCTTCGCGTCGGGGCTGGGGAGGGAGAGCGACGAGGTCTTGCCCTCGACGGCCCCGAAGCCGGCCCCGACGGTGGCGGCCCACTTGAAGTTCATCGAGGCGATCTGGCCGGCGCGCTCGACGTGGTCGTAGCCCTGGAGGGCGTGGCAGGCCATGCAGTCGTTCTCGATGATGCCGCTCTGGTCCCAGCGGGCCTGGAAGTAGTCGGGGCTGGCCTGGGGCTCGGTCGCGGTGCGGAGGGCGGCGTTGGCCGCGAGCTGCGTGTCGTAGCGGTTGCCGGCCGCGTCGAGCTCCAGGCGTCCGCCGCCAACGTGGTAGGCGCCGAACTGGAGGGCCAGCTTGAAGGCCGAAATGTGCGCCTTCGGGTCGAATGCCTCGGCCCCTGCGGGCAGCGCGCCGTGCGACAGCGGCGCCGCCATGCCCGTCACCCCGTCGAACATCGTCCACACGAAGCCGTCGGGGCGGTGCTTCACGGGCTGGACGCTTGGGTAGGCGCGGCTGTGGGTGCCGCGGGCGATGGTGTCGTAGTTGTGGCACTTCGAGCTGCTGCACGTCATCTTCGGGCTGTAGGGCACCAGGCTGGTCGGGCCGATCGGGTTGCCCTTCTCGTCCATCAGCGTGATGCGGTGGACGAAGCGCGACTGATCGGTCCGCGTGACCTCGGGCAGCGGCGGCTCCGCCGCGCGGGCGAGCGTGGTGGCGGCAAGGGCGGCGGCGAAGCTCAGGAACGACGTCCAGCGGGTCAACACGACTTCTCCTCGCTGTTGGCTGAGAGGCGGACCCTGTGTCTCCGTGAGGAACGGGGGAATTGTAGCAAAGGGGGCAGCGGCAAGCAAGCGGCGACCGCGGTCGGGCCCTCGCCCTCCCCCGCGCTTGACACGGGGGCCGCGGAGCGCTAACCTTGGGACATTCGTGTCCGCGTTCCGAGCGTTTCTCTTGCCCCAGCAGGATTAGGAGACGAGTGGTGAAGGAGCAGAGCGGGGTATCGCGGCGTGATTTCATGAAGGGGGCCGTCGGCGCAGGAGCCGCCTTCGGGGCATTCACGATCCTCGGCGCCACGGCCAAGGGACAGGGCAAGGCGTTCAAGGTCGGCCTCATCGGCTGCGGCGGCCGCGGCAGCGGCGCCCTGAGCCAGCACGTCGAGGCGGCCAAGATCCTCAACGGCGAGCTGAAGCTGGGCATCGAGATCCAGGTCGTGGCGTGCGCCGACTTCTTCAAGGACCGCGCCGAAGGCACGGGCAAGCGCCACGGCGTGCCCGCCGACAAGTGCTTCGGCGGGGCCGACAACTACAAGAAGCTCCTCGAAGTGCCGATGGACACCGTGCTGATGGCCCAGGCCCCCGCGTTCCGTCCGCCCCACTTCGAGGCGGCGATCAAGGCGGGCCGCAACGTGTTCATGGAGAAGCCCAGCGGCGTGGACGCGCCCGGCATCCGCAAGATCATGGAAGCAGGCAAGCTGGCGCAGGAGAAGGGCCTCATGGTCGTGGCCGGCACCCAGCGCCGCCACGAGCAGGGCTACAACCGCCAGTACCAGCTCATCAAGGAAGGCGCCGTCGGCAAGGTCCTCGCCGGCCGCGTCGCCTGGAACATGGGCAAGATCTTCCACAACAACCCCATGAACCCCACCAAGCCCGACGACCTGGTGCGCGGCGGCAACTGGCAGCTCTGGATCGAAATGTCCGGCGACCACATCTGCGAGCAGCACGTGCACAACATTGACATCGCCAACTGGTTCATCGGCCGCCACCCGGTGAGCGCCGCGGCCTTCGGCGGCCGCGCCCAGCGCAAGGCCGGCAACATGTACGACTTCTTCAGCGGCGACGTGGACTACGGCGACGGCGTGCACGTCCACTCCATGTGCCGCCAGGTCGGCGGCTGCTGGAACTGGGTGGGCGAGAGCTTCGTCTACGAGAAGAAGGCGCCCGGCGACTTCAAGGCCCAGGAGCCGCTCCGCTACTCCGAAATCCCGCAGAAGGGCGGCGGCCACCAGCAAGAGCACGTCAACATGCTCTACTACCTCGTCAAGGGCAAGCAGCTCAACGAGGCCCAGAGCGTTGCCGAATCCACCGCCGTCGCCATCATGGTCCGCGACTCCGCCTACACCGGCAAGATGATGACCTGGGAAGAGATGTTCGGCAACCCCAAGAAGAACCCCGAGATCTACAACAAAGCGTGCAAGCCGTCGTGGCAAGACTTCGAGACCGGCAACATCGTCTACCCCAAGGACGGCGATGCGCCTGTTCCTGGCACCGCTTGACCCACTCAACCTCCCGCGGGCTTCGGTGCCCGCGGGAGGGTCATCTCGATGCGTGACGCGTGACACGTGACGCGTGATAAGACAAGAAGAACGCCCAGGAATGGCCTTCTTCTCCTGTCACGCGTCACGCGTCACGAGTCATGAGGAGACCAGCAGTGAAGGCAAAGGATCTCTCCCGTCATGATTTCATGAAGGGCGCGACGGCGGCCGGCGCCGCGTTCGGCGCCTTCACCATTCTCGGCGCCACGGCCAAGGGCCAGGGCAAAACCTACAAGGTCGGCCTCATCGGCTGCGGCGGACGCGGCCGGGGCGCGCTCGCCGGCAGCTTCGAGGCCGCCAAGATCGTCGGCGTCGAGGTCAAGTGCGTCGCTCTCGCCGACTACTTCAAGGACCGCGCCGAGCAGTCGGGCAAGAAGTACGGCGTGCCGCCCGAGCGCTGCTTCGGCGGGCCGAAGTGCTACGAGGGCCTCCTGGCGACCGACGTCGAGATCGTGCTCATGGCCCAGGCCCCCCTCTTCCGCTCCGTGCACCTCGAGGCCGCCGTGAAGGCCGGCAAGCACTGCTTCGTCGAGAAGCCGGTCGCCGTGGACCCGCCCGGCTGCCGCCGCGTCATCGCCGCCGGCGAGGAGGCCAAGAAGAAGGGCGTCGTCATCGTCGCCGGCACCGAGATGCGCCACGAGCACCCCTTCCGCCTCACCCATCAGGCCATCGCCGTCGAAGGCGCCCTCGGCAGGCTCGTCGCAGGCCGCGTCGCCTTCTGCATCGCCCACATGTTCCACCGAGCGCCCATCAACCCCAAGACCGCCGACGACCTGGTCCGCTCCTGGCAGGACTGGACGGCTCTCTCCGGCGACCACATCGTCGAACAACACGTTCACAACATAGACATCGCCAACTGGTTCGCCGGCCACCCGCCCCTCAGCGCCGCAGGCTTCGGCGGCCGCGCCCGCCGCAACGCCGGCGACATGTTCGACTTCCACAGCATTGACTACGATTACGGCGACGGCGTCCACATTCACTCGATGTGCCGCCAGGTCAACGGCTGCTGGAACTGGGTCGGCCACGACCTCGTCTACGAGAAGGGCCGCACCAACGGCAGGGACCGCGAGACCCCCGCCAAGTCCCCCATCCCGGCCGACCTCCCCAAGGCCCCCAGCAGCAGCCAGCAGGAGCAGGTGGACGTGTTGTACTGCGTCGGGAAGGGCGAGCCGCTCGACGAGGCGCGGGCCGTCGCCGAATCCTCCGCCACCGCCGTCCTCGGACGCATCGCCACCTACACGGGCAAGCTCATCCGCTGGAACGAGATGATGACGGACCCCAAGAAGAACCCCGACCTCTACAACCTCACGCTGAAGCCCACGGCGGAGGATTTTGAGAAGGGCACGGTCGAGATTCCCAAGGAAGGGGTTGTGCCGATACCGGGCGTGGCGTGATTCCGACAGGACCCATAGGTCCTATTCGGCCACAGGAGGAGACCAGCAGTGAAGCAACAGGTGCCTTCGCGGCGTGATCTTATGAAGGGCGCGGTGGCAGCGGGCGCCGCGTTCGGCGCCTTCACCATCCTCGGCGCCACGGCCAAGGGCCAGGGCAAGAGCCTGAAGGTCGGCCTCATCGGCTGCGGCGGACGCGGCAGGGGCGCTCTCGCGCAACACCTCCAGGCCGCCAAGATCCTCAACGACAAGCTGAACCTCGGCCTCGACATGAAAGTCGTCGCCACCGCCGACTGGTTCAAGGACCGCGCCGTGGCGACGGGCAAGAAGCACGGCGTGCCCGACGACGCCTGCTTCGGCGGCGCCGACGCCTACAAGAAGCTCATCGCGGCCGGCCCCGACATCGTGCTCATGGCCCAGGCCCCCTGTTTCCGGCCCCCGCACTTCGAGGCCGCCGTGGCCGCCGGCAAGCACTGCTTCATCGAGAAGCCCATCGCCGTGGACCCGCCCGGCTGCCGCCGCGTGCTCGCCGCGGGCAAGGCCGCCGAGGCCAAGAACCTCGTCGTCGTCGCCGGCACCAACATGCGCCACGAGAAAGCCGCCATTGACACCCATCAGGCCGTGACCGTCGAGGCCGCGCTCGGCAAAATCGTCGCAGGCCGCGCCTTCTTCTGCATCGGCCACATGTTCGCCAAGCAGCCCATCAAGCCCCAGACCGCCGACGACCTCGTGCGCACGTGGCAAAGCTGGATCGAGCTCTCGGGCGACCACCTCGTCGAGCAGCACGTGCACAACATTGATATGGTCACCTGGTTCCTCGGGCGCCCGGCCGTGAGCGCCGGCGGCTTCGGCGGACGCGCCCGACGCCCCGCAGGCAACATGTTCGACTTCTTCAGCCTCGACCTCGACTACGGCGACGGCGTGTTCGTCCACTCCATGTGCCGCCAGGTCAACGGCTGCTGGAACTCGGTCGGCCAGGAGCTCACCTGCGAGAAGGGCACGACCAAGTGCACCGACGGCCTGAAGCCCCAGAAGTCCCCCGTGCCCGACGACCTGCCCTGTGACCTCGATGGCAAGCCCATCCCCGGCCACCTCCAGGAGCACGTGAACCTGCTCTACCACCTCGCCAAGGGCAAGCCCCTGAACCAGACGCAGGACGTGGCCTGGGCCACCGCCATCACCGTCATGGGCCGCATCGCCGCCTACACCGGCAAGCGCGTCACCTGGGCCGAGATGATGGTGGACCCCAAGAAGAGCCCCGAGATCTACGACCTCACCCTCAAGCCGACCGCCGACGACTTCGAGAAGGGCGCGGTCGAGGTCCCCGACGAGGGCGACATCCCGGCCCCCGGCGGCGCCACCGCCCCGCGCCCCCCGCGCAAGGGCGCACGCAAGGGCAGGAAATAGCCCGCATTGCGAGAGGGGTTCGGGGCAATCGGCCCGGTGGAACCACAGGCTGGAAGCCTGTGGGGCCACTCTCCGCAACAGAAACGAACTGGGCGCATTCCTCACAAGCCCGCGCCGGCGCGAGTGAAGCGCGCCCCCCTCTTGTCATGCTGAGCTTGTCGAAGCACCTTTCAGGGGAGTGAACTCCGGCAACGGAGCGTCCTCTCTCACGTTGCCTCCCTCCCCTGAGAGGCTCCTCGACTTCGCGGAGCCTGCCCTGAGCGAAGCCGAAGGGGCGGTCATTCTGAGCGAAGCGAAGAATCTCCCGAAGGACGAAGCTGTCGCGCCATCTCGGTCACATAATGCGCCTCGTCGAGGGTCAGCGGCCGGCCGAGCAGCCCCTGCTCCCGATAGCTCAGCCACTTCTTCATCACCTGGTAGCCCCCGATCGTATAGCCCCACACGCGGGACGGCACGTTCCGCCAATACGCCACGCCGTTGAGATACACGTCGAACGTCCTCTTCCCCAGACACTCGATGGCCTCTTCGCGCCACAGGCCCATCTCCTACGCGCCGGAATGGCTATTGACCCCTGCACAAGGAACGCAACAGTCTTGGCCCCCGAACGGGGGGCGGTTCAGAAGGCCATGAATCGCCCCTTCCAGGGGCTCATGAATAGGGGCCTCTTTTCCCAGGGCTCCCTTCGGTCGCCCTGGGCTACGACTGGCTTGCCCACTTCGTGGGCTGCTCGAGCCGCATTGCCCTCGATGCGAGATGCTGCACCGTGTGTTCAGAGGTCAACGAGGCCCGCGGGCGAAGTCGCCCATGTCGCGAAGGTCCCGCAGCGTCCAGACCTGCAGGCTGCTGATGAACGAGCCCAGCCTCTTGACCCTTCGGATGACCTCGGCTTGGTGGCGTTCGGTAACCACGCCGTCAACGTAAGGGAGAAGTGCAGAGACGATGACGTCGAATACATCCGACCTCGATGGCTGCCTGTTCCGGTCCTGATAGAACTTGTGGAGAACGGTATAGGCGATCATCTTGAGTGACGGAAACGCGTCCGTATTGACAGCGCAGCCCTTCGCTAACTGCTGTTCGGCGAACTGGCGATTCCGAATCGCCACCTGCTCGAACACTACAAGCTGGACAAAGGACCGGACCTGAGACTCGGTATAGCGTGATCCCTCCGGAGGGAAGTTGTGCACGGGCCCCAACATGCCATCGAGAACCCCATCTCGACCGTCAAGCCACTTCTCACCATCGGCAGCAATCGCCTGGGAGTTGACAAGCATCTCGAGTCCTGTGCGGCGGGACAGTCCTGGAGGGTAGGCAATGCTGAGTGGTGAGAGAAGGACTGGGTCTGCTGTTGACCCCGCTGGATAGAACGTCAGTTCATCCCGGATCAACTGCTCGTGGCTCTTCAGGATCAGGCATGGAAATGCTGAGAAGTAATCGAGAAAGCCACTGAAGACGGCCGGGCTTCGGCGCAACTCCAGGATGGAGAATACTGAGAAGCATGGCACGTGCTTCTCGGGGATGAACTTCTCAATGAAGTTCCGGAATTCACGCGCGGGGTTCTTGACCATCTCGCTGACGGCGTTGGTGTCGAGAAGGCACAGCTTGTAGGGTTTTCCATTGATGACGATCACAGCCACCCGATCCAAAGAGCCGACAGGTTCTGGAGCGCGGGGTAGAAGGAGGTCTCCGGTTGGTGCGCCCCGGTGGAGCGGATGAGGTGCAGGTCGCGCAGGTAAGCTTCGATGGGGTTCACGCAGAGCCTCCGTCGTCGGTCGGATCGTAGCAGGCGCGGAGACGAAAAGCAAGGGCCTCTCGGCCCACGGGCGCGTGTGATCCTCTGCGGCCGAAGGGTGCAACGCGGACGCGCGGAGACACCGGTGCGGGGCCGGCACACGCCAGCGCAGGGCCGCGTGGGGCTGCCGAGGCTCCGGCGGGAAACCTGCCGACTTGGACGAGTTGGACGACTTGAGCCTGTTGTAGTTTGGTCCGCAGATAGCCACAACCCGTTGGGCGTTCCGCCAGATAGTGAAAATTGAAGACCTGACCCCAAGGGGCGCGAAACCTGCCGACTCTGGCGAGACTGGACGACTCAGCAGATTGCGGTTCGCCCTGGAGACAGCCACAACCTGTAGTGTGCGTTCGCTCAAGCGAGGCCGCGCATGCGGTGGATGGCCTCGCCGGCAGGGACCATGGGGAAGACGTTTTCCTCGGGGTCAATGCGGAAGTCGAGGACGACGGGGCCGGGGGTGGCCAAGGCGTCCTCGATGGCGGGGCGGACCTGGTCGGGGTGCTCGACCCTGATTCCTTTGGCGCCATAGGCTTCCGCGACTTTCACGAAGTCGGGATTGCCGTCGGCGAGGTAGGTGGACGAGTAGCGCTTTTTGTAGAACATCTCCTGCCACTGGCGGACCATCCCCAGGTAGCCGTTGTTGAGGATGGCGATCTTGACGGGGATCTTTCGGCGGACGACTGTCGCTAACTCCTGGATATTCATCTGGATAGAGCCATCGCCGGCGATGTCGAAGACAATCTTGTCGGGGCAGGCGACCTGGGCTCCCATTGCGGCGGGGAAGCCGTAGCCCATGGTGCCGAGGCCGCCGGAGGAGATGAAGTGGCGTGGGTGGCGGTGGGTGTACCATTGGGCGGCCCACATCTGGTTCTGGCCGACCTCGGTGCAAATGATTGCCTCGCCTTTAGTTGCGTCGCAGATCTGCTGGATGACGTGCTGCGGCTTGACCTTGCCGTTGGAGGGGTCGTAGGCGAGGGGGTGCTTCGCTTTCCACTCGTTGACCAGTGCCAGCCATTCGGTGTGCTGGGCGGGTTGGACGGCTTTGAGCAGTTGGCGGAGAATGCTCTTGGCGTCGCCGACGACCGGGATGTCCACGGGGATGCTCTTGGCGATGGAGGCCGGGTCTATGTCTATGTGTATGATGCAGTTACGTTGTGGGGCGAACTCGTCGAGCTTGCCGGTGATGCGGTCGTCGAAGCGGGCGCCGACGGCGATGATGCAGTCGGCGTGCTGCATGGCGAAGTTGGCGTAGGCCGTGCCGTGCATGCCGAGCATCTTGAGGGCGAGGGGGTGGTCTTCTGGGAAGGCTCCGAGGCCCATAAGTGTAGTGGTTACAGGGAGTTGAGCGACCTCTGCGAGCTGGCGGAGGAGGTCGGTCGCGCCGGCGAGGATGACGCCGCCGCCGACGTAGAGGAGCGGGCGCTGGGCCTTGTTGATGGCCTCGGCAGCGAGGTGGATTTGGCGCGCGTTGCCCTTGGTGTGGGGCCGGTAGCCGGGGACATCGGCCTCTTTCGGGGTCGGCACATCGGTCTGGGCCGTGGAGACATCCACCGGGACGTCCACAAGGACGGGCCCGGGGCGGCCCGTGCGGGCGATGTGGAAGGCGGCGCGGAGGGTGGCGCCGAGCTTCGCAACGTCGCGGACGAGGAAGTTGTGCTTGGTGATGGGGCGCGTGATCCCGGTGATGTCTGCTTCCTGAAATGCATCGTTGCCAATGAGATACGTGCGCACCTGGCCGGTGATGGCGACGATCGGGACCGAATCGAAGTTGGCCGTGGCGATGGCGGTGACCAGGTTGGTGGCGCCCGGGCCGCTGGTGGCGACGCACACCCCGACCTTGCCGCTGGCGCGCGCGTAGCCGTCTGCCGCGTGGCCCGCGCCCTGCTCGTGGCGGGTGAGGATGACGTCGATCGGCGCGTCGTAAAGCACGTCGAACAAAGGGATTACGACGCCGCCGGGGATCCCGAACAGGTGTTGGACCCCCTCGTCCACGAGTGTGTCTACCAAGACCTGTGAACCGGTTCTGCTCAAGGGAGGATGCCTTCTCCAAAACTGTGGTCGCCGTTTTCGTCCTGGCGCTGGGGTGGGGACGCGCCGCGGCCCGCCTCGGGGCCGGCGGCATCGTCGAAATAGTCTTCGCCCGCGTCGGGCAACACGTCAGCAAGCGGCTGATAGCCGGGTTGCCGCGAGCGCTCGAGCTCGCGCTCGTAGGCATCGAGGATGATGCCCTGAAGGTAGCCGCGGTACTCGCGGTGAATCGGATGCGCGATGTCGGCGTGGAGCTTCGCCCTGCCCGTCGCATCGCGCGCGGCGCGGTCGGGTGCCAGGCGCTCGCCGCACTCGTTGCAGAACCGCGCGCGCAGATGGTTCTTGCCTCGGCACTTCGAGCACACGTCGGTGAGCTTGCGGCTCGGCATCGCCACGAACGACCCCTTGGTGCCGCGGATGATCTTGATGTCTCGGACGACGAAGCAGTTGTCGAACGTGATCGTGCAGAAGGCCCTCAGCTTGTCGTCTCGATCCCCGGCCAGTTTGATGCGCACCTCGGTGACTTCCATGCGGCCACCTCACTCCCGCCCTTGGCGGGGCACCCTCCACGCCGACTCTGAGGCCAGCCACGAATCGAGCGACGCGCTCGGTCCCCGACCATCCCCTTCCGCGGCTTCACAACACGCCACCCGTGCCGACAGACCCCGCGCGGGTCGAGGAGTCCCCCGCAGCGTCGGTTGCCGGCGGACCACGCGCCTCACGTTGCCGTGGGGCCGACGCCGACCCCGTCGTGCACGCTCCGAACGGCGTACACGTCGCCCAGGCCAAGGCGCGCAGCAGTGTCGTGGGCACGCTCCCAATCGTCCGGGCGGCACAGACCGAAGACGCCCGACCCGCTTCCGGTCATGCCCACCCCGGCGAACAGGCCCGTCCTCGCCAGGCGCTCCTTCACCTCGTGCAACTCAGGGCGCAGGGCCAGGGCCGCGTCCTCCAGGCGATTGAAGAGCCGCCGGCCCGTGCCCTCGACGCTGCCTTCGGCGATCTGTGCCAACAGTATGCTAGCGCTTGCCCGCGGATAAGTCAAGGCTCCCAGCCGCGCAAAGGCCTCCGCCGTCGAGACCCCCACGCGCGGGCACACCAGCACGTAGTGGAACACCGCGGGCGCCGCGGCCGGCTCCACGATCTCGCCACGCCCCGTGCAGCGGGCGGTCCCCCCATAGAGGAAGAACGCCACGTCGGAGCCGACCGACGCGGCCACGTCCCGCAACTCCTCCGTCGCCAGCCCGAGGCCCCAGGCGCGGTTCAGGCCGGCCAGTGCCCCGGCCGCATCGCTGCTGCCGCCGCCCAGGCCGGCCTGCATCGGGATGCGCTTCGCCAGCTCCAGGCGCGCCCCTCTGCGGCAGCCGGTGCGCTCGCGCAGCGCGAGCGCCGCGCGGACCGCCAGGTTCCGCGAGTCGGTCGGCAACGACGCCTCCGAGCACGCGAGCGACACCTCCTCGCCCTCCTCGCCCGGCGTGATGCGCAGCTCATCGCACAGGCCGATGGCCTGCATCACCGTATCGAGGTCGTGGTACCCATCCGCCCGCTTCCCCACCACCTCGAGGAACAGGTTCAGCTTGGCGGGGCAGCGGACAGCCAGCATCACGTGCGGGCGTGACCTCTCGCTCTTCACCACGGCACGGCCCGTCCTCGGGGAATCGCGCAGACACCATGAACCGCAGGGATAGAGTAAGGCGTGGGAGGCCGGAAGTCAACCAGGCATCCCGCTGCTGCTGGCATGCGGTGAGGGATGGGCGCCGAGCGTCGCCGCAAGGTCAGGATGGGGGCTCAGGGCGATGGCTGCTCGTCGCGGCGGTCCTTGAGGGAGAAGACGATGAAGGTGGTCACGGCGACGACGAGCGGGAAGACCAGGAGCGCCGCCACCCACACCCACGCGGGAATGCCGCCCCTGCGGGCATCCGCCGCGGGATGCTCGGCCTCGCCCGCCGTCGCGCCGGGCGCTGCGTCCGTGTGCTCGATCCCGGGCTCGCGGGGGCCTTCTCGCTCGGCGCTCGGCCGCGGGCTCGTCGCCGTGCCGGGGGCGGCGCCATCCTGATTCGCTGGGGGCAGTTGTGCCCCGAAGGCCGACCGGCCGAACACCCCTTCGCTGACGGTTTCGGGGTGCCCCAGGTGCCACAAGGGCATTGGCCTGTTCTGCGAGTCGTCGCGCGCCGCTGTCCACGCCGCCTGCACCGCGGCGTCGTCGAGGCCGAGGTCCGCTGCCTCCGCGGGCTTCTGCCAGAGCTGGCAGGACTCGATGGCGGTCACGAAGTCGAGGCAGGCCAGGCGGGCCGAGTCCAGAAGCTCATCCGCGAGGAATCTCTGGCGCGCGGGCTGGCGTTCCATGCACAGAAGCTCCCCGTCGGGGGTCGAGGTGCGGATCGCCCACGGTGCGTAGAAGGCCCCCTCGCTTCCGCTCTGCGAAAGCGCGCTGGCGAGTACCGGGCTCGCCTGCAACGCCGGGTGGCTGGCGAGCGCGTGGCAGAGCACAACGCCCAACGCCATGCGCACGCGCGCCCCGGGTCCTGGACGGCCACCCATGCCCACCTCCGAAACAACGGGGTAGTTGCACAGTTCGGAACACCTGCCTCAACAGGCGGCGTCCGCCTGTGACTGCTGGCCTCCCCATGCAGTCACCCGTGCAGCTACAATTCTACCCAAATCCCCCCGCGCGTGCAAGCCCGCTCGCCCGCGAGGTGAGGCCGGCGGCAGATCACGGAATCCGCAAGGCGCGGAGCTCGGCAGGGCGGAGGCTGAGGGTGAGCTTCGAGCCGTCGGTGGGGACGGGTTGGCCCGTGGCCGCGTCCTCAACCTTGCCCTGTGCGGGCAGGGCCACCGCCACGTCGCTCTTCGCGGCGAAGCCGGTGTTGACGATGGCAAGGTAGGTGCCGTGCTTCGGGGTCCTGATGGCGCGGACGACGACGTCGGGGTCGCTGGCGGCGTTGGGCACGATCTCGCTCGGGAGCGCGGGGAGAGCGAGGAAGGCGGCGTGGAACGCGCGGACGTATTCGGGGAAGCCGCGGTGGTTGCTGTTGCCGGTAAGTGAGCCCAGGTACCAGGGGTCGCCATAGGCCACGGCACGGGCCTCGGCCATCATGCAGTAGGGGCCGGAGCGCTCGACGTCGCAGATGAAGTAGCCGAGCGGCTCGTCCTTCCCCACGTTCATCTCGTTCTCGTTCAGCGAGTAGTGCCGCACGATGGCGAGGCCGGACTTCGTGCGGTAGTCGTCGAATGCCTTGGGCGAGGAGACGGTATAGAGGCGGTTGCAGGTGTAGGTGAGGAGCACGCCGTCGGCGTCCTTGTAGGTCTGCGGGTCGTTGGGCGGGGAGGCGTGGGACATCTCCCACTTCGCCCAGTTCTCGTGGAACGTGGCGAGGCCGCGGGCGTGCATGTTCTTCGAGACGACGTCGTCGAAGGCGTAGGGCTTGACAAACTTGTAGTGCGACTCGTCGGTGAGGATCTTCTCCCACGTGGGGAAGTCGTCGGTGACGACCACCTGCATCCACTGCCAGGCATTGGGCTTGCCTTCGCCCGTGATCGAGCGCGGCAGCGAGCGGCCCGGCTCGCTCGTGTCGTTGGTGTAGAGCAGGAACGCCTCGGGGCCGAGGGTGGCGCGCAGGTGGTCGCGGAGGGCCTCGAGGAACTGGCGCCGCTTGCCGAACCACCACTGGTAGTACTTGCCGAGCAGCGGCTTGTCGTTCTGGAGGTGCGAGCGCGAGATGCGGGTGCCGTCGTTGGCCTCCTTGGCGAACAGCCGCAGGTTGGCCTCGTTGAAGCTGATGGGCATGGCGGTGGGCCGCTGGCGGAACCAGGCGCCGACGAACTTCACCTTGTCCTTGTACTTCGTGATGGTGTGGTCGAGGATCTTCTTCGCGTCGGCGACGGTGTCGGGGTCGGTGATGTCGGCGTTCTTGCCCTCGCACCACGAGATGTGGGTGTAGGTGTCGCCGCCGTCGAGGCGCTTGCAGCGGCTCTGCGAGCCGAGGGCGAGCGCCTTGTCCTGGCCGATGCTGCCGCGATATTCGTAGTAGGGCAGCACGGTGACCCCGTGCTTCGCGGCCCGCTCGAGGATCGCCGCCCAAAGCCACGGGGTCGAGGACTGGTTGACCCAATTGCTCCCGCCGCCCTCGGCGGAGTCCCAGCCCTGGTTGTGGCCGAACTCCAGCAAGTCCTTGGCGTAGGTGTTGATGCCGAGGAAGGCCATGACCTTCATCTTGTACTCGTGCCAGGCGGCGATGTCCTTCACGCCGCGGAGCGTGTCGTCCTGCTCCTCGGGCTTGTGGCCGAAGGCGACCACGCCGTCGGCCATCTCCTCGCGCGAGAAGACGTGGCGGCGGGGAAGCCCGTCGGGCGGGAAGTGGAGCTTCACGGCCAGGGCGGCGGGGTCGGCGACCTCGAAGAGGCGAATCTTCGACACGGCGGCGCCCGCGCTCAGGGGGTCCTGGAAGGCGGGCGGCTGGGCGACGGCGACCCAGAAGCCGTCGGCCGGCACGAGCGGCCGCGGGCCGAGGCCGCGGTGGCGCTTGATCTCGGGGAAGCGGTCGTGCAGGTAGAAGAGCTGGGTCCAGCGCTGGAGCTTGCCCGAGAGGGGATAGTGGAGCGATTCGGGGTTGTTGGGCACGTACTTCCCCTTGAGCACGTCGCCGAGGGCCGTGCCGGTGGCGAAGCCGAGGGCCGTTTCGCAGCCCCAGTTGCAGACCCACATCGCGCGGGGCTGGTCGTCGGGGAACTCGATGCTGAGGACATAGCAGCCGCCGGCCTTCAGCCCCTTGCCCTCGGCGATGCGATAGGCGAAGTACTTCGGGTCGTCGCCCTTGTTCGGCAGCACGCGGCAGGGGGTGCCGAGGATCTTCTCGACCTTGCTCGCGCCGGCGGGGAACTCCATGAACAGAAGGTCTTTGTTCGCCGCGGCGCAGTCAATCTCCTGGAGCAGCTTCTGGGTGCCGAAGGGCGGCCCGGCGTCGGAGGGGCCGGCCTCGGCGGCCGAGGCTGCCAGGGCACAGGAGAGCAGGTGGGCAAACGCGGCGGCGAGGCAGGTCCTCATTGCGGTGCGTGCTCCTTGTTGGGGCCGATGACGCGCTGGAGGCGCGCCGCCTCGCCGGCGGCGAGGCAGAGCTTGTGGCCCGGTTGCGCGCGGGCGATGCGCAGGCCGATGCTCATCGCGCGCTCGGCGAGGGCGCGCGCGGCGTCGAGGTCGCCGAGGGCCTTCAGTGCCTCGGCGGCGGGGAGCATCACCTTGGGGTTGTTGGGGTCGCGAACGAGGGCCTCGTCGAACTCCACCGCGGCGGGGAGGTAGAGGGTGTTCGGGCCGAGCGCGCCACGTTGGGCCAGGCACGCTGCAACGAGGGGCCGAAGGGCCTCGACCGCTCGGCGGCCGGCGTTGGGGGCGGCCGCGGCCATGCACAGCCGGCCAAGGCCGAGGCGGGGGGCGGCCCACGGCCGGTTCAGCTCCGCCGCACGGCGGTAGAGCTCGACCGCCCGCCCGAAGAGCCGCACGTGGTCCGCCGTCTCGATGCGCACGCGGATGCGGGGCGAGTCGGGCGATTCCTCGTCGGGGCGGGGGCCGGGCACGGGCGGCATCAGGCGGCTGACGAGCAGCGACGCGTAGTCCATCCGCAGCGAGTCGTCGAGCGGGTTGGCCCGCAACGCCTCCTCGTAGTGGCGGCAGGCCTGGAGGAGCAGCTCGTCGCGCCGCTGCGGCGTCGGGGCTCGGCGCGGGTCGGCGGCATCCCGGAGCGCGGTTGCCGCGAGGTCGCGCTCCGTGGCGGCCCGCGTGGCCTGCCACAGGACGAATTGGAAGGCGGCCACGGCCACGAGCGCGCCGGCCGCCAGAGCGACCGCGGGCACGACCCCGAGGCGGCGCTCGGCCGCCGCGCGGCGCGGCCGCACGCTCAGCGCCGCCACCACCCACGCCGTGAACGCCACGCCCGGCTCCTGGTAATCGAAGTCCAGCGCGCAGTGCGCCAGGAACGCGATCACCCCGCACACCAGGCCCTTGCGGCACAGCTCGCCCGGCTCCCTGGCCGCGCCGCGCCCCAGCACCGCGAAGCAGCCCCACCAGCAGGCGAGGAACCCCACCAGCAAGGCCCGGTCGAGCCACGCCTTCTGCTCCAGCGACGCCGCGTCCTGGTCCCACCAGCCCGCGACCTCGAACGTGTCCATCGCCGTGGTGGTGATGAAGAAGGCGACGACGGCGACGGCGTAGGGCAGGAGCGCGGGAAGGCGCCGGGGCGAGCGGCTGGGCTTTCGGGGCTCCTGCTCGGCGGGCGCACCGGCTTTCCGGAACGCGCTGCGGAGCCAGGCGGCCCAGAGCCACAGGAACGCCGCGAGGCCCGGCACCCCCAGCTCGGCCAGCATCTGGAGGTAGTCGTTGTGCGTGTCCTGAACCGGGTGGGCCAGGAGCGGGCGGTAGAGGGGATAGTGAACGCCGAAGGTGCCGAGGCCGACGCCTGCGAGCGGCTGGTCGCGCGCCATGCCCAAGGCGCCCTGCCAGTAGCCCAGGCGCACGTCGCCCGAGGTCACGGCGTCGCGCAGCAACTGCGTCGGCACGACGCCGACGGCCACGAGCAGGACGATGCCGGCCAGTGCGGCCCCCACGATGCCCAGCAGGAGCCGCGCGTGCCGCACGAGCAGGCCCTTGCCCAGCATGGCCGCGAAGGCGGCCATCCCCACCGCGAAGGCCACCCAACCACCCTTCGAGAAGGTGAGCAGCAGGCAGGCGAGCGCCGCAGCCAGCCACAGCACCGACGTGCCCAGGAACCACCGCCCCCGCTCCCCCGCACGCACGCGGTCGAGCACGTGGCCCAGGAACCCCGGCACCACGAGCGCCAGGAAGCCCGCGAAGCTGTTCGACAGCAGAAACGTCGAGAAGATGCGCCCCGTGGCGCGGGCCATCAGGTCGCCGATGTGCTCCCGGCTCATCCGCAGCTCCGCCGTCACCCGCGACGGGTCCGCCGCGATCATCCGCTGAAGCAGGGGAAAGTTGACGTACTGCTGGAAGAGGCCGTACAGCACGACCACGAAGGCCGAGGCCCAGAGCAGGCGCAAGAAGTCCCCGCGGCCCGGCCCCCGCTCCCTCGCCACGGTGGCCACGAGCACCGCGAAGGCCGACCCGTAGGCCAGCCACTCCAGCAGCGTGGCCAGGCTCTCGGCCGGGTGCGGCGACCGCGCGGCGGACACCGCGGCGAGCAGGAGCAGCGCAGCGAGGGGAAGGCCCATCCCGGTCCGCTCCAGCCGCAGCCGCCGCTGCATCGCGGCGCGCGTGAGCCAGGCCAGCGCCGCGATGAACACGCACATCTCGACCCACAGGTTCGCCTCGTCGCGATGCCCCGGCAGAAGCGGGCGGAGGGCCACCGCCAGGGCCAGAAAGAACACGAGGATGCCGTCGAGCAGGCGAGGGACCGGGCGTGCCATTTCGGATTTTGGATCTCGGATTGCGGATTGGGCACTGGGGGACTTGGTCACCGGTTGTCGCCTCAGTTCCGCCTGCGTCCCGCGCGTTCCAGGAGCGCGATGAGGACGAAGATGATCACGCCGACGAGGAGGATGACGACCGCCCCCGCCTCGTCCAGCGAGCCGAGCAGCGTGGAGGCCAGGCCGAGGCAGAAGGTCACCAGGTAGATGAACACCACCGTCTCCCGCTTGCTCATGCCGATGGCGAGCAGGCGGTGCGAGAAATGGCTGCGGTCGCCCCGCCAGACCGGCCGCCCCTCGCGCAGGCGAATCGCGACCACCGTGAGCGTGTCGAACACCGGCAGCGCCAGGATGAACAGCGGCATCAGCACGCTGTAGAGCCGCCCGGACGGCGCGTCGCCCGACTCGTAGAACGTGAACAGAATCGTGAGCACGGACAGGACGAAGCCCAGGAACAGCCCGCCCGCGTCGCCCATGTAGATCCTGGCCGGCGGGAAGTTGAACAGCAGGAACCCCCCCGTCGCCCCCGCGAACGCGAGCGCCAGCCACGCCATCAGCTCCTGGTGCGACTGGAACCCCACGATGGCCAGCACCACCGACGCCACGAGCGCCACGCCCGCGGAAAGCCCGTCCGTGTTGTCCAGGAAGTTGAACGCATTGGTGATGCCGACGATCCAGAGCACCGTGTAGAGGAACGAGAAGACCGACCAGCCGGCGAACAGCGTCACGCGTAGCTCGTGCGAGGCCAGGTACAGGCCGCTCGCCACCGCCACCTGCACGGCGAGCCGCACCGCGGGCGAGAGGTCGAACGCGTCGTCCAGCAGCCCCAGGAGCATGATGACGAAGCCGCCGGCAAGGATCAGGCCGAGGGGCCTGGCGCGGGCGGCGAACTCGCCAAAGGGGCCGCCGGCCCCCGCAAGCACCAGCACCGCGGCGAGCGGCACGCCCCAGGCGAGGAACATGGCCACCCCGCCGCCCAGCGGCATCGGCCGCTCGTGGGCCTTGCGCCCGCCCGGCGCGTCCACCAGCCCCACGCGCGGACTCACCCGCATCGCGAGCGCCGTGAGCAGCGCCGACAGCACAAAGGGCACGGCGAACGCCAGCCCCGCAACAAGAACGGGATTCGCCAAGCGACTCGTCCTCCGAACTCCTCGACCCCGCCGCCGCCAAGCATAGCGCAACCCGCCCCGGATGGTCAAGGCCGACGAGTCCGCACGCACGCGGTTCTCCCTTGCCGCGATCTCCCGTTTGACACCGGCGAAGGGCTGTGGCATGACTGTGGAGCGCCGAGTTGCGAGAGCGGCCCTTGCGTGGCGGCGGGTGGGGTGGCGCAGGAGGCGCTGTCGGGGAGTGGGCAGGGCAGCGAGGGGACACCGAGTGCTCACGATTCGTGCCGAGCAGATGGCGACCTTCGAGAAGGTGATGCGGCAGCGGTTCGAGGACCGCATGGTCGCCCACATCGCCAAGGACTTCCCCGAACAATACCGGGAGATGCGGCACGCCAAGGGCAGCGACGCGCCGGTCCGCCAGTTCGTGTGGGACGGCGTGAAGCGGGCTGAGGGCTACGGCATCACCTCCGAGAGCAACGTCGAGCTCTTCCTCGACCTCCTGCTCGACCTCGGGACCGACTTCGATACCCGGGCGGACACGGACTGGACGCGCGAGGTTCTCGACGCTCCCGACCTGCCCGAGGATGAGAAGATGGACACTATCTACGGCGAACTCGACCGGCGCGGGTATGGGGAGGACGGAGCTGCGGCCTGGGGCTACAGGCGATGACGAACTGGTTCAAAAAGAAATGGCAGAACCGCAAGAAGAAGGGGAAGACCCCTCCCCGGATCGTCGGCAGCGCCAAGCAAGACTGCCCCCTCAAGCTCACGGCCTCCATGACCATCTACGTCAGGTACAAGAGGAATGGGCAACCCGTCGGGGGGATTACCGTGAAGGTCACCGGCCCGACGCCCTGGACGAAGCAGACGACCCCAAAGCTTGGCATGGCACACCAGTGGCCGGTCAAGGATGGCACCTACAAGATCAACATCATGCTCCCCCCCAATCTCCTGACCGACTACGAGCTGGTGCCGGAGCACACGGCGGAGGTGCCCGCCAACTCCAAGTACTCGCATACCTTCTACATCGTGAGGAAGCCGCGCCTCAAGGTGCGGGTGCTCGGGCGTCGGCCCCAGCGCCTGCGCACCCAGCAGAACCCTGCCGAGTGGGAGGTGCTCGATGGGGTCACGGTCCTGCCCCTGGAACTCGCCGGGCGGGTCACGCCAGGCGCCCCCGGATGGGCGGACTTCGGGGTCGTCAAGCCCGGCAAGTACCACCCCACGGTGCCGAACTGGGGGAAGCACGGAACGAAGTACGAGCTGATCCAGGCCGACCGGGCAGTGGAGGCGAACGTGGCCCCGGATGAGGTCGTGGAGGTGACGCTCCACGCCGCGCGGACCGGCTGGATCGAGTTCGAGGTGAAGCTCGACAAGCCGAAGACCGGCGAGAGGGCCGAGCTCCAAAGCGTCCGCGTCACCACCAAGGTGCCGACCAACGTGCGCGAGGGCCCGTTCACCACCATCCACGGCGTCGCGCGCATCGAGGAGCTGGATCCCGGGAACTGCGACATCGAGGGGCTGTCGTACGAGCAGGAGCCCCTGGAGTACGTGAGCGGCTGAGGCCGACCCACGCCGGGCCGCCAGGAGACACGCCGTGGGCAAGGAATACAAGGTCTACGACAAGCGCTCCGCCGCGACCCGGCACACGGTGGCCAAGGGCGAGACGCTCGACAAGATCGCCGCCAAGTACCCAACACAGGTGGCCGACTGGAAGGAGGTCGCGCTCTACAACTGGGGCACCGATATCCCGGCCGAGGCGAACCGGGCCCTCATCGAGCGCATCGGCTGCAAGACGGTGGACCCCACTGACCCCGGCAAGTCGGTTCTCGAGCCCACCGCAACCCCGAGCCCGCAGGTCCTCATCCCCAAGGTGTGGAAGAAGGCCGGCTACGCCCAGAAGCAGCGGCATCCCATCAAGGTCAAGCGGCTGCCCCGCCCCCCCACCGCCATCGGCTTCACGGGGCTCGACAAGTGGTTCATCCCCGGCGACGAAACCTGCTCCATCGGCTACACCGTCGAGGGCCTCAAGGAGTGCGCCGCGAAGGTGGACCTCGAGGTCTACGCCAGCAACTACTGCACGGCGACCCCGGTCCTCAAGGGCGAATTCCTCGAATTCACCTACGCCGCTTGCGCGGACCCAATCGTCCAGACGGCCCTCCAGCCCGACTGCGCGGCCCGGGCCTCGTACGCCAAGGACTGGGACGGCAAGAGCGAGGCGAAGACGGGCGTGCTCAAGCCCCGCGGCGGCGACGCCCGCTACATCAACGTCGCCCACTCCCCCTACACCGTCCTCCTGCGCTACTACAAAAAGGACGCCGACAAGAAGGCCAAGCTCTCCCTCGACCCTTTCTGGGTCCAGTTCGACAACACCGGCAAGCCCAAGGACGACACGCTGAAGGTCAAGTGGCGCATCGAGGGGGCCGGGACCCTCAAGCTCGGCATCCTCCTCATCTGGGACAAGGACGGCAACCGCGTGCTGCGCCACCCTCTCGGCTCCGGCGACGTGGGCAACGGCCCCCACGAGTTCGACTGGGGCACCAAGGGCGGCAAGACCGAGGCCAAGAAGGACAAGATGCCCTACCGCGCCGAGATCCAGGTCCACACCGATATGGACGTGGACGACGGCCTGGCCCTGGCGGCGATGCACACCGAGGTGCGCCTCTTCGTCCACGGCGACGTGGGGAAGGACCCCGCGAAGCCCACCGACGACCCGCAGTGCCTCGAGTTCGCCCTCGCCCCGTTCCTCCCCTACCGCAACGAGACCACGGACCGGCCCGCCGAGGGCACCAGCGAGTGGTACAAACTCAACCTGGCCGAGGCCGGCTACCACCCCGGCCCCGTGGGCAAGGACGCCAGCGGCACCGAGTTCACCCTGGCGCTCAAGGAACTCCAGCGCTCGGTCCCGAAGGGGAACGTGGCCCCGTTCAAGCGGCTGAAGGCCGACGGCTCGAAGAACGACGACACGAAGGCCGCGGTGAAGGCCCTGGAGTGGGACGCCCGCCCCATGTTCGGCGACCCCGACGACTTCGAGGACTGGGGAGTATTGGACGCCCCGGACCAGCTCAACAAGAAGAGCAGAGTCCTGTTCGTGTGGGTGGACGATCGCCACTACTACACCGACGGCGCGTGGAAGCCCGACCCGGGCGACTTCGGCGTCGGCAAGCTCCCGGCCACCCTGAAGGACATCTTCAAGCACTACGACATGGGCGACTACCGCGGGGATTTCAACATCGGGGACGGCCGCGTCGCGAAGGACGCCGCCTCGACCGCCCGGCCCTGGATTCCCCTCGAAGTCAAGGTGGCCCTCCTCTCGAAGAACCAGGCCTTGATGGAGCCGAAGACGGCCATGCCCGCAGTGACCGACAACATGCGCAAGGCCGTCGGCCCGCTGCGGATGAACTGGACCTTTGAGGAACTGCCCCCCCAGACCAACCACATCCCCCTCGGCACCGAGCGCGACGCGGCGAAGCTCGAGGTCACCTCCCCGAGCACCGCCGGCACCTTCAAGCTCACCTACTTCGGCCACACCACCGCGGCCATCGCGCGCAACGCCACGGCGGCCCAGGTGCTCACTGCCCTCCAGGGTCTCGCCTGTTTCCCCTCCGCGAAATGGAAGAACAGGCTTGCCGTCAGCGGCCCGGCTGGCGGCCCCTGGGAGATCGCCTGGGACTACGCGTTCGGCCCCCCGCCTGCCCGCATCACGGCCGACGCCTCCGCGCTCGCGGGGGGCACCGTCGTCGTCGCTTCCCAACCGATCCCTCGCGCCATCAACAGGGCGACCATCACCATCGACGCGAGCAGCACTGGCGGCACCTTCAAGCTCAAGCACAACGGAGGCATCAGCGCTGCCCTCAATCGCAACGCGACCGCGGGCGACATCCAGACGGCCCTCGAGGGCCTCGTCGCGCGCCTCGCCGCGAGCCGCGGTCGATATTTCGGCGCGTCCCATGTCGCCGTGGCGGGCGCCGCCGGCGGGCCGTGGACCGTAACCCTTGGCATGGGCTACATGGGCGACCCAGCCGCGGCCATCGTGGGCGACGGCTCGGGCCTGACCGGCAGCACCGGCACCATGACTGTCACGGCCTTGAAGCAGAAGGTGAGCCGCGCCCGCAAGTTCATGCAGGAGATCGTTGCGAAGGACACGGCTCCCGGCCTGGCCAAGAAGGCCGGCACGAAGCTCTACACCAACTGCCCCGAAAAGATCGGCGCGACGGACTGCGGCGGCATCCGGCCCGACAACCTCGCCAACTACTACAAGGCCCCCTTCGGCCTCGACAAGGCGAAGAGCCTCGAGCCCTGGCTCGCCTACGACGACACCGCCGAGAAGGTCGCCTGCTCCGTCATCCACGACGACCTGGGCCAGGCCGTGAAGAAGGTCTACCCCGACTGGATGGGCAAGGCCGGCGTCTACCTCAATCCATCGCGCATCGCGGGCGACGGCTACCAGTTCCGAGCCCAGGTGAGCTTCAAGAAGCTGCCTGGCACCACGGCCAGCCACCCGAACCGCGAGGTGCTCGAGAAGCGCTACGAGAAGCTCCCCCAGGCCCACACGGCCAAGATGCGCATCTGGCGCAAGACCTCGTTCCGCGGCTACGTCGGCTGGGTGAAGACCGTGGCGGCCGGCTGGACCGCCACGATGGACGCCGTGGATAAGTACTACCGCAACGCGCACGTCCACTTCGTGCACGAAGGCCCCAATCCCACGACCGCCCAGTCCTTCCCCGCCACGGGGGCGAACAAGCTCGTCAGCGCCGACGAGTTCAAGTATTTGGTCGCGAAGCAACTCACAGGGAGCCCATTCAACGCGATCAAGGGCGATGCGCGGCTCACCGAAGGGTACGTCTGGCCCTTCGTTCACAAAGCGCACTATGGCATGAAGAGGCACACCGGGGACCTCAGCAGCTTCCTGACCTGGCTGTGTCTCAAGAACGACGCGCGTGCGTGGTACCGCTACTCCATGGAGTTGATCCACCTGATCATTGCCAAGATCGAGTCGCAGCACGGGCGGATGCGGGGCCACGTGATCGCCGAGTTCGCCAGCTCGCCCCCGGTGCGCCTCATCGAGTACAAGTGCAGCCGCTGCCACGACAAGATCTGCGACGTGGCCAACGACCCCGCGGGGGCCCTCAACGCAGTGATTGGCGGCGTCAACACGAAGTACACGGAGAGGTTCAAGAACGCCAACTGCCGCCTCGCCTGCCACGCCTCGGGCAAGTACGTGGTCAGCGCCACGAAGGACATTGATGGCTTGCCGATGTCAGCGCTCGGGTATACCATTGGAGGCAGTTGGGTCTTCCTGCCTCGCGGCGCCGCGGTGTGGACCCACGAGCTGGGCCATCACAGGCACCTGGAGCACGCTCAGGCCTGGGCCGGGCAGAACAAGATCGCGCCGGGAGGCAAGGTGAAGCAGCACGACTCGGCGGCTCACCCCGACATGATCGCGGCCTGCCTGAGCGCCTGGCAGAAGGCCTGGGACCGCTTCTGCATCATGAGCTACGACAGTGCCGCGGCGCAGCAGTTCTGCGGGAAATGCCTCCTGCGCAACCGCGGCTGGGCCGTCGAGGGCATCACGAATCCCGCGAGCAACCTGCACGACTAGGACCCCGGAGCATGGCTCGAGCCGGACCGCTGCGCTTGCCGCTCGCTGCCCTGGTCGCCTGCGCCTGCCTCTGGGGCCCCGCGTGCGCCGAGCACGCCCCTGCGAAGGACAAAGGACGAAAGCCGATGGCTGACGCCGAGATGACACTCGATGTGCCCAAGCGCGACGTGATCACAGGGGAAAGCCTGGCACTGAAGGCCACGGTCAGGAACACGGGGAACGCGCCATTCGTGCTGCACGCCGGCCCAGCCTCTGCGCCGGAGTTCGAGTTGCGGTCCGCCGCCGATGGCCAGGTCCTGGGCGTGTTCTCGCAAGAGAGCTACATCAAGATCATGGGCGCGGGCCGCCAGGCGCCGCCTCTCCCCGGCGTGACGGCGGAGGTCCAGCCAGGCGAGTCCCACGAATTGCGCGAGGACCCCGCGCTCTACGCCACGGCCGGCCTGCCGCCGGGGCGGTACCACCTCGTGTGCAGGGCCGCCACCGACAAGGGCGAGGTGGCCTCCGCCCCCGTCGAGATCACGGTCCGCCCCGCGCACATCCGGCACCTGGCCAGCCTCTACTGCGGCTTCGCCAGCTCGGCCGCGATGGCCTTCGACCACACGGATGCCGAGGGCGCCGTGTGGCTCTTCCAGAACGAGACCGAGAGCGAGCAGGTGGACGCGGGGGTGTTCCACTGCCGCGGCAAGCTCGACGGGCAAGGCCCGCTCGATGGCCTGGCCCTGGCCGTCAAGACAGGCTCCGAGAGCGACGGCCGCTGGGTCGCCTGGCTGCGCGGGGGCTCGCTCGGCGGCGTGCTGGGCGAGAGCAACGCGGTCATCGGCAAGGCCGCGCCCGTGGCCGTGGACCTGGCGCAGCCGCGCCTGGTCGAGCCCGGCTTCCAGGCGGACGACGGCTCGGCCCTGTTCCTCGTCGCCGGCCTCAAGGGCGGGGCCGCCTTCGTCCAGCCCTGCATCGTCTCCGCGAAGGGCGTGGCGAAGGGGCAGGCGGCCCCGCTGGCCAGGGAACTGCCGGCCCGCATCCTCGCCAATCGCATCGAGGGTGACGATGGCGATAGGATTCGCCTCGTCTGGGCAGAGAAGGCAGGGGATGCCACGCATCTCTACGCCCGCGAGTACGGAGCGAGCGGGGCGCCGCTGCCCCTCGTGGCCCGGCGGCTCTACACCAGCGATGCGGCGCTCCAGGCCCTGGAGCTATGGCCCATGCCCATCCCCGGCGGCGGGGAGGCCTGTGTCCACGCCTTCTCCGGCCCCCAGAAGCGGGCGGATGCCCAGGGCAAGCCGCAGCACCTCTACACCCTCGCGCGCATCCCCCTCGACGGGCCTCTGGACGACACGAAGCAGCACGTCGTCGTCGCGCCGCAGGCGCCCGTGAGGGGCTGGGCCGTGTCCGGCCTGGAGGCCGACGGCCGCCTGCTCGTCCTCGCGAACCTGGCGGACGGCATCGTGCGCACGTGGGCAGGTGGCGACGGCGGCTGGGAGGGTTTGGCCCAGGGGCTGCGGGCCTGCCAGGGCCTGCGCGTCGTCGAGTCCCCGAGCGGCTACTGGGCCGCCGTGTGGACCGATCCCGCGTCGGGCGTCCGCTACGCGCCTGATCCCAGCTACGGGGCGGGCCGCTGACGCGCAACCCCCGGCCTCCGGCGGATTTTCGTGTTGACAGAGGCCCGGGGCGGCGCTAGACTACCGAACGCGTTGTGTGACGGGGCCTGTTGAAGCCCATCCCCTGGTGTGCGGGGTCACATCTTCATTTCGCACATGGCGGCTATGTGCTAAATGAAGATGTGACCCCCGCCCCAGATCAGTCGGGGACCGCCCCGATGTCTTCTTGACCCGCTCTTGTGCTGCGCCAGGAGGCACCCATGGCCTCAAGCGATACGTTCGTGCATCTCCATGTCCACAGCCACTACTCGCTCCTCGACGGGGCGTGCAAGATTCCCGACCTGGTCGAGACCGCCAGGCAGTTCGGCATGCCCGCCGTCGCGGTGACCGATCACGGGAACCTGTTTGGGGCGGTGCAGTTCCACCGGGCGGCCTCCGAGGCGAAGATCAAGCCGATCCTCGGCTACGAGGCCTACGTGGCGCCCGGCAGCCGCTTCGACCGCGAGCCGACGGGCGGCATCAAGGAGGCCGCCTTCCACCTCACGCTGCTGGCCGAGAACCGCCAGGGCTGGCACAACCTCATCCGGCTCGCCTCCGCCGCCTACCTCGAGGGCTTCTACTACAAGCCCCGCATTGACTGGGAACTCCTCCAAAAGCACAGCGACGGCCTCATCTGCCTCAGCGGCTGCCTGAAGTCCGAGGTCGCCCACCACATCCTGGCCGACCGCGGGAGCGTGGCCCGCGACGTCGTCTCGCAGTACCGCGAGCTGTTCGGCGACGGGCGCTACTACCTCGAGGTCCAGGAGAACGGCCTCGACGAGCAGCGCGTCGTCAACCGCGGCGAGATCGTCATCGCCCGCGACCTCGGCGTGCCCCTGGTCGCCACCAACGACATTCATTACCTGCGCCGCGAGGACTCCGCGGCCCACGACGTGCTGCTGTGCATCAACACGGGCAAGCTGGTGACCGACGAGGACCGCATGTCGTTCGGCACCGACCAGTTCTACTTCGCGTCGGCCCAGGAGATGGCCGAGCGCTTCAAGGACCTGCCCGAGGCCCTCGCCAACACCCTGGCCATCGCCGAGCGCTGCCACGTGAAGCTCGACTTCTCGAAGCGGCACTTCCCGCCCTTCGACTCGGGCACGATGACGAACGACGAGCACCTGCGCAAGCTGGCCACGGAGGGCCTGCGCGGGATGTACGGCGGCAAGCCCCCCGCCGAGATGACGGCCCGCCTCGAGGAGGAGCTGGCCATCATCCAGGAGATGGCCTACGCCAGCTACTTCCTCATCGTGCGCGACTTCGTGATGTACGCCTGCGAGCGCGACATCCCGGTCGGCCTCCGCGGCTCGGGCGCCGGCTGCCTCATCACCCGAGCCCTGGGGATGACCGACTTCAATCCCGTCGAGCACGGCCTCCTCTTCAAGCGCTTCCTCGACCCCGAGCGGCGCGAGCCGCCCGACATTGACGTGGACCTCTGCGAGGTGCGGCGCGAAGAGGTGATGAACTACGTGCGCAACAAGTACGGCGCCGACTGCGTGGCGCAGATCGTCACCTTCGGAACGCTGGGCGCCCGGGCCGCCATTCGCGACGTCGGCCGCGTCATGGACATCCCGCTCAAGGAAGTAGACGCCATCGCCAAGGAGGTGCCCGAGGTCCTCCACATCACCCTCAAGGAGGCGCTCGAGAAGACCCCCGAGCTCCAGAAGCGCTACACGGACGACCCCCGGATCCACAAGCTCCTCGACGTGGCGATGCGCCTCGAGGGCCTGTGCCGCCACGCCTCGACCCACGCCGCCGGCGTCGTCATCTCCGACCGGCCCCTCACCGAGCACCTGCCCCTGTGCAAGACCGGCGAAACCGTCACCACCCAGTTCGTCTTCGAGGACGTCGAGGCCATCGGCCTGCTGAAGATGGACTTCCTGGGCCTGCGCAGCCTCACCATCTGCCACGAGATCCTCGACCTCGTGGAGCAGGAGACGGGCGAGCGCCTCGACCTCACGAAGATCCCGCTCGACGACGCCGAGACCTACGAGCTCCTGAAGCGCGGCGAGACCGAGGGCGTGTTCCAGTTCGCCTCGCAGGGCATGCGCAGCCTGCTCACGCGCGCCAAGCCCGACTCCATCGAGGACATCATCGCCATCGTGGCCTACTACCGGCCCGGCCCGCTGATGAGCGGGATGATGGACAAGTTCATCAACTGCAAGCACGGCCGCGAGCCGATCACCTACCTGCACCCGAAGCTCGAGCCCTACCTCAAGGGCACCTACGGCCTGATCGTGTACCAGGAACAGATCATGCAGCTCGCCCACGACATCGGCGGCATGTCCATGGGCGAGGCCCTCTCGATGATCAAGGCGATCAGCAAGAAGCGAGAGGACAAGATCAAGAAGGGCCGCGACGCCTTCATCGAGGGCTCGGTCGCCCGCGGCCTCGACGAGAAGACCGCCATCGCCATCTACGATCTCATCGAGTTCTTCGCCGGCTACGGCTTCAACAAGGCCCACTCCACCGCCTACGCCTACCTCGCCTACCGCATGGCCTACCTGCGCGCCCACTACCCCGTGCAGTTCTTCGCCGCCTCGATGACCTGCGAGCGCTCGAACCGCGACCAGGTCAACGCCTTCGTCAAGGACGCCAAGGCCCACGGCATCGGCGTGCTGCCGCCCGACATCAATGCGAGCTACAACGACTTCCGCGCCGAGGGGGGCCGCATCCGCTTCGGCATGGGCGCCATCAAGAACCTCGGCGACAAGACGGCCGAGGCCCTCGCCGCCGCGCGCGAGCAGGGCGGACCCTTCCGCTCGCTCTTCGACCTGTGCGAGCGCTGCGACGGGCGTCTCGTGACCCGCGCCGCCCTCGAAGCCCTCATCAAGTGCGGCGCCTGCGACTCCCTCGCCGGCGCGCGCGGCCAGCTCCTCGCCGCCCTCGACCGCGCTCTCCAGGTCGGCGCCACTGCACAGCAGGACCGCTCGCGGGGGCAGGCCAGCCTCTTCGACCTCCTGGGCGACAAGCAGTCGCCCGCCGAGGAGCAGCTCCCCGACGTCGCCGACGTGCCGCTGCGCGAGCAGCAGAGCTGGGAGAAGGACCTGTTGGGCTTCTACGTCTCGGGCCACCCGCTCCAGGAGCACGAGGACGTGCTGGGGATGTACGCCACCGCCACCACCGCCCAGCTCGCCCAGCAGGAGGACGGCACCGAGGTCGTCGTCGGTGGCATCGTGGACAGCGTGCGGGTCAGCGTCACCCGCAAGGGCAAGTTCCAGGGCCAGCGCTGGGCGCGCTACGAGCTGGCCGACCTCGAGGGCTCCGCCACCGGCGTCGTGTTCGCCCAGGAGTTCGCCCAGTACGGCAAGTTCCTCCAGAAGGACGCCATCGTCTTCATCAAGGGCCGCGTGGACTTTCGGGGCAACGAGCCGACCCTCCGAGCCCAGGAGGTCGTGCCCATCGAGCGCGCCCACGCCATTCTCGCCGGCAGCATGGTCGTGGAGATGGACCCCGAGGCGGCCAACGAGGCCACGCTCACGGCGCTCCGCGACCTGTGCGCCTCGCACAACGGCCAGTTGCCCGTCTACGTCCGCATCCGCTTCCCCGACGAGGGGGCCTACGTCGTGCGAGCCGGCGTCGCCCTGCGCATCGAGCCGTCGCGCGAGCTTCTCGACGCCGCCCTCCAGCTCATCGGGCGCGACCGCGTCCGCTTCCGTCCACGCCGCAACGGCAATGGCGACGGCAACGGCAATGGCGGCCAACGGCCCCGCAGGCGGCAATACTCCGGCGCGAGACACCAGTGAGCCCCTTCCCCGACTACGAGCCGCCCGAGCTGAGCCTGCCGCCCGTCTACACCGTCGGCGTCAACCCCGCCCTCGCCGACTTCCTGAGGAAAAGGGGACATTCTGCTTTTCGCCGCAAGAAGTTGAATGTCCCCTTTCCCGAGATCGTCGTGGCCAAGACCTCCGCCGCCTACCGCGCCCACTCGTACCACACCAAGGTGCCGCCCGAGGGCATCGCGCCCTTCATCGAGCGCTACTCGCGCCCGGGCAACGTGGTGCTCGACCCCTTCTGCGGCTCGGGGATGACGGGCGTGGCCGCGCTCCAGGCGGGCCGCCGCGCCGTGCTCGTGGACCTCTCGCCCGCGGCCACCTTCATCGCAGCCAACTACAGCGCCCAGGCCGACCCCAACCAGCTCGCGCGCGAGGCCGACCGAGTGCTCGACGCCGTGCGGCCCGAGCTCGAGCCCCTCTACGCCACCCGCTGCCGCGCCTGCGGCGGACCGGCCACAATCGCCTACACGGTCTGGAGCGACCGCTACGCCTGCCCGGACTGCCGGCAGAGCTTCATCCTCTGGGACGTCGCCCGCCAGGGGCGCCGCGTCGCCGCCGCCATCGCGTGCCCGGCGTGCGCCCGCGAGGCGCGCAAGGACAAGTGGTCGCGCCTCAACCCCGTCCCCGTCCTCCTCTCCTACCAGTGCGCGGGCGGCTGCGGCCGCCAGGAGGCCCCGCCCTCGCGAGCCGACGCCCGCCTCGCCCGCGCCGCCGGCGAGGGCGACTGGCAGGCACGCTTCCCCCACCCCCGCACGCCGATCCCCAAGCGCGGCGACGAGATCGCCCGCGTCCACAAGCAAGGCATCTCGCGCGTGGACCAGCTCTTCACCCGCCGCAACCTGCGGGCCATCGCGACCCTGTGGCACACCGTGGCCACGCTGCCCGGCCTCGAATGCCGCCACCAGCTCTTCTTCTGCCTCACCGGCGCCATGCCCCGCGCCTCGCGCACCAACAAGTACATCCCTGCCCTCGGCGCGGCCCCCGGCCCCATCCTCGGCACCATGTACATCCCCGGCTTCCACCCCGAGCTCAACGTCCTCGCCCTCGTTCAGCGGAAGGTGGCCGACGCCGTTCGCTACTATCGCGTTTCGCCGTCTCTCACTCGGGGGGAAGTGGATGGATGGATGAGTGGATGCGTGGATGAATGTCAGAACAGGAAAGCTGATTCATCCAGTCATCCATTCATCCATTCATCCAATCATCCCCTCGTCCGCATTTCGACGCAGAGCGCGACGGATTTGAGCAACATCCCCGACGCCAGCATTGACTACGCCTTCACCGACCCGCCCTTCGGCTCGAACATCGCCTACTCCGAGCTGAACCTGCTATGGGAATCGTGGCTCGGCGTGCGCACCCACGTGCCCGACGAGGCCATCGTGAGCCGCACGCAGCGCAAGAGCGTGGACGACTATCAGCGGATGATGGCCGCGGCGTTCGCCGAGGTGCGCCGGGTGCTGCGGCCGGGCGGGCGCTTCAGCATCGTCTTCCACAACACGTCGGCCGAAGTCTGGCGCGCCCTTCAGAACGCCATTGACGACGCCGGCCTCGCCGTCGAGTCGGCCGTCACCTTCGACAAGGGGCCAAACCAGAGCTTCAAGCAGTTCACCGCCGAGGGCGCCGTGACCCACGACTTGGTCGTGACCTGTCTGCCCTGTGGGCGGGGCGTCCCTGCCCCGCGTGGCCAGGCTGCCACCGAGGCCGACGTCACGGCCTTCCTCCAAGGTATTCTCGCCGACCCCGCGGGCACCCGCGACCCCCGCAAGCTCTACTCCCTCACCATCGCCCACTTCCTGGTGCAAGGCAGCCGGGTCCCGATGGGCTTCAAGCAGTTCCGGCGTCTCCTCGCGGGACAGGAAGAGGGACTTGGCAACGGGCCTGTTTGAGCGTGGCCGGCCAGGGGGTGCGCGGAGGCCGGTTGCCCGGCCCTCGCGGCAGGCCCGCGAGGGCCGCCGCCAGAATGGACGCGCGACGCGACAACGCGGTCAGAACCTCACATTGAACACGGCTTGCACAACATCCGCCTGGCCAAACTCCGGCCGCAGCTCAGGCAGCGGATGACGATGGCAACTGAGGTCGAGCGACGCGTAGCGGGAGAAGAACACCCCGATGCCCACGGTGGTGGCGACGTTGCCGCGCGCATCGGCCGACACCGCGGCCCGCACGAACAGCGGCTGGAGCAGGCGATGGTCAACGCCCGCCGTGAACAGGTGGTGGTTGAGGGTGCCGCGCTCGCTCCAGTAGTGCCCGAGCTGATAGTCGAAGTACGCCGTGGAGAGCGGGGCGTACTCGTAGGAAACCCCCGGCCTCAGGATGGCCTGCTGCTGGGTGCCCTCTAGCTTCACGGGGATCGGGCCGAACGGGGTCATGGCGATGGCCGTGCCGCGATACGGCGCGGTGCCATATTCCATTACCAGGCCCAGGAGCCACTTGTCGGCGGGCTTGTGAAGGGCGCCCAGCCGCACGCGATAGCTCTTCGCGTCGGTGTCCGAGACGCGCAGCTTGCCCACCGGCGTCGGCATGTCGAATGCCACGTTGGCTCGGGCGTAGTTGAGCGCGACGCCGAAGGCCCAGTCGCCCCACCGCTTCCCCCACTGCACCTGGGCGATGTCCACGTCGTAGTTGAAGACGAGTCCCTGGCGCGTGGTCTCGCGGTTCGCACGGATCTGGCTCAGCGTGGGCTGGATGACCCCCCACCGCTTCGTGTCCCAGGTCACGGACTCGCCGCTGACGTGGACCCGCGTGCCGTTATCGAGGTCCACCTGGGAGTAGTAGCCGGCGGGGATGACGCCCCACTTGAAGGGCAGCGGGGTCCACGCCACCGACGCGGGGTTGATCGCCGATGAGAGGCGGTTGGCGACCGTTTGGCCCCCGGCGACGGAGACCTCGGTGAAGCGGATGAATGCCGAGGCCAGGCGCAGGCCGAAATCCTTCTCCGAGTAGTCGTCGCCCGCGGCGGCCAGGCACGCCGCGGCGAGCGCGCCGACGAAACCTATTCCCCTCAAGCGAGGCCACCGGCGACGGCGCTGCTGGGTCATGTGCCTCTCCTCCGTTCCGGCCCGAACGAGCGGGCACACAAGGGGGAGCCAGGCGCACCTGGGCGGGTGCGCCTGGCCTGTCGCGGCGTATCTCAGACGAAGAGGCGAAGGTAGCCCAGGCCCTTCTCGAGGCCGGCCTCGGGCGAGAAGGCGCCGTCCTCGTGCTCGATGCTCAACACCCCGTCGTAGCCGATCTGGCGCAGGCGGCCGACATACTTGCCCCACTCCACGCTGCCGTAGCCGGGGATGACATACCGCCACCAGCCCCCCGCCAGGCAGCCGCGGCGGGCCAACACCTCCGCCTTCATCTCCGTGTCCTTCGCGTGCGTGTGGAAGATGCGGCCCTTGTAGCGGTCCACCCCGCCCAGGTAGTCAATCCCCTGCCAGAGCAGGTGCGACGGGTCGTAGTTGAACCCGATCGCCGGCGAGGGCACGGCGGCCAGAATCGCGTCCCACAGGTCGAAGTGCTGGAGGAGCGTCGGATACCAGTTCTCGAACGCGATCTGGATCCCCTTGTCCTCCGCGTAGGCCGCGAGGGGGGTGAACACCGCCTTGAAATCCTCCGCAATCGTCTGCTCTTTGCTCTTGCCGGGCACCGGCATGCCCGCCAGCGTGCACACGACCGGCGTGCCGACGGCCACGGCCGCGTCAATGTTCTTCTTGAACGTCGCGATGGCGGCCTGACGCTTCGCCGCGTCGGCGTCGAGCAGGTTGCTGTAGGCCGCGATGCTCGAGATGCCCACGCCGTTCGCCGCGAACAGCTCCTTGACCTTCGACGTCTCCTGGAGCGCCCGGTCGGCGGGCAGATGGCCCGTGGAGACCTCGAGGGCCGCGAAGCCCGCCTTCCCGGCGAACGCCACCACCTCCTCGAGCGGCTTCTTCCCCATGCACGACGTCAAGAACCCAATCTGCATCCTCTTCTCCTTGCCTGTCCTCCCGGGGGATTGGATGAATGGATGGGTGGATGAGGGGAGGATTGCCAGAGAAACCGTGGCTCTTCATCCATCCATTCATCCACCCATCCACCCATCCTCTCTTCGTGCGGTCCAGCACTCGAGCGACTGCTCCTCGTTCGCACGCTATGATAGGGAACCCCGCGAACTTGTCAAGCGAGGCGCGGCCGCCGCGTCGTGTCCCGGGTGGGAATGGTGGCACAGGCGTCCCGCCTGTGGACGACACAG
>DATKZY010000177.1:0-16757 GCA_035527715.1 Planctomycetota bacterium | reverse complement strand
TACTGCGCGGGAGCAACACCCATAGGGAGGTTGCACGGCCAGCCGTGCAGCTGCGCTGGAATCGCCCCCACTTGCTTCCGGCGTCCGCTGTCGCCATAATGGCAGCCGGGTGAGGACTGCACTCAGGAGGATCCGTGGTGCCGAAAGCTGCTGTCACCGGGACCTTGCTTCTGCTGGGAGTCGCCATGAGCGAAGCCGCCGAAACGCCCAAGCCGGGCGACAAGGTGTTCGGGGCGTATATCAGGCAGGAGGCCCTGAAGCTCGATGGGGCATACGCCGAAGACCTGAAGTCGGCCGACGACTGGAAGGCGCACCGTGACGAGTATCGCCGCCAGGTGCTCTGGATGCTCGGCATCTGGCCCCTGCCCGAGCGCACGCCGCTCGACGCCACGGTCACCGGCACGCTCGACCGCGGCGAGTTCGTCGTCGAGAAGCTCCACTTCCAGAGCCGCCCGCATTTGTACGTGACAGGCAACCTGTACCGCCCGAAGGCGGCTAATGTAAAACTGCCCGCCGTCCTCTACGTCTGCGGCCATGGCGGCCGGGGCCGCGACGGGAACAAGACGGCCTATCAGCACCACGGCATCTGGTTCGCCACGCATGGCTACGTGTGCCTGGTGATTGACAGCCTCCAGCTCGGCGAAATCGCCGCCATCCACCACGGCACCTACCGCGAAAACCGATGGTGGTGGCACTCGCGCGGCTACACGCCCGCGGGCGTCGAGTGCTGGAACTGCATCCGCGCGCTCGACTACCTGGAGACCCGCCCCGAGGTGGACGCCACCCGCCTCGCGGTCACCGGCCGCTCGGGCGGCGGGGCCTACAGCTTCTGGCTCGCCGCGGCCGACGAGCGCGTCAAGGTCGCCGTCCCCGTCAGCGGCATGAGCGACCTCGAGGACTACGTGAAGCCGCCCGTCGTCAACGGCCACTGCGACTGCATGTTCCTCTACAACACGTTCCAGTGGCCTTGGACGCGCATCGCCAACCTGGTCGGCCCGAGGCCCCTGCTGTTCACAAACTCGGATGCCGACGGCATCTTCCCGATGACGGGCAACGAGCGCGTCATCGCGCGTCTGCGGAAGTTCTACACCATGCTCGGCAAGCTGGAGCACGTGGACGCCTTTGTGACGCCCGGGCCGCACAAGGACGTGCCGCCCCTCCGCCTCGCCGCGTTCGGCTGGATCAACCGTTTTCTGAAGGGCCACGACGGCCCCATCGTCGAGCCCGGCAGCTACCCAACCGTCGAGGGCAAGGAGCTGCGGGCCTTCCCCGGCGACCTGCCCAAGGACGAGATCAACACGAAGATTGACCAGCTCTTCGTCCCGAGGGCCGAGGTCGTCGCGCCCGACACGGCCGAGAAGCTCGCCGCCCTTCGCCGCACGCTTCTCGAGGAGCTGCGGGAGACCACCTTCCGCGCCTGGCCTGCGAAGCTTCCCACAGCGACCCTCGAGCTCGCCGACCGGGCCGCCTCGGGCACGCTCCCCACCGAGCCGCCCCTCGAAGCCGGCTACTGCTACACCCCTGCCAAGGGCGCATCGGCCGCCTGCTGGCTCATCGTCCTGAACGAGGGCGACAAGGATGAGGCCGTCCCTGAGTGGGCGGCGGGGGTCGTCGGCGACGACGCATCCGTCGTCCTCAGCCCCCGCGGCGTCGGCCCCACCGAGACCACCATCAGGAAGCCCTACTACTTCCGCCGCTGCATGCCTCTCCTCGGCCGCACGATTGACAGCGGCCGCGTGTGGGACATCCTGGCCTTTGTCGGCGCCGTCAAACGCCCCCGCACCACCTGGAAAGTCGTGGGCCGCGGCCAGGCCGGCATCCTCGGCGCCTACGCTGCCCTCTTCGACGACAAGTTGACGGAGGTCGTCTGCCTCGACCCGCCCGCCACCCACGACCAAGGCCCCTACTTCCTCAGCGTCATGCGCGTCCTCGACATCCCCGACGCCCTCGGCCTCCTCGCCCCGCGGCGCCTTGTTCTCCGCGGTGCATCGGCCAAGGCATTCGACAAGACCGCCGCCTACTACCGAGCGGCGAACTCAGGAGCCACGCTGACGCGCGACTGACCACATCAATACCAACTCTGGAGTCACACGATGACCGGCGCAGAACTGTTGGCCATGACGCTCCGCGAGCGGAACGTGGAGTTCGTGGCGACGCTGAGCGGGAACGGGCTGAACCCGCTCTACCTGGCGTGCCGCGACGCAGATATCCGCCTGATTGACACGCGAAACGAGCAGGCCGCGGCCTACATGGCCGACGCCTACGCGCGACTCACGCGCCGCGTCGGGGTCGTGGCCGTGTCGAGCGGCATCGCGCACGTGAATGCCCTCACGGGCATTGCCAATGCCTGGTTCGACGGCGCCCCCGTGCTGCTCATCACGGGCGAAAGCCCGTCGTCGCAGGACGACTTGGGGAAATTCCAGGAGTTCGACCACGTCGCCCTCGCCAGGCCGCTCTGCAAGTATGCCCGCCGCGTGCTGGAGCCCGCGAAGATCGCCTACTACGTCCGCGAGGCCCTCGCCGTCGCCACCAGCGGCCGCCCCGGCCCCGTGTGCCTCTCGATCCCGGTGGACGTGCTTTCCGCCGAAATCCCCAGGGGCAAGGCGATTCGCGTCCGGTCCGGCCCCGGCGAGGTGGTGCAGGACGCCGCGGGGGATGCCGACCTGGTGGCCGAGGCGGCCAGGCTCATTGCAGAGGCGGAACGCCCCGTCCTCGTCGCCGGGACGGGCGCCTTCTACGCCGAAGCCCAGAACGAGCTCGACGAGTTCGCCCGCCTGACCGCCACTCCCGTGGTCGTGCCTATCTGGGACCGCGGCTGCATCGAGCGGCCCGCCGACTACTTCCTGGGCGTGGTCGGCGCCGCGAGCGGCGAGCCGAAGCTCCTCGCCGATGCTGACCTCGTGCTCCTCGTCGGCTGCCGCACGGACTATCGCGTCGGCTTCGCCATGCCGCCAAAGGTCTCCGAGAAGGCCGTCATCATCCGCATTGACGTGGACGCTGCCGAGCTCCGCACCGGCGTCGAGCCCAATGTGAAACTCCTCGGCGACCCGTGCACCGTCCTCGGCCAGCTCGTCCACGCCACGCGGCGGCTCGGCGCCAAGCCCCACACGGCGTGGCTCGCCACGGCCCGCAAGCGCGACGCGGCGTTCCGCCGCCGCTGGCTCAAGGCCCCCGCGCCCACGGCGCCGCCGATGACCGGCCGCCACGTCGTGGACGCCATCCGCCCGTTCCTGAGCGAGGAGCTGCTCTTCCTGATTGACGGGGGGAACATCGGCCAGTGGGCGCACATGGCCCTCGCCGACTGCTATCCGAGCCGCTGGCTCACCTGCGGCGCCAGCGCCGTCGTCGGGTGGGGGCTGCCCGGCGCAATCGGCGCCAAGCTCGCCTACCCCAAGAGCCCCGTGCTCCTCCTCAGCGGCGACGGGGCGTTCGGCTTCACCGTCGCGGAGCTCGAGACCTCCGTGAAGCACTCCGCGCCATTCGTCATCGTCCTCGCCGACGACCGTGCCTGGGGCATCGTCGTCAGCGGACAGCGTGCCGCCCACGGCCCCGAGGGCGTGCTCGCCAGCCGCATGGCTGAGGTGGATTACGCCAAGCTCGCCGAAGCCTTCGGCGCCGTTGGCGTCCGTGCCGAGACCCCCGCGGAACTCTCCGCCGCCATCGCCCAGGGCCTCGCCGCCGACCGCACCACCCTCATCCACGTCCCCATCGCCATCCTCGGCCCGGCGGACCAGTGAGCCCCCCTCTCACTTCCCCGCCGCGGCGTGGGCAAGGGTCACGGCGTCCACGGCGGTGGCGCCGTAGCTGTCGCAGCCGGTGCGCTCGGACACCATGTCGCTGGCCGCGGCGCCGCCGATCATGATCTTCACCCCGTCGCGCAGGCCCGCCTTCTTGAGCGCCGCGGCCGTTTCCTCCAGCGCCTTGCAGCAGGTGGTGAGGAAGACGCTCATCCCGATCATGAACGCCTTGCACTTCTTCACCGCGGCGACGAATTGCTCAGGCTTCACGTCCACGCCCAGGTCGGTGACCTCGTAGCCGGCGCCCCGCAGCATCAGCACCACGATGTCCTTGCCGATGTCGTGGATGTCGCCGCGCACGGTGCCGACGACGATGTGCTTCGCCCCCGCCTTGGCCTTGGGCTTCGGGCCTTTCTTCAGCAAGGGCGTGAGCTGGGCCATCACGTCCTTCATAATCTCCCCGGCGTACATCAGCTCGGAGATGAAGTATTCGCCGGTGTTGAAGCGTTCGCCGACCTCGCCCAGGCCGGCCCGGCACTCGGCCACGATGTCAGCTGCCGGCACTTTGGCCTTTACCGCCTTCCCGATGAGGGCTTTGAGCTGGTCTTCCTTCAAGGCGCTCATCGCCTTGGCTATCGCGCCCGGCTTGGCCATTCGAAGGTCTCCTTCTACCTGGCAACAGGATCAATGTCAACGCCGCAAAGCCCGAGTAACGTGTCATTCTGAGCGCAGTGAAACGGAGCGAAGAATCTCTCAGGGCGCTCCCCTTGATCCATCGAGGCCCCCCAAGGGGTCGGGAGTGCCCGCTCCGAAGGATTCTTCGCTTCGCTCAGAATGACAGAGGGTCGAGTGCGTTCTCGGCTCATCGTCCTAGTCCCACGAGGCCCTACGACTGCATGATGCAGAACCAGAGGTACAGATAGGCCAGGCTGTCGAGTTCTTCCCAGGATTTCTGGACGAGCTTCGGGTCGCCCAGGATCACGGGATACTCCTTCACCTTCTCCTCCCAGGGGAAGCACACGCCGGGCTTGATAGCCTTCTTCGCTTTCTTCGCGGGCATCGAGAGACCTCCTTAGTTTATCGGTAGACGCCGTATTCGACGGTGAATTCGGTCATAGCCTTGACGTTCTCGATGGTCGAATCGTCCTGCATGATGGCGCCGGCGTCCATGATGTACCCGCCGTTCTTGCCCACGCGGTCAATGACCTCTTTGCAGCGGGCGCGGACCTCGTCGGGCGTGCCGTAGGCGAGGAGGTCGTTCGGGATGCCGCCGCTGATGGCGAACTTGTGCCCGACCTTCTCGTACACCTCGAACGGGTCGGCGCGGTCCACGTGGTAGACGATGCTCTTGGCGGGCAGCTCGGCGATGTACTTCAGGTTCGGATTCCAGTCGCCCTCCGCATACCAGAGCACCTGGCGCCCCTCGGCGTTCAGGTCTTCGACGATCTTCTTGCAGGTGGGCCAGAAAAAGGTCTCGAACTGCTTGGGCGACAGGAACGGCGTGCAGCCGCGATGGAGCCAGATCGCGATGGGCACGGTCTTCGTCGGGTCGGCGCCGGCGACGGCGTTGAAGTACATGTGGGGGCGAAGCGCCTCGCACGCCGCGAGGACTTTCTTGGGCTGGCGATGAATGTCGGCGCACAGCTGGCGGAAGCCGCGGAACTTGTCGGCCAGGATGTCGAACGGCGCCTTCAGGCACCCCGCGATGGCGTGCACCGTGCCCGTCTCGGCTCGCATGCGGCCGATCTGGGCGCCGAACTTGTTGAAGTAGTGGAGCATCGCCATCCCGCCCTTGAGCCACGAGAGGTTGTTCTTCGCCGTGTTCGGCTCGCCGGGCGCGACGGCGTACCGGTTGGCCCGCGGCATCCACACGTTGGCGATGAAGCCCGTGGGGTCGGCGATGAACTCGTCGTACTCGTCGGCCTTCATGAAGGCCGACTCCTCGTCGGGCGGCTCGACGTATTGGAAGGCGTCGCTCGGCGGCTTGTCTATGCCGGGGATCGCGTAGTAGTTCAGGCCCGCCGCCTCCGTCAGCCCCGTCCACACGTAGACCATGTTGCCCACCGTGGCGTCCCAGTCGAAGTGGCGCGCGCACTCCAGGATGGCGTCGAACGCCATGTCCACATCGTGCGTGACTTCCTGATTGTCGTAGCCGGCGTATTTTGCGGCGAACTCGGCGGCGAAGGGGCGGATGGGCACGCGGTCCGGCTTCTCCTTCTTCATCGCCGCCACGTAGCGGCTCATCCGCTTCTGATACAGCCTTTCCATCTCTTCTGACATGCGACTCATCCTTTGCTCAGGTCCGAGCGGGGCACCATCCTGCACGAGCCATCATTAGCGCTCCGCCGCCTCTCTGTCAAGTACGGCTCAGTGTTGCTCAGAGTCTCTCACCGTTGTGCCCCCTCCCTGGCCGCTCCCCCGGCGAACCGTCTCGGGAAGCAGCGGTACTCAGCAACGTCGAACGCGCCACAGGGGGTCGCCCAAGCCGGAGCCTCGGGGAGCTCGCCGAACAGGCACTTCCCTCGAGCCGCCTGCACAAGCAGGGCGTCCAGGCCGGGAACGATGGTGCGGGCCTCGGCGCCCTCCCCCACCTTGCGGACATGCTCCAGGCCGATGCGGTGGATCCGCCCGCTGCTCTCGTGGGCACCGTCGAGGGCGAGGACGAACTTGCGGGTCTCCGACAGCGGGCAGCGGAGAACGGAGCCGTCGTTGCGGCGCACGGCCTCGACGAGGTTGCCGATCATTTCGGCGCGCCCATCGGAGGCGGGACACGTCTCCTCCGTGCCATCGGCCAGCACAATCCTGGCTCCCTCGCGCATAGTCCAATGGACGTGGCCGCGTTCGGCATCGAGTTCGATGACGGGGCCGAAGTTGGTCTCGGAGCAGTGGCTCGCGAGGAAGAGGCACATGGGGCCTTCGGCCGTGTGAATCTCGATGGCCGCAGTGTCGTGGGATTCCGCGTCGCCGGCCGCGTAGAGCTCGGCTCGGACGGCCGTCGGCGTGGCCAGCCGCCCCGGCTCAGGGGAGGCGAGGAAAAGCATGTTGGTGACCTGGTGCGCAAGGGCGTTCATCGCGGGGCCGTCGAGCACCCAGGCATCGCCCACGCGGAGCCTCCCCGCCCACTCGTTGCGCGTGTAGTAGGCGCGGTTCCGCGGCCAGCCGGCGTGGCAGACCAGGGTCTTGACCCGCCCGAGGCGGCCCGCGACGACCCGCTCCTTGACGAAGCGGATGTCGGCGTCGTGCAGGGCCTGGAAGCCGACGATGCAGCAGCGGCCGGCCGCGTCGAGGGCGGCAAGCATTGCATCCACCTCCTGGACCGTTGCCGCGGGGGGCTTCTCGAGGTGGACGTGGTAGCCGGCCTGCGCGGCGGCGATGGTGAGCGGGGCGTGCGACGGGATGCCCGTGGCAATGTAGACGGCGTCGCACTTCCCGCTGAGGGCGTCGAACATCGCCAGCGCGTCGTCGAACAGCGCCACGCCGGCACGCGCCAGCGCATCGGCTTTCTCCCCGAGGACGGGGAGATGGGCATCGGCCGCGGCGACCAGGCGGCAGCCGACCCGCTCCGCCACCTGGTTGATCACCTGAACGAGGCCCCAGCCGTAGCCGCCGAAGCCGACGAGGGCGAGGCGAACCATGCGTGTCACTCCCCAATTGCCTTGATGACGAGGCGCTTGCGGCGCTGGCCGTCGAACTCGGCGTAGTAGACTTGCTGCCAGGGGCCGAGGTCGAGCCGCCCGCCCGTGATGGGCACGATGACCTCGTGGTGGATGAGCAGGCTCTTGAGATGGGCGTCGCCGTTGCTCTCGCCCGTGCGGTGGTGGCGGTAGTCCGGCCCCTTGGGCGCCAGCGTCTCGAGCCAGTCATCAATGTCCTGGATCAGGCCGCTCTCGGCGTCGTTGACGTAGACGCCTGCGGTGATGTGCATGGCCGACACGAGGACCATCCCCTCCTGGATGCCGCTCGTGCGGACCACGGCCTCCACCTTGTCGGTGATGTTGATGTACTCGCGGGGCTTGCGGGTGGTGAACCAGAGGTACTCCGTCGCCGCTTTCATCATCGCTCCTCTCGCACCAGGGAACCGGCGGGGGCCGCACTGCGACTAACCCTACGAGGGATTATGCGCAGGAGCAGTCCGGCGTCAAGTCGGGAAGACACTTGACCTCCCGCGCCGAGAACCTTATATTCATGGTATCTGGCGTAAGCACCCTTGCGACTGGAGGTTAGCGACCGTGTGGCGTTCGGCTCTGAGTTGGCTGCTGGGCATAGACCGCGGCGAGATCGCGGAAGGGACGGGCGTGCGCCTGAAGTTCGCCAACCTCTGGCCCACCTGGGTGATTCTCGTGTTCGCCGTCGCCGCCGTGTGGCTCGTGGCGTGGCTCTACCGTCACGAGAAGGGCACGGCGACGCCCCGGCGCAAGATCGCCCTCGCCATCCTGCGGTGCCTGCTTCTCGCCCTGGTGGTGCTGGTGCTCTTCAAGCCGATCCTGGCCGTGGAGAAGAGCGAGTTCAAGGAGGCCTACGTGGTGGCTCTCCTCGACGACTCGCTCTCGATGCGCCTGCGCGACCACTACGGGGACCCGACGATGCGCCGCACCCTGGCCCGGCTGGCCGGCGTGGACGACGCGCAACTCGACGAGCTGAGTCGCGCCGACCTGGTGAACCGCGTCCTCGCCAGCCCGTCGCTCGACCTCCTCGACCGTATCGGCCGCTCCTGCAAGCTGCGGGTCGCCACGTTCGCCAACGACGTGCGGGGCGTGGACGCCCAGGCGTGGAAGTTGGGAGTGCGGCCTTCAGGCCGTATCGGGGAGGAACGGGCTGAAGCCCGCACTCCGAATGCGCTCGTGGTGCCGCAGGGCGACAGGACGCTCCTCGGCTCCGGGCTGCGCGAGATGGCGGAGGGCCTGCGCGGCCACCGCATCGCCGCCGCCATCGTCTTCACCGACGGGCGGACCCACGACGTGGACCCCACGGTGGTCGAGACCGCCCGCCGCCTCGCGGCCATCCACGGCGAGGGGTTCCCCGTCTTCGCCATCGGCGTCGGCGCCGTCGAGGAGGGCAAGGACATCGAGGTCGTGCGAATCCTCGCCCCCACCGTGGCGAAGAAGGACGACCAGGTGACCTTCAGCGCCGTCGTCGCCGCCAAGGGATTCACGGGCGAGGTAGACGTGTTGCTGAAGGCCGACGGCAAGCTGGTGAAGACGGCCCGGGCGCGCCTCGAGGGCGACGGCCCGCAGACCGTGCCCATCCGCTACACGCCGGAGACGGCGGGAACCTTCCGCTTCACCGTCGAGGTGCCCGCCGAGCCGGGCGAGTTGAGCACCGAGAACAACGCTGCCCGCCACGTCCTCACGGTCAAGGACGCGCGGACCAAGGTGCTCTTCGTCGCGGGGCAGCCGAGCTACTTCTACCGCTTCCTCAAGAACGCGCTGGTGGTGGACAAGAGCATCCTGCTGAGCTGCTGGCTCCAGACGGCGGACTCGGATTTCGTGCAGGAGGGCAGCCGGCGGATCACGCACTACCCGGAGACGCGGCAGGAGCTGTTCGACTTCGACGTGCTGGTCTTCAGCGACGTGGATCCCGCGATGTTCCGCCCCGAGCAACTGGCGGACCTGCGGGCCTTCGTCGGCCAGTTCGGGGGCGGATTCGTCTTCGTCGCCGGCACGTTTCACCCGCCAGAGGTCTGGAAGGGCACGCCCGTCGAGGAGCTGCTGCCTGTCGCCCTGGGCGGCGCGGCCGGCGCGGGCGACCTGTTGGCCACCCGCGCGCTCAAGGAGGCGTTCCGCGTCCGCCTCACCGAGCAGGGGCGCCTCCACGGCATCAGCCAGCTTGCCGACACGCCGGAGGAGAGCCAGAAGACGTGGGAGAGCTTCCCCGGCGCGTACTGGTATCATCCCGTGTCGCGTGCGAAGCCGGGCAGCGTGGTGCTGGCCGAGCATCCCTACGACCGCGACGATCGGGGCCCGATGCCGCTCGTCGTCGCGGGGCGCTACGACCCCGGGCGCACCCTCTACTGCGGCCTCGACGGCACCTGGCGCTGGCGCTTCTGGGTGGGCGACGTGCATTTCGGCCGCTTCTGGGTCCAGGCGATCAACTACGTCGGCTCCTACCGCATCCTCGGCGGCAGCCGCCGCATCCAACTGGCGACCGACAAGCGCTCCTACGCCCTGGGCGAGCGCGTGGTCGTGCAGGCCCAGTGCCTCGACGACGCCTTCCGCCCGCTCCAGGCCGAGAGCGTCGAGGCCAAGCTCGAGGCCCCGGGGGCGCCGGCCCAGGCCGTGCGCCTGCTCCCCAGCCGCCAGGGGCAGGGGATCTTCGAGGGCTCCTTCGTCGCCAGCCGGCCCGGCAGCACCGTCCTCTCCGTCGCACTCGGCCCCGAGCAGGAGTCCCAGAGCTTCGACGTGCACTTGCCCGACACGGAGTTCCAGCACCCGACGATGGACTCGCGGACGCTGCGCGAGGTGGCCGAGGCGACGCGCGGGGCCTTCCTCCGCCTCGACGAGGTCGAGCGCTTGCCCGGCCACATCCAGTCCGTCGCCCAGGAGATCACCACGGAGGTCCAGGACCCCGTGTTCGATGCCCCGCTGATCGTCGTCATCTTCCTGGGGCTGGTGTGCAGCGAGTGGTGGTTCCGCAAGCGGGGGATGCTGGCGTGAGCAGAGCGATTGCGAATCGCGGATTGCGGGTTGCGGATTGCCGAGCGGCGGCGCTGGGCCTCTGGCTCGCAGGTGCGCTTGCGGCAGGCGGGACGGTGGCGCCGCTGGCGAAGATGGAGCTGAGCGAGAAGACGAGAGGCGTGGTGCTCAGCGGCCTGCGCTACCTGGCGCGGACGCAGAACCGCGACGGCTCGTGGTCGGGCCGCGGGGGCTACAGCCGCAACGTGGGGGTGAGCGCGCTGGCGTGCATGGCCTTCCTGGCCAACGGCAGCGAGCCGGGCCGCGGGGAGTTCGGCGAGAACATTGACCGCGGGCTCGACTTCGTGCTGGGCAACGTGCGGCGCGACGGCTATATCACGGCGGGCGCCGACTCGCGGATGTACGAGCACGGCTTCGCCACGCTCTTCCTCGGCGAGGCCTACGGCATGACCCAGCGGCAGGACATCGGGGAGAAGCTGCGGCTGGCCATCCTCCTCATCCAACGCTCGCAGAAGCAGGTGGACGGCGGCTGGCGCTACGACCCGAGCCCGGCCGCGGAGTCCGACATCTCGGTCACGGTCTGCCAGATCATGGCCCTCCGCTCCGCGCGCAACGCGGGGGTCAAGGTGCCCAAGGAGTGCATTGACCGGGCCATCGCCTACGTGAAGCAGAGCTGCCTGGCCGACGGCTCGTTCTGCTACCTGCTGCGGAGCCGCTCGCGCGGCTCCTACGCCCTGCTGTCGGCGGGCGTCAGCTCGCTCTACGGCGCGGGCGAGTACGACTGCCCCGAGCTGAAGCGCGCGCTGCACCTGTTCGAGCAGGAGACGCCGCGGAACATCTCGCGCCGCGGGCCGATCAGCCACTACTACTCCTACGCCCACTACTACGCCTCGCAGGCCGCCTACCACGCGGGAGGCCACTACTGGAGCAACTACTACCCGGCGGTCGCCAAGGAGCTGGCCGACAGCCAGGAGTCCAACGGGAGCTGGCAGGACACGTTTGGCGAGGCATACGGGACGGCCATGGCCTGCCTCGTGCTCCAGCTTCCCTACCAGTATCTGCCGATCTTCCAGCGGCTGGGCGCCGACGAGGCGACGCTGAAGCGCGCCGCGGAACCGCCGGCCCCGAAGGGAGACGAACCCCGTGCCCCCGAATGAGCTGCACCGCAAGCTCCGCTCGCTCCGAGGCCGGCTGCGCAGGCTGGTGGCCCTCGCGGGCGCGAGCCGCTTCGTCCTGGTCGTCGTCGCGGCGCTCGCGGCGGCCCTGGTGCTGGACTGGACGGCGAAGCTGGAGACGCCGGGGCGTTTCGTCCTCCTCTTCGCGTCGGTCGCCGCGTGGGGCTACGCGCTGGTGCGCTTCCTCATCGTGCCGTTGCGGGTGCGCCTGGGCGACGACGAGTTGGCCCTGCTGGTCGAGCGGCAGCATCCCGACCTTCGCGACCGCCTGATCTCGACCGTGCAGTTCGCCCGGCAGCGCCACGTGGCCCCCCTGTCGCAGGCCATGGTGGACCGGTTGGCCCGCGACGCGCGGGCGCAGACGGCCCCGCTGGATTTCCGCGACGTCGCGTCGGCCCGTCACCCGGCGTGCTGGGCGCTGACGGCGTTCCTGGCGGTCGCCGTGGCGTGCGCCTACACGCTGGTGTTCCCGGCGAACGCGGCGATCTTCGCCTATCGGTTCTTCGACCCGCTGAGCGCGGTCGAGTGGCCGCGGCGCACCCAGCTCAACCTCCTGGCCTACGACAAGAACGACAAGCCCCTGCCCTTCGAGGGCAACCTGGTCTACGTCCCGAAGGGCGAGGACCTGAATCTGCTGGTCCGCGCCGCGCGCTGCTCCGGCACCCTCTGGCGCCCGCCGCGCAGAGTCAACGTCCACTACCGCTACGCCACGGGCAGCGGCAGCTCGCGCAGCGTGCCGATGGGCGACGAGGCGGCCTACCGCACCTGCTTCGCCACCGTGAACGAGCCGTTCACCTTCTACGTCGCGGGCGACGACGCGACGATCGGGACCTTCCGCGTGGACGTTCGGACCCGCCCGCGCATCGAGGACCTGCGGCTCACCATTCGCGCCCCCGCCTACACGGGCGAGCCCGAGCGGGTGCAGGCCGACGGCCGCGGGGCCATCACCGGCCTGGCCGGCTCCGTCGTGGCCCTCGAAGTGACTACGAGCAAGCCGATCGCCGAGGCACCGGGCAGCGCCGCCATCGCCATCGAGGGGCAGCCGCCGATCCCCATGGCCTTTGCGACGGACCCCGCCGGCGCCCCCAGCCGCACGCGCCTGACCGGCTCCTTCACCCTCCGCGCGAGCCAGAAGGAGTACGCCATCGCGCTGGTGGACACGGACGGCTTGAACAACTCGCCGCCGGCGACCTATCGCCTCGACGTCCGCCCCGACCGCGAGCCCTCGGTCAAGCTCCCGCAGCCTGGGGCCAGCAAGAAGATCACGCCGAGGGCCGTCGTGCCCATCCGTCTCGCGGTCGAGGACGACTACGGTGTCACCCGCTCCCGCTTCCTCTACGCCCGCGGCGAGAAGGCGAAGCCGACCGCTCACACCTTCCCCGACGAGAAGCAGCCCGCCAGGAAGGTCGAGCACGCGTACGAGTGGGACCTGACCTCCCTCGCCCTCAACGAACGCGATTCGCTTCGCGTCTACGGGGAGGCCGAGGACGCCTATGGCGAGACGGTGGACGGCAAGGCCCTCGGCCCCAACGTCGGCCGGTCGCCCACCTACATCCTCACCGTCGTGAGCGAGGCCGAGATGGCGGCGCTCCTCCAGCGGCAGCAGCAGGAGATCAAGGAGCGCATCAAGAAGCTCATCGGCCGCCAGGAGGCCGAGAAGGCCACCGTCGAGCAGCTTCGCTCCGCGGAGAAGCTCGACCGCCGCAACGCCACCCTCGCCGAGCGCGAGCAGATGAAGATCGCCGCGGCCGCCGAGGCCATCGCCGCCGAGCTCGAGCGCGTCGGGAACGACATGAAGCAAAACAAGGTCGGCACGCCCGTGGACCGCCGCCGGGCCGAGGAGCTCCGGGAAGCCGTGCGCAAGGCCGCCCAGGCCGACATGCCCGACGCGGCGAAACAGGTCGGCAAGGCCGCCCAGTCCGACGAGCGGCCCCAGCAGCTCCAGCACCTCTCCGCCGCCGCCGACCGCCAGCAGCAGATCGCCGACGACCTCCGCGCCGCCCTCGCCAAGTTCGACCAGTGGAGCGACGTGGACGAGTTGGTCCGCGACGCCAGCGAGCTCCTCCTCACGCAGAAGAAGCTCAACGAGGGCACGACCGACATGGCCCGCAAGCTCCTGGGCAAGACGGAGGACCAGCTCACTCCCGCCGAGAAGGGCGCGGCACGCAGCCTGGCCCGCTCCCAGCAGGGCGCCCGCGACGCCATGCAGGCCCTCGAGACCAAGATGGCCGAGGTCGCGCAGAAGATCCGCGACAAGGACCCCGCCGCGGCCAAGATCGTCGAGCAGGCGCTCTCACAGGCCAGCTCCGACCAGATCCGCAAGCGGATGGACGACGCGGCGGCCCGCATCGAGCAGTCACGCCCCGCCTCGGCACTCCCCCCCCAGACCGAGGCCACGCAGGCCCTCGAAAAGCTCGTCGAAACCCTGTCCAGAGCCAGAAGCCCCAACCTCGCGAAGGACCTCCGCCGCCTCCAGGAACAGCTCCGCGACAAGATGGAGGCCATTGGCAAGCTCCTCAAGGACGAGCAGCGCCAGCTCACCGAGACCCAGGTCGCCAACCTCCGCCGTCAGCTCCAGCGCCTCCGTGAACAGCAGCAGGCCACCCAGGGCGCGACCGACAAGGCGGCCTCCGGCGCCGACCTCCAGAAGCAGGCCGCCGCCCAAGGCGAGCACGCGAAGCAAGCCGAGGAGGTCGGCCGCCAACTCGAACGCCTCGCCGAACGCTCCCCCGAGCACCAGGACCCCCTCACCAAGGCCCAGGAGGCGACGAAGAACGCCCTCGAACAGATGAACCAGGCGTCCGGCGCCCTCGAGAAACAGAGCAAGGCCGACGCCACGAAGTCCCAGGAGGAGGCCGTGCGCCAGCTCCAGAAGGCCGAGGAGCAACTCGCCGGCCTCCAGGAGAAGCTGGCCGAGGGCAAGCGCCAGCTCGAACGCCTCGGCGAGCGGGCCGCCGAGCAGCAGAAGACCGCCAACGCCACCACCGAAGCCTCGCAGGGCATCCAGAAAATGGCCGAGGAGGCCGCCAAGACCCTCCCCACCACCGCCAAGTCCGTCGAGCAGGCAGGCCAGCGCGCCGACGACGCAGCGAAGGCGATGGAGAACGCGAAACAGGACTTGGAGAAGGCATCCAAATCACCCGACGCCGGCCCCTCCCAGCAACAGGATGCCCAGCGCCAGCAGCAGGAGGCGACCGACCAGCTCCAGAAGGCCCGCCAGGAGCTCGCCAAGGCCCACGACCAGCTCGACCTCCAGCGCCGGGCTCAGGAGCTCTTCGAGCTTCAGAAGGTCCTCACCGAGATGCTCCCGCGCCAGGTGGCCATCCGCGAGGGCACCCAGAAGCTCGACGCCGCGACCGAAGGCGGCCAGAAGCCCCTCGACCACGCACAAACCCTCGCCGTCCGCGAGCTCACCGACGCCCAGGGCAAGCTCCACGAGGAGGCAGGCTCCGTCGTCGAGCGCCTCGGGCGCGAGCAGGTGCCTGTCTTCCTCTACGTCATGAAGGACGCCGCACGCCTCATGGCGGAGGTCCAGAAGCGACTCGCCGAGAAGCAGGTGGACTGGTTGACCCAGGACGCCGAGCGCGAGATCGAGCGCGACCTCATGCAGCTCCTCGAGGCGATGAAGTCCGAGACCGAGCGCCTGGCCCGCCAGCAGCAGCAGCCGCCGCCGGCGCGCGGCGGCGCCGGCGGCGGCAAGCCCCAGCCCCTCGTGCCGCCCCACCAGCAGCTCAAGCAGCTCAAGACCATGCAGCTACTCGTCAACACCGAGACGAAGTCCATCGAGATCGACAGGGCGACCGGCGGCGCCCGCGAGCGCCTCCTGAAGCACAAAGCCGCGCGACTCGCCACGAAGCAGGCCGACCTGGGCAAGCTGAGCCGCGAGTTCGGCGACGCCCTCGAAAAGGCCAAGGAATCCGAATCCCTCTCCCCGCCCTGAAGGAGCGGCCCCAATGAGCCACAACCGCCTCCTGAGTCTCCTGTGCCTCCTCCTGGCCCTCCCGGCCAGCGTGTGGGCGAAGGACGAAATCATCCCCACCAAGAAAGGCCGAGGCCGCGACCCGCGCGCCGACGACAACCCCATGTACGACGTGGCGGACGACATGGACACCGTCGCCCGCCGCCTCACCGAGGCGAAGACCGACGACACGACGCAGGAAGTCCAGCAGGCGATCATCGAGAAACTCGAGAAGCTCATCGAGCAGGCCCAGAAGGAGTCCGAGAAGCAGCCCCCGAGCGGGAAAGGCGATTCGCAGCAGCGCAAGCCCGAGTCGAAGCCGCAACCGAAGCCCAGCCCCGAAGAGGAGCAGAAGCGGAAGGCCGAGGAACGCGAGAAGAAATCCGCCGCGAAGGAAGAGGAGAAGAAGACCGACCGCCCCGGCATCGGCCGGCCCGGTCAGGGCGACCCCAGCGGGGCGCTCGACACCAACGCCGAGGAATGGGGCAACCTGCCCCCAGCCATCCGCGAGCAGCTCCTCCAGTCGCAGGGCGAGGGCTTCCCGCTCAAGTACCGCGAGCTTCTCCGGCGCTACTATCTCGAGCTCTCGAAGCCCCGGGAGTGACCCACCGGCCGCTCCAGCCCACGCCCGCCCATCTGTCTACGTTCCATGCAGAGTCTGCCGACCGGTTCAGCATTTCGGACACACCGGCAGGATATTCCCACCCCCCGGCTTTCCGCGGCCCGCCGGCCACATGCCGTAAGCAGTGCCTGGGACAGCACTTACCGCGATGCAGGGCCTCGGCAGAACGCGTGCACGCCCATTGGCACGGGAATTGCTGCTTACCCCGGCGTGGATTGAATCCTGTTCGCCCAACAAGCGTCTAACGGAATAGAGGGCGGCGTGAAGGAGAACCTGGAAATGGATGCGATGTGCCACACCGACCTGGGGCCACGGTCCCCGACCACCCAACACGCAGGCGCGGCTTCGCTGCTCGGGCACACCCGCTGCGTCGTGGTGCTCCGCCGTGCGATCTGCGCAGAGGAGGAAGATAGGCTTCGCGCCCTGGCATGCCTCCAGAGGCTCGCAACACTCCGCGACCGCCTCGCGGCGATGACCAACTAGCCGACCGTCGCTCGGGCCCGGTCGCCTGGCGGCGACGGCCCTCTCCTACCGCCCGAGCCGCACGTCGCACAGCTCCAGCTCGACCTCTTCGATCCCCCTGAAGCTATTGATCTTCGGTGTGAACGCGATGTCGCACGTCACGTCGCCCGC
>DATKZY010000176.1:0-108559 GCA_035527715.1 Planctomycetota bacterium | reverse complement strand
GCCTGGCGATCCCACGGCTTACGCCGTGGGCTACCATCTGACGCCCCTGGCGGGGCTGGGAGCGCGCCTGCTCAGACTGGGCTGTCACATGACGCCCTTGCAGGGCTTCCAACCGCCGAGTGGCCAAACTGGGGTCGCGTCGGCCCTGCGCGCCAACGAGCCCGGCCCCTCGACCTGGCGGCGGCGCCGGTCACCTCGCCGGCAGGGGCGTGCCGAAGGCGGCGTGGGCAAGGAGATGGAGGGGGTGGTAGCAGGGCTTGCCGCTGCCGTGCTGGAGCTGGAGGCGGCAGGCGGAACACTCGGTGACCGCTCCGTCAACGCCCTCGCCGCGAATCGCATCGAACAGCCTGGCGCCGATCTGCATCGAGAGGTCGTGCTTCTCGCGCCGCATGCCGGCGCTGCCGGCGAGGCCGCAGCAGCCCTCGACGAGCGGCACGATCTGGAGGCCGGGCACGTCGGCCAGGAGCTTCGGGACGGCGGCGCCGATGCCGGCCGCACGGGCGTGGCAAGGCACGTGGCGCGCGAGGGTGAGGGCGACCTCGCCAAGCTCGAGCTTCAGCCGCCCGCTGCCGCGAAGGGCGAGCAGGTAGTCGAGGGCGTCGTGGGTGCGGGCGGCCACCTCGCGCGCCGCCTCGTCGGGCACGAAGTCCGCATAGGCCTCGCGCAGGCACAGGAGGGCCGTCGGCTCGGTGAGCAGAATGTCGAGGCCGTCGCGGGCGTAGTCGCGGAGGGCGGCGAGGTTGTGGCGGATGGTCTTCTGGGCGGCCGCGACGTCGCCATAGCACATGGCCAGGATGCCGCAGCCCTTGACGGGCGGAACGATGACCCGGATGCCCGCGGCCTCGAGCAGGCGGATGAGGGCCTCGCCGATGCTCGGGTCGCTCAACTCCGCGAAGACGTCGGGGAAGTACACCACAGTCGGCGCTCGGCACTCGGCAGTCGGCAGTGAAGAGGAAGCCTGAATGCGCGCGAAGCGGCGGCGGAGGGGCCGGCGGGCGATGGGGGGGACGGGGGCGCGGCGGTCGAGGCCGATGAGCTTCTCCATCACCCATCGGACGGGTCGCAGGCGGTTCGCGGCGTTGACCAGTGGGGCAAGGGGCGCCGCGAGGCGGCTCAGCGCGTCGAGCCGGGCGAACACGCGGCGGCCCGCCTTGCGGGGGCCTTCGGCGGCCACGCGGGCCTTGGCCTCGAGCACGAGCTTGGGCACGTTGACCTTCGAAGGGCAGTCGCCCTTGCACGACTCGCACAGGAGGCACAGGTCGCTGATGCGGGCGAGGTGGCGGGCCGCCTCGTCGCCGGTCAGGCGGCCCGCGGCGATCTCGCGCAACAGGTTGGCCTTGGCCCGCGGCGACGCCTCCTCGACGCCCAGGGCCTTGAACACCGGGCACATGCGGGTGACAGCGGCGGGGAGTGTGCGGCAGGTGGCGCAGCCGTGGCAGCGCTCGGCCTCCGCCGCGGCCCCTCCCGCCGCCCACTGAAGGCACGACTCGGCCGGCGGCGAGCCGTAGCCGGGGTCGAACCGCAGGTGGCTGGTGAGCGAGAAGTCGCGGCGCGGGTCGGGCACCTTCTTGCCGGGGTTGAGGAGGTTCTCGGGGTCGAAGGTGCGCTTGACGGCGCAGAACAGGAGGTGGAGCGGGCCGTAGAGCCGGGCGAGGTACTCGGTGCGGGCCATGCCGTCGCCGTGCTCGCCGCTGGTGGTGCCGCCGAGGGCGATGGTGAGGTCGAACACCTCGTCGGCGACCGCGCGCATCCTGGCGACCTCGGCGGGGTCGTGCAGGTCGAGGAGGGGGCGGACGTGGAAGTTGCCCTGGGCGGCATGGCCGTAGATGGCGGCCTGGAGGCCGTGGCGGTCGAGGACGGCCTGGAGCCGCTCGATGAAGGCCGGGATCTGGTCGGGCGGGACCGTGACGTCCTCGATGAAGGAGGCGATGCGTTTCGGCCCGGGCTGGTTGTAGAGGAGCGGCAGGGTGGCCTTGCGGATGGCCCAGAGCCGGCGCGTCTGGTCGGCGTCGGCCGGCTCGATGCAGCGGGTGGCGAGGCGCAGCTCGTCGCACACGCGCCGCCGCATGCGAGCCAGGGCATCGGCGACCTCCGCCTCGCCCGTTCCGTCGAACTCCACGTGGAGCTGGCTCTCGCCGGGCCGCGGCAACAGGTCGGCCAGCTCGGGGCGGCCCGCCCGGATCACGTCCACGGCGTGGTGCTCGTGGACCTCGATGGCGCTGGGGCCGAAGGCGAGGATTTCCAGCGTGGCGCGGCCGGCCGACGCGAGGTTGGGGAAGTGCAGGAGCGCCTCGCGGCGGGCGCCCGGCAGCGGCGCCAGCCGCAGCCTGGCGGCCAGCACGATGGCCAGCGTGCCCTCGGAGCCGCAGAGGAGCTTGCTGAGATTGAGGGTGCCGTTCTCGATGACCCGCTCGAGGCGGTAGCCGGCCGAGTTCTTCGTCGTGCGGGGCTGGTGGTCGCGGATGAGGCCGGGGTGGCGCTCGACGATCAGGCGCAGGTCGCGGTGGAGCTGAGCATCGCGGGTCTCCTGGCCCACCAGGCGCTGCCAGGCCACGCCGTCCAACTCGTAGGGGCGGAGGCGGGCCGGCGTCCCATCCGACAGCACGACGTCCAGCTCCTCCACGTAGTCAATCACCGTGCCGTATTTCACGGAGTGGGAGCCGGCGGAGTTGTTGGCGATCATCCCGCCGATCGAGCAATAGGCGGAGCTGGACGGGTCGGGCGGAAACCAGAGGCCGCGCGGCGCCATCGCGGCGTTCAGCTCGTCGCAGACGAGGCCCGGCTGCACCCAGGCGTGGTCATCGCCCACGCTGAGGATGCGGTTCATGTGCACGGTGAAGTCGAGCACCAGGCCGTCGCCGAGTGCCTGGCCGGCCAGCCCGGAGCCGGCCCCTCGCGGCGTGATGGGAAGGCTATGGGAGCGGCAGAAGGCCACGGTCGCCAGCACGTCGGCATCATCCAGCGGGGCCACGACGCCGAGCGGCGGCAGGCGATAGAGGCAGGCGGCGGTGGAGTAGAGCGCGCGGGTGGCGGCGTCGAACGCCACCTCGCCGCGCACGCGCCGACGCAGCCCCGCCTCGACCGCGGCCAGATCACGAACGGAGACAGGTGCGGACACGATGGCTCACCCGCGGCAACGCGAAGGACTCTCCCTGTTCCACCTTTCATTCATGTTACCCGAAGCCGCGCGCAGGAGCAAGAGGAAGCGCGGACATGGAAAGGCTCCGGAAGCGGGGTTCGCGCCCGGAGCCCTGGGAGCGGGACTACTTGATCTTGATGGCCTCGACCGGGCACTCGGGCACGCAGGTTTCGCACTGCGTGCACTTTTCCTGGTCGATCTCCGCCTTGTCGTCCTTCATGGCGATGGCCTCGACAGGGCAGGTCTCAACGCAGGTTTCGCAGCCCGTGCATTCATCCCTGTCTACAACGACCACTTCTCAGTCTCCTTCGTCACAGGTTCAACGGCCTTCGCTCGGTCCCCTGGCATGTCCCATGCCACTTTCCATTCTACGGATACGGACGTGCGATGCAAGCGCAAGTGGGCGGGTGCGATGCGGCTCACGCGCGCGTCCGCGCGGCGAGCCAGCCGTGGGCAACGACGAGGCCGAGGGCGAGGAGTGTGAGCCAGCCGCCCAGCCGCCAGGCGCCGGCGAGGCCCGCGCTCTCCTCGCGCCGGGCGAGGAGGTCGGATGCCGGCGCCGCCTCGGAGCCGGCGGCCAGCGTTTCGGCCTCGCTGAGGAGGCTGACGGCGATGGCGCGCGTCTCGTTGCCGCTCACCAGGCGATAGAGCCCGGTCCGCTCGGGCCGGAACACGCCGCTGGCGAGGGGGCGGCGCTCGCCGCCCGGCTCCTCGAGGCTGGCGTCGCCGCGCACGGGCACGGCCTCGCCCGGCCGCACGCTGGCGAGGGCGCCGGCCTCGAGCCCCTGCCCGGTCGCGCCCGACACCAGGTTGGCCCAGAAGATGGGGAAGGAGGGGTCGAGCGGCCAGTCGCTCGCGGCGGGGTCCGTGCCCACGTAGGTGAGCGTGGCGCCGCCCTCGCGCCAGCGGCCGATCACGGGCACGCCGCCCGCGGCGACCAGGGTGCGGAATCCCGCGGGCAGCTCGGGCCTCGGCACCCGTCCCAGGGCCACGCCCTCCAGTTGCACCGCGGCCAGGAGGGGGTCGGTTCGGGCAACCACGCTTGCCGGCCCGGCCTCGGCGAGCGGCCCGGGCCGCAGCCCGCCGACCGGCGCCCGCGGGGCCACCACCACGACGCTGCCGCCGGCCAGCGCGCGCGGCGCGGCGTGGTAGTAGACGGCGAGGTCGAAGCCGCGGGGGACCGCCTCGGGCGGCGGCTCGGCCAGATCGGCCAGCTCCACACCGTCCTGGATCGCCAAGGCGCGACGCAGGGTGTAGCAGTCGTCGCCCACCCAGGCCACGCGGACGCGTGGGGCCGAGCGTGCCAGCCAGGCGCGGTCGTCGGCCTCCAGGTCGTCGGGGGCGCCCGCGGGGCCGGCCACGTAGGCGTCGAGGACGGCTGCGGGGCCGAGCCGGGCCTCGAAGACCACGTGCTGGTCGGCGGCCGGCGCGAGGTCGAGGCGGCGGCGGGCCACTTCGCGGCCGTTGGCCCGCAGTACCACCGTGGCGGCGAGCGGCTCGGCCGAGGCGTTGGCCACGGTGACGAGCACCTCGTGGCGGCCGTCCCTCGTGAGGCGGGCGGCGAAGGCCGTGATGCCCAGGTTGCGCAGGGGCGCGCCCGTGGCCAGCACGCTCACGCCGGCCGGCAGGCCCGCCAGCGGGGCATCCGTGGCCACCACCACGCTGGCGCCAGGCCGGCCCCGGGCGGCCTCGGTCGCCGCACGCGCGAGCTCCTGCGGCGTCACTGGGGCCTCGGACGGCAGCAGCCCGAGCAGGAGCGACGCAGCCTCCTGGCGGTCCAGTTCGGGCGGGACCGAGCGGCCGACGGGCGGCGGCACGGCCACGAGTTCCACGCGGTCGGCGGCGTCCAGGCGCACGAGAAGCTTCAGCAACCCGTCGCGGCACGCGCGCCAGCGGGTCGAGCCGTCGGGGCGGCGAGCCGCCATGCTGGCCGAGCGGTCGAGCACGATCACCAGGCGGCGCGCGACGCGCGCCGGGCGCAGCCACACGGGCCCGCACAGCGCCGCCGCGAGCACCACCGCCACGGCCACGCGCAGGACCAGCAGCGGATCGGCCTGGCGGCGCCGACGGGCGTGCGGGGCCTGCCGCCAGGCTGTCGCCACGTCGCGCCACAAGAGCAGGCTGGACACCACGACCTCGCGCCGCCGCCAGCGCCAGAGGCTGAGCGCAATCAGCACCGGCACGGCGGCGAGGGCGAGAAGGCCGAGGGGATGCAAGATGCTCATGGCGCGGGTCCCATCCGTCCCATAGGTCCCATAGGTCCCATGGGACATATGGGATGCGGCTCAAGCGTGCGCTCTCTCATCGCACCAGCCCTCCGCGGCGCAGGTAGCCCAGGACGCATTCCTCGAACGGGGCGGCGGTGGAGGTCTGGACGTAGCGGACGTCGTGCCGCTGGCAGAAGGCCCGCCAGCCCTCGCAGAAGGCGTTCAGGCGGTCGGCGTAGAGGCGCAAGGCATCGCCGTCCACCACCAGGCTCTCGCCGCCGCCCGACTCCGCGTCGCGCAGGAGCACGGGGCCGACGGCGGGCGGATGCAGTTCCTGGGGCGAGAGGACGTGGAGGACGCTGAGGTCGAAGCGCTGGGCGCCGAGGAGGCGCAGGCCCCGCTGGCCCCCCCTTGGCGGACTCGGGGCGCCCTGTGCGTGCCGGGGGCCGCCGCCCTCCTCCAACAGGTCGGAGATGAGGACGACCACCGAGCGCTCGCGCACCCGCTCGCGGAAGGCGCGGAGCGGGACAAAGAGGTCGGTCGGCCCCGTCGGCTCGACGGGCTCGAGGAAGCCGGCGATGCCCGCGACGTCGGGCCGGCCGGCGTGGCGCGGCGACCAGACGACGTCGCGGCCGGCGAACACGGCGAGCTGGGCCTCGTTGCCGCCGATGAGGGCCAGGTAGGCAAGGGCGGCGGCCAGGCGCTTCGCGTAGAACAGCTTCTGCGGCTCGCCCACGCCCATCGAGGCGCTCGCGTCGAGCAGCACGCACACCAGCGCCGCCTCCTGCTTCGTGAACTCCTTGACGAACAGGCGGTCGGTGCGGCCGTAGATGTTCCAGTCGAGGTAGCGCAGGTCGTCGCCGGGGGAGTACTCGCGGTGGTCGGCGAACTCGATGCGGCCGCCGCGCTGGTGCCCGGGGCGGTCGCCCTCGCGGCGGCCGACGACGTTGCGCTTGAAGAGGATTTCCAGCAGGTCGAGCTTGCGCAGGAAATCAGGGTCGAGGAGACTCGATGACTGCGGAGTGCGGATTGCGGATTGGGGAGAGGAGGGCACGCGCCCGTGGTCGAGGCCCTGCGTGTTGCGCATGGCAAACTGCTGAGCCGGCGGCTCTGGTCACGCGTCACGCGTCACGCGTCACTGGTTGCCCTCAGGAGCCCTGGGCGCCGGGCAGCTTCCCCTCGGCCAGGAGGGCGTAGCGGCAGCCGGGGTACTCCTCGATGACCTTACGGTAGGCGGAGACCGCCTCGGCCGCGCGGCCATTCTCCAGGTGGATGCTGCCCGAGAGGAACCATAGGCGCGCGTCCTCCAGCTCCTCGTCGGTGTAGACGGTTTTCTTGAGAAGATCGTCCCGCTCGATCTCGGCGAGCTTCGAGCGGCCTTCGGCGGCCTGCTCGGCCTTGGGGTAGCGCTGGACGAGTTCGTTGAACTTGTTCCTGGCCTTGCGGTAGTGCTGGGCGTCGAACTCCTCCTGGGCCTCGGCGAGGAGGATCATCGGGCCGAGTTGCTCGTCGGCGAGGAGCAGGTCGAGTTGTTGCTGGGCGCTCGCCGCGGCGTCGGTGCCGTCGTAGTCCGCGAGAACCTGCCGCAGGAGCGTGGCGCCGGCGAGCAGGCCCTCCTCGTCGCCCTTCTCGAATGCCTTGTCGGCCTGTTCGCGGAGCTTTGCGGCCTCGCCCTCGCGCGCGTCGTCGGTCTTCGCCCCCGTGCCGGTCTTCTTCGCGGTCGCCGTGGGCCTGGGCTTGGCCGCGGGCCTGGCCGGGGCCGCAGGCGTCTTCGGGGCGGCGGGCTTGGCGGCCACGGCCTTCTTGGCCGCGGCCTCCTTCTTCTTCGCCTCCTGCTCCTTCTTGCGGGCCGCCTCGTCCTCCTTCCGCTTGCGCTCCTCCTCGCGCTTGCGCTCGCGCTCGCTCTTGTCGGTCGTATCGCCCTCGATCAGGCGGAACTTCCCGGTATTGCGGTTGTTCCGGGTGGAGGAGGAGGAGCGCGCCTGCGCCGTGCTCGAGAGCAGAGCGAAGGCGGCCACGAAGGCCCAGAGGAAACCGAACGGGCGAAGAGACTTCATCGGCTTGCCTCCGACTTGAGGGCGAGCACCTCGAGAACGTCGTCGCTCAGTCTACCACGGAACGGCCGGGCAATACAAGAGCAAATGACGGCGGCCGCGCGCAGCACGCGCCGCACGTGCGAGCCGAGGGGCAGGAACACGATGTCGCCGCGCCGCGCCGCGTGCCAGGCCAGCCGCCGACGCTGCACGGGGTCGCTCAGGGCCGCGTACACCTCGCGCGTGGCGGGCGAGTCGTAGCGCGACTCGCATTCGGCCACCTCGAACCCGCACTCGCACAGCAGGCGGGCGATGCATCCGGGCGTGAAGTGCCACAGGTGCTGCGCGGGCCGCAGGTGGCGCCAGCGGAGGCCCCCGAGCCGGGCGTTGAGCGACGCGAAGTTGGGCATCGAGAGGGCCAGGACGCCTCGCTCGCGCAGCACGCGCCCCGCGTGGCGCACCACGGCCCGCGGGTCGCGCGTGTGCTCGAGCACGTCTCGCAGCACCACCAGGTCGAATGCCCCGTCGGGGAAGGCCGCGTCGTCGAAGCTCTGGCAGCGCACGTCGAGGCCGAACTCCCGCTGCGCGTGACCGGCGGCGAACTCGGAGACCTCGAGGCCCACCGCATGCCAGCCGCGGCGAGCCGCCGCGTTGAGGAAGTAGCCCAGCCCCGCCCCCACCTCCAGCAGGCGCCCGGGGCGCGCCAGCCGCTCGATCCGCCGCAGCCGCCCGTCGAAAAACCGCTCAAGTCCTGCCCGGTTCTCAAGATACGACGGGCCGCCCGGGTCAATCGGCCTCGTGTAGTACTCGTCCGTGTAGAGCCCCGCCAGCGCCGCATCGCTCGGTTGCGGGTCCAGGTAGCCCAGCCCGCAACGGCGGCAGCGGGACAGGTGCACCTCCGCATGCACCGCCTCGGCGTCGGCCGCCCCACACACGTGGCACGGGGCGATCGGGTTGGCAGCTCCCTCACTCATTCGGCCATGCCCTTCTCTTGCGGCCACACTACTTTCATAACGCCCCGTCAGCCGCTTGTCAAGCGGCTCGGGCCCCGACACGCCCCCGGCTTCCAGGGGGCGGCCTGCTGTCTTCCGTCTCGGCTATCCTGACCCTCCCCTCGGGCGGCGCACGAGAGAGCAGGAGCGGGCCGGGGACGTGTCGGGAGAAAGCTGCCTCGACAAGTTCGGGATGAGATGATAGAGTATTCTCCGCTTGTTCCGAAGGCACAGAGACCTGTTGGGGGACGACGGCATGAGCAGTCTGCGCGTGATGGCGGCTTGTCTGGTCGCGTTCGGGGTCGTCGCGGTGGCAGGGGAGGGCCAGGCCCCCGACGACGCGAAGCAACTCATCATCCACCTCGCCAGGGAGTTCGACAGGAGCTTCCTCCTCCAGGAGGCCACGCCGCCCCAACGCCTCGAAGAACTGGTGGCCGACGACGCCGTCTTCGTCTGGTCCAACGGCCAGCGCTGCAACGGCAAGGCCGAGTGCCTCCAGGCCTGCGCCAAGGGCCGCGACGAAATCCGCAGGCTCTTCAAAGACATTGCGGTTGCCTACGACGCCCAAGCCGTCCGCCTCCTCGGCGACGCCGCCATCGTCCTCGGCAAGATCACCATGTCGGGCACCCTCAACGAGGGCGACCGACCCGTCCGCCGCGAGGTCTGGCAGACCCTCATCTTCGCCATGACCCCCGCCGGCTGGCGCCTCGTCCAGGAGCACTCCACCGTCATCCCGCCGAAGCCCGAAAACCCCTGACCCCCAGCGAGGACGCCGCCGGTGATGACCGCAGCCGAGAACCTGAAGCGGCTTTTCGCCAGGCAGCCCGCCGATTACGTGCCCCTCTTCGACAGCCCCTGGGGCGACACGCTGCGGAAGTGGGTTCCCCAGGGCTATCCGACCGTCAGGAACAAGCGAAAGGTCAAGGAAGACGGCCAGGAAGTCGAGAGGGAGTTCGACGACCCCGTCAACCCCACCGAGCACTTCGGCTTCGACATGGCTGGGGCCGGCGGATGGTTCGACATGATGCCCCTCAAAGGCTTCTCGGAGGTCCTCGAGGAGACCGACGAATGGCGCGTGACCCGCAACGGCGCGGGGGCAGCCTTCAAGTACTGGAAGAACAAGTCGGGCACGCCCGAGCACGTCGACTTCCGCATGACCAGCCGCGAGGTGTGGGACCGCGACTACCGCCCCCGCCTGGTCGCCGTGGACCGCACCCGCGTGAACCTCGAGGGCGCGAAGAAGGGCCTCGAGGACTGGCGGAAGAAGGGCCGCTGGACCTTCTACGGCCACCTCTTCATCTGGGAGTGCATGCGGGCCAGCATGGGCGACATCACCCTCTACCAGAGCCTGCTCCTCGACCCCGCCTGGATCCACGACTACAACCGCGTCTACACCGACTTCTACAAGGGCCACTACCGCCTCCTCTTCGACGAGGCGGGCGTGCCCGACGGCATCTGGATGTATGAGGACCTGGGCTACAACAAGGGCCTCTTCGCCTCGCCGAAGGTCCTCGCCGAGCTGATCTTCCCCTACTTCAGGGAGGCGGTGGACTTCTTTCACGGCTACGGCCTGCCCGTGGTGCTGCACACGTGCGGGAGCACGCGCGAGGCGCTGCCGATGATCGTCGAGGCGGGCTTCGACGGGCTGAACCCGATGGAGGTCGCCGCCGGCAACGACACGCTCGAATACGCCGAGAAGTATGGCGACCGGCTCCTCTTCGTCGGCGGCTTCGACAAGCGGACCATCGAGAGCCACGACCGCCGGCTCATCCGCCGCGAGGTGACGAAATTCATGAAAGGCATGAAGGCCCGCGGCGCACGCTTCGTCTTCGCCAGCGACCACTCCATCTCCACCAACACCGACTACGCCGACTTCCTCTACGCCCACCGGGTCTACCGCGAGCACAGGCTCTACTGAGCCTCGCCCCGGAGGAGGGGGCGGCAGGTCACGCGACCTCGGGCGTGGCGGCGGGGTCGAAGGGGTTGGTCCTCATGGCCAGCGAGAAGAGGTAGGGGTAGGCGGCCTTGAGGTGCTTCATGTAGTCGGCCCACTCGGCGAGGAGGAGGGTGTAGGCACGCTTGATGTCGCCCCCCAGGTGCTTGAGGTCGGTGTCGGGCAGTTGGGCCAGGTCGCGGCGGCAGGCCAGCTCCTCGGTCAGATGGAGCACGGCCCACAGCAGGTGGGTGAAGGCGTCGTGCTCGAGGAGGTTGGGGTTCTGGAGGAGGCCAAGGAGAAAGCCGCGCTTGCCCACGAGGAAGCCGCGGAGGGCCTGAAGGTCGCCGCGGCCGGGCTCGGGGGCGCAGTCGTAGCGCCGCAGTGCGGCCCGCACCTGCGCGAACTCCTGGGCCGCCCAGTCGTTGGTGGGGACGAGTTGCTGGCGCAGCCCGTCCACCTGCGGGTCGAAGCTCGAGAGGAGCCGGAGCAGCTCCGTGCCGACCTCGCTGTAGAAGGACCCGATGACCATGTTCAGCTTCTCGAGCAGGGCGCGCTTCTCGCGCGCCGCGAGGGCCTCGTGGATGATGAGCGTGAGCAGGAGGACCTCGATGGGGATGAAGGCGATGTCGCCGATCAGGTAGATGAAGATGTGATGCGGGTCGCGGTAGATCAGCCAGTGGACGAAGTAGAGCGCCGCCGAGAGCAGCACGAGGCCGATGCCGAGCTTCACACGCCAGTTGAGCTTCTTCATTCGTGGGCCTTTCGGATTCCATGGGAGCCGGCGCCCCGAACCCGCTCGCGGCGCCTCTGTCGCATTGTACGACAGGGCCGGAACGGGCGCAATGGCATTCGCTTGAACGCACCCGTGCGTGCCCGGTAGAATGGGGGCACGGGCCGCGGGACGCGGCGGGTGCCTGTCAGGTGCGCATTGCGAAAGGAGCGAGCAGTGTCGAGACAAGTGGTGGCGGCGTGTGCGTGGGTTGCCCTGCTTTCGGCGGCGGCGTGGAGCGGCGAGGGGCCGGGCCCCAAGGGGCCGGGGCGTCCGCCCCGCATCGCGCCCGTGGCCACCGCGCCCGCGCCCAAGGACGACGCGGAGAAGAAGATCCTCGACATCCTGGCCGACATCAAGCAGAATCAGTCGCGCGGGATGCTGAACGTGCCGACGGAGGACGGGCGGCTGCTCCGCCTGCTCGCCGAGACGTTGGGCGCGAAACACGTCGTCGAGATCGGCACGTCGAACGGCTATTCGGGCATCTGGATCTGCCTGGCGCTGCGGACGACGGGCGGGAAGCTGACGACGTTTGAGATCGACGCCACGCGCGCCGCGCTGGCCCGCGAGAACTTCAAGCGGGCGGGCGTGGCCGAAATCGTCACCGTCGTCGAGGGCGACGCCCACGAGAAGGTCGCCGAACTCAAAGGCCCCATTGACCTCGTGTTCCTCGACGCCGACAAGCCGGGCTACGCCGACTATCTGAGGAAGCTATTGCCCCTCGTGCGGCCGGGCGGCCTCATCCTCGCCCACAACACGGCCAGCCAGGCCCGGGACATGCAGGACTTCCTCAAGGCCATCACCACCGACCCGAACCTGGAGACCCTCTTCACCGCCGTCGGCGGCCAGGGCATCGGCATCACCCTCAAGAAGCGCTGAGCGAATCTGGAATGTGGAATCTGGCATCTGGAATCCCGTTGCTCGTGTGCTTGGCCGCCACGGCGAGCGCTGCGGGTAGGCCCACCTTGCCCCTCGACGGCGCCTGGCAGTTCCGACTCGACCCCAGCGATGCGGGCGAGAAGGAGCAGTGGTTCGACGCCAAGGCGCCGTTCGACGCGACGATTCAGGTGCCAGGGGCGTGGGATGCCCAGGGCGTCGGCGCCGAGACGCCGAAGCTGCGGCATAACTTCGTCGGCAAGGGCTGGTATCGCCGCCAGGTTGCCATCCCCCCCGAGTGGAAGGGCAAGCGCATCTTCCTCACCGTCGGTGGCGTGCATCGCTACGCCAAAGCCTGGGCGAACGGCGCCCCTCTCGGCGACGAGCACATCGGCTACCTCTCCCCCTTCGAGCGCGAGATCACGCCGCGCGTGAAGCCCGGCGAGGCAGCGACCATCGCCATCTGCGTGGACTCCAAGCAGCGATGGGACGTTGATACGCTGGCCGGCTGCTTCGACATCATTGACGAGATGTTCACGGCCTGGGGCGGCATCTGGGGCCACGTGGCCATCGAGGCGCGCGGCGATGCCTGGCTCGGGGACCTCTTCGTCCAGCCGACGCTCGACCCGCCCGCCTGCGTCGTCTCGGCGAAGATCAATGGCAAGGCCGACGGCGCGACGCTGAGGATCGAAGTCCTCGACGCTGACGGGCGCGTCGCCGCCCAGGGCGCCGGTCCCCGAATCGAGATTCCGGGCGCGAAGCTCTGGTCGCCCAATCACCCCGACCTCTACACCGCCCGCCTGTCGCTCGTGCGGGGCGACGAGGTGCTCGACAGCGTCGAGACGCGCTTCGGCCTCCGCGTCATCGAGATCAAGGGGCCGCACATCCTGCTCAACGGCAAGCGGGTCTTCCTCCACGGCTACGGCGACGACGGGGTCTATCCCGAGACGATGGCCGCGCCGTCCGACAAGGCGGTCTACCTCAAGCGCCTCAAGCTCATCAAGAGCTACGGCTTCAACTACGTCCGCCACCACAGCCACTTCCTGCCGCCCGAGTACTACGATGCGGCCGACGAGGTGGGCATGCTCATCTCGCCCGAGCTGCCCATCGCCTACCTCAACTACTACCAGCGGGCCAAGGGCCCCGCCCTCGACCTCTATCGGCAGGAGTGGGCCGCCGTCATCCGCCGCTTTCGCAACCATCCGTGCATCCTCGACTGGTGCATGGGCAACGAAATGTGGAACGGCGTGGCGCTCGCGCCCGACCTCTATCGCATCGCGAAGGAACTCGACCCCACGCGGCCGGTCATTGACAGCAACGGCCTCAGCGGCGGCGGATGGCTCGACAGCAAGCGCGACCGCGCGACCCTCGACTTCTTCGTCTACATGTTCGACCTCCGCCACACGCCGCTTGAGATGCCGAACCGCCATCGCTTCGGCGAGCCGAAGAAGCCCGTCATCTCGCACGAGATGGGCAACTTCATCACCTTCCCCCGCCTCGACCAGATTCAGGCGTTCCAGCACAACTTCAAGCCCTTCTGGCTCACGCCCGCGAAGGAGAAGATGGAGAAGCTGGGGCTGCTCGGCGAGGCGGCGCTCGGGGCGCGGAACACCGAGCGACTCTACCTCCTCTGCCACAAGCTCAACATCGAGGACCTGCGGAAAAACCCCTTCGCCAGCGGACACCAGTGGTGGCTGTTCCAGGACTACTGGACCGGCTCGAACGGCATCGTGGACGCCTACTTCCGCCCGAAGGCCGGGATTCCCCCCGAGCGCGTCCGCCCCTTCGTCGGCGGCGTCGTCCTTCTCCTCGATGGCCTTCAGCCCGTCTACCGTGGCAAGCAGAAGCTCGAAGCGACGCTGCTGGCGTCCAACTACTCCGAGGACAAGCTGGCGCTTGGCGCTCCCTCGTGGCTCCTCGATGGCAAGGGTGTCAAGATCGACGCGGGGTCATTCGCGGTTAGAGAGGTTGGCCAAGGCGAGGTGAAGCCATTGCTCCCCCTTCAGACCGAGTTGCCCGATGTCTCAGAGCCGGTCCGCCTCACTCTCAAGGCAACCGTTGCTGGCGAGAAGGTCCGCAACGAGTGGGTCACGTGGCTCTATCCGTCGAGCATTCGACCGCCGCAGTTGAGGGCGCCGCTCTTTGCGGGACCGGAGCTTGCGCGGACGCTTGAGTGGCTGGGGGCGAAGCCGTTGCCGGGCGGCGAGGAGCTGCCGACCGAGGCGGTCTACGTGATGAATCAGCCGACGGTGAAGGTGCTCGATGCGGTGGCGGAGGGGGCGTGCCTCGTGATGCTCGCGCCCCAGGGCATCTTCCCGACCGAGCGCAACCGCTTCAAGACAGGCTGGTGGCTTGGCAGGCCGGGCGACAGCAATGTGGGCACCGTGGTCTACGACAATCCCATTACCCGCGAGATGGCGCCCGAGGGCTGGTGCGACATCGGCTGGCACCGCCTCGTCGAGGGCTCTCAGGCCGTCATCCTCGACAGCCTTCCCTCTCAGCCCGAAGTGCTGGTGCGAGCCATCGAGGTCCACCGCCTCTGCCGCAGCAAGGCCCTCCTCTTCCAGGCGAGATTGGGCAAGGGCTCGGTGATCGTGAGCGGGCTGAATCTTCAGCTTGGCAAGGACTCCTGGCCAGAAGCGGAATGGCTCCTCGCGCGCATGGCCGAGCACGCGGGCACGTTCCCGAAGCCCAAGGGCGAGCTGCCGTTGGACTTCCTGCGGCAACGGGTCGCCGCGATGGAGCCGCCCGAAGGCCCCTTCATCTCGGGCTTTCAGCGCCTCGTCAGGAATGAGGGCGAGACCGACAAGTGGGCGAGCTTCCGCGAGGACAACGCGACGTTCCACATCTGCCGCCAGACGGCCCTCGGCCACCTCGTCGAGTGGGAGACCGCGTCCCTGCCCGCCGACTGGAAGGGCGTGACCGCGACGTTCGTCGTCGCCGGCGGCATCGGCTACCTGAGCCAGCCAAGGACCAAGGGCTTCGCGTTCCTCGTCAACGGCAGGGAGGCCCTGGCCTTCGATGTCACGCAGGACCGCTCGGTGTGGCGGAGCGCCGACAAGAAGGTCGCCCTGCACTTCGTCCCGATGCGGCCCATGCCCCAAGACGGCATTGGCCTCTTCTACGTCTCGGTGGCCGCCGACCTGGTGAGCTCTGGCAAACCCTGCACGCTCGGCGTCCGCTCGAACGGCTCGGGCAGCCGCCGCTGGTTCGGCCTGAACCCCTACGCTGATGTGGGTGGGCCCAAATGAACAGATCGGCTGACAGGCGCGTGCCTCGTCGCGACTTCCTGAGGACCGCTGGTGCCGGCGCCGCGGCGCTCCTGGCTGGCCGGCGCGTCGTCGCCGCCGCAGGGGGTGACGGAGTGAGCCGGCGGCCGAACTTCGTCATCTTCTTCACCGACGACCAGGGCTACAACGACGTCGGTTGCTTCGGCTCGCCGTTGATTCGGACCCCCCACTTCGACCGCATGGCGAGGGAGGGGATGAAGCTCACGAGCTTCTGCGCCCAACCCGTCTGCGGCCCCTCGCGCGCCGCGCTGATGACGGGCTGCTACCCCATCCGCGTGGCCGAGCCGGGCAACAGGAAGCACCAGCACACGGTCCCGCACCCGAAGGAGGTCACCCTCGGCGAGGTGCTCAAGCAGGCTGGATACGCCACGGCGATCATCGGGAAGTGGCACCTCGGCGACAACGGCAAGACCCCTGCGTTGATGCCCAATGCCCAGGGCTTCGATTACTTCTACGGGACGCCCCTCTACAACGGCTTCACGCGTCTCGTCGGCCAGCACGCCTTTCGGGCCAAGCTGATGCGCAACGCCGAGGTGCTCGACGCTGCCATCGAGCAGGACGAGATGGATGCGCTGACTCAGGGCTACACGAAGGAGGCGGTCCGCTTCATCCGCGAGAACAGGCAGCGCCCCTTCTTCCTCTACCTGGCGCACAACATGCCCCACGTGCCGCTCGGCGCGTCCGCGGCGTTCCGCGGCCGTTCGAAGCGCGGCCTCTACGGCGACGTGATCGAGGAGCTCGACTGGAGCATGGGCCAGGTGCTGGCCACGCTTGAGGAGCTGGGCCTCGACCGGAACACCCTCGTGTTGTTCACGTCCGACAACGGGCCGTGGGTGGAGAAACACATCGGCGACTACGCCGGCAGCGCGGCGCCGCTGCGCGGCTTCAAGATGTCGGCCTGGGAGGGCGGACCCCGCGTGCCCTGCATTGTCCGATGGCCGGGCACTGTCCCGCCTGGCTCGGTGTGCGGCGAGCTGGCCACGACGATGGACGCCCTGCCGACCTTCGCAGGAGTAGCGGGCGCGAAGGTGCCCGACGACCGGGTCATTGACGGTAAGGACATTCTTGCCCTGCTCAAGGGCGTCCCGGGCGCCAAGAGCCCCCACGAGGCATTCTACTACTACAACTACCTGAGGCTGAACGCGGTCCGCAGCGGGAAATGGAAGCTGGTCCTGCCGCGGCCCGCCAATCCGCCCGGCACGGGATGGTCGGGCCGGATGATTGACGCCGTGCCCGAGACGCAGTTGTTCGACCTCGAGGCCGATGTGGAGGAGGCCCACGACGTGGCGAAGGAGCACCCCGACGTCGTCGCCCGACTGATGCAGTTCGTCCAGACTGCGCGCGAGGAACTGGGCGATCACGACCGCGTGGGCAAGGGCTGCCGCTTCTTCGACGGCCCGCCGCCCGTTGCCTGGCTTCACGAGGGCGCGGGCAGGAAGGCGAAGGAGAAACAATGAAAGGGTCACTCATGGCCAGGCGAGAGTTCCTGCGCGCGACGGCGGCGGGGGCTGCTGTGGCTGCCGCGGCCGATGCGCGGCCGGCCTCGGGCGCCGAGGCGCCCCCGCCCCGCCCGAACATCCTCTGGCTGACGTGCGAGGACATCAATCCGCACCTCGGCTGCTACGGCGACGCCTATGCCCGCACACCGGCCCTCGATGCGTTCGCCAAGCGCGGCGTGCGCTACACCAATGCCTTCGGCATCACGGGCGTGTGCGCGCCCAATCGCTCGTGCCTCGTCACGGGCGTCTATCCCTCCGCGCTCGGCAGCCACCACATGCGCTGCACCACGCGCCTGCCCGACGCAGTGAAGTGCTTCCCCGAGTACCTCCGCGCCGCCGGCTACTACTGCACGAACAACGCGAAGACCGACTACAATTTCGCCGTGCCCGGGACGGCCTGGAACGAGTGCAGCCGCAAGGCCCACTGGCGTAACCGCAAGCCGGGGCAGCCGTTCTTCGCCGTGTTCAACTGCGAGCTGAGCCACGAGAGCCAGATCCGCCAGCCCGAGGCGAGCTTCGCGAGGAACGCCGCACGCCTCACGCCCGACCAGCGCCACGACCCGGCCAAGGCGCCCATCCCGCCCTTCCACCCCGACACGCCCGAGAGCCGCCGCGACTGGGCGCGCTACCACGACCTCATCACCGCAGTGGACTACTGGTTCGCCGACAAGCTCAAGGAGCTGGCCGACGCCGGCCTCGCCGACGACACGATCGTCTTCTTCTACGGCGACAACGGCGCCGGCATGCCCGGCTGCAAGAAGTGGATCTGGGACTCCGGCCTGCGCGTGCCGCTGATCATCCATTTCCCCGCGACGTTCCGCGCCCTGGCGCCCGGCGAGCCGGGCAGCGCGACCGACCGGCTGGTGAGCTTCGTGGACTTCGCGCCCACGGCTCTCAGCCTCGCGGGCGCGAAGGTGCCCGCTCACATGCAGGGCTCGGCCTTCCTCGGCGAGCAGGCCGGGCCGCCGCGGCAATTCGTCCACGCCATCCGCGACCGCATGGCCGAGCGCTACGACATGGTCCGCGTCGTCCGCGACCGCCGCTATCAGTATCACCGCAACTTCCTGCCGCACCTCTCCTGGTCGCAGTTCACCAGCTACACCGAGGAGATGCCCACGATGAAGGCCTGGCGGCGCCTGGCCGCCGAGGGCAAGCTCAGCGGCCCGCCCGCCCGCTACTTCAGCGCGGCCAAGCCCGTCGAGGAACTCTACGACAACGAGGCCGACCCCGACCAGATTCACAACTTGGCCGCCGACCCGAAGCACAAGGCCGCCCTCGAGCGCCTGCGGGCCGAGTGCCTCGCCTGGATGAAACGCACGGGCGACCTGGGGCTCCTGCCCGAGTTCGAAATGGAGCGGCGCTCCGCGGGCAAGACGCCCTGGGACATCCGCCTCGACCCCGCCAAGAACCCCCTCGAGCATCTCCTCCTGGCCGCGGCCGGCCTGGCGAATGCGATGGATGCGGCGAACGTGCCCATGCTCGTCGAGCTGCTCGGCGCCGGCGGCGCGGTGGTGCGCTGGTGGGGCGCGATCGGCCTCGTCGCGCTCGGCGACAAGGCGGCCCCCGCGGCCGACGCGCTGGCCAAGGCACTGGGCGACCCGGCGCCAAACGTCCGCATCGCCGCGGCCGACGCCTTGGGCAACCTCGGCCGCCACGAGCAGGCCCTGCCCGTGCTCGTCGAGGGGCTGCGGCACGAGAGCGGCTTCATCCGCCTCCGCGCCCTCAACGCCCTCGAGCGCCTCGGCGACAAGGCCCGGCCCGCGTTGCCCGACATCGCCAAGGCCGCGCTGGCCGGGAGGAGCCACGTCGGCGACTACGTGAACCGCATGGTGCAGTACCTGCCGGAGAGGCTGAAGCCATGAACTGGCGAACGGCGAGCCGATGGCTCGCGGGTCTGGCTGTTCTCGCCGCGGCTCAAGCCGCGGAGCTTGCCCCTCAGGAGAGCCACATGACGCAGAAGCGTCCACTCGTCGGCGCGATTCGCTGGGACGCCTGGCACGGGGACCAGGGGGTGCCGGGGCAGGCGGTCGAGCGCGCCCTCGGCCCGAAGCGCTGGCACGCCCGTATCCCGTTCTTCGGCAAGGCCGTGTCGGACACGCAGGTCGAGATCCGCGGCTACTCGCAGGAGATCGTGGACCAGGAGATCGCCTACGCCCGCCAGGCCGGCCTCGACTATTGGGCCTTCGTGACCTATGAGCCCGATACCTCGATGAGCCTCGCCCTCAAGACCTACCTCGCCAGCTCGCACAAGGGCGACATCCGCTTCTGCCTCCTCACAGAGTGCGGGAAGTGGGGCACGCCTGAGACGCATCGGGCCAAGGTCGAGCGCTTCCTCAAGCTCATGGCCGGGCCGACCTATCAGCGCGTGCTCGGCGACCGGCCGCTCCTCTACGTGGGCTTCGTGAGGGATGAGTGGCTGAACGCCTGGGGCGGGGCAGCCGGCGCCCGCAAGCTCTTCGACGAGTTCCGCGCCGCGGCCCGGAAGGCCGGCCTCGGCAACCCCTACATCGTGCTCATGGAGTTCTCGCCGCAACGCGGCAAGAAGTTGGCCGATGCCCTCGGCCTCGACGCCCTCAGCGCCTATGCCACGCAGGCGGCCGGCAACGGCACGCCCTACGCCAGCCTGGCGAAGCACGCCGAACGCTTCTGGGAGCAGTGCAAGGCCACGGGCAAGCCCGTCGTGCCCATCGCCATGGCCGGCTGGGACCGCCGCCCCCGCGTCGAGCATCCGGTGCCTTGGGAGAAGTATCAGAAGCCGAACGTCGGCATCGAGAAGTGCTATGAGGCGCCCGCGCCCGCCGAACTGGCCGCCCACGTCGAGCGCGCGGTGCGCTGGACCCGCGAGAATGCGGCGGCCTGCCCGGCCCAGGCCGTCATCATCTACGCCTGGAACGAGCACGACGAGGGCGGCTGGCTCTGTCCCACCCTCTCCGAAGGCACGGCGCGCATCGAGGCCCTCGGCAAGCTCCTCGCCCCGCGCGGTCCGACGAAGGGGGAGAACCAATGACGTCCTTTTCACGACGCGATTTCCTGAGGGCCGCGGGGGCCGGCGCCGCCGCACTCGCCGGGTGTCGAAGCCCCGTGCGCGCCGCGCCGCCGGCGAAGCGGCCCAACATCCTGTTCATCCTCGCCGACGACATGGGCTGGATGGACAGCACGGCCTACGGCAGCCGCTACTACGACACGCCGAACATCGAGCGGCTGGCCCGCCGCGGCATGCTCTTCACCGACGCCTACGCCGCCAATCCCCTCTGCTCGCCCACCCGCGCGAGCATCCTCACTGGCAAGTATCCCGCGCGGCTCGGCATCACCACGCCCGCCTGCCACCTGCCGCCGCCCGCCGAGTTCCAGCCCTATCCGAAGAACGCCCCGCCCAGCCAGGAGCTGCTGCTGCCCGACAGCCGCCGCTTCCTGCCGCTCGACGAGGTGACGATCGCCGAGGCACTGCGCGACGCCGGCTACCACACCGCCTTCATGGGCAAGTGGCACCTCGGCGCGCCGCCCGAATTCTGGCCTAAGGCCCAGGGCTTCGACCTCGACCTCGGCGCGCCCAACCCCGGCCCGCCGAGCTACTTCTCGCCCTACCGCCTCACCAACTTCCCGAACGGCCCGAAGGGCGAATACGTCGCCGACCGCCTCACCGACGAGGCGCTCAAGTACATCGAGACCCAGCGCGACAAGCCCTTCTTCCTCTGCCTCTGGCACTTCTCGGTGCACGCCCCCTTCCAGGCCAAGCCCGACTACATCGAGAAGCACCGCGGCCGCAAGGATCCCCTCGGCCGCCAGGACTGCCCGACGATGGCCGCCATGCTCAAGAGCCTGGACGACGGTCTCGGGCGCATTCTCGACAAGCTCGACGAGTTGCGCATCGCCGACGACACGCTGCTCGTCTTCTTCTCCGACAACGGCGGCAACATGTACAACCGCGTCGAGGGGACCACGCCGACCAACAACGCCCCGCTCCGCGGCGGCAAGGCTACCATCTACGAGGGCGGCACCCGCGTGCCCCTCCTCGTCGCCTGGCCGGGCGTCGTGCGGCCAGGCTCGCGCTGCGGCGAAGTCGTGAGCAGCGTGGACTTCTATCCCACGCTCCTCGAGGCCGCGGGCATCGAGCCGAGGAAGGGCCAGGTGCTCGACGGCGAGAGCATCCGCTCCCTGCTCGACGGCTCGGGCCGCCTGCGCCGCGAGGCCATCTTCTGCCACTTCCCCCATCGCATTCCCGCCACCGGGGCCGTCCCGTCGGCCTACGTCCGCCAGGGCGACTGGAAGCTCATCCGCCTCTTCCACGCCGGCCCCAACCTCGCCCACGGCTACGAGCTCTACAACCTGAAGGACGACATTGCCGAGACGAAGAACCTCGCCGACGCGATGCCCGAGCGAGTGAGGGAACTCGACGCCCTCATCGAGAAGTTCCTCAAGGACACGGGCGCGCTCGTGCCGATCAGGAACCCGGCCTACGACCCCGCGACGAAGCTGGCCGCCGGCTGGCGGCCGTCGCGCGACTGCAAGTTCACGGTGAGGGACGGCGCGCTCCGCATCCAGAGCACGGGCGGCGACCCGTTCGTCCACACCGGCGACGTGCCCGACGTGCAAGGCCCGCTCGTCGTCCGCTTCAGGATGCGCTCGGCGAGCAAGGGGGGAGGGCAGTTCTTCTGGGCCACCGCGAAGGCGCCGCAGTTCGGTCCGACCCGCCGGCTGAACTTCGATGCCGTCCACGACGGCCAGTGGCACGAATGCGAGGTCAAGTTCGCCGCGGCCGACCCGCTCCGCTCGATCCGCCTCGACCCCGGCACCGCGCCCGGCGTGATCGAGATTGACTGGGTCCGCCTCGCGAAACCCGACGGCGCTATCCTGAAGGCCTGGGAGTTCGACCCGCCGAAGCCGTGAATGGAGGACAGGCTGTGGAGAAGACGCACAGCCGCCGCGAGTTCGTGAAGGCGGCCGTGGCGGGGCTGGGCGGCGTGCTCGCCGCCGGCAGGCACGGGAACGCCTTGGGCGCCGAGCCGCCCGCCGCGGGGCGTAGGCCGAATGTCATCGTCATCCTCGCCGACGACATGGGCTACAGCGACGCAGGGTTCACCGGCTGCGAGGACATCCCGACACCCCACCTCGATTCGCTCGCCAGGCACGGCGTGCGGTTCACCAGCGGCTTCGTGTCGCACCCCTTCTGCAGCCCGACGCGGGCCGGGCTGCTCACGGGGCGCTATCAGCAGCGCTTCGGCCACGAGAACAACCCCCGCTTCGACCCCAGCGACCACAAGGCCGGCCTGCCCCTCACCGAGACCACCCTGCCCCAGGTGCTCAAGCAGGCGGGCTACGTCACGGGCATCGTGGGCAAGTGGCACCTCGGCGCCGCCCCCGAGTTCCACCCGCTCAGACGCCGCTTCGACGAGCAGTTCGGCTTCGTCGGCGGCGGGCACGACTACTTCAAGGCCAACCCCGCGGGCGAGACCCGCGAATACCTCATCCCCATCGAGCGCAACGGCCAGCCCGTCGTCGAGACGGAGTACCTCACCGACGCCTTTTCGCGCGAGGCGGCGGCCTTCGTGCGCCGCCACGCCGAGGGGAAACCCTTCTTCCTCTACCTCGCCTACAACGCGCCCCACACGCCGCTCCAGGTCCCCGACAAGTACCTGGCCCGCTTCGCCCGGATCGAGGACCCGACCCGCCGCTCCTTCGCGGCCATGATGAGCGCCCTGGACGACGGCGTGGGCCTGCTCCTCGCCACGCTGCGCGAGCTGAAGCTGGAGAGCGACACGCTCGTCTTCTTCCTCAGCGACAACGGCGGCGCGACCCGCTCCGGCGCCACGAACGGCATTCTGCGCGGCGCCAAGGGCTCCTGCTACGAGGGCGGCATCCGCGTGCCCTTCGTCGCCCAGTGGCGCGGCCGCCTGCCCGAGGGCAAGGACTACCCGCACCCCGTCATCTCCCTCGACCTCTTCGCCACGGCGGCCGCCCTGGCTGGCGCCCAGGCGCCGGCCGACCGCAAGATGGACGGTGTGGACCTCCTGCCGCACGTCCTGGGCGAGAAGGCGGGGCCGCCCCACGAGCGCCTCTTCTGGCGCACCGGCGGCGGCGCCAGCTACGCCGTCCGCGAGGGCCGCTGGAAAATCGTCAAGACCGGCCTGGGCGACCCCATGCTCTACGACCTCGAGACCGACGTCCGCGAGACCACCAACGTCGCCGACCAGCACCCCGATGTCCTCAAGCGCCTCCTCGCCGCCTACGACGCCTGGAGCAAGGAACTGGCCCCTCCCCTCTTCGAAAGCCCCGCATCTGCTCCGCCCAGGAAGAAAGGCCCGGGGCGCAGGAAGTAGACCCTGGCGCGCCCGGTGACCGGAGCACCCCCTCGCCCAAGCGTCTGCTCGCGGGCCCGGGTTTGTCGCGCTTTCGCGCGAAAGCGCGACAATCGCCCTCGGCCCTCACCCTCTCTGACTGGAGCAAGGAACTGGTTCAGCCCCTCTTCGAAAGCCCCGCACTTGCTCCGCCCAAGAGGAAAGGCCCGGGGCGCAGGAGGTAGACCCTGGCGCGCCCGGTGACCGGGGCACCCCCTCGGCCAGGCGTCTGCTCGTGGGGCTGGGATTGTCGCGCTTTCGCGCGAAAGCGCGACGGTCCGGCGCGGTCCCCAGGCAGGCCCCGCGTCGCCGGCACTGGAAGATGCGAGCTCAAGGCCATACAATACAGGCCGGCAGCAGTGCCATCGGCCATGGTAGGAGGAACGCAGGTGTCTCATCGCGCGCTCGTCTGCTTGCTGTGTGCCCTCGGGCTTGCCGCACAGGGGGCGGAACTGGCGAAGCTGAGAGAGGTCCTTCTCCGGGAAACTGACGACCACTACGGCCTGTCGGTGCTCGAAGGCGACGCCCGGCTCAAGGCGATCCAGGAGCTCCGCAGAGACGGCTCCTCCGAGGCCGTGGCCATCCTCGAGGAGTTCCTGACCACACACGGCTTGGGCCGCAAGCTCAAGATGCACGCTCTCGTGGCCTCGGGGCAGATCGGCTCGAAGGAGGCTATCGAGGCCGTGGGGCGCTTCGAGGCCTGGAGCCGCAAGCGCTTCGCCGAGCCGCCGCCCTTCCGCTTCGGCAAGCACGACTATGCGATTGACCACTTCGCCCCACACGACCTGAAGCCCCTGGCGCGGGCCACCGACGAGCAGGGCAAGGAATGGGCGGTCTTCGGCTGGCGACGATTCGGAACGGAGGACCTCTGGCTCACGGCCTCGCTGGGCAAAGGCCAGTGGTCCCAGCCGATTCTCCTGGACCTTTCATTGCCGCAGACACGTGACACGGAGCCGGATTGCCAGCTTGGGGTCAAGGGGGATTCGGTCCGCGTCGCCCTCGGCGGCAGGAAGCTGGAAACCACGCGGAAGGAACTCGCGGCCGACTCCGACCGCGACGGCGTGCCCGACCTCGTCGAGGCACGCCTGGGGACGAACCCCAAGGAACCCGACTCCGACGCCGACGGTGTGCCCGATGGCCAGGACCCCAACCCCCTGACGCCGAGGCACAAGGGGGGTGACGACCTCACGGAGATCCGCCAAGCGGTCTTCTCCGTCCTCTTTGCCACCTCGGGCAGCCAGGACGCCATCGTGATCGTGGAGGAGGCGCGGCCAAGGGGCGCGGATGACCGCGATGCGGGCCTGCCGAAGGAACACTTCGCGAGCCAGGAATACTACGGCCACGCGGGCCCCGTCCTCCGTTCGCCCCGGATTCGGGAAGGGTTCGTGAACGTCACTGGCCTTTCCGTGAAGATCGAGTCGCCGACGACGGCCACGGCGACGATCAAGGACTGGGAGGGGAGTCTCGCGGCCAGTGGCCACCAGGCCACGCTGAAGAAGCTCCACGGCAAGTGGGTCGTCGTCGCCTTCCATATGACGTGGATATCGTAGCCTGACGCGGGGCCGATGGGGGGACTCTGGTTGCACTTGTGCGATTGTCGCGCTTTCGCGCGAAAGCGCGACAATCGCCCTCGGCCCTCGCCGCCGAACAAGTGTGCTTGTGTTGTGGTGAGGCACGTCAGAGGCAGCACGGGGCGGGGCGAAGGTTTTCCGGGCTGCAAGTGTCGTGGGGAGGGGCAGTTGGGGCCGGTTACAATCTCTTACAATTCCGGACCCAACAGATTCGGGGGGTCATGCCGTTGTACAGGTGGAGGGGAGAAGGTCCGACGCGCGCAACTCCGGGCCTTGTCCCCTCGTAGGAGTGGCCCTCCGAGGCGTCCCCAAGTAGCGCTCCGTCCACGTCGCGAAGCGGGCGCCGCACCTGCTCTTTGACAATTCGGACTTGCCACAGAGGCACAGAGGGCACAGAGAAGAGTCGAGGACGAGGACGACGACGAGGACGATTGCTGACTGTCGTCTGTCATCTGTCGTCTCTGTCCTCGGGCCGCTCTGTGTGCTCTGTGTCTCTGTGGCAAGATTCCTCTCTCCGGCGAAAGCCGGGGGGATTCCATGCCCCGAGCGCGGCGCCCCCGGGCTGGGGCCTCATCGCAGCAGGAGGTCGAGCACGTCCCTGCGGGCGGCGTCCCACGCGGCTTCGTCGTAGCTCCACATTGGCTTGGCCGGGTCGTAGGCGTCGGGCGCCCACGTGCGCCTGCCCAAGCATGTGTAGACGCGGTCCACGATGGCCTGGACCTTCGCCCTCCCTGCTTTCTTTTCGGCCAGCTTCAGCAGTTCCCATTCCTCGAGCCCCTCGCGCTGGTGCTTGAGGCGGCGCGAGACGACCGGGCCTTTGAGGTCCTTGACCTGCACCCAGGCGGGCGCCCCAGGCAGCGCGAAATCGCCCGGGTAGATCAACTGCCCGTCGCCGGGCGGGAAGCGCTTGTTCAGTTGCCACTCGGGCTTGAACATCAGGTCCCAGTAGAGGTGCCCGAGTGCCTTCTCGTACCAGTAGGCCCAGCCGAGGACCCGCGGCTCCCAGGCGAGGGCGACGGTGTGGACGTCGAACGTGGGGTACGGCACGCCCTGGGCGTTGCTGAGGTAGAACCAGAGGTGCTGGCCGGCGGCGCGACGCTTGTCCCAGGCCTCGCGCCCGCCCCAGACCCGCTCGCCCTGGCCGTACCAGGAGCCGTAGCACTTCAGCGCGCGGATGTGGTGGGTGACGATCTGGTCCAGCTCCGTGCCCTCGCGGTTCAGCGTGTCGGCGACCTTGCCCCGCCATTCGGGCAGCTCCTGGAGGACGAGGCGGGCGAACTCGACGAGGCCCGGGATGGCCTTCTCGCCCGGCTCGTCGGCCAGGTGGAGGAAGCTGTGGTCGAAGATGCCGCGCTCCTTGAGGTGCGCGGTGATCTCGCGCAGGCCGTCGAGGAGCGGCCTGGCCTTCTCGGGCGGGAGCGCGCCGCCCTGCCAGTAGTAGACGTTGACGTAGCCCTTGCCCTGCGGGTTGAGGCGGTCCACCACGGCCCAGCCGCGGCTCGCGTCCCGCGCGTAGTCCACGTAGTGGTAGTTGGTCGGCTGGATGCGGTGGCGCATGACCTCCGCCACGTAGCTGTCGAGGTTCGCCCTCACGTGCGGGTGCAGCCGGAGGTTGAACATCGAGGGGATGGTGGAATCGGGCGGGATTTCGAGGTCGAGCACCGTGATGGTCACGGGGACGGAGGCGACCTCGGCCTCGCCGCCCTTCAGGACGATCCGCCCGCTGTAGTCGCCGGGCGGGGTGCCCGCGGGGACAAAGATGTCCACCCACAGCGAGATCGTGCTGTCCTTCTCTGGCACGATGCGGTTCGCCACGCTGGCGCCGTCGCGGGCCATGAGGGGCACGAGGGCGTCGGGAAAGCTGCCGTAGGCGCGGGCGCGGGCGGGGTCCTTGGCCGCATCAACCTTCTGCCCGTGGTCCACGGCGATCTCGGCGCCGCGGAAGAGCGTGATGTGCTCCCGCGCGATCTCGCCGCGCGGGCCTTTCAGAGCCGTCCAGTCGAACGAGAGGGCCTTCTCGCCAGGCCCATCGCACCTGAGGCCCAGTTGGGCGGTGAGGAACTCACTGCGGACGCCGCTCAGCCGTATCTCCCTGGCGCCGCCCGGCGGCCGGTCGGGCAGGATCATCACGCCGGAGCTTTCGACCCAGAGCGCGGTTGCAGCGGTCGCTGGGCCGACAAGGATGAGAAGCCACAGCAAGCCAATGGGTTTCATGTCGCGCCTCCTCACAGGCGGTGTCGCGGGGCCGAATCAGCGCTCGAACCTGAGCGTCGAGTACTGCTCGTAGCGGTGCCAGTCGTCGGTGGTCATGGGGGCGGAGTTGGATTCCTCGGCCTTCTTGTAGAGCTTCGAGAGGTCGTTGCGGCAGAAGGTGAACTTCCAGGTCTCGCCGGCCTTGGGCGGCTTGCCGCCCAGGTGGGCGAGGTTCTTCCACGGGATCGCCAGGATCACGCGGTAGAACTGATCGGTGTCGGAGGAGTCGTTCACGGTGCCGACGGCCTGGACGGCGGAGGCGATGCCCGTCTCCCAGGCCGAGCGCTGCTTCACCGACTTCTTGTCCTTCCGCGCGTCAATCTGGAGGGCCATGACGGTGCCGATCGGGTTGACCTCGAACTCGTAGTAGCCGGGCTTGTCGTCGCTTGGCTTGAGGAACAGCTCGACGACGTCCTCCTCCCAGAGCGGGTCGGTGCGCTGCGTGAACTTGCCGCGGAGATCGGCGTCGGCGGCGACGGCCTGCACGTAGAGGTGCTGGTCGTCCCAGAGCATCATCGCCTCGGTCTTGCTCTGGGCAGGCGTCGTGGTCTTGGCGACGACGAAGCCGCGGATCACCATCGCGTTCTTCCACTCCTCGGGGTGCGGCGTCTGGTCAACCGTGACCGGCCCCGCCGCGCGGCGGACGATGTAAGGTTCCCCCGCCTTCCAGTCGTCGGAGCCGAAGGAGGGAATGCTGGCGCTCGGCTCTTGCTTCTGCTGGGCGAGCGCGAGGCCCGCGGCCAGGCACACCGGCAGGATCAACGCCCCAGGAACTCGCATGGTTGCACCCTCGACTAAGGCGCCTTGTGGAAGGCGGGGTCGAACCAGAAGACGTGCAGGGCGTAGCCGGGGAGTTGCGGCGGGCGCGCCACGAGCCGGAGTTCCTTGGCCCCGGCCAGGTTCTCCACCACGAGCAGGCGGAAGTCGTCCTTCGGCCCCATGAAGCCGCTTTGCGCGCGGAGCTGTCCGTCCACGTAGATCTCGTAGTTCACCCGGTCGGTCTCGCCGCCGGGGTCGAAGTTCAGGCCCACGATGCCGGTCCAGCGGTCTGGGAAGCCGACCGAGGCGCTGAAGGCGGCGAAGCCCTCGTCCTGAAGGTTGAACGTGGCCTCATAGGGCGCGACGCCGCGCACGCACCGCTGGAAGCGCTTGGCCTTGGGGATGAACTTGGCCAGCTCGCCTCCAGCCCCAAGCTCCGCCGGGCCGACGGAGACCGCGCCCTTCGCGCCGTTGTACTGCTTGAGCAGCTCCTTGTAGCGCGCGGCGTCGAGGGGTACGGGCTCGCCCTTCGGGGCGGGCGGCTGGCGGTAAGGCGGGACAACGTGGATGGCCAGCGGCACCTCGATGCGGGCCGGCCCATCCGCCTCCACCACGGTCAGCACGGCGTCGTGGTACACGGGGCCGCTCGCCGGCGGCGACGGGGTCACGCGCACGACGATGGGCGACTGCGGTGGGGCCTCGCCGGACGCTGGCTCGAGGGCGATCCAGGGCGCCGAGGCCCGGGCCTGCCAGCGGAGCGACGCGGCAGAGCGGTTCAGCACCGAGACCTCCCGGGCCTGCTTCGCCCCGGGGGCGACGTCGAACGGGACCTTGCCCTTGTGCGGGATGAAGCCGAACTCGAAGTACCGCCGGGCCGTGTCGGCGTCGGGCGGGATGAATTCGAGCACCGGGCCAACCGTCGCGGCGACCTGGACCTCGAAGTCCTTCCCCGTGGCCACGTCGGTGACCACGAGCTTGCCGTCCGAAGGCTTGTCGGCCGCAAGCGGCGTTGCGTCGAGGGTGAGGAGCAGTTCCTCGTGGCCGCTGGCCGTGCCCTCGTGCTTGTCCAGGGCGATCCACGGGGCCAGGGAGCGGGCCTTCCATGCCCGCGGCTTGCCTGTCCAGTTGCGGAGGGCCACGCCGAGGCGGGCCTGACCACGCGCGGGCACCGTGGCCTGGAGCTTCTGCGGCATGACGTCGAAGCCGCTGACGGCTGCGACCTCGGCAGCCGCGGCGAGGAGCCGATGCGAGCGCTCCTGCCAGCCGCGGAAGTACTCGACGAATCGGTCGCTGGCCGAGATGGGGATGAAGAAGTTCTCCTGGTTGTGGCGCCGGAGCGCGTCGCGAGCCCGTTGGGCCAGCTCCTCGGGCAGGCCGCCGCGGTCGAGCGCCTGCTCGAGGAAGATGCGCGCCTCGCCCTCCTGGGCGCCCTCGCGCAGGAGCTCGAAGCGCTGGCTGCTCTCGGCGCCCGCGGGGCCGGGCCACAGGACGTGCGACGCCACGCCCATCCCGGGGATCAGGTAGTGCCAGGCCTTGCAGCCGCGGAAGTAAATGTTGTCCCAGTAGTCGGCGGCGATTCGCGCGACGCCGTTGCAGCCGGCCACCAGGGCGCGGTCCACGACCACGCGGTAGACGGCCGGGAGGCTGGTGCCGCTGAGGCCCAGAACCGTCCCCCCGCCGCGGGGGTTGAGCAGGAAGATGTCCGAGCGCTTCCACCCCTTCTTGCTCTCGACGTCGTAGGGGATGCCGTAGATTTGCGAGTTGGCCCGATAGATGGGCCGGTAGCCGTAGCCGTGGCCGCCGGAGGCCCACCAGACCTCCGGGGCGACCTGCCCCAGCACGCTCGACAGGTTCGGGTCGCCTTCCGTATCCCACATGTAGCCCCAGTACATCGAGCGCTCGAGCCCGCGGGCGCGCAGGTGGTTGTAGAGCGACTTGCCGAAGGCCCGCCAGTCGGCGAAGTAGGTGGGCGAGTTGCCGCTGACGTCGTGCGGCTCGACCTTCCCGGCCTTCTCATCCAGCAGGCCCACCTGGATGGCGGTGTTCGTGCCCCCGTGCATGACCAGGAAGCAAATTACCCGCGGCCGGCCGAGGTGCTTGGCGGCCAGGTCGAGGTAGCGGTCCATGGCGGCGTAGTCGAAGGCCAGGGAGCCATCCCGCCTGCGGAGCCAGCGGATGGGGCTGTCCTGGAGGTTGCCCAGCTCGGTGTTCCACAGGACGGGGATGAAGACCCAGTCGTTGCCGATCCGCCCCAGGTGGCGGAAGCTCGGCTCCATCAGCGCGAAATGCCTGTCCGACCATAGGGGGACGTTGTAGTGCTCCGCGACGGCGAAGGGGGACTGCTCGATCTGCATCACGATCTGCCAGTCGGGGGTGTCGGGCACGCGCCAGCCGATGACGTCCGCCGCCACGGGAACGGTGGCCGGCTCCATCCCTTCGGCCTCGACGCGGAGCGAGCCCCTGTAGAGGCCCGGCTGGGCGTCGGCAGGCACGCGCAGGGTGAGCCAGATCGGCTGACACGTCCCCGCCGGGACCTCGGTTGGCGGCGCGGCGGCGATGTGGTCGAAGAATCCCAGCCGCTCGGCCTCCTGGACCTTTTGTTCTGGGGTGAGGGCAACGACGTCGAGGTCCGGGCCTCCGAACCGCCGGAGGAACGGCTCCGCCTCGGCGGCGCGGAGCTTGTGCCCGGGGTCGCGGCCCCCGCGCGACAGGTAGCCCATCTCGGTGACGGGGTGGGCAACCATGAACTGCCCGCGCAGCGCCGAGGCGGGGATTGCCCACGCACCCTCGGCCTGCCGCAGCGGGGCGAACGCGACGCGCAGCGGCCCGAGCCGGCGATCGGTGCCCACGACGAGCTGCGCCGAATACTCGCCGTTGATGGCGCCCACGAAGCGGACCTCGCCGGCCGGGGAAGGCAGGTCGGAGTAGTCGGTGGTGAAGACCCGCGTGTGGATGTCCTCTACCCACACCTGCGCGCCGCCGGGGCGATGGCGCATCGAGGGCGCCTGGCCACCCTGGCAGCGAAGCTCAAGCCGCAGCAGTTGCGCGTGGAACCACGAGACACTGTAGTAGGGCGGCGCAAACGGGTCGCGGAAGGCCCGGTATCCCCCGGCGACGGGATGCAGGTCCGAGGCCCGGACCTCCACCGCCAGCACGTTCACCCCCTGCCGGAGCAGGTTCGCCGGGAGCGCGAGCGGCCCGAGCGACCGGTCGCGGAGCCGCTGCACCTGCCCCCAGGTCTCAGGGTCGAAGAAGACGCCGGAGTCGCGCCCGTGGCGGCCCATCTTCAGCTTGCCGGCCGCCTCCTTCGGCACGCCCCAGCCCGACGCGGCCGGGGCGTCGTCCCAGGAGCCATACACGTCGTCCAGGAAGAAGGGCAGGCCCTTGCGTCGGCCGCTGTCATAGAGCGGCATAGAGCCGTCGGCGTTCAGCTTCACGTAGGCCGCGAGCGGGTAGTCGGCGCCGGGGGTATCAGGCCCCAGTTCGCCCTGGGGCAGGTGCCCGCGGGCGATCTCCTGGCCATTGAGAAACACCCTGGCGCCGCCGTGATAGGCGAGCCGCAGAGCCAGCGTGCCGGCCTTGGCCGTGTCGGGGACGAGGAACCGGTAGCGGAAGCAGCCCCGCCGGCGCCCAAGGGCGTCCACGTCGTCCCGCATGCCCTGAGGAGGCACCCCCACCATCAGCGAGCCGCGGAGCCGCGGCCAGCCGCTGTCGTCGAAGTCCGGGCGCGTCCAGTGCTCCGGCGGCGGAGGGGTCGCGGCCAGGACGTTCATCCGGCCGTGGCGGCCCGGGTCCCACGCCTGCCCCTGGCGGTGGAGCACGCAGGCGTGGTCCATCCACGACGATTCGTCCCAGGGCTTCCCCATGAACTGGTGGACCATGCGGACCTCGCGCTTCAGCTCGGCCAGCGCCTTGTCGCTGAGGAGCCGGGCTCCTTCCTTCTTCAGGAGTCGCGGGGCGATGCGGTCCGGCCCGAACTGGACAAAGGAGCGGTTGTAGCAGCACTCGTCGAGCACGAGCGTGCCCTGCGGCTCGCCCTCGCCGGCATGCGCCGGCGTGCGCAGCGCCGCCGCCAGGAGCAGTGCGGCGATCATTCGTCCGTTCAAGGCGGGCCTCCTGCTATCCGTGGGCACTACTTCCTCCACTGCCCCTTGTCGTCGAGATACTCGTCGGCGAGGGGCTTCAACTCGGGGGCGTGGCGCTTGAGGAGCCAGTCGGCGATCAGGGGCGTGAGGTGGTTGCGGAACATGAAGGGGAACGGCTTCTCGATGCCGTCGGGCACGTCCTTCGGGTCGGCGTTGCAGCGCACCACACAGCTCACGCCCGGCACGAGCCAGCGGAAGATCTCCCAGGTGTGCACGCTCATGAAAATCAGGCCATAGGCATTGCTCTTCTTGTCGAAGCTCAGCTCGGTGTAGATGCCCGAGTGCGGCAGAATGGCGTCGCAGGCGTGCTCGACGTAGGTCGCCACGTCGGGGCCGAGGGCCTTGCGATAGGCGATCATCGCCTTCACGTCGTCGAGCGACGAGCCGAAGGTGTCGAGGTAGAAGGCCGTGCAACCGCGGTCGGTCATCGTCTTGAACCGCTTCACCATCATCTGAATGTGGGCGGGGTCGTCGGGGTTGATGCGGAGCGTGCCGTCGCGCTTCCAGTCCACGCGGCAGGCGATCTCGCCGGGCCGGGCGCAGACGCCGAGGCGAAGGCCCGCCTCCTTGAAGCGGGCGGCGAGGGTCGGCCAGTTGGCCTCGACCTCGGGCGGCAGGATGTCGAAGTCGGGGCGGTACATCGCCCCGCGCGGGTTCTCGCCGCCCTGTCCCCAGATGAGGACGCCTTGGCCGCGGGCCGCCTGGAGGCCGGGCACGAGCGTGTCGCCGAAGGCTTTCACCCCCTCGGCGAGGTCGAGGCGTCGGAAGCCGTCGTGGAAGCCGTAGGGGTTCTGCGGCGTGATGTACTGCGGCGCCTTGTTCACGCAGGCCTGGGCGAACACGCGATGGTCGGCCTTGTACTGCACCTCGCCGCAAACGGCTGCCAAGTGGCGCTTGTAGGGCTCGAGCAGGTGGCGCCAGTCGGCCTTGGCGCTGACGCGGAGGGTCATCGCGAACTTGCGGACGCCGCCCGGCGGAATCGGCTCCGCGACCAGGAAGGACAGATTGCGTGTCGGCAGCTTCTCGCGCTGGCCCTCGCGCCAGTCCGTGTAGTCCCACCAGAAGAGGGTGCGTTCGAGGTCTGGGCCGCCGGGGGAGAGGCCGACGCCGAAGCCGTCGCCGACCGCGTAGCTGCCGCCGATCCGCGACGCGAAGCTGGGATGGCACAGCCCGACGCCGTGGGCGCGCAGGTAGCTCGAGTGCTGGTGGAACATCAGGCCCGCGGGCGGCTTGCCGAAGTCGAACGTCAGGCCGCGAAACCACACGGCGCCGAGGGGCTGCGACTCGTGGCGGTTGCGGACGAGGGCGCAGATCCTGAGATCCTCGCCGGCGAGGGAGTAGAGGCAGGAGACTTGGAGGTCCTGGTGCTCGTGATCAACACGGACGATGCCCTCGTCGGCCCGGACGGACTTCTTCAGGATTTCCTTGGCGTCCAGCTTGCCCGAGCCGGTGTTGAGGAGCCAGTCGCCGGTGTCGGCCCGCCAGCCGCCGTGGGCCACCTCGCGCTCGCCGAGGCGAATCGAGGAAAGCCCCTCGGCGGTGACCGTGTAGACGACGCCCTGGGGCGTCTTCAGCTCCAGCTTTTCCACGACCTCCTCGCCCGCGAGGCCGCACGCGCCCGCCAGGGCCGAGAGGGCGAAGGCCAGCCATCGTCGTCGCGCGTTCACATTCGTTCCTTCACTCGCCGATGCAGTAGAGGCTTTGACCACCTCGGGCGAAGACGTGCTTGCCCGCGAACACGGGCGTGCCCGGGGCGCCGGCGGGGAGCGAGTTCCGGCCCACGGCCTTCGGCTCGCGGCCAGGCGCCAGGATGAGGCACGTGCCGATGTCGTTGAACACGAACAAGTGCTTCCCCGCGAGCACGATGCTCGGATAGATGTGGGCGGGCAGGGTGCCCGGCTTGCCGCTGGCGTTCGGGAGGTCCAGCTCCTTCTCGACGACGGTCTTGCCCGTCTTCGCGTCGAGGGCGTAGAGCATCCCCGCGTCGTTGACGATGTAGAGCAGGCCTTCGAGATAGACGGGGGACGAGAAGAACTCGCCCTCCAGCTCCGCGGTCCACAGCTCCTTCGCAACGAGCTTGTCGCCGGCCTGCGGCGGGAGCCGGAGCGCCTTGGCGTCGAAGCCGATGAAGTAGGCGACGCCCTGACGCACAAAGGGCGTGCCGTACTTCAGCGTGCCCAACTCGCTCGCCAGCACCTTGCCGTCGGCGAGGCGCACGGCGTAGCCCTCGGGCGTGAGCGCGACTTCGGTGTCGCCGATCTTCGCCACGGCGGGGGTGCCATACGTCTCGTGCACCTCTTCGGCCTTCCAGAGGAGCTTCCCCGTCCTCGCGTCGAGGGCGAAGAGGTGGTTCAGAGTCACAAGCAGCTTGTCGCCGGCGAGGACCGGTGAGGCGGCGCGTGCGAACTGAAGCAGCATCGGCAGGCCGAAGTAGCGGATCCACTGTCGCTTGCCGTCCACGTCGTAACAGGCGACGATGCCGCTGGCGAACACGGCCCACACGCGCTCCCCGTCGCTCGTCGGCGTCGCCGCCGTGTTGCCCGCGTTCGACTTCACGGGCTTCTCCTCGGCGCCCGCATCGGCGAAGCTGTTCGACACTTTCCACAGCACCTTGCCGGTCGCCGCGTCGAGGCACACGAGCCAGTCGGGCTCGGCGGCCACGAACACCTTGCCGGCCACCACGATGGGCGAGGAGTAGCTCTTGCCCACCTGGGCCTTCCAGCGGATGTTCGGCTTCTCCTCCGCGCCCCACTCCAGCGGCGGCGTGGCGTCGGGATACGTGGCGTTGGCCGTTCGCCAGCCGGCGACCTCGGCGCGCGCGGCCAAGGCAACGGTCAGCCACACCACGGGTGCGAATCGAGGGGTCATTCGTTGATCCCTGGAAGGTGGGGCGGAGGAGGGAGCGGCCTCATGAGGAACGCCAAGGCGTTCCTGGCACCGGTGCGGTCTTTGCGCCATTCCAGGTATTTCGGGTACTGGTCGTCCTTGAGCTCGCCCTGGCAGCGCTCGTCCATCGCGGCGAGCGCCCGCTCGAGGTGCTCGGCGGCCACGGCGCCCCCGCCGCGCACACAGGCGTCGAGCCATTCGTAGATGTAGGCCCGCAGGATGGCCTTGGCGAAGGGGAGCTGTTCCTCCGCGAGGCCGACCGCTTCGGCGAGCTGCTCCACCGCCTTGCCCAGGTACTCCTTCTCGTAGAACTCGCCCGCACGCTGCTTGTAGCCGGGGTTCTGGCGCGAGAACAGGTTGTCCACGTCCACCGGCCCCCTGTTGGGCGGATAGCGCTTCAGGGCCTTCTCCTCGAGCAGGCGGCGCGGCGAACGCGTCGGCACGTCGGCCAGAACGATCTCGTCGCCGCGCGTCGTCTTCGCCATCGCCAGCACCTTGCCGTCGGGGGCGACGACGCAACTGTAGCCGTGGCCGGGCCAGCCGGGCGCGCCGGGCTCCGCCGACCAGTTCGCCGCCACGGCGGCGAAGCCGTTCCGCACCACGTAGCGCCGGGGGAACACGTCGCCGAACCACGTCTCCGTGTTCGGGCCGTACCAGCCGACGGAGTAGAGCACGACGTCGGCGCCCGCCTTCTTCAGCTCCTCGGGCAGCTTGTGCACGTCGTAGCAGATCATCAGGCCGAGGCGGCCCAGCGGCGTGTCGGCCACCTGGACGGGCCGCGTGCCCGGGCTGGCCCAGGTGGCGTCGCCCGGCGGCCACAGGTTCCACTTGCGATGGTGCAGAAGCACCTTCCCCTCGGGGCCGAGGAGCACCTGGGCGTTGTAGAACTCGTCCCCCGCCGCCTCGATGAGCGGCACGACGAGGTAGATCCCCAGCTTCTTCGCCAGCTCGGCGAAGTGCCTGGTGGACGGGCCGGGCACCGACTCCGCGTGCTCCTGGACGGCCAGTTGGCCTTCGCCCTTGGCCTTCGCGCTCCACGTCACATTGCGGCCGGGGTCCATGTAGCCTTGCACGGCGCATTCGGGCAGGACGACGATCTTGGCCCCCTGTCCCGCGGCCTTCTCGATGAGGCCCGTGAGCAGCTTGCGGTTGCGCTCGACCTCGCCCATGCGCGAGTAGCACTGGATGGCCGCCACGCGCACCGTCGGCGGGGGCTCAGCCGACGCCGCCCACGCATCCGCCGCGCAGAGCGACAACGCCACAGCAACAGCGAAACCCGTTCGCATCGGAACATCCTCCGGCAACTTACGCTCCATCATGGCGCTGGGGTGCCGAGGCGTCAAGCCGCGCTTTGTCACAAGCGTGTAAAGCCGTATAATGTGCGGGCGTGCCTTTCCCCGACTGCGGCCCGCGGAGGGCGGCAATGGCGGATTCGCCGAGACGCGATCTGGTCATGTTCCTGGTCAAGGTCGGCGTGGCCGCCGCGGCGGCACTTGGCGTGCTCTTCGTCGCCAAGACGTGGTTCGTCCGCCCCCAGGCGCCGACGGACGACATCATCCCCTGGCACCGCGCCGCCCGGCACGTCGGCGAATACGGCACGGTGGAAGGCGTGATTGTCGAGACACACAGGACCGAGAAGGCCTGCTTCCTCAACTTCCATTCCGACTGGCAGAAGACCTTCTCTGCCGTGATCTTCGCGAGCCGCTTCGCCGTCTTTCCGCCGGACCCGCAGGACATCTACCGCGGCAAGAAGGTGCGCCTGACCGGCCTCATCAAGGACTACAAGGGCCGCCCCGAGATGATCCTCGACTCCCCTGACCAAATCGAGATTCTCCCCTGAGGCCACCCCTCACGGCCAGCCCGGCCGGTAGAAGGCCAGCTCGGCCACCACGACCAGCACGAGGAGCGCGAAGGCCCCGATCGCGTGGCCGCGGCACACGGGCTGCTTCGTCGGGCGGAGGCCGTGCCACAGCCACAAGCCCAACGCCGACGTCACGGCCCCGAACAGCACGAGCACCCATCGAGGAGTGCCAAGACTCATCAGGTTCCCCGCATCCCCAACCCGGTCGAACGACCCCAGGCCGATGTAGACCCCGTTGGCGATGAGACAGAACCCCGCGAAGAACCGCACGAGGTAGGCGAACCGCGCCCGAGCCATCCGGGCGACGGCAAGCATCCCAAGCGGAATCAGGCAGCCCCAGGCCGCCCCGCCCCACCGCTCGAACAGCGGATGCGGGTTGGGATACACCTGCGTCATCGAGATCTTCAGCGGGTGGAGGAGCACGCCTGTCACCGTCCCCCCGCCGAGCCAGGCGTGGAGCACGTGGCCGCACTCGTGCACCACCATCATCCCCAGCCACGACAGGCACACGAGCGAGACAATCAGAAGCGCCTGGAGGAACCTGTCGCTTCGATTCACCGCCTACCCGTCCTTCGGCCGCCCTTCGACGGCTCCGCCGCTTGCTCAGGCGCTAAGCGCCCGCCACAAGCGACAGATCTCCCGGTACTCCGCCGCCAGGTTGATTGCCCCCGTCTTCCTGGGCGCTTCGTGTGCGATGTCGCATCGCACATCGTACAGGCCATCTATCCTTTGGTAGTCCGCGCTTCCCTTCTCAATGAGAAGAGCCGCCTTGCGCATGAAGTGGAGTCTGGACACGTCAATCGTGTCCCACGCCCGTCGCCTGCGCCAGGCGGATGCCTTGCTTCTTGAGTCAACAAGCCGCTTGCACAGATCGGTAATACGCCCCTCGAAGCAGGCGAACAGCATCATGAAGAATGCCTGGTCGTTGATGCTTCTCAGGAGTTCCCAACGGGCTTGGGATAATTGGCTCTTCGCCGCGCGTTGCTTCAACTCGAGGTTGCCGTCGGCTTCCGTGTAGGCAGAGTAGATGTCCCGCAAGCTCTTCAAGCCGCCGCCCCTTTGATGCCCAGCCTACGGCCTGCCGCTGGCGATCCGCAACAGAACGTCCTTAGTAAAGGGCTCGAGAACCTTGCGTGGGTCGCGGTTGCGAATCTGCCAGTCGCTGGACTGCCCATCCTTCCCGCCTAGATCCACAAGAACATGGTGGACCGAGCGTTGAAGAAAAAGCTCGCCGCCCTTAACCCCGACTCTCACGTCCACCCGGCCGTTTGCCCCAATGATCCAGAGGCAACTCGGGACGAGCGAGATAGTCATAGGCATGTTGCCAGCCTGGGGCACCTGCACCGTCAAGGTCGGCAGCCTGCGGGGGCCGACGCCGGCCTCCTCCATCGCATACTCGCGGGGAGGAACAATGCTGCCGTGGGTGACGCACCCCTTACCCCACTGAGCAATGCTCCATTTCTCCACCCGCGCAAAGAGTTCGCGCAGGCGGCGCTCCCAGTCGCGCAGCCGTTCCTCGACGTGCTTCTTGGTCACAGCCCGGGGTTTCTCAGCGACCGCTGCCACAGCTTAGCCCCCAATCCTCATGCGATGTCAAATGCGCCGGCCCCCCTTCCACCCCATAGTCTATGCCACGGGTGGAGGGGTGTCAAGAGAGGTTTGACAAGCCCTGCGGAATCGCCATCATGGTAGCCATGAATACCCTACCACGAATGATCCGCATCCGCCAGAAGCTCGACGACGAGCGCCTCGCCAATCCCCGCGAAACGGCGAAGAGCGAGACGGCGCGCCTCCTCGCCGGCGCGCCCATTCGCCACGGCCAGACCGTCGCCGTCACAGGCTCCAGCCGCGGCATCGCCAACATCGCCGAGATCATCGCCGGCGCCGTCGCCGCGCTCGAGGAGGCCGGGCTCCAGCCCTTCGTCTTCCCCGCCATGGGCAGCCACGGCGGTGGAACCGCCGAACGCCAGGCCAACGTGCTCCACCACTACGGCATCACCGAGGAGGGCGTCGGGGCGCCCGTCCGCTCCTCGGCCGATGCCGTGAAGCTCGCCGAGACGCCCGAGGGCATCCCCGTCCTCTTCGACCGCCACGCGGCGGCGGCCGACCACGTGTTCGTCGTCAACCGCATCAAGCCCCACTCGCACTTCATCGGCCCGTGCGAGAGCGGCCTGGCGAAAATCCTTCTCATCGGCGCCGGCAAGCCCGAGGGCGCGCGCCTCTATCACCGCGCCTTCGCCAGGTTCGGCTTCCCCCAGACCTTTCAGGCGGCCCTACCGCTCCTGCTCAAGCACACCTCCGTCCTCGGCGGACTCGGCATCATCGAGAACGGACTCGACCAGACGGCGCGAATCGTTGGTTTGCCGGCCAACGAATTCCTCACCCGCGAGCCGGCCCTCCTCGAAGAGGCCAAGCGCCGCATGGGCCGCCTGCCCTTCAGCGACATTGACGTGCTGATCGTGGACCGCATGGGCAAGGACATCTCGGGCGTGGGGATGGACACGAACGTCATCGGCCGCGACCGGCCTGGGCCGCGGATCCAGGTCATCTTCGTCCGCGACCTCACCCCCGCCAGCGAGGGCAACGCCAGCGGCATCGGCCTTGCGGACGTCACCGTCCGCCGCCTCATCGAGAAGATGGACCCGAAGGCCACCTTCCTCAACTGCGCCACGGCCTTGCACCTGCACCTCGCCCGCGTGCCGTATGCCTTCGACACCGACCGCGAGGCGTTGGAGGCCGCGTTAGGCGCCACCATCGCCCCTTCGCCTGCCGAGGCTCGCGTCGTCTGGATCCGCGACACCCTCTCCCTCGCCGAGCTCGAAATCTCCGAATCCCTCCTCCCCGAAGCCCACTCCAACCCCCGCCTCACTGTCACCGGCCGGCCTCACGACCTCGGGTTCGGCCCCGGCAACGCGTTGCTGGACATGTTCGTTCCCACGGGCCACGCTTGACTTTCAGGGCGCGCGGCCTAGAATGGGCATAGATGGGGCTGTACGCCATTCGAGGCAGGAGCCGCACATGCTCAACGCCGGCGTCCTGACATTTCGGGAGTTCGCCATGCACGAACCCTTGCCGTTGGCCACGATCCAGCAGGCGGTTCTGGAGTTCCTTCAGGGCCGTGACGACGCCGTCGTGATCGGTGCCCAGGCCGTGAACGCCTACGTGCCCGAGCCCCGAATGACCCAGGACATTGACCTCCTGTCCGACCGCTCCGCCGCCCTGGCCGACGAGATGAGGGACTTCCTCAGGGGCCGATTTCACATCGCCGTGCGCGTTCGGCGGCTCGGCGGCGGGAAGGGGCACAGGCTGTTTCAGGTCAGGAAGGCAGGGAACCGCCACCTGGTGGACATCCGCCCCGTCGAGACCCTGCCAGCGGCACAGCGAATCGAAGGCGTGCTCGTCATCGCCCCGCCGGAGTTAGTGGCCCACAAAGTCATGGCCTACCACGACCGCCGCGGCCAACCCAAATCGGGCACCGACTGGCGCGACCTTGCCATGCTCCTCCTCAAGTTCCCGGCGCTCAAGCGCCCCCGCGGCCCGGTCCTCGACTGCCTCCGCGCCGCCGGCGCCGACCCCGCGACCCTCGCCACCTGGCAGGAACTCGTCGCACAGCAACTCCGCCCCGAAGACGGGGACACGGGCTTCTAGCCTGCGGGGACTACCACCCAGTGGAAGATGACGTGGCTCGCATTTTCCGCGACAACGACGATCTGGGCGCCGACTCGTCCTTGTGCTCAGCTCCGGGGGCAGATCTTGATTAGTGATTAGCACTACAACGCTACTTTCCCCTGCGCCGAAGGATGCAACTCCTTATTGGCACAGGAGATAAGCTGAAAGAAGGTGTCATTCTGAGCGGAGCCGGCCTCCCGGCGGGCGGAGCGAAGAATCTGCTATGAGGCCGTTTGTCAAGCGCGAACTTCAGGAGCAGGAACCAGGGGACGCGGATCCGTCTGCTATACGCTCACCGGGGCGAGCCAGGTAGTGGTGTTCGGTCCACCGGGTTGGGGCCGCAACGGGGGCGGCGGGGTAGGGACCGGCGGCGACGAGTTTTTTCCTGCGGGGGTCCACGACGGCGCCGAAGCCCTCGAGGGTGTGGGAGCCGAGAATTGCCATGTCCCCAGGCTGGCCGAAGACCACCTCGTCCACGGTCTCGAAGCCATCGGCACGCAGGATGACGTAGCCGATGGAGCGGGTGATGGTCTGGCCGTTGGCCATGACGAACTGCTGGTCCTTCTTGGCAATGGCCGTGCCAATGCCAGCCAGGACCTCTTGAGGGAGCCAGGTGAGCTCGGCCCCCGTGTCCACGAGGAGTCCTTTCACTGCCGCCTTCTTGCCCGTCCGAATGTGCTCGATCTCGCAGTCTATGCGAAACGTGCCCATGCTCGGCCTCCTGCATTCATCTCCACCTACCAGTATAGCGAGACTCCCGCGGAACGCAAGCAGTTCGGTGCGCCTCCAACGCAGGGCATTGGAGCCGGGTCAAGACTCGCGCCCCGGCCGGGGCTCGAGTCTTGACTGGCCCAAATGGGCGAGCGGCATAAGCTACGGCTATTACGAGACTTGCACGATCCGCGTCTGGCGGCGCGGCTGGCGCACCAGAGGGAGGGGGAAATGGCGCGAGTCTTGGATGGGCGGGTGGCAGCGGCGACGGTCCCGCCGGCTCACTGCTCCGCGGGGAGGATGGTGATCTTCTTGGCGGTCCGCGTGTCGCCCTCGCGGGTGTACTCGACGGTCACTTTGGCGTCCACCTTGATGTCGGTGATCTTCTTGGCCTCTTCACCCTGGACGATCTTGGTGGCTTCCGTGACGGTGAAGGTCATTTCGCGCGTGACCATCACCACGATCTGGCTGGCGTCGGCGTCCACCTTCTTGACGGTGCCGACCTTGGTCAGAACCCTCTCCTCGGCCCCGAGGGCTGCGCCCGCAAGGCCCAGCACCGCCACGCCCAGCGTCGCCAGTAGTACGACCCTCTTCATCCCCGGCTCCTTTCCGTGCCTCTCGCGACACCGTCGGCCATCTGCTCACACGAGAGTGGATCATCCCACGGCCTGCGCGGGAAATCAAGTCGTCCTGACGGGCGTCCGCAGTTGAAGCATCGCCCGCCGAGCGCTATAGTGCTGGCACGGAGGGAGCGGGCGGGGGGACAGGAGGCAGTGCCATGGCGGACGAGCAGATCGGTCGGCGGGACTTTGTGGGGAAGCTGGGCTTCGGGTCGCTGGCGGCGATGGCCGCGGGCGGACTCGCCGCGCAGGCGCTCGCGGCCGAAGCGCCGAAGAAGGAATGGAAGCCGACGACCGACCGCAAGCTCCGCGTCGGCATCGTGGGCTACGGGGTGTGCCGCTTCGGCGCGCAGTTCGGCTTTCAGGACCACCCGAACGTCGAGATCGTGGCCGTGAGCGATCTCATCCCCGAGCGCCGCGACGGGCTGATGAAGGCCTGCCGCTGCGAAAAGTCGTACGAATCCCTCGAGCTGATGCTCAAGGACCCCAAGATCGAGGCGGTGTTCACGGCGACCGACGCGCCGAGCCACGCGCGGCACTGCATCAAGGTGCTCGAGAGCGGCAAGCACTCGATGACCGCCGTGCCCGCCGTGTGGGGCTCGGTCGAGGACGCCGAGAAGCTGGTCGAGACGGTGCAGAAGACGGGCCTGAAGCATATGATGGCCGAGACGAGCTGCTTCCACGACGACTGCTATGCGATGCGGCAGATCTACCACGCCGGCGGCTTCGGACGCCTCGTCTACTCGGAGGGCGAGTACTACCACTACGTCACGGCGCCCATAGATTCGTACAAGGGCTGGCGCATCGGCACGCCGCCGCTGTGGTATCCCACCCACTCGACCGCCTACTACATCGGCGTGACGGGCAAGCGGTTCACGAGCGTGTCGTGCGTCGGCTTCAAGAGCGACCGGCCGTGCTACAAGCCCGGCGCCAACAAGTACGACAACCCGTTCGGCGACGAGATCGCGCTGTTCCACACGAGCGAGGGGGGCGCCTCGCGCATGGGCATGTGGCACTCCGTCTTCTCGAGGATCTCCGAGACGGGCCGCGTGTTCGGCGAGAAGGGCTGGATGGATGGCATGAACTACCGCGGCTCGCTCCGGCCGCGGCCCGACATCGCGCGTCCGCCCCTGCCGCCCGGCGTGCCCGCGGGCGGCCACGGCGGCTCGCACGGCAACCTCATGCACGAGTTCGTCAGCGCCATCCTGGAGGACCGCGAGCCGATGGTGAACGTCTACGAGGCCCTGGCCATGACGGTGCCCGGCATCATCGCCCACCAGTCGGCGCTCAAGGACGGCGAATCGCTGAAGATCCCCCAATTCGACCGCCCGAAGGCCTAGGATGGTAGCAGTTGGTAATCAAAGGGTGTGTTGCGCAGACAACCGACTTCCGGTCAGCTTCGTGGGTACGCGGACATCGCGGGGAAGCGAATGGACATGGAACCGACGGAATGAGGGTCGGTCCCTGAACCGGCTGGGGGCCGGATCTCCATCAGCCATTGGATGTGGGGCGGTTGGGTATGGGCCGGCGTCGAACCGGCCAGCGAATCCGGGCTCGTAGCGGTGAGGGATTCCGTGCTCAGCGGCGGGCGAAGCGAACTCGTCGCTCGGTGACGACGACGAACCGGCCCGGCAAGCGGTCGGCGTGGCTGGCGAACAACTGGCCCAAGGTGCGGATCTTGCTCGCCGCAGTCTCGTCCTCAAGGCGCAAGAAGATGACGCCCCGGTGCGGGCGGCGCTGGCGGTAGACCTTCTCCCCAAAGTGCTTGTCGTTCGTGATGAGAATCCAATCCTCGTCGAACGCTTTGCGGATGACGCTATCGTCGTCGAGGCCGCGCGCCTGCTCGTAGACGGAGAACACCTCGTGGGCTTGCGAGCGCAGCCACTGAGCGACCGCGGGGCCTGTGCACTCGTCCACCAGGAAGCGCACTTACGCGGTCTCCACCACCAGGGGCATGAATGACGTGTCCTCAAGTGACCTGGTGGCGAAGAGGATGCAGGCCTGGATGTCCTCGTGTGTGAGGCCCTGGTACTCCGCCAGAACGTCGGCGGCAGTGGCGCCGTGAGCGAGGAGGTTGAGGATGTATTCGACGGTGAGGCGGGTCCCCTTGATCACCGGCCTCCCGGCCACCACTCGGGGGTCAACGCTGATTCGCTCAAGCAACTGCTGGTCGTCCATCGGTTCGGCCTCCTGCGTTCACCTGCCCCCATCAGTATAGCGAGACTGCCACGGAACGCAAGCGCCCCGAGGGGTCGGCCGCCGAAAGTGAGCCCCGCGGACATGTGAGTAGTTGATAGTCGAGGATGCAACCCCTTCGCCTGCGGAGACCCGAGACAGCGCGAGCTCGGCCCGCCGCAGAAGGGTCAACAGCCGCTAGTGCCAAATTTGGCCCAGGACGCATCGCGCGGTCACGGTTGGGCCGGAAGGCTGGTCGCCGCAAGGCCAGCGTAGTTATACACTTGCAGAGATGGCGCCCGGGCCCCGAAGGCCCCTATGACCCCCAGGTCGCATGTGCCCCCGAAGTCGCGTCCTAGCCCCCTCTATGCGTGTCGTTTTTTCCAGACTCGCAAATGGCTGTAGCGTATAGGCTTATAGTTTTGCAGCCCCTGTTCAGCGACCACCCAGAGCTCTCGCGATGGTCGCCGCCAGGGCGGCAGGGTCGGAGGCCGGGCCGGTGCGCTCGGCGCGTGTGGCAGAGGAGCCGTCGGGGGCGAGAAGGACGGCGCGGAGGCGCAGGGCCTCGCCCGCCAGTTCGGCGTAGGCGCCCAGGGGCATCGAGCAGCCGCCGCCGAGGGCGTCGAGCAGCGCGCGCTCGGCCGTCGTCGCCACGGTCGCGGCCGGGTCGGCGATCGCGGCGGCGAGGGCCGCGGCGGGGCTGCCCGCCTGGGCCTCGATGGCGAGAGCGCCCTGCCCCGGGGCGGGCAGCATCACGTCGAAGGGCAGAACCTCAGTCACCTTGTCCGCGAGACCGAGGCGCACGAGGCCCGCGAGGGCCAGGACGATGGCGTCGGCCTGCCCCTCGGCCAGCTTCCTCAGCCGCGTGTCGAGGTTCCCCCGGAGGGGAACGACCCTCAGATCGGGCCGGAGATGGAGCAGTTGCGCCGCGCGCCGCGGGCTGCTCGTGCCCACCCGCGCGCCCTGGGGCAGAGCGAAGACTCTTGATCTGCCGTCGTGGCATTCCGCATTCCGCATTCCGCAATCCGCAACGATCAGCGCGTCGTTCGCCGGCGCCCGCTCGGGCACAGCCGCGACCACCAGGGCCTCGGGCAACTGCGTCGGCAGGTCCTTCAGGCTGTGGACCGCCAGGTCAATGTCGCCGCGGAGCAGGGCGTCTTCGAGTTCCTTCGTGAAGAGTCCCTTGCCGCCGATCTGGGGGAGGGGCTGCGACGTGTGCCGGTCGCCCGACGTGGTGATGTGGACCAGCTCGCAGGCGAGGCCGGGGTGGGCGGCCATCAAGGCGTCCGCGACCCATTGGCTCTGGGTGAGGGCGAGCTTGCTGGCCCGGGTGCCAATGCGGATTGCGGATTGCGGATTGCGGATTGCCACAGTCCTGAAAGTGGCGTCCGGCAGTGTCACAGGTCCCACTCGTCCCACATATCTCGTCCATGTTATGCCTAGTCCTTGCGCCTGTCAAGCCATGCTCAGCCGCGGGTGCCCTTGACAACCGGGCGGGGAGGGCTACAATCACCGGCGAGCTGGAGCCCAATCGGCCGCGGCTCGCGGCGGCGACGCTTCGCAACCTTCTGAGGAGAGACCGCGATGGGTTCGCAAGCACTCCTGGAGCTGCTCCAACTGAGCATGAAGGACAAGAAGGGCATCACCTTCTTCCTCCCCGGCCAGACCATCGCCGGGATTGTGACGAAGGTGGACACGGAAGCCGTGGAGGCCCGGAGCCAGACCTACAGCCGCATCATCATCCGCCTCGACCAGATCCTCGCCGTGGCCATTGGCTGAGCCGAAGGGGACGGACGGCAGACGACAGAGGACAGACGACAGCCAGGAATCGTCGTCGTCGTCGAACCCAGGGCTTTCTGCCGCCGATGATTCGACGACGAGGACGACGACGACAACGACGACGATTGGAGGGTACGCGGGTTGCCGGGACCAGGGGCCGCACTCTATGCGAAGAGGGCTTCGACGAAGGTGTCGGGGTCGAAGGGCTGGATGTCGGTGGGCTTTTCGCCGACGCCGATGAATTTGACGGGCAGGCCAAGCTGGTCGCGGACAGCGATGACGATGCCGCCCTTGGCCGTGCCGTCGAGCTTCGCCAGGAAGATGCCCGTGACCTTGATGGCCTCGCGGAATTGCCTGGCCTGGGCAATGGCGTTCTGGCCGGTGGTGGCGTCGAGGACGAGGATGACTTCGTGGGGGGCGCCCGGGATTTTCTTCTCGATGACGCGGCGGATCTTCTCCAGCTCGCGCATGAGGTTCTGCTGGGTGTGGAGGCGGCCAGCGGTGTCGACGATCAACACGTCGGTCGAGCGGGCGAGGGCGGCGTCGCAGGCGTCGTAGGCGACGGCCCCCGGGTCGCCGCCGCGCTGGTGGCGGACGATCTCGACGCCCAGGCGCTCGGCCCAGATGGTGAGCTGTTCGACGGCGGCGGCGCGATAGGTGTCGCTGGCGCACAGGAGGACCTTGCCGCCCTGGCTGTGGAAGTGGTGGGCCAGCTTGGCGATGGAGGTGGTCTTGCCCGAGCCGTTGACGCCGGCGACGAGGATGACGGTCGGGGGCTTGTCGGCGTGGCGGATGCCGATCTCTTCCTGCTGGAGGAGGGCCTTGAGCTGGGCCTTGAGGAAGTCCTGAAGCTGGTCGGTGGTCTCGATCTCGCGGTTCTTCCAGGCGGCGCGGATGCGGTCGAGGAGCTTTGCGACGGTGTCCACGCCCATGTCGGCGGTGATCATGAGCTCTTCGAGGGTGTCGAGCTTCTCCTGGTCAATCCTGCCGCGGATGCGGAAGACGGCGCCGAGTCCTGCGGCGAGGAAGCTGCGGGTCTTGGCCAAGCCGTCCTTGATGGCGCCGAGCGAGGCGGCCATGCGGGCGAAGAGGCCCTTCTTCTTCTCGGGCGGGGGCGGCGGGGGGGGAGGGGGGGAGGGCTCGCGCTTGTTGCCGGCCGGGTGTTGGGTGTTGGGTTTTGGGGGTTGGGGGGCCGGCTCGGCCGCGGGGGCTTCCTTCTTTTTCCTTCCCCAGAAGGGCATGGGCACAATCCCTCAAGAGGCTGCAAGCCACAAGCTACAAGCCGCAAGCCTGGGAAGGCGGGAATCGGGCATCTCTGGGCTTGAAGCTTGAGGCTTGCCGCCTGTGGCTAGTTGGGCGCGCCGAGGGTGTCGAGGAACTCCTTGTTGGTCTTGGCGCGCTTGATGCGCTCGATGAGGAGCTCCATGGCCTCGGTGGCGTTCATCTCGCTGAGGACCTTGCGGAGGATCCACACGCGGTTGAGGTCCTCGGGGGTGAGCAGCAGCTCTTCCTTCCGGGTGCCGGAGCGGTTGACGTCGATGGCGGGGAAGATGCGTCGCTCTTCGAGTCGGCGGTCGAGGACGAGTTCCATGTTGCCGGTGCCCTTGATCTCTTCGAAGATCACCTCGTCCATTCGCGAGCCGGTCTCGATGAGGCCGGTGGCGAGGATGGTGAGGGAGCCGCCTTCCTCGATGTTTCGTGCGGCGCCGAAGAAGCGCTTGGGCTTCTGGAGGGCCGCGGCGTCCACGCCGCCCGAGAGGATTTTGCCGCTGTGGGGGCACTCGGTGTTGTAGGCGCGGCCGAGGCGGGTGATCGAGTCGAGCAGGATCACCACGTCCTTGCCGTACTCGACCATTCGCTTGGCCTTCTCGATGACCATTTCGGCGACCTGGATGTGCCGCTCGGCGGGCTCGTCGAAGGTGGAGGAGATGACCTCGGCCTTGACGGAGCGCTGCATGTCGGTGACATCCTCGGGCCGCTCGTCAATGAGGAGGACCATGGGATAGATGTCGGGGTGGTTGGCGGTGATGGCGTTGGCGATCTTCTGGAGAAGGATGGTCTTGCCGGCCTTGGGCGGGGAGATGATGAGGCCGCGCTGGCCCTTGCCGATGGGCGCGATGAGGTCCACGACGCGGGTCTCGATGACCTCGGGCGAGGTTTCGAGGATGATGCGCTGGTTGGGGTGGAGGGGCGTGAGGTCTTCGAAGCAGATGTGGTCGGCGAGCTCCTCGGGGGCCGCGAAGTTGATGGCCTCGACCCGCAGGAGGGCGAAGTAGCGCTCGTTCTCCTTGGGCGGGCGGATCTGGCCGGCGACGACGGTGCCGGTCTTGAGGCCGAAGCGGCGGATTTGCGAGGGCGAGATGTAAATGTCGTCGGGGCAGGGCAGGTAATTGTAGTCGGGCGAGCGCAGGAAGCCGAAGCCGTCGGGGAGGACCTCGAGGACGCCCTCGCCCTTGATGAGTCCGTTGCGCTTGACGCGTTCCTCGAGGATGCGGTAGATGAGCTCCTGCTTCTTGAGGCCGGCGATGCCGGAGATGCCGTCGCCCTCGGCCATGGTGTGGAGTTCGTGGATCTTGAGGCGCTTGAGCTGGCCGATCTGGAGCTCTTCACCGGTCTTCTTGGAGTCCTCGATGTGTTCCTCGAGGGCCTTCTCCTCCTCGGCCAGGTCGGCGTCGCTGGGGAGGATGCCCCTGCCGAAGTTGCTGCCGCTGCGGGATTCCTTCTTTTCCTTCACCGCGCGAGGGTTTCTTGCCATAGCTCCTGCACCTGTTGGAAAGTGGTTTCGAGGGGCGCGTGGCCATCTATGACGAAGCGCGACCGGGCGCGCTTGGCGTCGAGGGGCTGCTGGCGGCGCTCGCGGCGGGCGATCTCGGCGGGGTCCCAACCCCGCCGCACGGCTCGCGCCTGCCGCACCTCGGCCGGGCAGTCCACGAAAACGAGCAGGTCGCAGAGGCTGTCGAACTGGACCTCCATCAGCAGCGGGGCGTCCAGCACGATGGCGGGCACTCCTGCGTTGCGTGCGTCGGCGATCTGGCGCTGCATCTCCACCAGGATGGCCGGGTGGGTGATGGCCTCGAGGGCCGCCAGCTCCTCCGGGTCGCCGAACGCGCGGTGCGCCAGCCGGGCGCGGTCCACGTTCCCGGCCGGGTCGAGGACCCCGCGGCCCCAGCGGGCCACGATGCGGTCGCGGACCCCTGGGTCGGCCAGCACTGCGTGGCCGATCGGGTCGGCCGAGACCACGCGGGCGCCGAGGTCGCCGAACATCCTGGCCACGGTCGTCTTCCCGGCGGCGATGCCGCCGAGCAGACCAATCACGGGACAAACGCCTTCGCTGGGGCTCATGTGCTCGGAAACAGGTGGTCCCTTGGCTGCGCGGCCCACGGGGCGCCCTCCGCCGACGGCTCGTGCCCCGCGGCCGCTGGGGGACGAAACAGGCTACGTCTCTCCGCTTGGCGCGCTGATGATGCTCTCGCTCAGGTTGGATGCCTTACGTTCAGGAAGGCGTCGTCTGACCACTGGCTGTGACAGAGCGGATGCGGGAACCGCCATCCGTGAGAAACTCGGGAGCGCAAAAGTCCTTCGGAGAAGCTAACCGAACCGGAAGCAGACACGACTCGAGACATGCAGGACAGGCTTGCCCTTGAAGCATATCACAAGCCCCGGCACGCTGTCAAGGCTTTTTTTCGGTGGCGGCGGCAATGCCCTATTGACTTTCATCGCTGCTCGGTTTACCGTGTAGGAGAGGGCCGCGGCGCGGAGCCGAGGCCGAACGAGGGGCGCGTGGGAAGAACATGAGCGTCGCATCTCGCAGATTGACCGGAGCCCTTGTGCTGCTGGCCCTGGCGGCCTGCGCGCCGGGGTGCTCGTACGTACCGGTCGTCGGGCCGTACCTGAACAACCGCGGGCGCGACGCGTTGGACATGTTCGACATCGGCTTCACGTTCTCCACCAAGCCGCAGTTCGGCCTCTACGCCAACTGCCCGTTCACCGTGCCGATCGGGGGTGCCAAGGTGGACGGCTATTACGCGGGGATCGGCGGCGGCAAGATCGGGGTCGTGGAGCATCACCAGGACGCCGTGGGCCTGATCGTCACCGGCCACGAGAAAGTGACCTGGGGCAGCCCGGACAGCGACGAGGGCGAATCGGGCGGCGACTACAAGGTCGGCTTCCTGGGCCTGAACACCGACATGGAGGGCAACCCGGTCTACCGCCCCCAATGCACCCACTACCTCCACCTCGGCTTCCTCGGCCTGACCGGGAACATCAACTACAAGGAGATCCCGGACTTCTTCCTGGGCTGGGCGGGGATTGACATCTGCCGCGACGACAGTCGCCGCGCCAAGGAGGTGTCGCGACAGGACAAGCTGCGCGACCTCTCGGCCCGGCTGGCGCTGCCCAGGAACGGCCTTCAACTCGCCATCCGCACGGACAAGGAGACGTACCGGACCGACGAGCCGATCACCGTGGAGGTGTACCTGGTGAACGTCACGGGCGCCCGGCGAAGCCGGGGCGACAGGCCGCGCGACCTCACGGTCTACTTCGAGCCCGTGGTCGAGAACGCCAACGGCGAGAAGTCCGAATGGCTGTTCGGGCTCTACGCCTATGAGGTCTACACTGGGCGGGCGCGCTACACGAGCCCCCGGCTCAGCGTGCCGGCGACGCAGCGCGCCGAGCTCTACCACCACGTCACGCTGCCGCCGGGCGGCTTCGTGGGCCGCCGCTTCACCTTCGCCCGCGCGCGCGACTGGCTCCAGCCCGGCGACCACATCTTCCTCGTCACCTACCAGGTCGACGACGATTGCGCGCAGGTGATCCTCAGCCCCGACCTCACGGCCGAGCAGGTGAAGGCGCTGGGCACCGACGTGGCCTACACCCCGGTGTGGACGGGTCGGGTGTACTCCAACATCGCCTTCTTCCGCGTGCGGGCCAAGGGTCTGATGGCCATGTTCTGAGCCGCCGGCGCCGGCGAGGCCCCTAGAACGCTGCAAATCGGTGGAATCAGGGCGTTTCCAGGGCGGCCCTTTACAATTATTTACAACCCGATTACAAGCGGCTGACAACGCTCGCGGGCACCCCGGGTACTATCCAGGTGTATGCCGGTCTCTTGTCCCGCCCGCCCCTGTAGGACCCTGCCGCGATGTCCAGCCGCGTGCTTGCGCCGCCACGACGGGGGGACGCCTTCACCCTGGTGGAGATGCTCGTCGTCACGTCGGTCATCGTGCTCCTCCTTGCGATCCTCTTCCCTGCGTTCACCGCCATTCGCCGCAACCAGAAGGTCCAACGCACCAAGGCCACCGTCGAGGCCATCGCCAGCGGCATCCAGGCCTATCAGAACGACTGGGGGGTCTTCCCGCCCTCGGAGTTCGTGGAGGGCGTGAACCGGGGCAACCGCTCGCTGGTCGCGCTGCTGAACGTCAAGGGGGGGCGAAGCGCCCCCTACCTCCCGTCGGCCTTCTACGAGGACGGCGAGATAGACCGGCCGCTGCTCCTCGACGAGTGGGACCGCCCGTTCATCTACTTCGACACCGCCGTGATGCGGGCGGAGACGAGCCACGACTACGATATCCTCGGCAACCGGGCGGTCCAGCCCGTGCGGGGGCCGGCGGGCTACTGCAACTTCGGGCGGTTCGAGGTCTGGTCGTGCGGCCCCGACGAGCGGAACGACCAGGGCCGCGGCAAGGCGCAGGGCGCCGACGACATTGCCAACTTCGTGGCGAATTGAGAGCAGGATCGAGGACGACGAGGACGAGGACGAGTGAAGAGACCTGAGATGGCCAATCCGCGATCCGCAATCCGAAACCCGAAATCCGCGGTGACGCTGATCGAGCTGCTCGTCACGATGAGCGTCGTCGCCATCCTCATGCTCGGCGGCGTGGCGGTGTACTGGCGGATGAACCGCGGCTTCGCGCTCCAGGCGGCGACCTCGGGCATCGAGTCGGCGCTCCGCTCGGCCCGGGCCTTCGCGGTCCACGAGCGCAGCCCGGCCGTCGTCGTGGCCGAGCCGCAGGCGGACAACCCGGCCCTCGTCGCCCTCGTCTACGCCCTCGGCCGCCAGACCGTGAGCGGCTGGCACTTCGAGAGCCCCGCCCAGTTCGCCGGCGGCAAGGTGCTCGGCGCGCTCGGCCAGGAGGCCACGGCCACGGGCGCCACGCCGGCCCCAGGCCGGATCGGCACCGCGCTCCTCCTCGACGGCGGCAGCACGAGCCTTCAGGTCACCAGCCCCTACCTCGACGGCGTTCGGGAAGGGCTGTTCATCGAGGCCGATGTGTACCCCGAGGCATCCGCCACCGACACCCTGCTGCCCATCGTGTGCAAGAAGGACGCCGCGAGCGACTCCTACGGCCTCGCGCTCCGCTACGACGCGGCAACCGGGCTCCTGAGTCTCGAGGGCGGGGTGCTGATGGACAACAGCGCCCCCAGCGGGTTACACGCCCCAGATCCGTCCGCCCCGGCCAATGCGTTGATTCGCAACGGCGAGTGGACCCGCGTGGCCCTGGCCTACACGCGCGACGCAGTCAAGGATGGAGGCGGCACGCCGGTCCCGACGGGCATCCTGGAATTGCGGGTGAATGGCATGGAGGTGGCGCGCGCCGAAACCCCGTTGAGCTTCCCGGAGGATGGGCGCCTCAGCCAGGTGGCCGGCAGCCTCTGGATCGGCACGAATGGCGCAAGCTACTTCCGGGGGCGGATTGATGAGTTGAAGATCGCCGGCCTGGTGGCCGGAGAGACGCACGTGCTGCCGAAGAACACCGAGGTGACGTTCGACGCCGGCGGCAGCGCCGACGGCCGCGTGCACTTCGACCGCGAGGGCAAGCTCGACTCCGTGCACCACGCGCGCCCCGTGTTCTTCCGCGTCATCTCGGCCGAGGATCGGCTGCTGCGCGTCGTGCGCGTCAACTGGCTCGGCTGCGTCGAGGTCTTCAACGGCGAGCCGCCGCCCGACCAGTAGGAAGCCCTGTCGCAGGCAAGATGCCTGTGCCACCGGAACCCACAAGCACCTGGGTGGCGCAGGCTTCCAGCCCGTGCGGGATTGAGGACAAGCCCAATGAGAAGGACCTGCCGACTGCACTGTGCCGACCGCCGACTGGTGCGGCCCCCTGGCCGCCAGAACGGCTTCGCCATTCTGATGGTCGTGCTGGTGCTCGTGGGGCTGATCATCATCGGCGCGCCCTTCGCCATCTCGATGCGCCAGGAGGAGATGGCGAGCGTGAACTTCGCGGCGCGCGCCCACGCCAAGCTCGTCGCCACCGGCGCCCTCAACCTCGCCAAGGCCCAGCTCGAACGCTCCCACGAGTCCTACGAGCACCTCGAGGTCCGCAACGCCCTCGCCGGGACCGGCACGCCCACGATCTACGATTCGCCCTACGTGGACTGCAGCGGCGAGTTGCGGGTGAGCTTCACCGACGGCGAGCAGCTCGGCTTCGACCCGGCCGCCCTCGCGAACCCCGCCGGGGCCATGTGGAGCGCCCGGGCCGAGGACGAGCAGGGCAAGATCAACGTCCGCACCGCCCCGCGTGTCCTCCTCCGCAACCTCCTCCTCGAGGCGCTCGGCGAGACGTTCGACCCGGCCGACCCCGACGCGACGCGCGCCGCGCAGATCGCCGCCCAGGTGGACGACTATCGCCGCGACCACCCCATCACCAGCCTCACCCAGCTCCGCACCGCCAGCACCATCCTCACCGAGCCCGAATACCAGCGCGTCGTCCGATTCCTCACCGTCCACTCCGCCCCCTTCGTCAGCGAAACCTCCTCGACCTCCGTGCCCCAGTACCCCGTCAACGTCAACACCTGCCCCATCGAGGTGCTCCGAGCCCTCCTGCGCGGCATCAAGCTCCGCCAGCCTGGACTCCCCGCCGACGAGCAGCACAAGGGCGTGGGCTATGCCACCACCAGCCTCGACACCGACGACGACGGGGTGGGCGACAAGACGATCACCGACGATTTCGTGGAGCTGGTCCGCCGCCTCCGCGTCTTCGCCCGCCTGGCGGCCGACGTCGCGGAGGGCTCGACCACCGTCGCGCTCGACGACGCCACGCTCTTCCCCCAGCCCCGCCAGAGCGACCCCGCGGGCCAGGAGGTGGACGGCTTCTGGCTCTCCATCGAGGGCGACGCCGTCCGCTACTGGAAGAAGGAGGGCGCCAGCCTCAGCGTGTCGCAGAGCCCCGACTACCTGCCCACGAGCCGCGTGGACCGCGCGCGCAAGGCCGACCCGCTGGAGCCGGTGGAGGTGCGCCTGCTGTTCACCGACATCGCGCACGACCTGGCCGGCGTGCTCGACGCGCTGGTGGCGGAGGAGAAACTCACGCCCGAGAGCAAGGCGGCCATCCTCGCCAACGCCATCAACCCGCTCAACGCCACCGTGCTCGACCTGGCGACCACCACGGGCGCCCTGTGCACCCACTCGTTCAACATCTATACCATCGAGGCGACGGGGGTGATGAACGCCCCCGACGGCCGCGAGCTGGCCCGCTACACGGTCAAGGAGGTCGCCCAGGTCGCCCCTTCGGTCGAGCTCGACATCCGCATTGACACGCAGGAGGACTTCCAGCACTCGTTCCATGCGGGCCTGGCCCAGCGCCTGGCCACCTGGCCGAACGCGACCGAGGTGAGCGACGTGGCGCCGAGCAGCACCGAGCCGCCCGAGACCCTCCTCATTCCCCGCCACGGCCGGCTGGGGCTGCCGCCCGTCGAGTACAGCCCTGAGGACCCCGTGCGCTTCTCCGCGCGCTTCACCCAGCGGTTCCACGGCCCCCTCCTCGACGAGGTGCTCGAGGGCGACCGCGACGGCGGCACCGACAGCGTGTGGCCCCAGCCCTTCCGCGACCTGACGACCGTGGACCCCCAGCCCGGCGAGTACAGCGACCTGGGGCCGGAGGGCCTCCACGTCGGCAAGGTCGAGCGCACCGTGGGCGCCACCACCACCTCTGAGGTCCGCACCCTCGTCTACCCCGCGCGCATGGAGGGCAAGGACGCCGACGGCAAGACCGTCGAGCTGAACAACGTGCCCCACAGCGGCGACAACGTGGTGCAGCCCCTCGTCGTCGAGTTCTGGATGAAGCTCGATTCCGACCCCAAGGTCGGCGGCAGCGTGAAGCTCGACTACACGCTCGACCGCGTGCTCTTCGACCTGGGGCACCAGTCGTTCAGCAACCGCCTGGTGCTGATGTACTACGGGCGGGACGCGACGAGCGGAGACGTCGTGCTCCACGTGTGCGACTCGACGAATCAGCTCATCGCCGCCCAGGTGCGCTGCCGCGTGGGCAGCTCCGTCACGCCGCTCGGCGGCCTCGCCCCCGACCAGTGGTTCCAGATTCTGCCCGACCGCTGGTACCACGTGGTCGCGACCGTCAAGGGAATCCGCTACAATGAGATGGGGCTGTGCGTCAACGGCCGCAGCGTCGGCCGCTACTTCCCCGTCGCCCGCACGAGCGGGGCCGCGCTCGACGCGGCCGCCATCCCCTGCACCGGCACGATCAGCGACGACCCGCGGTACAACGACCCGACGACCGTCTTCCGCCTCCAGCCCTGGCCCGTCGCCGGCTGCGCCGTCCTCGGCGGCGAGATCTTCGAATACACCGGCGTGGACAGCGCCTTCACCATCCTCGCCGACATCGCCGGCCTGCCCGTCGGCCGCGGCTCGCGCGCCACCCAGGCACGCCTCCACGGCGACGGCACCCGCATCGAAATCCACGGCTACACCGACTACATTCACAAGGACAGCTCCGAGACCGGCGAAGGCGACACCGAGCACCTGCTCGTGAACATGATGGACGCGACCCAGGAGCCGTGGCTCCTCAGTGACCTGCCCGCCGCCTTTCTCCAGGTGACGGTGGACGACGGCGACGAGGCGAACCCCACCGGCGCCCCCGCCCCCACGGCCACCACCGCCGACGACACGAACCAGTTCTGGGACCAGTTCGCGACCTCCTACGAGGCGTGGACGGGGAACGCCGACAACACGGTGCCCTCGGGCGACTGGCTGCCGCTGTTCGCGAGCGAGAAGTGGATCGTGCCCTCCGCCAAGGACGGCGGGGCCATCGCCGACGACGAGACGCAGTTCGCCACCGTCGTCGCCGACCCCGGCTTCCTCTCGATGCTCACCTGGACGGCTCTGCGGCCGACCACGGCCAAGCGCGTCGTCGAGGAGCCCGTGGACGGCATCGGCCTCCTCACCCTCGAGGCCAACCCCGACGCCCTCGAGGCCAAGGACCGCGAGGCCATCAAGTTCGCCAAGGCCGGCGTCGTCCTTGTCTGGCGCTTCCACCCCACCGACGTGGACGACCCCGAAACGCCGGAGGACGACCGGCGGCAGATCGCCTGGTACATCGGCTACCTCGCCGGCTTCGACGAGACGGCGACCGCGTATGCCGGCTGCCGCGCCTGCTTCGACACGACCAAGGCCGACATCGTCGAGGGCGCCAAGCTCCGCCTCAACTGCATCAAGCTCAACACCAATCAGAACCTGCCCCGCGGCCACCGCGGCGTCCAGACGATCACCCACGAGCTGGTCGGCACCGACGCGACGATTGACGAGCTGCGCGACCGCAACGGCCGCGGCATCTTCCAGATCACCTACCCCGACGCCGAGGGCAAGGCCGACCCGAACCCCTACCGCTTCGAGTGGATTCAGTTCACCTACCCTCGCTTCCCCTGGCCCCCCGTGCCCGAGGGGGACGAGGACGTCGAGGAGAAGGTCCTCGCCAGCAAGTTCGTCTACGACATCAGCCGCGCCGTGGCCAACACGGGCGACGCCGAGCACAAGCCCATTGCCTTCCCCGCCGCGCCGGGCTCCAGGATCATGCCCGTGTTCTTCTGCTCCGGCTACATTCACGTGATGGACAAGGATATTGACCTCGTGAAGGGCAGCCACGACGAGGTCACGCTCACCGACAACACCGGCCAGCGCGAGGACCACTGGGTCCACCACGGCTGGGGCCGCATGTTCGCCTTCCGGGAATCCATCCTCCCGCCGCCCGCGCACGTCTTCTCCTACATCAACCGCCCGCGCCTCGTCAAGTTCCCGGCCAGCATGCCCATCGAGCCCGACCGGTATTTCTACCTGGGCAGCGACTCGATGTACAGGGACGGCGACCCGAAGGCCGAGGCCCACGACGGCCCGGTGGCCGGCGAGCCCGAGCGCCCGGCCAACGCCACGTTCGACGAGGTGAAGATCCACTCCGCCACCTACGGCATCGCGCGGCTGTGGGACTGCAAGCTCACGGCCGGCGCGCCCGACCCCGCGAAGGAGATTCGCGACTTCGGCGGCATCCCCGCCGGCGCGGCGCCGCCCTTCTACGTCCGCATCGGCAACCTCGAGGACTTCGTGCCCCAGGCCGACCCGCCCGCCGAGCCCTTCCGCTTCCACCACAACGGCCACGTGGGCTCCTGGCCCCTCGAGGGCTACGTGAAGGTGGACGACGAGGTCCTCTTCTACCGCGTGGTCTACCGCCGGCCCGAGGGACGCACCTCCGCCCCCATCAAGTTCACCCGCCCCGTGGACGGCGACGGCAACCCCCTGCCGTTCGCCAACGACCTCGTGACCGTGCTCGACGAGAACGGCACCACGCTCTACCTCGACCTCACCGAGGAAGAGGCCCAGGACTTCCCCGACATGGGCTACCTCACCATCTCGAACGCCTGGGCCAACCTGTCCTACTGGCAACGCATCCAGGAGATCATGGGCGCCTACGGCGTCACCTGGGACGACATTGACGCGGACCTCCAGAAGGGCGAAGAGGTCCGCGACGCCAACGGCCGTCTCATCAACAGCAGCCACTACATCGGCTCCGAGGAGCGCGTGTTCTTCAACGGCAAGCACTACGACACGGGCAAGAACGCCCTGGAGATCACCCTCACCCACCGCGGCATCCTGAACTCCACGCGCCGCAAGGTGCAGATGTACGACCCCGCGACCACGAGCGGGTGGTTCCTCAACCCCGACGGCAAATCGTCCAACGCCAGCGTGAGCGTCATCAGCGTCGAGCTGCTCATCCTCGAGCGGGCCTGCCTGGGCAGCCTGACCGACGCCCACGTGCTCGGCGCCCGCGCGAACCCCCTCGACCACATCCACTGCTCGCTCGCCCCGCGGAAAATGGTGAAGCTCCAGCGCGACGAGTTCGGGCGGCTGCTGCTCGAGGACGGCGAGATCAAGGCCCTGGCCGACGACGATGCCGCCTTCGACATCTCGAAGCCCGAATACGAATACGGCATCGTGGTCGAGTACCACGACAACTTCCCCGCCGAGGGCTACGTGCAGATCGGCAACGAAATCGTCGGCTACGCACAGGACAAGAACGGCTCCACCCCCATCTGGACCGCCAGGCTGCCCGATGCCGCGGCCCCCGACGGCTACAGGGAGATCCCAGTCCTCACCGGCATCAAGCTCCTCCGCCAGCGCTACGGCACGACGAAGGAGGACTACCTGACCCCCGGCGCCGCCAGCGTGGTGGCCACGGTGGACCCCGACAAGGAGGAGCCGATCTACTACGCCGACGCGGGCGGCACGCACGGCCGCCGCATCGTCCGCCTCCGCGAGGCCCGATTCCACGACCGCTATCCCATCTCCAACACGGGCGAGTTCACCCCCCACCGCGCCTCCGCCCCCGTCGGCTACTGGGAGTTCGCCTACTCCCTCCCCGGCGCGCTCTGGTCCCAGGTGACGTGGACCGAGGCCAAGTACGACGAGGCAGCGGGCGTGCTCATCAATGACAGGCCGCTCGATGCCAACGACCCGTGGGACATCCAGCTCATGGTCCAACTCGACAACGCGCCGGCCTGGGACGACACGGCGGTGGACCCTGCCACGTCCAAGCCCGTCGCCCAGCCGGTCCCGTGGCAGACCGTGCCGACCCGCACCGACGTGGTGTACGACCCGCCCGGCTATCGGCTCAAGAAGCCGGTCACCTACCTCTTCGACGATCCGGCCGCGAACAACTACCTCAACGCCAGGGACGCCAGCACGCCGCTCGGGCAGTATGCCGACCGGATCCGCCTGCGCGTCTACTTCAAGCACAATGCCTACCAGGCGGCGAACGGCGCGCCGCCCAACTACAACATCCCCTGGCGCACGCCGTGGGTGGACACGATCACGCTGAGGTACAGGGCGCCGACGCACATCTTCGAGCACAGGGAAATGCCCTATTGAACGCGGCAAGTCCGACATCCGGGATCCGGAATCCGAAATCGGGGTTCACGCTCGTCGAAATCCTCGTCGCGATGGGCGTCTTCATCATCCTCGGCACGGCGCTCGTGGGGCTGATGGCGGCCGCGGTGGACTCCTGGCGGCGCGGCGAGGCGGGCCGCCTGGTCAACGAGCGCCTCCAGGCCCTCCAACGCCAGATCGCCGACGACCTGGCCGCCGCCGTCCTCGACCAGCCGCCGCCGCCCGACTTCCACTTCGCGCTCGACACCCTCTACGACCTGCCCACCAGCCCGTCGCCCGGCGACCCCTACGCGATCCTCGACACCGGCCTGTCGAGCGTGAACACCCACGTCCAGGACGTCAGCCCCGGCCGCGAGCTGACGTATTTCGCCCCCACCACCCGCCCCGGCACGGCCACCGTGGTGCTGCGCCTCCGCGTGCCCTTTGTCATCGGCGCCGCCCTTCTCCAGGCCCGCACCGACGTGTTCGACAAGGACTCCGCCGCCCGCGTATGGGTCGCCTGCAACAACCCGGCCGCCGTGCCCCCCGAGGACCCCGAGCAGCCGCCGCCCAACGGCGACGCGCGCTGGAAGCAGCTCGCCTGGCTCCAGGGCGAGGGCCTCGGCGGCGCGGAGACCGACGTCTCCGCCGCCGTCCTGGGCGGCACCATCGTCTTCGTCAAGGCCGAGCTCGACAACCAGAGCGACAGCGACGACACCGTGCAGTTCCTCCGCAGCGACCGGATGCGCGCGGGGGGCCGGCCCGTGCTGATCCTCGACTGCTATCGCGACGTGCGGGCCCTGCCGCAGCAGCCGCGCCCGACCTTTGCCGCCTTCGTCCGCAACGGCGCACAGGTGCTCACCTTCACCCGTACCCTCCCGCCCGAGCTCGAACAGGCCGCCGCCAAGACCGATGGCTCCGAGACGTCGGAGGAATACCTGAACCACGCGGACGACAACAACAACAAGCGGATCGACGAGAGCCACCGCCCCGTAGCGGGCCGCGCGCAGGTGGTCTACGCCGTCCGGCGCTACCACTCGAGCCTGGACAAGCCGGGGCTGGGCGTGCTGCGCCGCGCCTTCGAGGCGCCGCTGCGCCAGCCGGGCGCCGGCGCCCTCGACGAGAACGTGCTCCGCCCCAACGTGATCGCGCTCATCGAGGAGATTCGCGGCCACGACTTCATCCCGCACGTGCTCCACTTCGGCGCCAGCTTCTGGGGCGCCGACACCACGACGTGGGAGGACCGCGCCGACCTGGAGCCCGGCTACGACACGAAGTACGACGACAGCGACCCGACCCGCCGGCGCCCCCGCCCCGCCAGCACCGAGTGGCTGTCGAGCCGCTACCTGCCCGAGCAGGTGCAGGTGACCGTGGTGCTGGAGCCCGACCGCGGGAAGCGGGTGACCACGGGCCTCGGGCAGGCCATCGCCGCCGACTTCCCGTCGTCCGCCGAGGCGACGCTCAGCGTCATCAGCGCCCAGGGCTTCGACGACGTGCAGCGCCCGACGAGCACCTTCCTGCGCGACCCCCGCCACTTCATCAAGGTGGGCGACGAGTGGCTCTTCTACAGCCGCGTCGGCTCGCCCATGGAATTCGTCCTCCCCGGCGCCGACGCGTCCCGTGGCGCCCGCGGCACGGAGCCGGTTGCCCACGCCGCCGGCGCCGAGGTCTATCGTGGCATCACCTCCGTCTTCACCGTCCGCATCCCCACGTACCATCACTGGGAGCGGTGAGGATATGGATGGGTGGATGAATGGATGAATGGATGAATGGAAGAATCGGAGATCGGGCGATGGAGGACAAGCTGGGGGCGGGTCTGCCGCGCCCGGGCCGTCCACCCATCCATTCCTCCATTCCTCCATCCATCCCGCTTCGCAGCCGGAATGGCGCCGGCTTCACGATCATCGAGGTGCTCCTGGCCATCGGCATCCTCGCCGTGAGCATCACGGCGGTGCTGTTCCTGTTCGCCATGGGCATGCGCTCGCACCGCCGGGCGCTCGACCGCACGCGCGCCGCCATGCTCGCCGAGACGGTGGTCAGCCAGGTCCAGGCCGACTTCCGGCCCGCCTACCCCGCCACCGCGATCGCCAACGCCACGCACCCCGACTTCCCCGGCTTCACCTACGACGTCACGTTCACCCCGCTCTACGGCGGCACGTCGTTCTACAGGGCCAGCGTCCTGGTGCGCTGGGGCGACCCGAACGCCCCGCCCGAGCCCAAGAACTCCGAGACCTATGAGACCGTGCTCCAGCGGAAGAGCTTCTAGCGGTTTCGGATTGCGGATTGCAAATCCGGAGCAGAAGGCCGAAAATGGCAGCACGTGCGGCCAAGGGTCGCCCGTGTAGCCATCCCCCCAGTCGTCTGGCGCCAGGACAATCATGCGGCGCTATGCCTCGCACATCTCGATCCGCAAGATCGTCACGCTCGCCGTGCTGGCGATCATCCTGCCCAGCCTGGTGCTCACGCTGGTGGGGCTGAAGCTGACGCTGGACCTCAAGCGCCAGCTCGAGCAGTCGCTCGCCGAGCAGTACGCCGCGGCGGCGCGGGACCGGGCGGAGGAGGTCGAGGCCGCCGTCGCCGCCCTCGAGAAGCGGCTGCGCGACGAGGCGGACCGCCTGCCCCTGGCGGCGGCCGCGGCCACGCTCGACCGGCTCCGCCGCGAGTCGGACCTCGCCCAGGAGATCTTCCTGCTCGACGAGCAGCGCCTCCTGGACCGCCGCGTGCCCCTCGAGCAGCGCCACGCCATGCTCTATCCCCACGAGCCGGAAGTCGTGCCCCCGGTGCCCGAGACGTTTCTGTGGGCCGAGCCCTTCCCAGCCCCGGCGCGCCGGCCGCGGCCCGACGCGCCGCCCGAGGACCCCGAGGCCCTGGTGCAGGGCCTGCGACGCTACCGCGAGCGCTCGCTCTCGCCTGCCGCCCGCGTGCGCGCCACCCAGGTCGTCGCCGCCACGCTCTTCCGCACCGGGAAGCTCGACGAGGCGATCGCCGAGTACCGCCGGCTGCTGACCGGCGACGACGTGGCGGCGCTCAGCCCCTCGCTGGCCGTGCTGGCCCGCTACCAGATCGCCACGGCGCTGGCCCGCCGGGGGCGCGTGCCCGAGGCCGTGGGGGCCTGCCTCGACCTCTACGCCGACCTCGTGCGCGAGCGCACGCGGCTGGCCGAGCCCGAACGCGCGGCGTACTTCACGCAGCGGGTGCGCGACGAGCTCGAGCGCCTCATGGCCGGCCCGGGCGTGCCGGCGCCCGAGACCCGCCGCTACGCCGCGCTCCGCGAGGAGGAGGCGCAGCGCGCGGCCCGAACGCAGTTCCTCGCCTACCTGCGGCGCTTCGTGCTGCCGCGGCTCGAGCTCCAGGCCGCCTCGCTGCGGCCCGGCGAGGAGGGCTTCCGCCACCTGTGGGACGACGAGTTCGCCGACCAGCCCTACCTCATCGCCTACGCCCTGGTGCGCGGCGACGACGGCTCGCGCCGCATTCTCGGCGTGAAGATCAACGTGGCCTACGTGACCGCGACGCTGCTGCCGCAGGCCCTCGGGGCCAGCCGCTTCGGCCCGGGCGTGAGCTTCGTGGTGGCCGACCGCGGCGCCAGGGCGGTCTTCGGCGAGGCCGGGCGCGAGCCCGCCGCCGCCGTGGCCTTCCCCCGCATCTTCCCGACGTGGCGCCTGGGCGTCGTGGAGCACCAGCCGGCCTCCCTCCGCCGGCTCGCCCTCTACAACGTGCTCCTCTTCCCCCTCGTCAACGCCCTCATGATCCTCGCCATCATCGCCGGCGTCGTCATCATGCTCCGCGGCACCGCCCGCGAGCTGGAGTTCTCGCAGCTCAAGAGCGACTTCGTGTCCAACGTCTCGCACGAGCTGAAGACGCCGCTGGCGCTGATCCGCATGTTCGCCGAAACCCTCGAGATGGGCCGGGCCAAGACCCCCGAAAAGGTGCGGGAGTACTACCGCATCATCATGCGCGAGAGCGAGCGCCTCACCCACCTGATCAACAACGTGCTCGACTTCTCGCGGATCGACAGCGGGCGGAAGACCTACGACCTGCGGCTCGACGACCTGGCCGACGTGGTGAGCGACACCCTGCGCGCCTACAGCTACGAGCTTGACAAGCAGGGCTTCACCGTGGAAACTGACATTGCCGACGAGGTGCCCGAGACGCTGCTCGACCGCAACGCCATCGCCCTCGCGCTGCTGAACCTGCTGTCGAACGCCGTGAAGTACTCGGCGGCCGACAAGTGGATTCGCGTCGCGTGCGGCGAGCGCAACGGCGCGCTCGCCGTCGAGGTCACCGACCGCGGCATCGGCATTCCCAGGGCCGACCTGGAGAACGTCTTTGAGAAGTTCTACCGCGGGCGCGACGAGCGGGTGCGCGCCACCCGCGGCAGCGGCCTCGGCCTCGCCATCGTCCAGCACTCCGTCGAGGCCCACGGCGGCACCATCGCCGTTGCCAGCGAGGAAGGACAAGGCTCCACCTTCACCCTCACGCTGCCCATTCGCAAGACCTTGACCGATGGGGAGCCGAGGACGGAAAGAAAGGCTCGTAATGCGTAATGCGTAATCCGTAGTCCGTAACAAGAGGAAGCCAAGACCCCGCGGGTGTGGGTCGTTCCTGTCTCTTCTCTGGTTACGGATTACGAACTACGGATTGTCTTGTCACAAACCCAGCTCAAGGCGGAGAGCATCGGCAATGGAGAAGATCCTCGTTGTGGAAGATGAGCCCGATCTCCTGATGGGCTTGCAGGACAACCTGGAGATCGAGGGCTACCAGGTGGCGACGGCCAAGGACGGGCAGGCGGCCCTCGACCTCGCCATGGGCACCTGCCCCGACCTGATCCTGCTCGACATCATGCTCCCGAAGCTCAACGGCTTCGAGGTGCTCCGACAGCTCCGGCAGAAGGGCATGGACACGCCGGTCATCATGCTCACGGCCAAGAGCCAGGAGGTGGACCGCGTGCTGGGCCTCGAGCTGGGCGCCGACGACTACATCACCAAGCCCTTCAGCATCCGCGAGCTGCTGGCCCGCGTCAAGGCCGTGCTGCGCCGCCGCCACGCCCCCCCACAGCAGCTCGACACCTACCAGTTCGGCGACGTCAAGGTCGACTTCCGCAAGTCCGTCGCCACCAAGGGCAGCCAGACCGTCGAGCTCTCCCACTACGAGGCCGGCATCCTGCGCCTCCTCATCACCCACAAGGGCGAGCCGATCGGCCGCAACCGCATCCTCGACGACGTGTGGGGCTACGAGCTCTACCCCACCACCCGCACCATAGACAACCACGTCGTCAAGCTGCGCCAGAAGCTCGAGGACGACCCCCACAACCCCGCCCACATCCTCACCGTGCACGGCATGGGGTATAAGTTTGTGGACTGAGGGTCAATCACTCTTCCCCTCGTCCCGATGCTCTGCGTCGGGACGGCATGCCCGGGCGCTCCGACGTCCTTCCTGACCTCGTCAGGCCCCTGACGGGGTGGAAAACGGTGTCGGAGCATGGTATGATGCTGAACGAAGAGGACAAAGGCTAAGGAGGCCGGCCATGGCATATCCCGGGCACGTGAGGAATGGGATGGTGGTGTTCGACGAGCCGGCGAGCCTGCCGGAGGGCGCGGCGGTGCGCGTCGAACTGGCCGACGGCGCTGAAGCCACCAACGGCCTCCCCACCCTGGCCGAACGTCTGCGCGGTGTGATCGGCATCGTCGAGGGCCCGCCTGACCTCGCCGCGAACCACGACCACTATGCCCACGGGAAGCCCAGGCCGTGAACGCATGCTTCGCGGACTCGTTCTATTACCTCGCGTTACTGAACCGCCTGGATGCAAGCCACGAGAGGGCGGTCGCGCTCTCCGAATCGCTGGACAGGCCGACGGTCACAACGGCTTGGGTATTGACCGAAGTCGCCGATGCGCTATCGGCCCCGCACCAGCGGCGGGGCGTCGTGAGGCTTGTGGATACGTTGCGGGCAGACCCTGGCTGCACCATCCTGGGGGCATCCGACGACCTCTTCGAGCGCGGTTTCACCCTCTACCGCGGCCGAGCCGACAAGGACTGGTCGCTGACCGACTGTATCTCGTTCGTGGTCATGCGCGAGCGAGGTGTGGTCAAGCTCCGCCAGAAGCTCGAGGACGACCCCCACAACCCCGCCCACATCCTCACCGTCCACGGCATGGGCTGCAAGTTCGTGGATTGAGCGAAACGAGGCGATGATTGATATTTGAAGATTTGACACCGCCTTATCTTGCCTGGCGTTAGCATGTCCATACGCTCTGCCGCCGCAGACATTTGCGGAATCGGGTGTTTGTGGCGTTCTGTGCTATCGGTGATCTGAGTTCTGTATTTGGAGATCTGACACCGTGCCCGCCGCCTGACACCGTGCCGGCCGCAGCGGCTGGACGCTGTAGCTCATGGAGAATGACGATGAAGAAGCGATCGTGGCAGCTGCTGCTGGTGACCGTGATCCTGATGGGAGGCGTCATGCAGGCACAGGAGTCCCGGACGCCTGCGCCGCCTGACCCCGCGGTGCTGCGGGAACGGATCAAGGAAGCCGAGGAGCAGCTCAAGGCCGCACAGCAGCGACTCGCGGCGCTCCAGGCGGAACTGGCTGAGGCCGAGCGACGCGCGATGATGAGCGTCGTGGACCGCGCCCGCGGCGGCGACGATGCCGCCCTGCGGCAGGTTCTGGACAGCCTGGCGGGAGGCAACTTCGTTGACTATGCCTGGGCGCGCGCGGTGAAAGGCCCCGGCGTGGACTCCGCGAAGGTTGTCGCAGCGATTCGGGAGAAGCTGCGTGTCGGCGACCCGGCCTTGCGCTGCAAGCTCTGCTGGCTCCTCGGCCAGAACGCATCCGCAGCCGCCGCGGCGCTGTTGCGGGAGGTGTTGGCGAAGGAGGCAGACGAGAACGTTGTGGGCAACGCCATCTTCGCGCTCTCGCGGTGTCCCGACGCTCCCGCCAATGTGGAGGCCGTGCGGCGGCACGTCGCGGACCAGCGCGCTCTGACCCAGCAGTACGGCTTCTATGCGCGCGGCTCGTACCCGCGACAGCCGCTCGGCCTCCTGGCGAAGCAGTACGTTGATCGGCGCAGTCCCGCCGCCTTCGCCACCGTGCCCGGCGAAGTCGTGGTCGAGGAGCCGACGCTGTTCTGCGCCGGGTTTCAGTGGCGCATCGAGGGCGACGGCAATCACAACTGCGCAGTGCAGGTGGAATACCGCAAGGCCGGCGATGCGGCGTGGAGGACAGGCTTTCCCTTGCTGCGGTGCGAGAGTTGGGAAAGCCCCGACCCGAAGTACCCCTTCGACGTGGGCAACCTGTTGGCCGGGAGCCTCTTCGACCTTGAGCCGGGCACGGCCTACGAGGTCAAGCTGACCCTGAAGGACCCCGACGGCGGCGAGGGCCAGCACACCGTCACAGTCACCACGCGCACCGAGCCTCCGCACTACGAGGGCCTGCGCACGCTGTACGTCGTCCCCGGCACCGGCGGCGGCACCGGCACAAGGGAAGCCCCCTTCGAGGGCATCGCTGCCGCCGACACCGCCGCGCAGCCGGGCGACGTGTTCCTGCTGCTGCCCGGCACGTATGGCGGCTCGGTCGGCCTGAAGAAGAGCGGCCAGCCGGGCAAGCCGATCGTCTGGCGAGGCACGGACCGCACCAAGGTGATCCTCGACGGCTCAGGGAAGGATGAGTCGCTGAGTTTCTCCGGACAGGGCCATTTGCAGTTCGAGGACCTGACCTTCATCGGCGCCAAGCAGGGCTGCATCAAGGCGTTCGGCAACCATTGCATCGTCGTCCGCCGCTGCACCTTCAGGAACTATCGCTACGCCGGCATCATGGCCCAGGGGTCGGCCGAAAAGGTGCGCGACGCCCAGGTCGTGGCCCCGGCGCGCAACAGCCGGAACTGGTTCGTCACCGACAACGAGTTCTACGGCCCGGCCGACTGGAGAAAGGGACGCAAGGGTTCCTCCTACGGGATCGTGCTTTCGGGGGCGGGCCACGTCATCGCGTGGAACCGCACTCAGGACTGCTGGGACACGATCAGCCTCGCGGGCGGACGCGGCGAACCCAGGAGCGGCTCGCTCGACATCTGCTACAACGATCTGCGGCAAGCCACCGACGACGGCGTCGAGGCCGATTACGTCTATCACAATACGCGCATCTACCGCAACCGCCTGACGAACACCTTCAGCAGCCTGAGCAGTCAACCCGCCTTCGGCGGACCGACCTACATGCTCTACAATGCCATGTACAACACCACCAACAAACCCTTCAAGCTGCACGTGAACACGACCGGCGCGATCATCGCCCACAACACCTGCGCCGCGTCGCGCGAGGCCTTCTACGGCGGCTCGTTCCACGATGCGCACTTCTGGAACAACCTGCTGCTGGGCCTCCCCGGCGAGCAAGGCTATTGGATGAGCACCCAGGGCCATCCGCTGGAGATGGATTACACCGGTTACCACGTCGCTGCCGCTTCATCGCTGATCAAGCTCAACAACGTGCGCTACCAGACAATGGAGGAGTTCGCCGAAGACACCGGCCAGATGAAGCACGCGGTGAAAGCCGACTGGCAGGTGTTCGTCAACGCGCCCCAACCGGCCGGGCATGGGACAACCGCAGACCCGGCCGCCGTGGATTTGCGCCTCCGCTCCGGCAGCGCGGCCGTCGACCGCGGCGTCCTCCTGCCGGGCATCAACGACGGCTTCACCGGCAAGGCGCCCGACCTGGGCTGTCATGAGCAGGGCGAGTCCGTTCCCCACTACGGGCCCCGAGGCGCGGTCGCCAGGCCCGTTACGCCTGAATGAAGGCGGCACGGATGCGGGGATGCGGTGCCAGGCACACCACGCCACACCACGGAGATGTAAGTCGCTCGGAATATGATGGTTGCAGCGGATGATGACATTTCGGGGAGTGAGTTCGCCGCGTCGCATTCAGGGGGATCGGGGACGTACCCAAAGTGGGGACAGCTAAGTTGTAAGTTGTGGTCAGACCCTGGGGCGCGAAGAAGCGGTCGACTCTGGCGACTCTGTGCGAGACTGAGCCGGAAGGGCGAGAATCGCCGATCCGCGAGTCGGGAGGCCGGGGAGCTTGGGAAACGCTTGGCTGAACGGGCGAGAATCGCCAAACAGGTGCGCCGGAAATGGAGAGCCCCGGACTACAGGGTCAGAAGACCTCAGCTTTCGAGTTTTCCCCTACGCATCGGGGGCAGGTGTCTGAAATCCGGTCTGTGGCCAGCGTGCCCTCCAGAGCATTCACGGTCGCGGCCCGGCCCCGCCAGATTTGACGTGAGCGATGGTCTTGTCGGCCCACGCGTCGCAGAAGGGGTTCTCGCCTTTGGAGCCGAGGAGAAGGCAGGGGTCGTCGAGCATCCTGTCCCAGAAGAGGCGCATGCAGTCGCGGCACCTCATGAGGCCGATCTCGGCCTCGCCGATCTTCGCCCGCCTCATGATGCCGGCGCCGTCGAGGACCTTGGCGGCGCGGGAGTTCTTCTTGTAGAAGTTGCGGTAGCCCTTGGGGCTTTTCGTGACCTCGACCTCCAGGGGCTGTCCGTCGGGGCCTTTGACCAGCGCGCGGGACACGGCCATGTAGGGGAGACCCATCCAGTCCTCGACGACGTGGAGGGTGGTGTTGGTTCGGTTTCCGGTGCCGAAGAAGCAGATCCAGGCGTCCCAGTCGAAGTTCTTGCCGTAGGGGCTGGCCCGGTCGAAGGTGGAGCCCTTCTCGTGGTCGGCGACGTATTCCTCGGCGCGGGCGCCGATCGCGGCGAGCGAATGGGTGGGGTGCCGGGAGCGTTTGCGTTCGGGCCGCGCGAGGAAGACGTTGGTGACGCTGCCGACGCGCGAGGGCGTGGTGTCGGGATCGAAGACGAGCCCGACGGGCCCGTCGGGCATCGAGGGCGCGAACGTGGCGGTGAGGGCAGGGACGGCGACGAGGCCGTCCGGCCCGACGGTTTCGAGGAAGGCGTCAATGACCATGTCCGCGCCGCAGTTGGGGAGCTTGACGAGTTCGCGGGCAAGCCCCAGCATGCGGAGGTCGCTGTGGACGAGGACGGCGTCGCCTTCCTTGAGCCCGAGTTCAGCCAGCCCGGTCTTGATGTCGTCCTTCGTGACGGCCATGCGTTCTTCCTCAAAGTAGGTGCCAGTCTCACCCAGCGGTGTCAGCGTGAGCCTGCGGCTCGTGACCCTCATCGTTCGTCGAGCATCATAGCGCCGGCGCGGCGAGGCGTCAATGGACATCGCGGACAGTGGACAGTGGGTAGGAGGCAGACGGCAGGAGGCGATAAAGCGGAAGGCGGAATGCGGCGAATGCGGCGAATGCGGGAATGCGGAATGCGGTGCCAGGCACATCACGAAGATGTAAGTCGCTCGGAATACGATGGTTGCAGCGGATGATGACATTTCGTGGAGTGAGTTCGCCGCGTCGCTTTCAGGGGGATCGGGTGCGTAACCAAAGTGAGGACAGTTAAGTTGTGAGTTGTGGCCTGACCCTGGGGCGCGAAGAAACGGGGAGCTTGGGGAGGTTGGGAAGGTTGAGCCGGATGGGCGAGAATCGCCGATCCGGGAGTCGGGGGGCCGGGGACCTTGGGAAACGCTTGGCAGAACGGGCGAGAATCGCGAAACGGGTGCGCCGGAAACGGAGAACGTCCGGCGAGCCCGAGCCGGAAGGGCGAGTGTGGGCAACTGGCGGTCCCACGGAGGGCGGAACGACTCGGCGGGGGGACACCATGTGAGCGGCGCCGCCAGGTGTCAAGGGGGTTGGGACTTCGCGCAGGCGGAACGACGAGGCAGCACGCGCCCCACCACCGGAGTCCTCCGCATGGGGACGTTCTGTGGGCGTCCGGCTGCCGCCGCAAGGCGGCCCAAGGGCCACCTTACAAGTCCTTACAAAATGTTACCAGCCGTTGACATGCCGTGGGCGCCAATGTAGTATGGTGTGCGCGGCAGAAACCTGTTGTGCGGTTGGAGTCCGGCTCGTGAACCGTCGCCTTGTTCTGAGTGCTGGCCTGCTGCTCGCCTGGTGCTTGATGGCCGGTGGCACAGGCGTGCCGCCTGTGGCCACAGGCAAGATGCCTGTGCCACCGCAGGATACCCGCGCCACGGTGACGAACCAGGCGAAGCTGGCGACGCGGTACGAGGAGGCGTGGTACCAGGAGAACGGGCTTCACGATCTGGCCAAGGCGGCGGAGCTGTACCGGTCCGTGGCCGCGGCAGGCGGAGCGGTGGAGCCGGCGCTGGCGGCCAAGGCGCTGCTGCGCCTCGGGGCCTGCTACCGCGAGCTGGGCGACGCCGAGGCGGCGAGCCGGGCCGAGGTGGAGGCCCGCCGGCGCTTCCCCGACGAGATGCGGCGCTTCCCCACCCATCGCCTCGAGGTGCTCGACAAGCAGCTCGACGAGGCGTTCAACGTGGCCGACGCGGCCACGGCGACGCAGGCGATCGTGCGGTTCCTGAGCGACCTGGACGTTGCGGTGGTGCACAGCGTCTGCGAGTGGTGCTACGCGCAGGCGGCCGAGAAGCGGGCCAGCAACCCCCTCGGCAGCATCCCGGCGCTCCGCAAGGCCATCGCCATCAGCACGTTCCTCCGCCAGATCGAGCGGAGCGCGTTCGCCCGGAAGGACATCGGGGACATCTACGCGGCCTCGGGGCGCTTCGACGACGCCATCGCGGCCTATCACAAGGTCCAGGAGGACTTCCCCGACGTGAAGGGCGTGTGCGCGTGGGCGCAGCTCGGCGTCGCCGAGGTCCAGCGCTTGCGCGGGCGCCTGCCCGAGGCCGTGGAGGCCTACCGCGCGGTCGAGCGCGACTCCCCCGGCCAGGTCGCCCAGGTGATCTGGGCGAACCTGTGGATGGGCGACGCCTTCCGCGTCGCCGGCAAGGCCGCCGATGCACAGGCGGCCTGGCGGCGCGTGCTCGAGGAGTTCAACGAGCCGGGCTACGCCGACCTGCTGGGCATCGCCGCCCGCCTGCTCGGGCAGGCCGGGAGCGGCGACCGGCCCACGCTGCCCGACGACGAGTTCGCCAACGACATGGCGTACTTCCTCGCCGTCGAGCAGGAGCTGGGCGGCAGGCCCGACCGGGCTCGCAAGTGGTATCAGCGTTGCATTGCGCTTTCGAGGGGCAGCGATTGGCCGCGGGCGCTCGCGGCCCAGGCCCTGGCAGGCGCTCCGTAGGGCGCGGAGCTGCTGCGTCAAACGCAAAGGAGTGGTGCAGTGAACACGCGCACGAGGGCCCATTGCGGATTGCGGAATGCGGATTGCGGACCGTCTGAAATCCGAAATCGGCGACGGGCATTCACCCTCATCGAGATGCTCGTTGTCATCGCCATCATCGCCATCCTGGCGGGCATGCTCCTGCCGGCCATCTACTACGCCCGCGAGGGCGGCCGCCAGAAGCGCTGCATCGGCCAGATCTCCGACCTCTACAAGGGCACCCAGCGCTACGTCGTCAACATGGGCGAGGACCGGTTCATGCCCTGCTGGCTCACCCAGTTGGCCTGCCAGGGCTTCCTGGAGGACCTCCGCGACGGCACGGGGCGCAAGCCCCTCCACCCGGGCTTCGACTGGACGACCGCCCGCGACATCATGCAGCGCGCGGGCTCCGTGCTGTTCTGCCCCAGCGACGGCTCGACCGGCGACGAGGGCGGCCGCCCCGACAACCTCTTCACCAGCTACGGCAGCAGCGATCGCTGCATTGACCAGTACTACTTCGCCGACGTGGACCCCCACCCCGCCTCGAGCGCCACCAGCCGCTTCCTCGACCCCGGCTCGGCCTCCTACTCCAAGATGGCCGAGGACATCATCCCGTCCAGCTACCTCTACGAGTTCAACGCCGAGCCGTGCGACTGGCTCTACTGCTGGGACGAGACGTACCACGGCGCCCCCGGCACCCCCTCGGCGGACCGCGAGTTCGTCGGCTACAGCCCCGCCGGGTGGGACGCCATGGCCCTGTGCGACTTCAACCACGACGGCATCGTGTCCTGGTACGAGATCAAGCAGCGCACGATCCTCGGCAAGGCCACCATCGGCCTGAGGGCGTGGGGCCAACGCGTCCCCGTCATCTCCTGCTGGTACCACATGTCCAAGCCCAATCTGCGGCCCAACAGCAAGGTCGTCTATGCGACCGGGCTGGGAAACGTCTACGTGGGAACGCCTGCCTGGGAGCAGGACGACCTGGGGAACTGATCCAAACGGCGGCACTCCCGCCCAAGCGAAAGGAGCTAGCTGCATGACGGCGAGGGACCCACTCGCTGCGTGTCTCGCCCTGGCCTTCTGCGCCGGCGTGCTCGGCGCCGGCGAGGCCAAGCCGCCCGCGCCCCCGAAGGCCCCGGCCGCCGAGGCCGCAAAGGGCGCGGCCAAGCCGCCCGGCGACGCCAAGGCGCCCGAAGCTCCTGCCGAGACGGAGGCCGCGCGCCGCGAGCGCCTCGGGAAGCTCTGCGACGCCGCCGAGGCCCTCTACCGCGAGGGCCGCCTGAGCGACGCGCAGAAGCTCTACGCCCAGATCGCCCTCGAGGACCCCAACTTCCGCCGCGTCGCCAGCCGCCTCGACAGCATCCGCGTCAAGCTCCAGGACGAGGAGAAGCGGGCGCGCCAGGCCCAGCTCGAGCAGCATCTGGCCGCGGCCGACGCCCAGTTCGCCGCCGGCAACTTCGAGGCGGCCGCCAAGGCCTGCGAAACCGTCCTCGCCCTTCAGCCCGGCAACCGCCGCGCCCAGCAGCGCCTGGCCGAGAGCGCCGGCGAGCTCGACCTGCGCCGCCGCGTGACCAGCATCATCGCCGAGCCGGGCGCCGCGCCCGACACCCGCGAGGTGGTGGCCCAGGCGAGCACCGCCCTCGGCGACGGCCCCGCCGCGCCCGCCCCGCCGGTGGCACCGAAGGACCGGCCGCCCGCGGTCCGCTCCACCCACGACCTCGCCGTCCCGCCGCCCAAGGCCACCCGCGTGGTCGGCCCGCGGGAGAACCTGGAGGTCCCGCCCAAGGCCCCCCCCGCCGCCCACGAGGCCGATGCGGAGGGCCGCCGCCTCATCAAGGAGGCCTGGGACCTCGCCGAGGGGGCCAAGCTCGCCGAGGACCCCCGCCCGATCCTGCACAAGGCCCTCGACACCCTGGCGCCCATCACGGCCACGAGCACCCACTCGGAGCGCACCCGGCACACGGCGGCCCTGCTGCGCCGCAGCCTCATGCGCCGCCTCGCCGAGGGGGGCCAGGCCCTCACGCCCGAGCAGGCCCAGAAGGCCCGCCTCTACCAGCGCTACCTGGAGGCCGAGGAGCTCTTCCGCAAGAAGCGCTACAGCGAGTGCGCCAAGGCCACCGGCGAGATCCTCGCCGAGGACCGCCAGTTCCACCTCGCGCGCGCCCTCAACCAGGAGGCCCGCATCAAGGCCCACGAGACCGAGATGGCCGAGAAGGACCTCGAGCACCGGATGATCATCGAGCGCCGCATGGGCGACACCGACGAGATGAGCGTGCCGCGCGAGGACCCGCCGCCCGTCCAGAGGCCCGCCATTGACCTCTCGCGCACCGCCTACCGCGTCGCCAGCCCCGAGCTCGAGGAGAAGCTCAACCAGCGCATCAGCGTGAACCTCATCGAGGCCGACCTCGATTACTTCCTCGACCTCCTCTTCCGCTCCACCGGCGTCAACCTCATCTACAACCCCGAGGTCGTGGCCGGCAAGACGATCACCGTGCACATCGCCAACTACCCGCTGCGCCAGCTCCTCGACTACATCGCCAAGAACCACGCGCTGCTGTTCACCACCACCGAGGACGGCGTGCTGATCACCACGCCCGACCAGCCGCGGCTCGAGTCGTTCGTCATCCCTCTCAACTACGGGCTGATCGACGTGGAGGAGGCGCCGCCCTCGGGCGCCGTGGCGGGCCAGGGCGCCCAGGCGGCCCCCCTCCCGCCGCCCACCACCTCGAACCTCCAGAGGCTCGTCGAAGCACTCCCCCAACTGATCGAGTGGCCCCAGGGCTCCTACACCTACCTGGACCGCAAGATGAACCTCCTCTACGTCCGCACCACGCGCGACGCCTATCACGAGGTCCTGCGCATGCTCGACCCGATCGACCAGATCCCCATCCAGGTGCTCGTCAAGGCCCTGTTCATCGATGTCCGGGCCGACGACTTCGAGTCCGTCGGCCTCAAGACGACCCTCAACTGGCTGTGCGGCACCAACACGGCGAGCAAGGGCTGGGACTTCGAGAACAACGCCTGGCTCACCGACACTGACGGCAACCTCGCGCCATTTACCGAGTACCGCACGGGCAAGGCCACCTTCCCCTTCTCGGGCGAGCGCTCCTCCGCCGAGGGGAGCGAGCCCGCCCAGTTCACCTGGACCGGCGTGTTCGACCGCGGCCAGTTCGAGGTGATCCTCGACGCCCTCAGCCGCATCACCGGCACCCGCACCCTCGCCGCCCCCAGCGTGATCTGCGTCAACAACTCCACCGCCAGCATCAGCGCCACCGAAACCCTCGTCTACATCGAGGACTACGAGGTGGACCGCTCGGACATCTCGGGCACCTCCTATGGCAACCCCTACTACTACCAGCAGCAACAGCAGCCGCAACAGGGCTACTCCCCGCCCCTGTCGAGCGAGCCGGTCATCACCCCCGTGTTCGCCGAGGACGAGTACACCGGCATCGTGCTCGACGTGGCCCCCAGCGTGGGCAAGGACACCCGCTACATCTCCATCACCCTCAACCCGCGCTACCGCGAGAAGGTGGACGAGTATTCCTTCCCCGTCGTCCTCCCCTACCAGTCCACCACCCAGGCCGCCACCACCAACGGGCAGACGGGCGGGGCCACCACGAGCCAGCCCTTGACGGTCACGATCACCCGGCCCATCATCAGCGAGCGGGCGATCTCCACCAAGCTCACGGTGGCCGACGGCTCGGTCGTCGCCCTCGGCGGACTCGTCAGCCACAGGAAGACGCGAGTCCTGTCCAAGATCCCGATCCTCGGCGACATCCCGATCCTCGGCTGGCTGTTCTCCAACCGAAGCTTCAAGGACGTGAAGAGCAACCTGCTCATCTTCGTGCAGATCGAGGTCATCACCCCCACGGGAGCCCGGTACGCCGACTCCGGCCGCGTGGACGACACGGCGACCGGGGGGCCGCGCCCGCACATCGCGGTCGAGGAGCGCACCCCGCCCGTCGTGCGGCCCGCGCCGCTGCCCTGAAGGAATCGGGGGATCGTGGCCCGTAGAGTGTAGACTATGCCCAGCACGCAGACCGGCATCGGCATTGACATCGGCGCCCACGCGCTCAAGGGCGTGGTGCTGCGGAAGCGCGGCACCCACGTCGCCCTCACCCGCGCCGCCACCCTGGAGCTGGGCGACCTGGCGTTCCTCGAGGACAGCGACCGAAAGGACCGGCGGATCGCCGAACTCCTGCGGCTTCTGGTGCGCCGCGGGCGCATCCGCGGCGGCCCCGCCGCCGCCGGGCTCGCCGGGCACGACTACTTCGTCAAATACCTCCACGTCCCCCCCACCACGCCCGACAAGCTGCGCAAGCTCATCGAGTACGAGACCTCGGAGGACCCCACCGCCAGCTCGAAGGAGCAGACCCACGACTTCCTGCTCCTCGACCTGCCCTCGCGGGCCGAGGAGTTCACCGTCCTGGTCGTCATGGCGCGCGACGAGACGCTTCGGCGCCACCTGGCCCTGCTGCGGCGCGGCGGCGTGAAGGCCGACGGCCTGACCCTCGACGCCATCGCGCTGTTCAATGCCTACGTGAACGCCCGGGACGAAGAGATCTACAACGAGAAGACGACGCTGCTGGTGGACATCGGGGCGCAGCACATGGACGTGGCGGTGCAGCGCAACGCGAAGCTGCTCTTCGTGCGCAACCTCACCCTCGGCGGCAACCGCTTCACCGAGGCCGTCCAGGACGAGTTCCACCTGCCCCTGCGCGAGGCCGAGGAGCTGAAGATCACCCAGGGCGCCCTGCTCCCCACCCACTTCGACGTGGCGGCGGAGCTCGACACGTCCACGCCCGAGGCCCGTCTTTCCGCCGCGCTCCTCGAGCCCGCCGAAAACGTCTACAACACCCTCCAGGCCACCATCAAATACTGCCAGACGCAGACGCGGATGCCCAACCTGAAGATTGACGAGGTGGTGCTGAGCGGCCGCTGCGCCCACCTGCGCGGCCTGCGGGACTTCCTGGCCCATCGCTTCCGCGTCCCGGTCGAAATCTTCGACCCCCTGGCCCGCATGGACACGAGCGCCCTGGCACCCGACGCGCGCGCGGAGGCGATGGCCAACGCGCCCAGCTACAGCGTGGCCATCGGCCTCGCCCTGCGCGAGCTCGACGAGCGTCGCGTCCGCCCCATCACGCTGCTGCCCGAGACCGTGCGCCACCGCCGCGCGTTCTTCCAGCACACCTTCTTCCTCTACGCTGCCGCGGCCGTCTTCGCCCTCGCCTTCGCCGCCATGGTCTACTGCTCCACCCTCGCCACCGCGCAGGCACAGCAGGAGGTCGGGATCAAGCGCCGCCTCATCAGCGAGGCCGAGACCATGGAGAAACAGCTCAAGCGCCACCAGGAGCACAACGCCCGCCTCGCCGGGCACACCGGCGGCCTCAAGCGCGTGCTCGACACGGGGCGCCGATGCTGCGAGGCCATCGCCGTCCTCCGCGAGACCACGCCGCCCCAGCTCATCATCGACTCCATCAGCGCCACCACCGAGCGGCCCGCCCTCGTGGCGGCCAAGGGCGTGCAGCCCGAGCCCACCACCCACCTGGTCGTCGAGGGCCGCGTGTGCGAAAGCCACGGCGAGAACCCCATCAGCATCATGGCCGCACAGCACATCGTGGACAACTTCCTGGCCAGCCTGCTCGAGCGCAAGCACCTCTACAGCCGGGCCAAGGTGACCAAGTACCCCGACGCCCGCGAGCCCGAGGGGCGTCGCACGTTCAAGATGGACGTCTTTTTCTCCACGCCCTTTGCCGGGGGCTAACAGGACAGAACGCGTGGAATTCCTGCAGCAGAACAAGTTCTTCGCCATCGTCGCCGGGCTCGCCCTCGCCGCGTTCGTCGTGCTGTGGCCCTCCGTGTTCGGCCTCGGCCCCTCCGTCGTGAGCTTCCACAGCCCGCGCTACGACAAGGCGAAGATGGAAGAGCGCAGCATCGAGCCCAAGATGACCCAGTACTACCCCTCGAGCGGCAAGGGCGTGCCCATGAAGCGCGCGGTCCAGGACATCGAGGCCAGCAACCGCACGCTCGACTCGAACCTCGACGAGTTGAAGGCCTGGATGGCCTTCGTCCCCCGCTACCCCTTCCGCATCCCCGAGAGCCGCACGGCCGACGACGAGCGCCGCAGCTACGTGTCGCTCGTCTACACCTACGCCCGCACCGGCGAGCTGCTGTGCGACGAGTGCACGATCAAGGACCCCAGCGACGGCGTGGTCTTCCTCGCCAGCACCCGCAACGTGCCCCTGCGCGACACGTTCTTCGGCATGCCGGAAATGGCGACGCCGGGGGCCATCAAGGACCCCGACAACCGGATCATGCAAATCGCCCTCGTCCACGAACTCGGCCACCTGGCCATCCGCCTCAACGTGGACGAAATCACGTCCATCGCTCCCGTCGAGCCCTACAAGGTGAGGCTCGCCGACGCCGACGTGGCAACGGCCTACCCCTTCAACGTCCGCCTCCGCTGCGATCTCCGCACCCTGCTGGCCTTCGTGCACGCCCTGGCCGGCGCGCACGGTCGCGTGGCCAGGGCGCCCGGCGCCGAGGAGCCGCCGGTCGACGCCATTCAGCCCATCCCGGCGCCGCCGAGGCCCAAGGGCGCGCCCGCCGACGACCCCGAGGATCCCGGCCCGGCCCCGGCAGGGGCGCCCGCTGCCCCGGCGCCCGCTCCCGGCGACCCCGCGCTCCAGAAACTCGTCATCGAGCTCCCCGGCAGCCCCTCCTACCTCTCGCCCGACGCCAGCCAGGGCGCCCTCAAGGAGCGCTTCACCATCTTCCGCCGCGACCCTGCCAACCCGCAGAAGCTCGAGTTCGTCGCCAACGCCATCGCCACCAGGGTGCTCGACCCCGGCACCCTCAGGCTCGCGCCCGAGAGCATCCTCAACTGGCGAGCGCTTTGCACGAGTCTCCGAAGGCAGGCGGGCGACCGCGAGCGCAATGTGGGGAAGCGCCTCCAGCAGTTCCTCACCCCCGCCGCCCAAGAGGCCATCAAGGAAATCGGCGACGGCAAGGACCCCAGCGACGCCCACAAGTCCGCCATCCTCGACTCCCTCAACGACGTTCTGGCCAGCCAGCGCGGCTTCTACCGCCGCGAGGACTTTGCGAGCGTGCCCATCGCCAACGAGGCCGAGGGACTGCTGAAGCTCGACCGCAGCACCCTCGCGCCCGAGAAGGTCCAGCGGCTCAACCGCCTCCTCCTCGAGGCCGCCTACCCCCAGCAGATCGCCAAAGTCGCCATCCAGCTCGAGGCCGTCGTCGAGCCTGGCTCCGACCGCTGCCCGCCCCCCCAGGCAGGCGGGCCGACGCGCAACGTCATCCGCCAGGGCGACTTCGCCGCCACCCGCTTCTTCCTCGTCCGTGGCCTCAAGGTCAAGTCGGCCCCCGGCGCCGTCGCCCGCGACAGCACCGGCTACCCCACCGAGGTCACGCCACCCCACCTGGAGGTGGAACTGCAAGTCGCCGCGCCCTGCTTCCTCGAGGTCCAGGCCGCCAAGACCACCGAGAAGCGGCCGACCACGACCGACTCGACCATCATCCACCGGGGCTACTAACCGCCCAGAGGGCCCGCCCATGACCAGGCAAACGACCAAGGAACAAGTCCTCTTCCTCGTCGGAGCGGCGATCTTCATCTGGGTGATCGTCAAGCTCGGCCTGTTCCTCACCCACCAGCCGCGCCCGACCGGCAGCCCCATGGTGCCCGCCGCCGACGTGCGGCCGGGCGATAGCGCCATCGGCGACTTCCTGGCCACCCGCGGCCTCGACACCTATCTCGACCGTGGCACCAGCGACCCCTTCGGCGGCCCCGCCAGCCAGCCCACCGAGGTCTTCGTCCGCTCCCTCGTGTCCCACGCCTTCCTCCGCTCCAGCCGCATCAGCCGCTACACCTACGAGTGCCGCATGTCGCCCCACCCCGTCCGCGAGATGCGCTTCCGCCTCCCCACGGCCGCCACAAAGGTCGCCGACGTCTTTTCCAGGGAGCTCGACGACGAGCGCAAGTGGGGCGTGGACGGCACGACCCTGGTCGTGCCCGTGAAGCCCCTCGCCATCAAGCGCGCCTACTATCGCTGCCAGGTCACCGTCGTGGTCCAGGCCCCCTTCACAGCCCCCGTGCTCTGGACCGCCCCCGTCGTCTCGTGCACCGACGCCACGCCCAACGTCCAGTGCGAGGTCGGCGCCATCGCCGTCGCCACCCCGGGCGACCTGTTCGAGCTCACCCTCAAGGAGGCCCCCCAGGGCGGCCTCACCCGCCTCGCCGTCGAAAGCGTCCCGAAGGAGCTTGCCGCCACCTCCAACAAGTTCGCCTACACCTTCCGCCAGCCCGCCTACACCCTTACCCTCGACGTCAAGCCCAAGTTCGGCGCCGTGGCCGTCGTCCCGCCCACCAAGGGCGGCCCGCCGCCCCTCAAGGCCACCAACCCGCCCCCCTTGAAAGCCACCAACCCGCCCGCCGTCAAGGACACCCAGCCCAAGGAGGAGCCCAAGAAGCTCGACATCCCCAAGGCCGCCGACGCCGACTCCCTGCCCTTCAAGCTCACCGCCATCGTCGAAATCCGCGAGCCCGAGCCCCGCCGCCAGGCCGTCCTCCGCAACAAGGACAGCGGCGAGTACATGCGCAAGTTCGAGGGCGACACCGTCATGGACGACCTCCGCGTCGTCAGCATCACCGACGACGCGGTCGTCGTCGTCGACTCCAAGGGCAAGCACTACAAGTTCCGCGGCCGCTTCGAGGACAAGTATAACGAGTAGCCCCCCGTCGCCTCTGTCGGCCATGCCAAGGAGGTGAGCCATGAGCACGGGATGGACCAAGGAGCGCGTCCTCTTCTTCGTCGCCGCCACCCTCTTCCTCCTCGTGATGATCAAGCTCGGCGTCGTCCTCTCCCACCGCCCCACGGCCCCCGGCACCCCAACGACCCACCCCGTCGCCGCCCATCAGGGCGAGGCCGATATCGAGGGCTTCCTTGCCCCCGCGGAGCTTGCCAGCCTCCGCCAGCAGGCGGGCGACACACTCACGGTACGCCCCATCCCGCCACGGCCGGGCGAAGGCGGCAGCGCCCCTGTTGACAACACGCAGGGCGGCGGCGGCGGAAGAAAGCCCCCTCCGCCCCCACCGCCGCCACCTCCTCCTCCTCCGCCCCCACCACCCCCGCCTCCTCCGCCGCCGCCACCTCCTCCGCCACCACCTCCACCCCCCACGGAGCTCAAGGTGCGTCGGCCGGCGCCTTCGCCACCCTTCACCCTGCTGGCCGTCGTGCGGATCGAGGGGCAGCCGAAGTTGCAGGCCGTCCTCCGCCACGAGCCCACGGGTACGCTCCACCGCATCTTCCTCGGCGACGACATTGACGGCCTGCGCCTGGAGGAGATCTGGGACGACGGGGTGATCCTGCGCGACCTCGCCGGCCGCCGCCACGCCTACGGCGACCGCTTCGCCGCCGCCCACGGCCGCTAGCCACTTGACTCCGCCCGCCCCCTGTGGCACACTGGAGGGAGAGGCCGGGAGCGAGCGTTCGCTTCCGTGAACCCCAGGAGAAAGGAACAGCGCATGGCCGATCTGCGTGAACGAGTCGAGGCCGTCCTCGGCACCATCCGCCCGATGCTCCAGGCCGACGGCGGCGACGTGGAGCTGGTGGACGTGGCCGGCGACGGCATCGTGAAGGTCAAGCTCAAAGGCGCCTGCGGCGGATGCCCCATGTCCCGCATCACCCTCAAGCGCGGCATCGAGGCCCGCGTCAAGAAAGAGATCCCCGAGATCACATCCGTCGAAGCCGTCTGACCCGTCTCGTCACCCACCCGGCGACGCCGGCCGAAGCCCACGCCCCCGCGTGGGCTTCGGCTTGTACCCTCCTGCCTTCCCCGGCAATGCCAACCGCCCTTGTGGGGCCCGCCCTCTGCGTGGCCCGACGAGCTTGACGCCCGCCTTCAGGACGCATAAGATAGCGCCGACGGGGGAGGGCGAAGGGGCCGAGCGTGAGCGGAAAGAGCTTCACCGCCGCAGCACTCGCGTGCCTGGGCATCGCCCAAGCGTTGGCCGGCACGGTGGCGCACACGGACAAGCACGGGCGCATCCGCGCGCTCGACCTCCAGGGCGAGTCCATCGAGATTCGCACCGATCTCCGCGTCCCCACCGAGGGCTGGAAGAGAATCCCCAACCTCGACACGGCGAAGGACGTCGAGGCGACGAGGGCCGAAGGTGCGTGGAAGTGGGCCGGCACGATCGAGCCGGAGCCAGGGCAGCCCTATCGCTTCGAGCAGACGCTTCGGGAGGAGGCGGGAACGGTGCGGCTCTCGCTTCGCGTCGCGTGCGAGGCCGAGGCGAAGGTGGTGGGCGTGTACTTCTGGCTCGACCTGCCCGTGGCCGTCTTCGCGGGCGGGACCTGCGAGCTGTCGGACGGCGCGGCGACGCGACGCGCCCAGATGCCGCCCCAGAAGCCGGCCAGCCGCCACTTCCTGGCCGCGCAGGCAAGCCGGGCCGAGTTCGCGGCGCCCTCGGGCAAGCCCACGCTTGCTGTCACCTTCCACCCGGCCTGCCACGTGAACGTGCAGGACAACCGCGAGTGGAACACGCCGACCTATTCCGCCCTCGTGCAGTTTCCCGCCGCGCAATGGCGGAAGGGTACGGTGGCGACGCTCGACGTCACGCTCCGGCTCTCGGGCGAAGGCGACCAGTCGCCCGCCGCGCTCTCGCTCGATGCCGCGAAGGTGCGCTACCACCTCGACGGCTTCGGCGGGAACTACTGCTTCGGCATCGAATCGCCCGTGACGCAGTACACCCTCGACAACCTCCGCGTCGCCTGGGCACGCACCGAGATGACGCCGAGCGAGTGGGAGCCTGAGAACGACAACGCCTCGCCCGACGAGACGAACTGGGACTACCTGAAGGGTCACGACCTGCCCGACACGAACCTGCGGCGCGAGTTCCTCCTCGCCCAGCAGCTCCAGAAGCGGGGCATCCCCTACTCGATCACCATCTGGCATCTGCCCGAATGGGTCTACACCGACCCGGGGAAGGGGCCGGCCGCCTTCGGGCGGCGTTTCGCACTCGACAAGTGGCCCGAAGTCCTCGAATGCATCGGCTCCTACCTCCTTTACGCGAAGAAGCAGTACGGCGTCGAGCCCGACCTCTTCTCGTTCAACGAGCCTGACGGTGGGGTGCGGGTGAAGTTCAGCGCGGAGGAGCACCGCGATGCGATCAAGCGGCTCGGCGCACACTTCGCCTCGCTCGGCCTGAAGACGAAGATGCTCCTGGGCGACACCTGCCACGCGCGCGGCAGCCACACCTACGCGCTCCCCGCGGCCAACGACCCCGAGGCGATGCGCTACGCCGGCGCCCTGTCGTTCCATTCGTGGGGCGGGGCGACGCCCGGGCAGTACGCCGCCTGGTCCGACCTGGCCGACAAGCTGAAGCTGCCGCTGCTCGTCGCCGAGCTTGGCGTGGATGCCGGGGCCTGGCGCAGCCGCGCCTACGACACGGCCGACTACGCCCTCCGCGAGGTGCGGATGTACCAGGAACTCGTGCTGCACGCCCGTCCGCGCGGCACCATGCAGTGGGAGTTCACGTCGGATTACGGCACCGTGAAGGTCGAGGGCGGCAAGCTGGTGCCGACGGTGCGCTTCTGGTTCGTCAAGCACTTCTGCAACCTCACGCCGCCGAAGGCCGAGGTGCTGGCGACGCGCTCGGACCACCCGAAGGTGCTCCTCACCGCGTTCCGCGGCGAAAGCCAGACCTACACCCTGCACATTGCGAACCTGGGGGCGGCTCGCCCGGCCACCATCGCGGGCCTGCCCGCCGAGGTGAAGAGCCTGCGCGCCGTCCAGACGAGCGGGAGCGATTCGTTCAAGGAGTTGTCGCCCGTTGTCGCCGAGAACGGGGTCGTAACGGTTTCCCTCGCGCGTCAGTCGCTTCTGACGCTCACCACGATGCCTGCCTCGGCAGGCATCCCGCCAGGAGGAGCGCAATGAAGGCTTGGCAGCGGGTCGTGTGGGTGGGGCTGGTGGCGGCATGCGCCGCGGCGTTCGCGGAGGACTGGCCGACGTATCGGCACGACGCGGGGCGAAGCGCGGTGACGCGCGAGCGGCTCAGATTCCCGCTGTCGGCCTGCTGGACCTATCAGCCGCTCCAGGCGCCCAGGCCGGCCTGGGGCGACCCGAATCCGCGCACGGTCGGCGGGTTCTACGGCGCCATCGAGGGGCGGCGCGTGCACTTCGACGACGTGTTCCACGCCGTGGTCGAGGGCGACACGCTGTACTTCGGCTCGTCGGCCGACGGCAAGGTCTACGCTCTCGACGCGGCGACGGGCAAGGAGCGATGGGCCTTCTTCACCGGCGGCCCCGTGCGTCTGCCGCCGACGGTGTGGCGGCGGCGGGTGTACGTGGGGTCCGACGACGGCTTCGTCTACTGTCTCGCCGCGAGGGACGGCGCGCTGGTGTGGAAGTACCTGGCCGCGCCCAACGACCGCAAGGTGCTCGGCAGCGGGAGAATGGTGTCGCTGTGGCCCGTGCGCACGGGCGTGCTGGTGGACGACGGGGTGGCCTACTTCGCCTCGGGCGTGTTCCCGGCCGAGGGCGTGTACGTGCATGCGGTCGGCGCCGACGACGGGAAGCTGCTGTGGTGCAACGGCGCGGGCGGGGCCCAGCCGCAGAGCCGCTTCTCGCCCCAGGGCCCGATGCTGGCGTCGGAGACGATGCTCTTCGTGCCGACCGGGCGCGTGTCGCCCGCGGCGGTGGACCGCGCGACGGGCAAGCTGCTCCAGCAGCCCGCGTTCGGCCACGACGTGGGCGGCACCTTCGCCCTCCTGGCCGACGACTGCGTGTACACCGGCACGGAGCAATTGGTGGGCTACACGCAGAAGCCGACGCACCGGCGGACCGCGTGGTTCGGGGGGCGACAGCTTGTGGCGGCGCGCGACGGCTATTACCTGGCGACGGGCCGCGAGATGATCGCCCTCGACCGCGACACCTATCCCCAGGCCAGCCTCAAGCAGCAAGGCATCATCGTTCAGAGGGACCGCCTGAACGGGCCCCTCACCGTGTCGCGGCAGCGCGTGCGAAGGCTCGAGGCGAGCATCCAGGACGACACCGAGGATCTCGCGGCCCTCGACCGGCAGATCGCCGAGCTCGCGAAGAAGGTCGCGGCCGACGACAAGGAGCTGGCCGTCCTCAACGAGCAGCGCGCGGGGCTCGCCAAGAAGCTGGAGGCCGGCACCAAGGCCCTGCCGGGCACCCGGCAGGCGGCCGAGAAGCTCGCCGAGCAGGTGGTCGCGCTCCGCGAGAAGGTCAAGGCCGCCGACGCCGAGCTGGCGAAGTGCTTCCGCTGGCGCGTGCCGTCGGGCTGCGCCGAGATCGTCGCCCTCGCCGGCGGCGCCCTCGTCGCGGGCGGCAAGGGCAAGGTCGTCGCCCTGGACGCCGCGAGCGGCGAGACGCTCTGGACGGGCGAGGTGGGCGGGACGGCCAAGGGCCTGGCCATCGCCGACGGCCGCCTCTACGTGAGCACCGACACCGGGGCGATCTGCTGCTTCGGGCCGGCCGGCACGAAGCCCCTGGGCGTTGTGCGGCCCGAGACCAAGGCCTTTCCTTCCAGCGACCTCACGCCCGCCATCGAGGCCGCGGCCGACCACATCGTGCGCACGGCCGGCATCACCCGCGGCTACTGCCTGGTGCTGGGCAACGACACGGGGCGCCTCGCCTATGAGCTGGCGAAGCGCACCGAGCTTCAGGTCCACGCCGCCTGCTTCAACCCCGACCGCTCGCCCGCCGCGCGCAAGGCGCTCGACGAGGCCGGCCTCTACGGCTCGCGCGTGGTCGTGGAGCAGGTGGACCCCGGGCGGCTCCCGTACTCCGACTACTTCGCCGACCTCATCGTCTCGGAGGGCGCGCTGACGCGGGGGATGCTGCCCGCGGACCCCAAGGAGGCGTTCCGCCTGCTCCGGCCGCTCGGCGGCACGATACTCATCGGCCAGCCGGCCGAGGCGAAGGGCAAGGCGAAGCCGCTCGAGGCCGCCACGCTCCGCGACTGGCTCGCCAAGACGGGCGCCGAGGGCGGCCAGGTGACCGAGGAGGGCGGCGTCTGGCTCAAGCTCACCCGTGGCGCGCTCCCCGGCGCGGGGAGCTGGACCCACGAGTACGCGGAGCCGGGCAACACCACGTGCGGCGACGACCAACTGGTCAAGTGCCCGCTCGGGGTCCTCTGGTTCGGCGACCCCGGGCCGGGCGACATGGTCGAGCGGCATTCCCGCGCGGCGGCCCCGCTCTCGATCAACGGGCGGTTCTTCGTCCAGGGCGTCAACGTGCTGATGGCCTACAACGCGTACAACGGGCTGAAGCTCTGGCGGCGCGAGGTGCCGGGCGCGATGCGCATGGGCGCGTCGCACGAGGCCAGCAACCTCGCGGCGAACGCCGACAGCCTGTTCGTCGCCATCGGCGACAAGTGCCTCCGCCTCGACGCCGCGACCGGCGAGACGAAGTTCACCTATGCCCTGCCCACAGAGCCCGACGCAAAGCCGCGCACGTGGGGCTACGTGGCCGTCGTGGGCGACACGCTCTACGGCTCGCGGGGCGCCGCCCGCATGATGTGCGATGCCCTCTTCGCGCTCGACCTGGCCAGCGGCAAGCCACGCTGGGTGCACGAGGGGAAGAGCATCGCCCACTCGTCCATCTCCATCGGGGATGGGCAGGTGATGTTCGTCGAGACCACGGTGACCCCCGAGCAGCGGCAGGAGGTGCTCAGGGAGCAGCTCGCCGCCGCCGCCGCCCTGAAGGGCGAGGAGCGCATCAAGGCCGAGCGCGAGCTGAAGGCCGCTACGGTGCGCCTCGTCGTCGCCCTCGACGCGGCTACAGGCAAGCCGATCTGGCAGAAGGCCATGGACCTCACGGGCTGCGGCGGCGGGCAGTACTGGTGCGCCCTGGGCAGCATGTACAGCAAGGGCCTGCTCGCGCTCTTCGGCGTCTACTCGGACGGCCATTACTGGAAGCAGTTCTTCGAGGGGCGGTTCGCCTCGCGGCGGATCGTGGTCGTGGACGCGAAGAGCGGCGTCGAGGTCTGGTCGAAGAAGATCGGCTACCGCGTGCGCCCGCTCATCGTGGGCGACACGCTGCACGCGGAGCCGTGGGCGTTCGACCTGCGCACCGGCGCGCAGCGGATGCAGGCGAACCCGCTGACGGGGCAGGAGGAGCCGTGGCAGTGGGCGCGGCCGGGCCACCACTGCGGCTGCCCGTCGGCCTCGCCCCACACGCTTTTCTTCCGCTCCTACTGCTTCGGCTACTACGACCTGGTGGGCGATCACGGGACCATGCACTTCGGCGGGCAGCGCCCCGGCTGCTGGATCAACCTGATCCCGGCCAACGGGCTGCTCGTGGCGCCCGAGGCGAGCTCGGGCTGCATGTGCCCCTTCCCGACCATGTGCACGGTCGTCTTCCAGCACCGGGACGAGAGCCGGGCCTGGGGCTTCTACAGCGTCGCCGGCCCCCTCACGCCCCTGAAGTCCCTGGGCATCAACCTCGGCGCGGGCGGCGACCGCCGGGATGCGGCCGGCACCCTCTGGCTCGGCTTCCCCAGGCCCAGGGGCTCGCTCGTCGCCCCCTTCCCCGCCTCGGTCTCGCTCCTGTCGGGCGGCGAGTACTTCGAGGCGGACCCGGCACGGGTGAAGGTGGAGGGGACGGACAGGCCGTGGGTCTTCCGCTCGGGCGCGCGCGGGGCGAGGCAGGTCGTCCTGCCACTCGTCCAGCCGGGCGATGGGGCGGCCCGCTACACCGTGCGCCTGGCCTTCGCCGAGCTGGATAACGTGAAGCCCGGCACCCGCGTGTTCGACGTGAAGCTCCAGGACAAGCTGGTGCTCGCCGGCCTCGACGTCGTCAAGGAGGCGGGCGGCCCCAACCGGGCGCTCGTGAAGGAGTTCCAGGGAATCGAGGTGAAGGACAAGCTCAAGATCGAGTTCGTCCCGAAGGCCAAGAAGCCGACGAAGGACGAGTTGCCGGTCCTCCAGGGCATCGAGATCCTCCGCGAGGCCGTGCTGAGCATCGGCGTCGCCCTGCCCTCGTTCGTCCTCAGCGACGCCGACCCCGAGCGCGAGGGCGAGGTGCGCCTCGCCAACTACAAGGACACGGAGTTCGTGGGCACGCTGCGCTTCGAGCCCCCCGAAGGCTTCACCGTGACCCCTGCGGAGTCGCCCGTGAAGCTCGCGACGGGCGAGAGGGCGACGCTCGCCGTGAAGGCCGCCGTGGCGAAGGGCGTGCCGGGGGGCAAGCGCCCCGTCGCCGTCAAGCTCGTGCGGCGGGACGGCGAGGCCGAATGGGAGGGCCGCGCCGAGATCGAGCACCTCGGCCCCCGAGCGCGCCTCGTGGCGAAAGCGATCGAGGACGCGCACGTGACCAAGGGCTCGGCTGCGAACAACTACGGAGCCGCCAAGGCGCTGCTGGTGGACGGCGGCGACGCCGCGGTGGGCGACCACGACCACGCCATCGCCTACCTGAAGTTCCGCCTCAACGTGCCCGGCAAGCCCATCTCAGCCGTTCTGCGCATCTTCAACGCCGGCAACCCCACGGGCGCCTCGGGCAACGTGTGCCTCGTGGCCGCGCCGTGGAAGGAGCGCGAGATCACCTACGAGAACCGGCCGAAGCCCGGCAAGACCGTCGGAAAGATCGGGGCGGTCGGTGAGGACGAGGTCGTCGTCGTGCCCCTCACGCTGTCGCTTGACGGCCTGACAGAGCTGAGCTTCGCCTTGGACCCCGTGAACTGCGACGGCGTGGACTACATCAGCCGCGAGGGCGGCAAGCCGGCCGAGCTGGTCGTCGAGTACGAAAAGGCGCCAGGGGAACTGTGATGCACAACCGGTCCAGACGGGTGATGGCGTGGCTCGGCACCCTCGCGCTCGCGGCGCAGGGCCTGGCGGCGGAGGGAGACGACGCGAAGGCGTTGGCGGAGGAGATCCTCCGCTCGGCGGGAGTGGCCGGGGGCCTGTGCGTCCACCTCGGCTGCGGCGACGGCGCGCTCACGGCCGAGTTGGCCGCGACCGGCAAGTTCCTCGTCCACGCGATAGACCCCGACGCGGGAGCCGTCCAGAAGACGCAAGCGCTGCTCCACGCCCGCGGCCTCTACGGGCTGGCGTGGGCCGAGGAGCGGCCGCTGAGCCCCCTTCCCTACACCGAGAACCTGGTGAATCTGATCGTGATGGACGCCATGCCCGAGGGCGAGGGCCCGCCGCTCAAGGAGATTCTGCGCGTGCTGCGCCCGAACGGCGTGGCCTACGTGGGCCAGAGCGACCGGGCCGCCCGGCACGGGGTGCGCGTGCCGAAGGACGCCTTCCGCAGGCTGCTGACGGCTTCGGGCATCGAGGGCGTCGAAGTCATCGAGCGGCAGGGCGTGTGGGCGCGCATCCAGAAACCCTGGCCCGACGAGATGGACGAGTGGCCCCTCCCGCGCCACGGCCCCGACGGCAACGCCGCGTCGCGCGACGCGCTCGTCGGCCCGCCCCGCCGCATCCGCTGGGTCACCGGGCCGTGGCACGAGGCGAGCAACATGGCCACCGCCGGCGGCCGCCTCTACCACGGCGGGCTCATCGTGCGCGACGCCTTCAACAGCCTGCGCCTCTGGAGCCAGCCGCTCCACCCCGCCCCCCTGCGGTTCGGCTTCCCCTCGTCGGGGCCAACGGGGAGCGTGGTGCCCGTCGTCGCCCACGACCGCATCTTCGCCTTCACCGACAAGCAGGTCGTCGCCCTCGACCCCGCGTCGGGCACGACGCTGCGGGCCTACCCCGAGGCGGGGATGCCTGCCGAGATTCTCCACGACCGCGGCGTTCTCTACGCCATAGCGAAGACGTCGCTCCGGGCGCTCGACGCCACCGACGGCAAGCTCCTCTGGACGGCGACCGGCAAGGAGATAGGCGGGCTGGTGACGGGCGACGGCGGCGTGTTCCTCCTCGAGGGCGACGTGAAGGCGGGCGAGAAGCGCTCGCTCGTGTGCCTCGACCGCGGCACGGGGCGCGACCGCTGGCGCAAGGACGACTACCCCTGGCTCCCGCGCGCCCGCCGCCTCTCGCACGGCAACGATGTCCTGGTCTGCGAGGTCTCGACCTTCAAGGACGACAAGCCCGGCAACAGCATCCACGTGCTCTCCGCGCGCGACGGCGGCCTCCTCTGGGAACGCATCTACGAGCCGGGGATGAGCCACTACACCCAGGCCCGCGCCATCCAGACCGCGGGGCTGGTGTGGGTGCTGCTGAAGAACAGGTGGGAGGGCCTCAGCCCGAAGGACGGCTCGGTGGCCAGGACGGCCACTGCGACCGGCGGCCACTGCTTCCCGCCCGTCGGCACCCCGCGGTTCCTCATCTCGGGCGAGATGAGCTTCGCGGACGTGGCGACGGGCAAGCTGGTAGCCAACCGCATCACCAAGGGCAACTGTAGCCGCGAGGCGGGGTTCATGCCGGCCAACGGCCTGCTCTACGTGTCGCCCAAGCACTGCGCGTGCTGGCCCATGCTCCGGGGCTATGCCGCCCTCGCACCGGCCGGCGGCTCTGCCGAGGCCACGACGGGCGAGCCCGCGGCTCCGTTGCTCGAGAAAGGCCCTGCCTATTCTGAAATCGCAAATCGCAAATCGCAAATCGGAGATGCGAGCGAATGGCCCTGCTACCGGGCCGACTGCTGGCGCAGCGGCAGCACGCCCAGCGCCGTGCCGCCCGAGCTGGAGGTGCTCTGGACCGCGAAGATCGGCGGCTGGCCCCAGGGGTTGCTCGCCCAGGACTGGCACGACAACCTCACCTCCCGCGGCCCGCTCACCCAGCCAGTGGCGGCAGGCGGCCTGGTCGTCGTTGCCCGGCCCGACACCCACCGGGTGCTCGCCCTCGATGCGCAGACGGGCGAGCGGCGCTGGGACTTCACGGCCAACGGCCGCGTGGACACGGCGCCGACCCTGTTCAACGGCCTGTGCCTCTTCGGGACCCGCAGCGGCTGGGTCTACTGCCTTCGGGCCGCCGACGGCCAACTCGTCTGGCGCCTCCGCGCCGCGCCCCACGAGGAGCGGATCGTGGCCTTCGGCCAGCTCGAGTCGCCCTGGCCGGTGCCGGGAAGCGTGCTTGTGGCCAATGGTGTGGCCTACTTCGCCGCGGGGCGGCATCCGCTGGCCGATGGCGGCATCCTCGTCTTCGCCGTCGAGCCGCTAACGGGCGCGGTGCTGTGGGTGAAGCGCCTGAACACCCTGCCGATGACCGGCTTCTACAACGGACTGGGCCTCGAGTTCGACCCCATAGACCTCCTCGTCGCCGAGGCGGAGCGGCCCACCCCGGCGCAAGCAGGCGGCGCGCCACCGGCAGGCGCCGCCTTCGTCACGCTGTCGCGCTGGCGCTTCGCGCCCAGGACGGGCGAGATGACGGTGGTGCCCAAGAGCGGCTTCGCCTGCGCGCGCGCCGGCGGCGGAGGCGTCATGGTCCCGCGCGGCGTGTGGAGCTACGGCCCGCGGATGGACTACGGCTGGCGGCCGGACGTCGTCCACGCCGCGCCCCGGCCGCTGGCCGTCTTCCGCGACGGGGTGCTCGTCGGCAGTAGCGAGGATCTGCGACAGCTCTTCCGCCGCGACTTCTCGCCCGAGACCCTGGACGAATTCAACGACCTCTGGTACTCGCACGGCCAGGTCGCCCGGAGGAAAGAGGACAAAGGCGACCACAACCGCAACGAGCGACTCGCCCGCGGCGCGAGATGGACGGCGGACGCCTTCCCCACCCCCCCGGGCGCGCAGGGCATCGCCGCGATGGCGCTCGCGGGCGACGCCGTGTTCGTCGCGGGCAAGGCGGGCCGCCTGTTCGCCTACGCCGTCGCCGACGGCACGAAGCTCGCCGAACGCGACCTCCCGGCCCCCGTTTGGGACGGCCTCGCCGCCGCCTACGGCAAGCTCTTCCTCTCGACCCAACAGGGCGAGCTGCTCTGCCTCGGCAAGAAGTAACATGCTCTCGATGACGACGGACTACGCGACGGTGAGCACCGGCTGCCCCGAGCCGTACCTGCGGCGCATCGCCGAGGCCGGCTTCAGCCACGTCCACTGGTGCCATCACTGGAACACCGATTTCCTGTATGCCGACGCGGAGGTCGAGCAGATCGGGCGCTGGCTCGCCGACTTCGGCCTCGCGCTCACCGACCTCCACGCCTCGGCCGGCGTCGAGAAGGGCTGGTGCTCGGCCCGCGAATACGAGCGCCTCGCGGGCATCGAGCTGGTGACGAACCGCATCGCGATGACCGCCCGACTCGGCTCCGATGTCGTCATCCTCCACCTCCCCTTCGAGCCGGAAGGCTCGGGCGACCGCGAGGCATACTGGGCGCGGGTGCGCCGCTCGTTCGACGACCTGGCTCCCTTCGCTCGAGGACAGGGCGTGCGCATCGCCCTCGAAAACAGCAGCAAGGACAACTTCGACGCCCTCGAGCGCGTCTTCGCCCTCTACGGCCCCGACGTCGTCGGCCTGTGCTACGACAGCGGCCACGGCAACGTCGCCGGCAACGGCCTCGACCGCCTCGAACGGGTGCGGGGCCGCCTTCTCTCGGTCCACCTCCACGACAACGACGGCACGGGCGACCAGCACAAGCTCGTCTTCGACGGCACGACGGACTGGCCGCGCCTCGCCCGCCTCATCGCCTCCTCGCCCTACCGCAAGCCGCTGAGCTTCGAGTCGAACATGGGCAGCTACCCCAAAGGCTCCGACGAGGTGGCGTTCCTCTGCCGGGCGCTCGCGAGCGGCGCAGCACTCGCCCGTCTCCTCGAGAGGGAAGAGTTGGCGGAACTCCGTTGACAAACTGAGATCGCGCCCTGTATACTGCTTCTGAGGCCGGGGTGCACAGTGGGCAGCTACTAGGAAAGGGGGTCCGCCATGTGGGCACGCAGTGCGCGGATGTGGGCGGTTCTGGCGTTGGGGGCTGTGCCCCTCGCCACGGGAAGTCCCTACTCGGACTCCGTCATCAACAACACCTCGCCGGTGGTCTACTGGGGCCTGAACGAGACAACGGGCAACGCAGCGGACATTGCACCGCTCGGCGGGGCCAACAACGGCACGTACACCAGCGCCACGCTTGGCCAGACCAGCATGCGCCCGCCTGCCTTCCCCAACATGGGCGCCACGAACGTCGCGCCCAGAGTCGCCTACAGTGGTGCGACTCTGTACACGGTCCTCAACAACATCGCAGGCGTTGGCACCAGCACCTACTCCGTCCAGGCCTGGTTCAACTCCTCCATCGCCTTCGCCGACCGCGCCATCAACTACATCTTCGGACGCGGCGACGGCACGGTGGCCAACCAGGACAACAAGGACTCGGTGTTCGTGGGCGGCACCTACGCCGGGATCCTCCCCCGTAGGCTCGCCTTCACCCCGGGGGCCGGAGGCGGCAGCTCGGTCTACGGCACCTGCGTCCTCGGCCCCAACGCGTGGTACCACGTCGTCATGGTGCGGGACGGCGACAACGTGAAGGTCTACCTCAATGGAGCCAAGGAGGTTGACACCACTCGTCCCTGGGTAGGCTTGGCGGGCGAGCGCTTCACCGCGGCCAACCGCGTGGACGTTGGCACCAACCTGGGCATCAACGGCCTCTACGACGAGGTGGCGGTGTGGGACCGCGCGCTGAGCGCCGCCGAGGCGCGGAACGTCTACCTCTCCGCCGGCTTCCCCGTGCCCTCCACATCCTCTGCCTACTCCAGTGCCGTCCTCGCCGGCAACCCCGAGGCCTACTGGCGCCTCAACGAGCTCTCCCCGCTTGGCCTCGCCGCGGACGCTACGGGCCACGGGCACGACTTTGCCTATGGCTCGGCGGCGTCGCGCACGGGCGCTCCCCTCGAGGTCGGGCCGAGGCCCCCCAGCTACCTGGGCTTCGAGCCGACCAATAGCGCCCCCCGCCTCATCAGCGGCGTGGAGAACTACTCCCACCTTGGAAGCCCCTCCGGCGTCCTGCCCGGGCAGAACGACTACAGCATGGGAATGTGGTTCCGCGTGGAGGGCCTTCTTCAATCAGACCGCGCCGGCTACCTGGTGCATCGCAGCGATGCCGATGGCGCCCAGAACACCGGCGACTACCTCGGCCTCACCCCGACTGGCGCTCCGGCCGGAACGCTCAAGCTCTTCATCATGAGCGGCACCGGCGGGGTCTCTTTGAGCGGGGACACCAATATTGCCTTCGGCGATGGCGAATGGCACTACCTGGCAATGACACGCGAGGACAACGAGGTCAAGGTCTACCTCGACGGCCTGCTCGAGATCAACTGCCCCGACATGCCTCTCCGGGCCGGCGCGAAGTGGACGGACGGCACGTGGACCTTCGGCAACCGCATCGACTTGCTCGCCAACAACCAGCGGTTCGTCGGCAACCTCGACGAGATCGCCATCTACGACAGTGCGCTCACCCAGCAGTTCTTGATGAACCACTACCAGATCGCGCTCGACGGCGCTCTCATCCCCGAGCCGGCCACGCTCTCGCTGCTCGCCCTCGGGGGCCTGGGCCTCTGGCGCCGGCGCCGGCGAGGCCGAAGGGGGCCGGCCGGCAGCCAGAGAGGAGCCGGTCGCGCAGCGCGGGCCGCGATGAAGCGTGAGAGTCGCTGCCAGGAAACGAGACCGGCGATGCGCGATCGAGGTCTGCGGTTGTTCGTGGTTCTGGCGCTGGGGGTCGGGTCAGTTGCTATGGGAAGTCCCTACTCGGACTTCCTCATCAACACCACCTCACCGGCCCTGTACTGGGGCCTGAACGAGACGGTCGCAGGCCCGGCGGTGGACCTGGTGCCTGGCGTGGGCGGCGCAAACAACGGCACGTACACCAACGCCACGCTCGGCCAGGCGAGCATGCGCCCGCCGGCCTTCACCAACATGGACGCGCTGAACTATGCGCCCTACGTCGTCCGCGGCGGCACCACGTACTACAATTCCCTGAGCACCACAGCCGGCGTCGACACCAGCGCCTACTCCATCCAGACCTGGTTCAACTCCTCCGTCGCCTTCGGCGCGGGCGGCGTCCCCGTCCACTATGTCCTCGGGCGCGGCAACGGCACGACGAAGGACACCGACCGCCGCGACTCCGTGTTCGTGGGCGGAACGTACACCGGGATCATCCCCTCCAGGCTCTACGTCACCGCGGGGCCCAGCGTCAGCTCGGTGTACGGCAGCTCCATCCTTAGCCCGAACGCGTGGTATCAGGTGCTCATGGTGCGCGACGGGTCGAACCTGACGGTCTACCTCAACGGCGTCAAGGAAGTCGAGGCCAGCGACGGCTGGCAAGGCGGCACCGGCGACCACTTCACGGCAGCAAACCGGGTGGACTACCCGGCGTTCACCCCAGGGCTCGGCATGAGCGGTCTCTACGACGAGGTGGCCGTGTGGAACCGCGCTCTCACGGCCACGGAGGCCCGGAGCCTCTACCTGGCTGCCTTCAGCGCCCCCGCGAGCCACTACTCCCAGACCGTTCTAGCCGGCAATCCCGAGGCCTACTGGCGCCTCGACGAGGTCGCCCCGATCGGGTCCGCGATAGATGCCACGGGCCATTCGCACGACTTCGCCTACCCTTCCGCGCCGTCGCGCACCGGCGCGGGCCTCGACGTGGGGCCGATGTCGCCCGACTTCCCCGGCTGCGGCGACGCCAACAACGCCCCGCGGCTCATCCGTGGCGTCGAGAACAACTCCTACCTCGGAAACGTCTCAGGTGTCCTGCCCGGCCAGAACGACTACAGCGTCGAAATGTGGTTCCGAGCGGACTCCATCCAGGTGCCGCACGGCAGCGTGTACCTGATGCACCGCCTCGATGCCGACGCCAGCCAGACCAACTGCGGCGACTACCTCGGCCTCCTCACCGTCGGCGCCCAGCCCGGCCCCTTCAACCTCTTCCTCTTCAACGGCGACAAGGTTCCCAACGTGCCTGGCGAGGTCTCCTTGCGGGGAACAACCGACATTGACCTCGACGAGTGGCACTATGTGGCCATGACCCGAGAAGGCGATCTCGTCCGCGTCTATCTCGACGGCCTGCTCGAGATGGAAACCACCATGATCCTCCTCGCGGGCACGAAGTGGACGGACGGCACGTGGACGTTCGGCAACCGCCTCGACATGCTCGGGAACAACCAGCGGTTCAACGGCAACCTCGACGAGATCGCGATCTACGGCAGCGCGCTCACCGAGCAGTTCTTCATGAGCCACTACCAGGCGGGGCTGGGCGTCGTGATCCCCGAGCCGGCCACGCTCTCTCTGCTCGCCCTCGGGGGCCTGGGCCTCTGGCGCCGGCGCCGGCGAGGCCGAACGGGGCCGGCCGGCGGCCAGAGAGGAGCCGGTCGCGCAGCGCATGCTGCGATGAAGTGTGAGAGTCGCTGCCAGGAGGCGAGACCGGCGATGCGCGATCGAGGTCTGCGGTTGTTCGTGGTTCTGGCGCTGGGGGTCGGGTCAGTTGTCCTGGGAAGTCCGTACTCGGACTTCGTCATCAACACCACCTCACCGGTCCTGTACTGGGGTCTGAACGAGGCGGTGGTTGGCCCCGCGATTGACCTCGTGCCCGGGGTGGGCGGTGCCAACGACGGCACCTACACCAACGCCACCGTCAACAACGTCGGCATGCGCCCGCCGGCCTTCACCAACATGGGCGCCACGAACGTCGCGCCCAGCGTCAACCGCAATGGCGCGACCCTTTACACGGCCCTGAACAGCATTGCCGGCGTCGACACTGGCGCCTACTCCATTCAGGCCTGGTTCAACTCCTCCGCCGCCTTTGGTGCCGCCGCCATCAACTACGTCTTCGCCCGCGGAGTCGGCGCCACGGGCCCTGAGCTGCGCGACTCCGTGGGCGTGTGGGGCAACTACAATCCGGACCCCGATCCCCCGCCTCCACTCCCCGCCGTGCCCACCGGCAGGCTCTACTTCTACCCGGGGAACGCCATCGGCGACTCCCAGCTCGCCTACGGCAGCACCGTCCTCAGCCCGAACACCTGGTACCACACGGTCATGGTCCGCGATGGCGACGACATCCAGGTCTATCTGAACGGCGTAAAGGAGATTGACGCGACCAGGATATGGCAAGGCGGCACGGGCGACCGCTTCACCGCGGGCAACCGGGTGGACCTGGGCACGAACCTGGGCCTGAGCGGCCGCTACGACGAGGTGGCCGTGTGGGACCGCGCGCTCACGGCCACCGAGGCGCGGAGCCTTTACCTGGCTGCCTTCAGCGCCCCCTCGAGCCACTACTCCCAGACCGTTCTCGCCGGCAACCCCGAGGCCTACTGGCGCCTCGACGAGGTTGCCCCGACCGGGTCCGCAATAGATGCCACGGGCCATTTGCACGACTTCGCCTACCCTTCCGCGCCGTCGCGCACCGGCGCGGGCCTCGACGTGGGGCCGAGGTCGCCCGACTTCCCCGGCTTCGGCGACGCCAACAACGCCCCGCGCCTCATCCGCGGCGTCGGGAACAACTCCTACGTCGGAAGCCCCACTGGCATCCTCCCGGGCCAGAACGACTACAGCGTCGAAATGTGGTTCCGAGCGGAGACCATCCAAGTGCCATACGGCAGCGTCTACCTGATGCACCGCCTCGACGCCGACGCCAGCCAGACCAACTGCGGCGACTACCTCGGCCTCCTCACCGTCGGCGCCCAGCCCGGCCCCTTCAACCTCTTCCTCTTCAACGGCGACAAGGTCCCAGACGTGCTCGGCGAAGTCTCCTTGCGGGGAACAACCGACATTGACCTCGGCGAGTGGCACTACGTGGCCATGACCCGCGAAGGCGATCTCGTCCGCGTCTATCTCGACGGCCTGCTCGAGATGGAAACCCCCATGATCCTCCTCGCGGGCACGAAGTGGACGGACGGCACGTGGACGTTCGGCAACCGCATCGACATGCTCGGGAACAACCAGCGGTTCAACGGCAACCTCGACGAGATCGCCATCTACGACAGCGCGCTCACCGAGCAGTTCTTCATGAGCCACTACCAGGCGGGGCTGGGCGTCGTGATCCCCGAGCCCGCCACGCTCTCTCTGCTCGTCCTGGGGGCGTCGGCCATCGCGGCGCGTCGGCGTCGCCGACCCAGGGCGGGCGCGTGAGCTCCCCGCCAGCACGCCAGAGGGCCACGCTGACCCCCTGGCGGCTGGCCCTCTAGCCGTCCAGGAGGGACCACTTGATGAGGAGCTGGGCCGTCGGATTGATCGCCGCCCTGGGTTCGCTTCAGGCCGTCGCGGGCGAGGCGAAGCTCCAGATCGCCCTGCCCCTCGGCCGCACGGCGTACCAGACGAATGAGACGATTGACCTCGCCGTCGTGCGCTCCTCGGCCGAGGCCCTCGCCGCGGGCAACCTGGTGCTGAATGTCAGCGGAGCCGACGGCTCGAAGCTGAGCTTCACCTTCCCCGTGGCCGCTGCGCCCGTGGCCGGCAAGGACGCCCGCACGACCGAGCACCTCCACCTCAACGGCTGGCTCCTGAGGCCGGGCAAGTACGTCGTCGAGGCCGCCTGCGACGGCGCGACCGCCTCGGTCGGCCTCGACGTCTTCAGCCACGTGCGCAAGAGCGACTTCAAACTCCTGGTCTGGGGCCGCGCCCAGAAGGAGGCCAAGCTCGTCGAGGGCGAGGACAGCATCGGCTTCAACCTCATCTACGGCCACTACACGAACGACGACGACGCGAACTACATCCGCGCCGGCTGCGACGTGATGCCCAATTGCGTGATGAGCGGCGGACACCAGATGGACCTGCGGGGCGAGTGCGACTGGAGCGACCCCTACGTCGCCCGCGGCGGCACCGCGCGCGTCGTCCAGCGCGCGCTCCAGATGCGCACGCGGCCCAACGTGCCCGGCATCCACTTCTACGACGAGCCCGGCCTCACCTGGCACAAGCACCCCGAGACGGGCGAGTGGACGCCCCACGGCGTGCCCGCCCAGGTGCGCGCCTACCAGAGCGCCTTCGGCCGCGAGTGGCTCAGCCACCACAAGGTGGACCCCAACAACCCCGACCACGTGCGGCAGTGGAAGCAGTGGGCCTACTGGAAGCTGGGCTTCATGGACGCCGCCTGGAAGGAGGCGCAGCTCGGCGTCCTCTACGTCGAGCCAGGCTACCTCTGCGTCACCCAGAGTCAGTACGGCTGGTCGGCGTTCACCGACGGCTATTACTTCAACGTCGTCCGCAGCCTGCCCATCGTCAGCGGCCACGGCGGCTACCACGACTGGGGTCCGGGCTACTTCAACCCGTCGTACTTCCTCGAAATGGCCCGCGCCCGCGACATCGCCAAGCCCTGCTGGTATCTGCCCTGCTGGTATGGCAACACCACAAGCGACGAGTTCCGCCTCGAGCAGTATCTCTCGTTCCAGACCAACATCCAGGGCATGATCTCGCCGCCCGACATTGACCCCTTCGAGCCGGCCAAGAAGCCCGCGGCCCAGGGCGTGGTCGAATCCAACCAACTCATGGCACGTCTCGGCACCATCTTCACCACGATGCCCGTCACGCGGCCGCCCGTCGCCATGCTCTACAGTCTCTCGCACCTCATCAACGAGCAGGTGAAGGACCGCTCGGTCTGCTACGCCCACGGCGAGACCCACGGCCAGAACTTGCCGCTCACCTACCTCGCCGGCAAGCTCCTCCAGCAGCAGTTCATGGTGGTCGTGGATGAGGACATCGCGGACGGCACGCTCGCCGCGAACCACAAGGCCGTGGTCCTCACCTCCATCAAGTACCTCGACCCGCCGGTCATCGCGGCCCTCGAGGACTTTGCGGCGAAGGGCGGACTCGTTCTCACAACCGCCGACTGCACGGTCAAGATCAAGGGGGCGACGGGCCTGGGCGTGACGCCTGCCATGCCCGACGCCACGATCATCAAGAAGCTGGCCGACGAGAAGAAGTACGACGAGATGCGGCCCTACGTGACCGTGGGCAAGCACTTCCAGGGCGCCACGCCGCTGGCCAAGGCCATCAAGGCCCAGCTTCGATTGGCCGGCATCAAGCCCATCTTCGAGTGCGACAACCCCTATATCGTCGCCACCCGCCAAGCCGCGGGTGACATCGAGTATCTGTTCGCCGTCAATGCGGAATACGACTACAAGGTGGGGGCGTATCTCTCGATGAAGCCCGCGGTCGCGACCATCGCGTTGCCCGACGACGGCCGCGCGGTCTACGATGCGGTTCGCGGCGGCGCGTTCGCCGAGCTGAAGGGGGGCACGAAGGGCACCCTCCGCTTCGGCCCTGGGCAGATGCACGTCTTCGCCCGCACCGCGCGGCCCATCGGCTCGGTGAAAGCCCTGACCCCTGTGCTGACGCGCGACCTCACGTTCGCCCAGGCGCCCATCCGAGTCGAGGCCGGCGCCACGCTGCTCGACGCCAAGGGCGGCGTGCTCAGCGGCTCGGCCCCGCTGCACATTCAGGTGATCGCTCCCCTCGGCGCCACGCGCTACGAGCGCTACGTCGCCACGCGCCAGGGCACCGCGACCGTCAGCCTGCCCCTGGCCGTGACCGACCCCGCCGGGCAGTGGAAGATCGTCGTCCGCGAGCTCCTCAGCGGCACGGAGGACACAGTGACCTTCGCCTGCCAGCCCCTCGAGAAGTGCGGGGCGCTCGCGGGCGCGACCCATCGCGCCGTCTTCTTCGCGCCCGACTTCGACCGCGTGCACCGCTTCGCCCGCGTCCACCGCGCCGCCACCATCGTCAAGGGCGCAGGCGACTACAACAATGCTGCCGCCGAGCGGCTCGCAGGCATCCTTGAACCCTGGGACCTCCACTGCAAGATCGTGGACGCCAAAGAGGCCAACAAGCCGCGCGAGCTGAAGCCCGAGGAGGTGCCCACCTGGGTCGGCATAGAATTCGGCCGCGCCGATCCCGCCGGCAAGAACTCTCCGGCCAAGGTCGGCTTCGCCATCCAGGGCGCGGTCATCCTGCTCGGCACACCGCAGGACAATCCGCTCATCGCCCACGTCGAGAAGATGAAGGTGCTGCCGTATCCGCCCAAGGCCGACGAATTTCCCGGCCGCGGCCACGGGTATATCGCCTGGCAGCGCGACATCATCGGCCACGGGCAGGAGAGCATCGCCCTCATCGCCTACGACGCCGCGGGCATGGCCGAGGCGGTCGGCACGCTCTACGAAATGGTCGCGGGCATCCAGCCGCTCACCCCGTGGCGAATGCCAGTTACCCACTCGGTCGCGGCGGCCACGACTGCGCCCGGCCTGCTGCCCGCGCTCAAGACCGCCTGGGTCGCCGTGCTGCCCGATCGCGTGGACGCGATGAAGGCGGACGGCAAACAGCTCCGCGTGCTCACCCACGACGACTCGCTCAGCGTCGTCGGCGCCGACGGCAAGGTGTCGAGCCAGAAGCCCGTTGCGCCCGATCAGCGCGAGAAGGCAGCCGCCGAATTGCGGCCCGACCCGCAGAATGCCTCGCGCGACCTGCCCAAGGAGAACCTGCCTCAGGACCGGATCGTGAAGCTCATGGCCACGAGGCCGCCCGTCACCGCCGTCGCCTTCTGGGGCGGCACGCTCATCCTCTACGACGCCGTGGGCGCCCCGACGAGCCGCCAGCAGATGCCGCAAGACATCACGGCCCTGGCCTGGCTCGGCGACACCCTCGCCGTCGGCCTGGCCGATGGCCGCGTCGTCGCACTGAGCACGAAGTGAGGCCCCCTCCCGAAGGCTCCAATGCCTTCGGGACGGTAAGGGTCGGGTGGCGACCGGGCGGAATTTCCTCAGCCACTGTCCACTTCCGCGGCTCCCGAGACAATAGTAGTATGGAAGGACAGGCGTCGCGACGCTTCTCCGATGTGCACGGGACCTCCGCGTGACAGGGTTCCTCGACAATCTGGTGCGCGAGCAGTATGCGATGGTGCTCTCGTTCTGCACGATGCTGATGGGCGAGCGGGGTGAGGCGGAAGACGTCGCTCAGGAGGTCTTTCTGGTGGCGTGCAGGAGGGCCGAGCAGTTCGATCCGAGCCGGCCCGCGGGGCCGTGGCTCCGGGGCATCGCCCGCAACCTGGCCCGCAACGCCGCCCGGCGCCGCCACCCCGTCGCCTGCCTGGGCGACTCTACGCTCGACTGGCTCGATGGCGTCTACCAGTGCATCGAAGCGCGCCCGGGGCAGGAGTGGGTGGACCGCCTCGAGGCGCTCGAGCTGTGCCTGGCGGCCCTGGGCGAGGCCGACCGCACCTACATCGCCCTGCACTACCTCCAGGGGCACAGCTACCAGGAGGTCAGCGCGCGGCTGGAAACCAGCCTGGCCAACGTCAAGAAGCGGCTCTACCGCGTGCGCCGACGCCTCGCCGATTGCGTGCTCGCCAAGCTTGAGGTGACCGATGGACACACCACGCCGACTGCCTGAGGAACTGGCCGAGGACCTCGTTGCCGGCCGGCTCGCGGAGCGGGACGCCGAAGCGGTGTCGCGGGCGCTCTCGGCGGACGGAGAGCTGGGGCGGGAGCTTGGCGGCGCGCTCCTCATCCACGGGCTGCTGGCCGGCCGCCAGGCGGACCCCGAGAAGGCGCTGGCTGCCATTCGCCGTCGCCTGGACGCGCAGGGGCGCGGCCGGCCGCGCGCTCGGCGCTGGGTCCCCTGGGCAGTGGCGATTGCCGCCTCGCTGCTCGTCGCCGTCGCGGGCAGCATTCTTCTCCCCCCGCGGCGGACGGCTCTCCCCGCCGGCGCTCGGGTCGTCAGCGGAAGCCCGGAAGGGCTGGAGCCCGGCGCGGCCACGGTCCCTCTCGGACGCGCGATCACCGCGGGCAAGGCGCCCGTAGCACTCGCGTGCGACGACAAATCGCACGTGAAGATGGCGCCGGGGTCGTCGCTGACGATCCATGGCAAGACTGGCGGCGACCGCTGGCGCATCGAGCTGGCCGCGGGCGCGGTGCAGTGCGACGTGCCCGCCGGGCAACGCCCGTTCCGCGTCTGCACCCGCGCGGGCGACGTCGTGACCGAGGGCACCCGGTTCACCGTTCGGCTCGCGGTGGACGATGCCGGCCGGCGCGGCCTCGCGGTGAGCGTGGCCGAGGGACGGGTCCGCGTGGAGCGGCCGCCGCTGGGGAGCGCCAGCGTGGCCGCCGGGGGCCTGCGGCTCTTCCCCCCACCCTCGCCGTCGGGGGAGGGGGCCTCGCTCGCGCTTCGCCTGCTCTTCCCCGGCGAGGCCGTGCGGCCCGCTTCGGTCAAGCTCCAGGCCGGCACGATCGAGATCGAGGGAAAGATCGGCGAGCTTGATGTGGAAGCGAACGTGGCGCCCGACGGCTCGGTGCAGAGCTACTCGCGCGAGCTGCCCCCGGGCGAGTTGCCCGGGGTTCTGCCGGCGCCCGTGCGCGACGCGGTCCGCGCCCGCTTCGGCCCCGACGCTCAGTGGGTCGAGGCCGACGTGGAGCTCCGCGGTGGCGTGACCGCCTACGAGGTCACGCTCCGCGTCCAGGGCAAGGAGGTCGAGGTGGGACTCGACGCCGATGGGCATTTCCTGCGAAGGGAGGACAACGACTGAGCGTGAAGCGCGAGGGCCAACGTGGCCCCTCGGTTCAATGAGGCCGTGCGAAGAAGGAGACCCGGAGATGTCGAAACTGTGCTGGCTTGGGATGGCGGCGCTGGCCCTCGTGGCGCCAGGTGTGGCCCTTGCAGAGGGCAAGGAAGAGAAGATCGCGGTCAAGGACCTGCCCAAGAACATCGTCGCCGTCGTGAACGCGATGTTCCCCGACGGCCAGATCGTCGAGGCCGAGAAGGAGACCAAGACCAAGGGCGGCAAGACGGTGGTCAAGATCGATGTCACCGTGAAGCCCAAGGAGGGCAAGGCCGTCGAGGTCGAGTTCACCCTGGACGACAAGGGCCAGATCAAGAACATCAAGATCGAAGACGACGACGAGGACGAGGACGATGACAAGGACGACGACAAGGACGACGACAAGGACGATGACAAGGATGATGACGACGACAAGTAGGCCACGCAGGCGACCCGAGGGGGTGAGCGGATGAAGCGACCGTGCCTGCTGTTGGGTCCGGTCATCCTGTCCCTGGGCGCGGCGGCCGGCGGCGAGGAGGCGGCGCCGGGCGGGCCGCTGCGCATCAAGGCATGGCGTGGCAAGGGTGCCCCGAAGGAATACGACACGCGCATCCTGCGCCACCTGGCCGACTTCGCGCCCAGGGACACCCCTCAGTTCGACAAGTTCGGCGGCTGGCTCGGCGAGCGGCACAAGGCCACGGGCTTCTTCCGCGCGGAGAAGCTCGGCGATCGCTGGTGGCTGATTGACCCCGAGGGCTATCGCTTCCTCCACATCGGCGTCAACGCCGTGCGGCCCGGCACGTCGCCGAAGAACCTCCGCACGCTCCCCACGAAGTTTGGCACAGCCGAGAAGTGGCGCGACGCGACGGTCGCGCTCCTGCGCGACCTGGCCTTCAATGGCACGGGCTCGTGGTCCGACGACGCGCTGAACCGCGGCGCCGCCGAGCCGGTCGCCTACACGCCGAACTGGAACTTCATGAGCAGCTACGGCAAGAAGCGTGGCGGCACGCATCAACTGCCAGGCCACACGGGCTACCCGAGCAACTGCATCTTCGCCTTCGACCCCGAATTCGAGACGTTCGCCGACGAGCACGCGAAGCAGCTCGCCGCGACCAAAGACGACCCCTGGCTCCTCGGCCACTTCTCCGACAACGAGATGCCGTTCCCCAAGGACAGCCTGGACCGCTACCTCAAGCTCAAGCCCGACGACCCCGGCCGCAAGGCCGCCGAGGCCTGGCTCGCCGAGCGCCGCCTCGACCGCGCGAAGCTCACCGCCAAGGACCGCGACGAATGGCTCGGCCGCGTGGCCGAGCGCTACTTCTCCGTCGTCGCCAAGGCCATCCGCAAGCACGACCCGAACCATCTGTACCTCGGCTCGCGCTTCCACAGCTACGAGAAGGGCTGCCAGCCCGTCTTCGCCGCAGCGGGCCGCTACCTCGACGTCGTCTCCGTCAACGTCTACGGCGTCTGGACGCCGTCCGCCGACATGCTCCAGCGCTGGGCCGCCTGGGCGGGCAAGCCGAGCCTCGTGACCGAGTGGTATGCGAAGGGCGCCGACACCGGCATGCCCAACCTCACGGGCGCAGGCTGGACCGTCGCCACCCAGCAGGAGCGCGGCTGGTTCTATCAGAACTTCACCCTCGCCCTGCTCGAATCGAGGGCCTGCGTCGGCTGGCACTGGTTCAAGTACATGGACAACGACCCCGAGGACACGAAGACCGACCCGTCGAACCGCGACTCGAACAAGGGCATCGTCACGGCGGCCTACGAGCCGCACGTGCCGCTGATGGACGCCATGCGCGAGCTGAACCGCGTGGCCTACCCGCTCACCGCGTACTTCGATCGTCAGCGATAGCACCAGGGGAGCAGGAATGCCGGCATCACTGCAGCCCCGCGAGGCAGTGGACCGCCTCATCGCCGAGGTCGGCGTTCCCGCGGCGGGCCAGCGGCTCGGCGTGGCCGCGCTCCTCTACACCTATCGCTGCACCATCGCCTGCCGCCATTGCTGCTTCGGCTGCGCGGGCGAGCGTCCGCCCGTGCGCATGACCACCGAGCAGAGCGTCTACCACCTGCGCCAGCTCCACGAGCTGGGTCGCGTGATCCACATCGCAGGCGGCGAGGCGATGCTGTTCTGGGACGACCTGCTCGCCGCTCTCGAGGCGGCCGTCGCCGAGGGCGTCCAGCCCCACTTCATCGAATCCAACGCGTCGTTCGCCACCGACGACGCCCTGGTGCGCGGGCGCTACGCAGCCCTCCAGGCCAACGGCGTGGTGGGCATGCTGCTGAGCGCCGACCCCTACCACCAGGCGTTCGTGCCGCCCGAGCGATTCCTCCGCGCGCGCCGCCTCGCACGCGAGATGTTCGGCCCGCAGAACGTCTGGACGACCAATGCCCCCGACGAGGCCGTCGTCGAGTTCGCCGCCATCGCCCGCGACGAGGCGCGCCTCCGCGAGTTCGTCTGCGCCCACCCGCCCGTCCTCGTCGGCACGGCACACCGAAATCTCCGCCGCTTCCTCGACGACCGTCCCCTCGACCAGCTCCCGCCCGGCCGCGCCTGGCGCGTGCCCCACAACGACCCCGGTTGCGAGGTGGAGTTCGCTCGCGAGACGATCTGGGAACTCCACATTGACCCCTACGACAACATCCAGACCAATTGCGGGGTGATCCTGGGCAACGCGCGCGAGACCCGCCTCCTCGACCTCCTGGAGCGCGGCCCGGAGAACGCGAACTTCATCTCGAAGCTGGTCGCGGACGAGGGGCCGCTCGGCCTTGCCGACTTCGCCCGCCGCGAGCACGGTTTCATCGTGCCCGACCGAGCCGTCAGCAAGTGCGACCTGTGCTACACCACGCGCACCTTCCTCCGCCCACACTACCCCCACATCCTCGGCCCGGCCGAGGTCTATGGCGAATGAGGATTGACTGCTACCCCGCCGAGGCCCCGCCCTCCTGCCCCACGTGCTGGGCCAGGAAGGGGTCGAGGGCGTTGGGGTCGTTGAACACCCAGTCGGCCGCGGCCCCGCAGCCGCCCCGACAGCTCGGCCCGTGCGGGCACGCCTCGCAGAACGCCGGCCGCCGGGCGCGGAACCGCACCACGGCCTCCCCCTCCACCAGCTCGCGGAAGCCCCGCTGGAACAGGCTCCCGACCGCTCGCCGCTGAAGCGTGCACAGCTTCAGGCTTCCCGACGGGTCCACCGCATACTCCCCCTGCTCCGTCGCCGCGCTGCACACGCCGAACTCGGTGTTCGGGAACTCCGCTTCGTCCGCCATGCAGTGCGGGATCGGCATCGTGCAGTGCACCCGCAGCCCGTGCTCGCCCGCGAAGGCGTCGGCCTCGCCCAGCGCGGCCAGCACCTGCGACCGCGTGGGCAACAGCGCCGCCGCGCGAGCCGCCGCCGGCCCCGACGGGTTGAACCGGTTGAACGCCACGTGATGCAGCATCCCGAGCTGCCGCATCAGCCGCACCGTCGCCCCCGCCGAGCCGTGGTTCCGCCGCGTGCACAGAAACGACCCGCCGACCGCCACCCCCGCCGCCACCAGCCGCTCGACCGCGCGAGTCACCCCCTCGAAGCTCCCCGCGCCGCACAGCGCGTCGTGCGTCGCCGCATCGGGTCCCAGCAGCGTCACCTGCACGTAGGCCACGTCGCGCTCCGCCAGCGCGGCAGCGACGCGCTCATCCACCAGCCGCCCGTTCGAGATGATCGCCACCGGCAGCCCGCGCCCGTTGATGTGCCCGATGATCTCGAACAGATCGGCCCGCAGGAAGGGCTCGCCCCCTGTCAGCGTCACGTGCCCCAGCGCCGCCTCGGCCAGCACCTTGTCCACCAGCGCGCACACCTGGCCCGCGGACAGCTCGGTGCCTTCGGCCGCCCCCTCTTCGCGCCAGGCATTATAGCAGTAGAGACACCGCTGATTGCACCGCGGCGTCAGCTCGAATGCGATCGAGCGGAGCGAGAGCTTTGCGGGAACGGGGACAGCCACGGATTCGCCTATGCCCCCAGGGTCACGAGGACCCTGAACCCGAAGATCCAATTGGCCCACGAAGGGTCTCCGGGCCAGAGGTTGGACGATTGGCAGTTGTTGGGGGCGTTCCACCAGGAGGCCCCTCGCAGGATTTTCTTCTCGCCCGAGGGTTTCCCCAGCGCCCAGTCCTGACACCACTCCCAGACATTGCCGCTCATGTCGTAGAGGCCGAGCTTGTTGGGCAGCCGGGTGCCCACGGGATGGGTCTTCCTGCTGCTGTTCGAGCCGGCCCAGGCGCAATCTGGCCGGAACTCGTCGCCCCAGTAGAACGGGCTGGTCGTGCCCGCCCGGCACGCGAACTCCCACTCGGCGCTGGTCGGCATCCGGTAGGGCAGGCCCTCGAGGCCGGCGAGCCACTCGGCGAACACCGCGGCGTCGAGCCACGTGACGCACGTGACGGGATGCGAATCGGTCTGCGCGAAGCCGGGGGTTCGCCAGGAGATGTCCTTGCGCGCCACCCACTCTCGCCCGCTGAGGTGGATCGACGCCCCCTCGCCGGCCTCCGAATCGGTCACGTAGGACGTGACCTGGACGAATCGGCCGAACTCGCCCACCGTCACCGGGTAAGCGCTCAGGTAGAAAGGCTTCGTGCTCGCGACCCGCACCGGAGGCTTCTCCCGCGTCAAGGAGCCTTTCGTGGGATGCAGGACGCGGACCTTCCGGGGGAACTCGCCTCCCGGCACGAGCACGAACTTCATCCCGATGGTGTTTGCGTAGAAGGCGATCTCCTTCTCGAAGTCCCCCTCGGGCGTGGCCACCCGCACGGCCTGGCGCTGAGCGGTCCAGCCCGGTGGCAACCGGTCCCCGTCGCGTCCTGGGACGGCCTGGGGCGCCCGCGGCGCCGGCGCCGGGGCGGCCTCGGTGGGCAGCGGCTCGGCAAGCAGCTTGAGGATACCATCCGCCAGCCGGTCCAGGTCACCCTCCACCCTGCCCGACAGAGCGTCCATCCAGTGGTGGGAGCTGATGAAGAACCTCAGGCTCTTGCAGGGCAGCACATCCTCGATCCGCAGGGGCAGGATGGGGATTCCCTGGCTCGCGGCCCGCTCGACCTCGCGAAGGACCTGCGGCGAGGCGTTGGCGTGAGCCGAGTAGACGAGGAGGAGGACCCGGCTGGCGGCGATCGCATCCTCCAGCGCCTCCCCCCACGGCATGCCCGGCACGATGTCGCGCGGCGCGATCCAGCAGCGGATGTCGCGCGCCTCCAGCCCAGCGCAAAGCTGGCCCGCCACTCCCTTGTCCTTCGCCGAGTGGCTGATGAACACATCGTGGGCCATTCGCACGTTCCTGGGCGGCCACTGGGCGGGTCTGCTGCCTCCCAACCGGCCCAATCCTACTCGCGGGCAACCGCACAGTCAAGCGAGCCGGAACTGCAGAGAGGGCGCGGATGAATGCTGTCGCCAAATGGTCTCGCTCCGTGTGCGTGTCGCGGAAACCGTTGGCCATTTGCTCTCAGTGAGCAATGCGCGGGGCCAGCGCGGCTGCCTCCTGTGCATAGCGGGCCGCTTCGTCGTGATGGCCAGTCGCGGCAAGCTGCGCCGCCAGGGCCTTCAGGTGGCCCAGCGCGTCCCTGCTCTCTGCCTTCTCTTGGCACCGCAGCGATTCGAGGCCGCGGCGGAGCACGTCCGCGTAGTCGCCCGCGGCGGCGAAGAAGGGGTTGAACTGAATCGCCCTGGCGCAGCGGGGGCAGGCGGAGAGGATTCCAGCCTGCTGACCGCTGACCGCCGATTGAGCCTGGATCGCGGCGACGACCTCCGATGGCGGTGCGAATTCGGTGGCGCAATAAGGGCAACGCGCACTGGTGGGGTTGGTTGCGGTGAGGATCGCCGGTCCTGAAGGGGGGACGTTGACGGGCGAGAGGAAGTGCACCCGGCCATCGTCCGTTCCACAGAGGATGCGGTCGCCGGACGGGGAGGTAGCGACTGAAAGCGCTCTGCTGGTACCCGCGTGGTAGACGGCGAGGCATTCGCCGCTCGCCAGGTCCCAGAGCCGGAGGGGTTTGTCATAGCTTGCCGGGACATCGTTCGCGCGCCGGAGGGTTCTGTCAGAACTTGCCGAGACTGCGCGGCGGCCGTCGGGGCTCACGTTCACGCTCCAGACCACCTCGCGGTGGCCTTCGAGGGTGTGGAGGCATTCTCCGCTCTCCAGGTCCCAGAGCCGGAGGGTCTTGTCCTCGCTGGCCGAGACCGCGCGGCGGCCATCGGGGCTCGCGCTCACGCTCGTGACCCAGCCGCTGTGGCCCTCGAGGGTGCGCAGGCATGCCCCGCTCTCCAGGTCCCAGAGCCGGAGGGTGTGGTCACCGCTTCCCGAGACGGCGCGGCGG